>CAWAEU010000070.1:0-10425 GCA_963780975.1 uncultured Acidobacteriaceae bacterium | reverse complement strand
GGTGGTGGAGGCGCCCAGGGCCAGTTCTCCGGCGTGGTCTCCGCTGATTGCGCCAATTTGCTGCTCGGCCTCAAGAAACAGCGCATTTGCCTGTTGCCAGTGGGCCAGTAAAATTCTGCCGCCTCGGTGAGCGCAATGTGGATTTGTGCGATCGAATAGCTGGACGCCTATATCTTCTTCGAGCGCCTTGATCTGGAGGCTGACCGCGGGTTGCGTCAGATATAACTCTTCCGCGGCCTTGCGAAAGCTGAGTTGCCTGGCGACGGCGCGGAAGACGACCAGGCGAAAATTATTGAGATTCGCCATGTGACGATTAGAACACTGTGGCGGGGTGGTTCGATCTGCTGAAGCCGGATTTGTAATTGACAGCGATCTCTGTTTCCCTTGATACTGCTATTTATGTTGAACTCACGGGAATTCGGAACTGCGGTCATGGCCATGTGTATGTGCATGGAGTGCGGACCCGTCCGTTTGATTCCTGAGAGGCAGATGCGATAAACGCAACCGATCTTGAAGTCAGGCGGCCCGGGTCCTAATAGGATTCGGGCCGTTTTGCATTTGGAACGAAGCCGATCCCATTTATCCTGAAGCAGCGCACAGACTTCATTGCACTCAACAAAGCTTGAAGGAGCCGATTATGCCAGAAGAGAAGAAACAGCAGTTTGCTACGCTTGCCGTTCATGCCGGCCAGTGCCCGACCCGACGACCGGGGCGCGAGCCGTGCCCATTTACCAGACCACTTCCTACGTTTTTCAGGACGCCGATCATGCGGGGCGGCTGTTTGGGCTGAAGGAGTTTGGGAACATTTACACGCGCATCATGAACCCGACTACAGATGTGTTTGAAAAGCGGGTGGCGGCGCTGGAAGGTGGAGCGGCGGGGCTGGCAACAGCTTCAGGGCAGGCGGCGGAGACGCTGGCGATTACTACGCTGGCCTCGGCGGGCGAGGAGATTATCTCCACCACTTCGCTTTATGGCGGGACTTATAATTTGTTCCACTACACGCTGCCAAGCTGGGCATCAAGGTGAAGTTTGTTGATGCGGACGACTTTAAAGGGTTGCGCGCGCTGATTAACGATAAGACGCGGGCAATTTATACCGAAACGCTGGGCAATCCCAAGCTGGACGTGGCGGATATCGAGCAGTTGGCCGCGATTGCGCATGAGCACAAGCTGCCGCTGATAATTGACAACACTTCAGCTTCGGCGGCGCTAGTGCGGCCTATCGAGTGGGGCGCGGATATTGTGCTGAACTCGGCTACAAAATTTCTGGGCGGACACGGCAACTCAATCGGCGGCGTGATTGTGGACGCGGGCAAGTTTGACTGGGCGGCATCGGGGCGGTTCAAGGATTTTACCGAGCCTGACCCGTCGTACCACGGGCTTTCATACACTGAGGCTTTTGGGCCGCTGCCGTTTATTTTGAAGGCGCGTGTGCAAGGGTTGCGCGACACCGGGGCGGCGCTTTCGCCGTTCAATGCGTTTTTGATTCTGCAAGGCATTGAGACGCTGCATCTGCGGGTGGCGCGGCACTCAGAGAATGCACTGGCGGTGGCCAAGCACCTTGAGAAGCATCCCGGCGTGGATTGGGTGAACTATCCGGGGCTGGAGTCGAGCCCCTATTACAAGCGGGCGCAGAAATATCTGCCCAATGGGAGTGGAGCGCTGGTGACCTTCGGGATCAAGGGCGGATATGAGGCGGGGAAGAAGCTGATCAATACGCTGAAGCTGTTTTCGCTGCTGGCGAACATCGGCGATGTGAAGTCGCTGGTGATTCATCCGGCATCGACCACGCATCAGCAGCTTTCAGCGGAAGAGCAGGCCTCAACCGGCGTCACGCCGGAGCAGGTGCGGCTCTCGGTGGGCATTGAAGATATACGCGATATTCTTGCCGATCTTGATCAGGCGATTGAGGCCGCGAATGGCCATGCCTTCAAGGGCGCAAACAAATAGAAGGGTCTTGTTGCACAATGAGTGTGATGGCCGAACAACAACCCGGGACTGACGCGACGCCTGTGCGCACGCCGGTTCCGGTCCCTACCTACGAGGGCGACTTTGTGCTCGACGAGCACCTGTTGCTGGAGTGCGGGCGCACATTGGCCGGCTTACGCTGCATTATGCGGTGTATGGCCGGCTAAATGCGGCTCAAGACAACGCGGTGCTGGTTTGTCACGCGCTGTCGGGTTCGGCGCTGGTGGGGGAGTGGTGGCCTGAGATCTTTGCCTCGGGAGCTGTTTTGTCGCTCGATCACGACTTTGTAATCTGTATCAACATGCTGGGCTCGTGTTACGGATCGACGGGGCCCGGCTCGGTTGATGCGGAGACGGGCGAGGTTTACGGTCCTGATTTTCCGCTGGTTTCAATTCGAGACAATGTGCGGGCGCAGGCGCGGCTGCTGGATTCGCTGGGAATAAGGAAACTGCGGCTGGTGCTGGGCGGTTCCATTGGTGGAATGCAGGCGTTGGATTGGTCGATTCTTTATCCCGAGCGCGTGGAGCGGGGGCTGATTATTGGCGTAACTCCTCTGTCGGCCATGGGGCTGGCGCTGAATCATTTGCAGCGTAAGGCCATCCAGCACGATCCGGAGTGGGAGGGTGGCCGCTACCTGCCGCAGAAACCGCCGCGGCGGGGACTGGCGCTGGCAAGGCAGATCGCGATGCTCAGCTACAAATCCGCATCTCTGTTTGACGAGCGCTTTGGGCGTAATCCGAACCGCAACGGCGAGGATCCGTGGGGATTGGACGACCAAGGCGGAGGGCTTATTGGCGGGCGGTTCGACATTGCCGGCTATCTTGACCACCAGGGTAACCGGTTTATTGAGCGTTTTGACGCCAATGCTTACCTGGCCATTTTGCGCACTATGGATACCTGGGATCCGCTGCACGGGTATTCGTCTCTCCAAGGAGGCTTTCAGCCGGATACGCGCCAAGCTGAGCTTTGTGGGCATCAGCTCGGATTGGCTTTTTCCGCCCGAAGAGGTGCGCCAGTTTGCCGAGACCATTCGCGCCGCCGGGGTGCAGGCCGATTATCGCGAGATGACCAGTGCCCATGGCCACGACGCCTTTTTGGCCGAGCAGGCGGAGCTGGTGCGGCTGCTCAAATAACACTAAGGGGCTAGGGACTAAGGGACTGGGGAATAGTTAACTGTTCACTGGGGACAGTTAACGGGTGCAGAGGAAGCAGAGGCCGTTATTGTCTGGATTAGCGGCAAACCAGCCTTTTGGAGCCAGAGCCAGGAACGACGACACTGGGCCACCTGTGCGGCTGGATAAAGATTTCTTACATCCACTCAACAACTTTGCTTGTCATGGAGGGCTAAGCTTTCTATAATCCTTCCATCACTGTATTTGGATGGCTGCGGCATTCTTTACCCGTCGCCCTGGCTCTCAACCTCCATTATGAATGGTTGAATTTCCACCATCGCGTGCTTGATTATTATTTCCATCTCGGCAATATCCCAGGAGTACTGAATGAAGAAGTTCGTCTTTGCGTTATTGATGGCATCGGCGTTTATTGGCCTTGTATCCGCGCCCAGACTGCGAGCACAGGATTCGATCACGATCAAAATCCTGGTGAGTTCAATGCCTATCAACTAGCTACCTCACAGACCGATCCCAAAACCAAAGCCTCTCAACTTGAGGGCTTTTTGCAATCCTATCCACAGAGCGTGGTCAAACCTGCCATTCTTGACATGCTCCTGGGTATCTACTCCACGCCTCCTCCCCAGGGAACGGGTGATTCCGACAAGGCGCTCAGCGCTGCCAGCCGGGTGCTTCAGATTGATCCGAAAAACCTGCCGGCCATACTAATCTCGGTCTACATCAAGAATGGGCGTTGTGCCAAGACCGTGGATCAGAAGACCGGCTTGAGCACTGACCCGCAGACCTGTGACGATGCGGCGGCTCTTGCCACCAAAGGCCTAACGCTTACCAAGCCTGCCGGAATCGACGGTGGTGTCTGGAAGAATCAGATTGGCGCGGCGATGCCGATTTTTGACTCGGCCATCGCCTTGGATGACATGGTTTCAAAGAAAGACCTGAAGGGTGCCGAGTCAAAGTATAAGGCCGAGCTAATGCTTTATACAGACGACCAGAGCAAGAGCACGGGATTGCCCGACACACTGCAACTGGCGCTGGCATATAGCCAGCCCGGGCCTACCCAGGATCTGATAGAGGCCATCTGGTTCTATGCGCGGGTTTGGGATTTTGCTCCCGCGCAGTACAAGGCCCAGATCGAGCCCCAGCTGGAGCGGTACTACAAGAAGTATCACGGCAAACTGGATGGTCTTGACGCCGTCAAGGCCCAGGCAGCGGCCACCACATTTCCTCCGGCCAGCTTTAGCATCGCACCTGCGCCCACCCCGGCTGACTTTGCGCACACCGCGGTGGCCGAGACTCCCGACCTGACCACGCTGAACCTTGAAGACAAGGAGTTCATCCTGGCCAACGGCGTGAAGGATGATGTCGACAAGCTGTGGGCGGTTATGAGGGATCAATCAACCCCGGTTCCGGGAAAGGTGATCGATGCCAGCGCTTCGGTGATCAAGGTAGCCGTGACCCAGGACGCCAAGGACGCCAACGTGCCCGACTTCATTGTCAATCTGAAGACGCCGTTGCCGGACAAGGATATTCCGGCTGTCGGCTCAGTGTTCGGAGAACATGCCAAGGGAGAAGCGGAGCTGGATGGCACCTACGACTCCTATACGCAGGTTCCGGCCACGGCCACCACGACGGCGACCGCGCAGATTGTGCTTCGCGACGGATTTGTTCAGCCGGAGAAGAAGAAGGTTCCTGTGCACAAGCCGTCTGCCGCACACAAGACCACGACGCACTAATTTGGGGATTTCAGAATAGGAACATCCCGCTCCTGGACTATGAAGGGCAGCTTGCCACGGCGAGTTGCCCTTTTTGTTTTCCCGGCCCGCTCTACCCAAAATCTGCTCTACGCAGTGGTGGTAGTCTAGGGGCAGCATGGATCGAGCTTTCATCCTTCGCATTGTGGCGGCAATGGCAGCCATCGCCTCTGTCTGCGCCCCTTTGGCGGCCCAGATGGATACGGGGGAGGAGTATTCCGCGGGCGGTCTCAAGGTGAGGCAAGTGCCTGAGGCTAAAGTTCCGCAGCCTTATACCGTCGACAGCAAAGCACCGACGCATGTGCTGCCGATTGAGTATCGCGCGTACGACCGCATGACGGAGCAGGATCGGCTTGTGGCGGCGGACGCGGAGACCTCAATCAGCGAGCATGTGAGCTATGTGGGCCTGGAGTTTAACCAGGGCAGATGGAGTTACCAGCAGGTAGTGTGCCCGGCTTTCAGGAATCATATTTTTCTGCGCTTTACACGCAACGATGGCACCGGCAATGTGAGCATGTTTACGGCTTCGGTTCCGCGCCAGGGCGAAGGGCGGGTGCGCATTATTCCCATCCAAATGCGCGGCTATTCGCTGTGGTCGCCGGCGCCCATCAACGCGCTGACCATCTCGGCTTTCAATCACATCAGGGCGGAGGAAGATGCCGACGATGCGCCCGACTGGCTTGGAACAGGCCTGTGCTACGCGGCGCTTGCCGGAGGCCATCCGGTAGCCACGAAGCTGACCGAGATACCCGACATCAATAAATTGCCCGCGGCCGTTCCGGCTGAGCTGATGATTCCGATCCACGACGGCGAAGAGGTTTCGTTTATGGATGTGTCGGCGAGCCCGAGGCTCATGGAGTGGACCATGATCTTCAACCGCAAGGGCAAGCTGATGAAGGCGAAGCATGTGCTCACGGGGTTGCTGAAGGTTAGCGCCGTTCCCAAGGCGGTACCGCTGACAGGCAAGCCAGTGCCCCCAACTATTGGGGCGGTTCCGGACAGCACCAACAACTGACCACTAATCACTGACCACTGTTCTTGCTTACTCTCCCAGCATAATGCGCTGAATTGCCGTGGCGCGCCCGGTAACGGGATCGCAGGCGACCAAGGCGGCGCACATCTTGGGGTTTCCCTTGGCGGCTTCGAATTTGCCGGGCATGCCGGTGAGGAAGCGCGCGAGGACCAGATCCCTTTCAACGCCGATGACGCTGTCGTAGGGGCCGCTCATGCCCACGTCGGTCTGGTAGGCGGTGCCGTTCAAACAGTATGCGCTGGTCGGCGGTGGGGATGTGCGTGTGCGTGCCGAGGACAGCGGTCACGCGGCCGTCGAGATACCAGCCCATAGCCACCTTCTCGCTGGTGGCTTCAGCGTGGAAATCGACCACGATCACTTTGGCTTTGATGCCCGCCAGCAGGTCGTCGGCGGCGTGGAAGGGATCGTTGGTCGCATTCATGAAGACGCGGCCCATCAGCTCAACGACAGCGTAGTCCACGCCGCCCTGCGTGGTTCCCTCATAGACGCCATAGCCGGGAAGGCCGGGCTGAAAGTTGGCCGGGCGCAGCACGCGGCGGGGGCGCTCATGACTGGCGGCGGGGACGGAGTTGAGATAGTCGACCAGATCGCGCTTATCCCACACATGGTTGCCTGTGGTGAGAACGTCGGCGCCCATCTCGAATAACTCATCGGCAATTTGCGGCGTCAGGCCAAAGCCTCCAGCGGCGTTTTCAGCGTTGATGACGGTGAGGTCGACCGAGTGCGCCTGGCGCACATGGCCGATGTGCTCGCGCACGATCTTTCGTCCCGCGCTGCCAAAAATGTCGCCGATGAAGAGAAGGTTCAAGGTAACTCGATCTCCTGTGAGAGGGACTAGGGACTAGGGACTAGGGACGTAGATTTCGACTGAAGCGTTTTCATAGTAGCGCGCAACATACGGCCTACTTCACTGCACAACCCTTCTGCATCGTAAAGTACCTCTTTCGCGCCGAAGTTCAGTGCCTTTGCGATCACAAGTTGGGTTTCCACCTCGGAAACCGACCCGCGAGCGTGACCCAGAAACTGGATGTACTCCCCTTTGGTCGCGCGGCCATACCCTTCGGCGATATTGCTTGCAACGGAAACCGAAGCTCGGCGAAGCTGATTCGTGAGGCCAAATCGTTCGGAATCGGGGAAGGCAGCGGTTAGCTTATAGATCGCCAGCGTCAGTTCAATAGCGCGCTGCCAAACGGTCAAATCCCGAAACGAATCGCCCATTGTTCACCTCTTGCTTTATAGTCCCTAGTCCTTAGTCCCTAGTCCCTGTTCTTTGTTGCGCATCAGCGGGAAGAGGATTACGTCGCGGATGGATTTGGAGCCGGTTAGGAGCATGACTAGCCGGTCGATTCCGATGCCTTCGCCGCCGGTGGGAGGCAGTCCGTAAGCCAGCGCCCGCACATAGTCCTCGTCCATCTGGTGGGCTTCGTCGTCGCCGCGTTCGCGCTCGGTTAGCTGCTGGCTGAAGCGCTTGTGCTGCTCGACTGGGTCGTTCAATTCGCTGAAGGCGTTGCCCAGTTCGAAGCCGCCGGCGAAGAATTCGAAGCGCTCCACGTGATCGGGATCATCGGGCTTGGCTTTGAGAGCGGAGAGACTTCTACCGGGTAATCGTAGATGATGGTGGGCTGGATGAGGTGGCCTTCCGCAATCGACTCGAACAGCTCCGCCACCGCTTTTCCGAGTGGCATTCGCCGAATCCAGAGATTGGACAATCCTCTGAAGCAACAGCTCCAGACTCAGTTGGCCGATCTCCTTCGGGCCGCCTGGAACTGGCGGCGTGACGTGCAGCAAATAAGCCTGATCCTCGGATGTCACTCTTATCTCGTTCTTGCGCTCTTCCAAACGAGCTTCCAATGGTCTGGATTGAAGTTGTTTCAAGCAATCTTTCAAAAATAACGTAAGTGCTTTGCCATCCTTGAAATGAGAGTCGGAGATAGTTGGCAAGGTGTTGGGCCACCATTTGATGATGGCTTCGCGTATGGTCATTCGCGTCCACTTTCCTAGGTCAATCTCGACAAACTCACCGGCGTGAGAGCCTTTTGGAATTGGAAAGTTTGTGATCGTTGTGCCGTTTACCTCGTGCGCGACAAACGCCATCATCTCTTCGGTGATCTGCATCAGATCGTGGTAGTTGGCGTAGGCCTGGTAGAACTCGAGCATGGTGAACTCGGGGTTGTGCTGGGTGCTCACGCCTTCGTTGCGGAAGTTGCGGTTGATCTCGTAGACGCGGTCCAGGCCGCCTACTACCAGGCGCTTGAGATAGAGCTCGGGCGCGATGCGGAGGAAGAGGTCCTGGTCGAGGGCGTTGTGGTGGGTTCTGAAGGGGCGCGCGGCGGCTCCGCCGGCGATCTGTTGCATCATCGGGGTTTCTACTTCGAGATAGCCGCGGTCATCGAAGAATTGGCGCAGGGCTTTGAGAGTTTTTGCGCGCTTAACGAAGACTTCGCGGCTTTCGAGGTTGGCGAAGAGGTCAACGTAGCGCTGGCGGTAGCGCAGCTCGACGTCGGCCAGGCCGTGGAATTTTTCGGGCATCGCCAGCATGGCTTTGGAGAGAAAGGTCAGGCGGTCGACGTGGATGGTCAGCTCGCCGGTGCGGGTGCGGAAGAGGTAGCCACTGACTCCGATGTGATCGCCGAGGTCGAGGAGCTTATAAAGCGAGAAGCCCTGCTCGCCGACGGCGTCGAGACGGACGTAGATCTGGAGGCGTTCGCCATTTTGTTGCAGCGTGGCAAAGCCGGCTTTGCCCTGGGCGCGGATGGCCATGATGCGGCCGGCGACGGCTACGGTTACGCGGTCAGCTTCAAGAGCTTCGGCCGTTGCTACGCCCCACTGGGTGCGCACATGGGGGATGGTATGCGAGGCAGGGAACTGGTTGGGGTAAGCGGCCTGCCCCAGCTTCTCGATCTCCACTAGTTTTGCTTTGCGCAGGTCGAAGAGGCTGCGCTCAAATTCCGAATCGAACACGGTATTTCCTTCTTTGTGAACCGGTTGAAGGCTCAATCGTCAGTATAGCGTTTGTTGGGAAGACGGCGATGGGGAAGTGTTGCGTCAGGTCTGGGCAATTCGTTCCTGGATAAATCATGTCGTTGCGCCGTCCCTACGGGACTCCGTAATGAAGTTATGGGGATCTTTTTCCCCACGCTGAAGCGCGGGGCTAACCAACACTGCGCCTACGGTGCGATCAAGTCCGATCCATTCATCCTCACCTCTAAAACGTTAGTCAGCACATATACATGCGATAAGTGCGCGAAGTCATTGACCTGATCGGGATGCTGCCCTGTAGGATGGTTGCCATGAATCCCTTGGACCCCAAACCCCAAACCCCAAACCCCAAACCCCAAACCCCAAACCCCTTCACTTGAGACTTGGGTATCCGTGCACAACCCTCATATTATAATCCGATGAACGAGTTCTTCCTCATAGCTGCCTACAGGTCTTTCCGCTGCTCAGGCAACAGCTGGTGCTCTTTGGCACACTTCAAGCATCTCTGCAAAAGAGCCAAGCTCTCGATTGACCTCATCTAAGTGCCAGACCTCAACAGCTACTACCCCATCGGCAGCTTCAGGAAAAGAGAACTTTCCTATATCGACCCAGAGGACTATGTAATGGTCTTCGACACCAAGACTCGGCTTTGAAGAACACTGGTACCGTCATCCAGGACCATTGACCTTAACCTCGTGGAAAGACATTCTGGTCTTCTGTAATTCTAGTGACATTACCTTCTGGAACATGACAGACCAAAGCTCGAAAGTCCTCCAGTTTCCACATGGACTAAGGATGAATGATTACTATGAGTCTTTGAGAGCCTATGGCAAGTACTTCAAGGTCTTCCAGCACTGGCTGTTCTACCTCACCAATAAGAACGAGATCATTGCTGTGGACATCAAGAAGACCATGGCTGAGAATTCACTGGTCCACCAGCTTGTCGCCAAAGATGCCTTCGACTTCGACCTCTCAAGCAGCCGTCTTTGACCGTCAACCAAAGTACTCTCAGTGTGATTGACCTCCTCTGCTCAAAGCTCCAGCTCAAGATCCGCAGAGAAAGAAGGGTCACTCTGGATGGCGCAAGCTTTGAAGCTTGACCACATCACCCTGAAGACTGTTGGAGCATCGGAGAGGAGCCTATTGGTCGGAGCTTATTGCAAGAAGAAAGGAGAAGCTCACAACTATCTCTTGTTGCTTAACCCCAAAAGTCTCAAGGTGAACAGACTCTCCAACTGGATCCACCATCTAAGCAATTTTCATGACACGAGCCAGATTCCACTCGATAGTGTTGATTCCCCAGAAGGGATTCGATGTGGCCGTATGGTCAACTTCTACAACAGCGTAGGAGTCGTGGCCGTGAGAGCAGACAGACTGATCCCCATCGAGTTGGGCAGAGAGCTGGCTAACAGTTCATCAACGGCAGCAGGTGATCGGCCAAGAAGTCTACGTTGTGGTGCAGAACAAAGGAGTCCTCAGACTGACGATAAAGTTTTAGACTGCCGACTTTCTCCGACAGGGGTTTGGGGTTTGGGGTTTGGGGTTTGGGGTTTGGGGTTTGG
>CAWAEU010000069.1:0-4554 GCA_963780975.1 uncultured Acidobacteriaceae bacterium | reverse complement strand
ATAACTTTCTGTCGACGTTCAGCGGGACGCACTATGTAACTCCGCGGGCGATGACGGCGAAGATAACTTTGAATTTTTAGATTTACTGTACGGAGGGGACAGGCTGTTGCAGCTTGCCCCCTATGTATTATTTTGATAGCCGCCAATGCCAATAGTCTTCTACTGAAGCTTCGCACGGCACGGGGTAGGACGCATAAACCGATTCATCGAAGCAGGCGAAGATTATTTTTTGATTGCATTGTTTTCGCTTGCTCGGCTGTTTCGCGTAGCGCGATTTCTACGGCCTGGTCGACCGGGAAGCGATAGATGCCGCAGCTTATAGCTGGGAAGGCGAGAGTGCGCAGGTTGTGGGCGCGTGCAATCGCAAAACAGGAGCGATAGCAACTTGCTAGTAACTCCGGCTCGCTGTTTTTTCCGCCGTTCCAGACGGGGCCTACGGTGTGAATAATATTTTTGCGGGGAGGCAATGGCCTTTTGTGATTTTTGCCTGGCCGGTTGGCAGCCATTGAGAAGTGGCACTCGGCTAGCAGTTCAGGGCCGGCAGCGCGATGGATTGCTCCGTCAACGCCTCCGCCGCCGAGCAGTGAAGTATTGGCGGCATTGACGATGGCATCGACGGCTAGCGTCGTGATGTCGGTTTTGAGGATTTCGATTCGGTTGATCATTGGCCCTTTACCGCCGCGGTTTCTGCTATCCAGCATGCTAATACTGTTGTCGCATTGCCGCAAAGCCATGAATCCAAGTTGATTATCAACGGTGTTGCAGGAGCGGATTCGCGGCGGCGAAATTTCTGCTTTATTCCTGCAACGAACTCTGTCATAATTAAAAGTGTCCACCAGTTCCAGCCAATCAAAACAATCAAATAGCGAGGTTGCACAGATGTCGGCAAAGTATGTCTTTGTGACGGGCGGAGTTGTGTCCAGTTTAGGCAAGGGTCTGGCGGCGGCCTCGATCGGCTGCCTGCTTGAAAGCCGCGGCCTGCGCGTGAATCTGATGAAGTTTGACCCCTACCTGAACGTCGATCCGGGAACCATGTCGCCGTTTCAGCATGGCGAGGTTTTTGTCACCGACGATGGCGCGGAAACCGATCTGGATTTGGGCCACTACGAGCGATTTACTCATGCGCCGCTCTCGAGGGACAACAATCTGACAACGGGGCGCATCTACGAGCAGATCATTTTGAAGGAGCGGCGCGGCGACTACCTGGGAAAGACGGTGCAGGTAATTCCGCACGTGACCAACGAGATAAAGAACGCGATGCGCAAGGTCTCTTCGAATGGCGCGGACGTGACGATTGTGGAGATTGGCGGCACGGTGGGCGATATCGAGTCGCTGCCGTTTCTTGAGGCTATCCGCCAGATGCGGCAGGAGCTGGGCCGCGAAAATACGGTCTTTGTGCATTTGACGCTGGTGCCTTGGATTGCAGCGGCGCAGGAGTTGAAGACCAAGCCGACGCAACACTCGGTGAAGGAGTTGCTCTCAATCGGGATTCAGGCTGACGTGCTGATGTGCCGCTCGGAAAAGCCTTTGAGCCGCGATATCAAGCAGAAGATTGCAGCTTTTTGCAACGTGGAGGAACGCGCCGTGATTGGGGCGAGGACTGTGCCCTCGATCTATGAAGTGCCGCTCTGCTTTGCCGCCGAGGGCGTGGATGAGCTGATCTTGAAATATCTGCACAAGGAAGCGCCGGAGGCCGATCTTAGCAAGTGGAAGGAACTGGTGGATCGCTGCTACCACCCCAAGGACGAGGTTCACATCGCCATTGTGGGTAAGTACGTGGAGTATGAGGATAGTTATAAGTCGCTGAAGGAAGCGCTGACTCACGGGGCGGTTTCGCAAAACCTGAAACTCAAAGTTACCTGGATCGAGGCCGAGGGGCTGGAATCGAAGACTCCCGAAGATAGGAGTTATGAGTCGCAGTTAGAGGGGTTTGACGGGATTCTGGTTCCGGGAGGGTTTGGCAAGCGCGGCATTGAAGGGATGCTGAATGCTATCCGGTATGCGCGCGAGAAGCAGGTGCCATATTTTGGGATTTGTTTGGGGATGCAGACGGCTTGCATTGAGTTTGCGCGCAATGTTTGCGGGCTGAAGGATGCTAACTCGAGCGAGTTTGACCCTTCAACGCCGCACCGCATTATTTATAAGCTGCGCGAACTGCTGGGCGTGGAAGAGATGGGTGGAACCATGCGGCTGGGCGCGTGGACTTGCATACTGCAACCGGATTCGCTGGCGGCGAAGGCTTACGGTGGAGCTACGGAGATCAGTGAACGGCACCGGCATCGGTACGAGTTCAATCGCGAGTACGAGGCGCTGATGACAGGCGGCGGGTTGCGGCTGAGCGGGACCACGCCGGATTCGACTTACGTTGAGATTGTCGAGTTGCCGGAGCATCCGTACTTCCTGGGCTGCCAGTTTCATCCGGAGTTCAAGTCGAAGCCTCTGGAGCCGCATCCGCTGTTCCGGGAGTTTGTTGCGGCTAGTTATAAGAATCGGCAGGGGCGGAAGGCGGTGGAAACTAAAACCTCAGAGACACTAGCATAATAGAAAGATTCACATGAAGAACCAATATGTTGGCGACATTGGGGATTTCGGCAAGGTGCTTCTTCTGAAGCATCTTGCGGGTCTCGGTTTCAAGGTTGGAGTCAATTGGGTCTTGACTGAAAACGATGACCGACAGGACGGCAAGCACCGAGATTATCCTTGGTTTGGAATTAGACACCGGGCTAATAATCCGCTTTATCCGCTAAGACTCAGGCCAGATGATAGACGTGATTGTCTTTCTTGCTGTACCGACGAAAAAATACTGCAAGAGATCGCGCATTGCGCGATCAAGCCGAGAGATGAGCGTAAGATTCAGCACCTTGAGCGCGTGCTCATTCAAGCTCTTCCTGATAAGCCAGCTTTCTATCGAGCAATATATCGAGACGGCGATGATCGTGAAGCCGAGAACAAATCGGCATTATGCGAACTAAAAGACGCAAATCTCGTATACTTTGATCCAGATAATGGAATCAAGTGTCAGATGCAACAGCTCGTGAAATCACCGAAGCATATCTATATCGATGAATTGTTTGCTTATTGGGAAAATTGCAAATCCCTACTCGTATATCATCATTGGTCCCGCCCGGCAGGTGGAAATCTTCCCATAATTCAAGGAATTCAGTCGAACCTAGAGAATCAATTGCAAGGCTCAACTGTTTTACAATGCACTTTTCGTCGTGGTTCAACGAGATCCTATTTTCTTGTATTGCATCCAGAGCATCTTGGCCGGATACCTACGGGCAATATGGAGGATGTTAAGACAATCAGACCACTTACGTTCACAATGGAAAAGTGGAGGCAGAAGGCTAATCCGTGCTATACAGAACATCGCTGGCTGTTTAACTGAGTAACACCGCTCCTTTCACCTTTCCTGCCAGAGCCCTGTCAAAAGTGATGAGCGGGATCGATGCAGCCATCGCAAATGCCGCCAGATAGCCATCCGCCCACTGTTTAGTAGATATTTCGTTTCGATTGGTTTGTTGCCGGAATAGAGAGTCTATTCCTCGCGGCTCCTCCATCAATCGTGCTCTGTTTGTGCGGAGAAACGCATCATAGACAGCCCAGGCTTTTGATTGTGTGAGGACATCTGCGCCCATCGCGCTTTGGTTAGTCAACAATCGGAGCAGGCCGAGTTGCGTGAAGCGGCAAAAGGAGAGAATCGTTTGGGGATCAAGCGATTCATCCCACCCCATAGCTACATGGTGTTGCGGGTGAATTTCATGTGCCAGCGCCAGCCAGACATTTACGTCAGGGAAAAGGAATGTATTCGTAAACACCTTCCTCACCCAGTTTCAGGGAGCCTGGATTTTTGGAACGAATCACAGGAAATTTTGGCTGGCGCTCTTGCGTTACGGGGGCACACCCGGTCCGCAATCTGACAGCTACACCCTCCAGAATGATTTCCTTGATGGTCGTACCCTGGCTGGCGGCACAAACCTTCAGTTCGCGATAGATTGGGTCCGGAATGTCCACTGTAGTCCGCATACACGCATAGTACCATAGTTATGGCATTATGCCTATATGGTCTATGCTGCGGTCGGTGAGTGCAATTCAATCTTTATTGCGGGTGGATGGAGCAGAGTGTTGTGGATCAGGCAGTGGTGGACGGCCTGGTCGACACCGGTCCGGTCTGCATCGCTTAACGGCAGCGGGATCTGTACCTCAATTTTGAAGCTGTCGAGTCTGGCGGGCGGTCCGGCTTTCTCGGCGGTGACCCGCACCTCGACTCCTTCGCGGGGCAGGCCCTTTTTGCGGAGATAAGCGGAGGCGTAAAAGGCGGCGCAGGAGCCCAGCGCAGCCAGAAAAAGCTCGGGCGGCGTCATGCCTTCATCGTGGCCGCCGTTCTGCTGCGGCTGGTCGCTGACCACAGTATGATTCCGCGCACCAATTTCAAATTTCACGTCGTCCATGAGTTTTACATTCACTTCCATCATTTTTTATTCCTGCTTTCCTGAACTTCGAATTTCCTGCCTGACGCCGGATTGCCGATCAATGCGGCGTCGAGCCTTTCGC
>CAWAEU010000068.1:0-11317 GCA_963780975.1 uncultured Acidobacteriaceae bacterium | reverse complement strand
GAGGGCCTGAGAATCGCTCTCAGGCCCTCGTTGTTCTCAATAGATTAGAACGAGAATGTTGTCTGGAAGAAGATGCGGCGCGCTGCCGAGCCGGAGGAGAAGATTCCGCCTGCAAGGCTGGGAGACACGCCAAACTGTTTGCCTGCGTCGTAAAGTCCAGTAACGGTATTCAGCGTGGGGATTACGCTTCCCACCGGCGTGCCTCTGTCGATGTCGTTAAAGAGGTTCAACGCCTGCACATTGAAGTTGAGTGAGTATTTTCGGCCTGTGTTGGTGGGGCCGAACCCTCCATGGCCTCCGCTGCTGAATGGATTCCCGCCAAATCTGCCGCCACCGCCGTGATCAACCGGCCCGCTGGTTTCTCCCTTCGCAAGCTTGGGACCGAATCCGATGGCGCGGCTGACACGCAGGTTTAACGCGAATGCGGCCGGGCCGTTGCCGAGATTGATCGGAATTGGCGTATAGCTTTCTCCAGGGCCTGCCGGGTCTGTGTCGAGGCAGCCAAATGAGGTTTGCGCGTAAGTACCTGTATTCGAGGGTCCGCAGAATGAACTGTCGGCCAGCGAGGGACGGTCGTTGAAGAAGTTGTCGCCGGTCAGGTCGTTGGTTGTGGTGATGTTGTATGGCTTTCCCGACTGAGCGATCAGGAAGGGATTAAAACGAATGGCCCAGGGTCCCTGGTAATTGGCCATCAGGAAGACCATGTTGCGCGCGACCCAACTGGCGCGACCGTAGTCCTGGCTGAGGTCATAGGAGTTAGTGGGGTTTGACCCGTTGCCTCCGTCGGAGTTGGCTACGGTGAAGTTGTAGAAGCCGGTGACGCCGAAGTTTTGCGAGAAGTGCGCGTTGAGATTGACGATGATCTGGTTTTGCTTGAAGACGGCTTCGGGGTAGAACTGATTTACGATTCCATCGGCGGAGTTGGGGCGCGTCGGAGTTGTGCAGCTGGTGCCGTTGACGTAGCAAAAGGCATTCGCATCGCGCACGACAAATTCATGTGTACCGAAGGAATGCAGATAAGTGCCGGTGAGCGTTGTAGTTTTGGTCAACTGCCGTTCCAGGCTGACTCCTGCTTGTTGTGTGTAGGGCGAGCGGTAGCCAGGCTCTACCTGGTAAATGGTGCGCGTGCCACCGGCTGGCGCGCAGTTGCCTGTGGTGGACAGCGTGGTTGAGTTGTTGAAGCAATTGGGATCGGGGACTGTGATCACCTGCTGGCTGTCAGTGCTGCCATTGAATCGCTCGGCTGACAGCATATTGTTTATCGAAAAACGGTCGTAGAAGATGCCGTAGCCTGCGCGCAGCACGGTCTTGGCCTGTTTTGAGTCTTTGTGGCCGTCGAGGGCATAGGCGAAGGCGACTCGGGGAGCCCAGTCATCGTGGTCGGCGATGTGATTCTGCGTTTCCCAGCGAATGCCGCCGGAGAGGGTCAGGTTCTTGTTGGCCTTCCAATCGTCCTGAAAAAACAGCGCGGCGTCAAAGACGTTGGCCAGTGCGTTTTGCGGACCAGTCGTATAGGTCAGCTTGGTGGGCATGGCTCCGGGGACCCCGTTCAATGCATTTACATAATCAGCGATGGATGCGAATTGGAAGCTTCCATTGAAGTTTGCATCAGTGGAATTTGCGTCGCGGTTGTCACGCAGGCGGGTGCCGAACTTGATGGCTTGCGTGCCCGCGGTCATGGTGGTGATGTTTTGCAACTCATAGTGTGTGGTGTGATCGGTCGACGTTTGGCCGCTTGAGCCGCCACCGGTAAAAGTTCCGGGCACGGAGACCAGCGGTACATTTGGGCTTGCCGGTGTGGTGGATTCGTAGTCGCGCAGGAACTGGAAGCGGGTCTCGTTGACGACGTGTTCGTTGATGACCCACGAATCGCTCAACTGGACGGTGCTTTCGGTTTCCAGTGAATCGGAAGACTGTGACGGCAATGAAGTGGAGCCGATACTTCCGCTTTGATTGTTGCGATAGAACTGGTAGCGGGCCGTGAGCGTGTTCTTCTGGCCTAGTTGCAGATCGATGCGCGGGGCGATATTGGTGCGTGTCTGCGGAGCAAAGAGTCCGCCGGAAAGGGAACCAATCTCGCACGTGCCTGTTGTTCCGGCTCCGCACGGTGAGGTGGGGTCAGATGCCAGAACCGCGGCATTCGCCAGCGAGTATATGCTGTCGTTCTGGTTGTTACGCTGCTGCACGCTGATGAAGAAAGATGCCCACTTGGAGAGCGGACCGTTCACGGTGCCGTTGAACTGGATGCTGTGATATGGGGGAATGGGGTTGGTGACCGGATTTGTGAATGGGTTACCGGTGTTGAAGAAATTAGCGTTGCCCTGGCCGAAAAACTGTCCGTGCAGCTTGTCGGTTCCGGGCTTGGTGAGAATTTCAATGCGCCCGTAGCCGAGACGGTCGAATTCGGCGGAGAAGGGATTCTGATTGATGCGAATTTCGCGGATGGCCGACTTGGGAGGCAACTGGCCGCCGGTGAAGCCGTCGATATAAATCTGGCCGCCTTCAGGACCGGCAGAAGGACCAGCCAAAGCAGTGAGCTCGTTGGAGAGTTCGTCGGGATCGTCGGAGAGAGCTTCAAGGTCTTTGCCTTTGATGACGATGGCGCTGGCATTGCCGCTGGCTTCAGTGCTGACGGTGGGCGAATCGTCGCTGACGGTAACGCTTTGCTCTGCTGCCTGGATAGCCATGGCAATGTCTACACGCTTAATCTGGCCGGCGGTAACCTGAATGGCGGGTGAAGTAAATGATGCGAATCCGGGATATGTGGACTTGATGACGTAGGCTCCGGGCGCCAATCCGTTGACCGAATATGCACCGGCAGAGTCTGCTGTGGTTGTGGTAACCAGGACACCCGCTGAGGTGTTGATGGAAACCAATGCGCCGGGGATGAGCGCGCCGGTGGGGTCGGCGACGTGCCCGCGCAGAGTGACGGATGCAGCCGGAGAGGAGGGCGCAAGGGATTTTAACGGCGCCGCTGGAGTTTGTGCGTGTGCCGCCAACCCCAGAGTGCAGCCTAGTAGTAACGCGATGGAGAAATGAATGAAGCCATGCAATTTTGAATACACCAGTCCCTCACTTGATTCGGATGAATAGATGAATGCGTTTACTCGGGTGTTACTTCCTGCCCACTGGAGCCCATGCTCCAGTTATTGAGCAGGCTTTGGGTGGCCGCGGGAGACTCGAGCATGGGCTCAACGCCCGCCAGTAGCGTGATCGCGGTGACATCGGTTGTGCCGTCGGTTGAAACCACCATGATGGCGTCACCTTTTTTCAGATCGGACAATTGAACAACCTCGGCATGATTAAGCATCTGTTGCGGGTCGCCACCGTGCTCGCCATGCAGAGGAGTTGACGTTGCTGTATTTTGCGAAGGACTTTTTCCGCCCTTTCTGCCAGCACCGTTTTCTGCTCCGCTCAGACGTGCAGCCAGAGCCTGCGCCATATGCTCAGAAAGCTTGCGCATCTGCGCATCCGCAGTGATGTGGATGGTTACCGGTTTTTTGGTGGCCAAATCTTTCAATACCAGCGTTGAAGCGGCAGTATCCACCGACACGATGGTTCCGGAGAGATTGCGGAAGGTGCCGGAGATAATTTCTTCCGCGGCAATCGATGTGCCGGCTTCATTTTTTTCACCCCGCGCGCGCAACTGGTCGCCGGGATGAATTGCATCGATGGACGCCGGTTTTGCCTCATCGAAGCGCACCGAATTGGGAGCGTAGCGTTTGAGTACGGTTGCCTTGGTTGTTTGAACAGTAATAGTTTTTGCCGTAGCGCCTATGCCGCTGGTTAAGACAATGACGCCGGCGGCGCTGTCAACGCTCTTCACCAGGCCGCCTACGCCGCGTTTTTGCCAGTCTTCGCGTTCTGCCTGTTGCTTCTTGACCAGGTCAGCCTGTTTGACGGCGACAATCTGGATTGCCTGCTCTGGCGGGCCGGGAGAGGCTGGATTGAGTTTCACCAGGACGCGGTCTCCGATTTCAAGATCGCTGAACTGGAGAGTATCGGCGTTGCTCAGATCCTTTTGCCCTGGGGAGATGCGCTTGATGGCCGCGGTGGAGGGCACCTCGACCTGGCGGATGCCGTCCACGTCAGTTTTAACGGAAAGCGTGTTGCCGCTGATGGCAGTGATGGCGCCAACATAGTGGGAAGACGCCTGGGCGTGGACGAATGGCGCTGCAAATAGGAATGCGGGTAAAAATGTTAAGAGTGACCTGCGCATGGTCGAAAGAGGGGCGCGCATATTCAGGTTGCTGAGCATAAGCCTTTTCTCCACGGACAGGGTCTTAGCATTGGCCGGGGTGGGAATGTGATTTCCATTCCAGTAGACGAATCAGAGTGCCAAAAGGTTGATAAGGCGTCCCAAGATGTGCTGAGTGATCAAAAAGGATCACGAAGCAAGCGCCTAGAAGATGATTTGCGTCTATGGACAATTTTAAGGCCTGAAAAAGAGCTTGAAGGCTCAATTTGCCAGATCGGCTGTTTCAAGGAAGGAATAGCTGCCTGTCGGCGAGGGCGAGCAGTTTACGCATGGGGCAATTGGCGCTGGGCGTTGGCGATGGTTTGGCTGAAGCGCTGAATCTTTGTACGCAGTAAATTGAATTGCCGGATTGATAGCACGGCGGGAGCACGGCCGGAAAACAATCTGGCGCGCAGACGAGCAGTTTGCGCTGCACGTGCAAGGAGCAGCCTGCGGAATGCGGATGAGTGCTCGGCTTCAGTGAGCAAGGCTTCGTAGGCTCTGAGAATCAGTTCGGGGCTATGGCAGATTTCGATTAGATCCATTCCTGCGCGGATGGCCTCGATGGCGGCTTCTTCAATGGGCATGAATTTCAGAATGCCGCCCATCTCAAGGTCGTCGGAGAAGATGAGGCCGCGATAGCCGATTCGCTTGCGCAGCACGGTCGTGATCCAGTAAGGCGAGGCGCTGGCGGGGCGATTGCCGCCTGGAGTCAGGGGATAGGCGGCGTGGCTGACCATGACCATGGGTAGCTGGCGGTTTAATTCGCGATAGGGAACAATATCCTCGCTGGTGAGTTCGGCGCAGGGTACGTTGGATGGATGGAGTTTCAAGATGCGAGTCGAGCGTGCCACCGCCGAGTCCGGGGAAATGCTTGCCGCATCCTGCGACTTGGTGCCTGGCAAGACCGGCGAGAAAGTTGCGCGCATATTCGGTCACGCCTTGCGGCGTTGATGCAGCTACGCGGGTGCCCATTACTTTGGCTGAGGCCAGGCAGAGCCAGGTCTAGTACCGGGGCGAGTGTCGTGTTGAAGCCGAAGGCCTTTACGGCTTGCGCTATCAGTTCGCCTTGTTCGCGGACGAGGCTGGTTTGTCGGGTGTCGTCGCTGCCTGCATCACGGCTTGCGCGGAGGGCATGGGAGCAAGCGCGTCGCGGAGACGCTCTACCGTGCCGCCTTCCACATCTACGCAGCGGAATATTGTGCGCTGCGCACAGGGCGGTCGCATCGTCGAGCAGGGCACGCGTCTGTTTGGCGGTCGCGATATTGCGACGGAAGAGGATGATGCCGGCGGGGCGCACCAGCTTGAGCCACGCGCGTTCGAGGTCGGTCAGCTCGGTGCCTTCGAGGCCGACTACCAGCAGGCTTCCAGCGGCGCGGCGTAGTCTCGCCTTCATCCTTGCTCCTCAGTAATAATTGCAAAATTCTCCGTAGATATCTTGTGAATAAGTCGATGCAAGTGCGGGCGAGGACGCCCGCACAACAGCCGGTCGGGAGACCGGCGCTACACCGGTTCGCTGGTCTTCATCCTTTTTCCTTCAATTCCTGCTGCAGCTCTTCGAGCAGGTTCAGGGCCTGGAATGGAGTGAGTGCGTTTACGTCTGTGGCTTCGATGCGGTCTACGATGCGCTGCGAGAGCGGGGTGAAGATGGTTAACTGCATGGGCTCGGCGGTTTCGACCTGGACGCTCTGGCCGCTCCTGCTTCTCATGCTGGCGGAGGACGTGCTTGGCGCGTTCAATGACGGCGGCGGGCAGTCCGGCGAGACGCGCTACTTCGATGCCGTAACTCTTGCTGGCTGCGCCGGGCTCGATGTTGTGCAGGAAGACAATTCCGCCGGCTGCCTCTTTGACGCCGACGCGGAGGTTGCGCACGCGGGGCAGCTTTTCGGCAAGCATGGTGAGTTCATGATAATGCGTGGCGAAGAGAGTGCGGGCGCCGGTTTCGGCGTGGAGATATTCAACCGTGGCCCAGGCCAGCGAGAGGCCGTCAAAGGTTGCGGTGCCGCGGCCCATTTCGTCGAGCAGGATCAGGGATTGATTGGTGGCCGTATTTAATATTGTCGCCGTCTCCGTCATCTCCACCATGAAGGTGGAGCGGCCTCGGGCTACGTTATCGCTGGCGCCGATGCGGGTGTAGATGCGGTCGACGAGGCCGTAGCGCAGGCTGTCGGCGGGGACGAAGCTGCCCATCTGGGCGAGAAGAATGAGCATCGCCGCCTGGCGGAGATAGGTGCTTTTGCCGCCCATGTTGGGGCCGGTGATGAGTAGTAAGCTCGGGCCTTCGCCGATGCGCGTTCAGATAGAGGCCGTTGGAGATGAAGCGGCCCTCGCGCGTCTCCTCCATCCACTGCTCGATGACGGGATGGCGGGCGGCTACGGCTTCGATCACGGGCTCATTGACGATGACGGGGCGGACGTAGCGGCGCAATGCGGCGAGATGAGCAAAGTTGGCCAGCAGATCGGCTTCGGCGACGGTGGCTGAGCTGCGGCGGATTTGGCCGGCGGATTCAAGGATGGCGTTGCGCAAATCGATGAAGATGCGCTTTTCGATTTCGATAGAGCGGTCGTGGGCGGTGAGAATCTTGCGTTCGTATTCCTTGAGTTCGGGCGTGGTAAAGCGCTCGGCGTTGACCAGCGTCTGTTTACGCTCGTAATCGGCGGGCGCGTGGGCGAGGTTGGCTTTGGTGATCTCAATGTAATAACCGAAGACGGAGTTATAGCGGACTTTGAGGGAACCGATGCCGGTGCGCTGGCGTTCGCGTTCTTCGATGGCTGCGATTGCCTGGCGGCCGGTGGTGGAGATGGCGCGCAAATCGTCGAGCTCGGCGTCTACGTCTGCGGCGATTGCGCCGCCATCGACGAGAGTGAGTGGAGGCTCGGGGATAAGAGTGGTTTCAATACGCGCGGTGGTTGCTTCGAGAGTATCGAGGCGTTCGGTGAGATCGTGCCAGAGTGGAGCTTGCATGGCCTGGAGCGCAATTTTGAGGGCGGGAAGTTTGGCGAGGCTGGCGGCGAGGGCGCAGACGTCGCGGGGGCCGGCGGAATCGAGGGATAGACGGGCGAGAAGACGCTCTAGGTCGAGAATGCCGGAAAATGCACGGCGGATTTCTTCGCGCTTGACCAGGTTGGCGTGGGCTTCGGCTACGGCTTCGTAGCGGGCTTCGAGGGCCTGAGCGTCGAAGAGCGGGCGGAGGATGGTGGAGCGGAGCAGGCGCTTGCCCATGGGCGTTTGGCAGGCGTTGAGGGTGTGGAAGAGCGTGGCTCGGTCGTCCTGACCCATAAAGAGCGGCTCGACCAGTTCGAGGTTGCGGACGGTGACCTGATCGAGTTCGAGAGCGGTGGAGTGCTCCTGAAATTTGAGACTGTCGATGTGCTGGGCGTCAATTTTCTGCGTGGCGCGAACGTAGTGGAGGACGGCACCGGCGGCGATGGCGGCTGCGGGATGATGGTCGAGACCGAAGCCTGCCAGAGAGCGGACATTAAGCTGGCGCTCGACGAGAGGCACGGCGAAGTCGCGGGTCCAAACCCAGTCTTCAACGCGGGTGCGGGCGGGAATGCGTTCAAGTTGCGCGGGCAACTCCGCTCCTACGGGAAGTAGAACTTCGCTGGGGCAGGCTTTGAGGAGCTCATCAACGGCCTGCTGGCGGGCGGAGGGACCGCGGAATTCGGCGGTGCGAAATTCGCCGGTGGAGACGTCGAGCAGGGCAATGGCGCAGACGGGATCTTTTGAGGAGCCGGTCTCAAAGAGGGCGGCAAGAAAGTTGTTCTGCTCCTGGCCGAGGGCGGAGTCGAGCGCTGTGCCGGGAGAGAGAACGCGGGTGACCTCACGGCGAACGATTTTTTTGGTGAGCTTGGGATCTTCCATCTGATCGCAGATGGCGATGCGGTAGCCTTTGCGCAGCAGGCGCGTGAGGTAGGTTTCTACGGCGTGATAGGGAACGCCGCACATGGGTTGCGAGCGTTCGCGGTCGCGTGCGGTCAGGGTGAGTTCAAGCTCGCGGCTGGCGATGACAGCGTCGTCATAGAAGAGCTCGTAAAAATCGCCCATGCGAAAGAAGAGCAGGGCATCAGGATTTTCGCGCTTGGCGGCCGTCCACTGGCGCATGAAGGGCGTGAGATCGGATGGACTCTTGTCCAAAGGAGGAGAGTGAGGAGCACCCGCTGGACTCTCGTCCAACGTGAGGTCTTGTGGGGCGCCGGGCTGGAGCTGGTCACGGATCACGCTGTTTTCAAGCTTAACGCGTCGGTATGGCGTGCCGGGCGGCTCGAGCAGCGCATACTACTTCGATTTGCCGCAGAGATCGGCAATCGAATTCAGTGCCTGAACCATGTGTGTCGCTACCTCCTTGTGATCGCTGTTGGGTTTGCCGAAGGTCCATGCGGCACCGTGCTGATTTCTGTCGAGAGTCTCTGTTTCAGCGGTTGTGTCATCGGAGAATTTCGTAGTCTTCTTGCCCGACTCATGAACGGCCGGATTCCTGGAGGAAAAAACCACATTGTACGGACCGTGGCCTGACCCTATGCTGACGACCTTAATGTCGGGGCTTAGAGATATTGAGAAATCGCTATCCTCGTTGGTTGTCATGGTGACGTCTTTTCTTGAGGTAGCCGTAGTGATGTTGAACTCCACATGGTAGGTCAAGGTACATGCTTTTATGGCTACATTGCTGTAGGTGCTGGACGATGATCCCGGAGTGCCAGTGGCATTTGGCATGGATGATCCCAGTTGGTTGGCATTGGCCAGAATCCAGCTCACGGCGTCCTGATAGTTCGGCGGATTACTTTGTGGGGTGCTTTGCGCGGTGCAGGCAAATGACGAAAGCAGAAAAAGAAGTGACAGGGCAATAGATTTCATTGTTTTCTCCTAATCAAAGCCAGTCAGGCTAGGATTTTCCTCCGCAGGCGACGATGGCTTTGTGCCACGCTATGGCTTGTTGGTTGGCCATCTCAGGGGTTGCGAATTCGATATCAATAAGGCTGACAGCATAAGTGCCTTTCACATCCTGAGGAACAGGATGGGGCGAATATTTCTGTTCCTGGTGCCAATCAAAGGGCTGAGAAAATTTGATTTCAAGATGCGCCGGGGGTTGACCCTGAGAACCTTTGCTGACGGTTATTCCGTCTGCGAGCGCCTTTGACAGATCAAAGGTGGCGGTACCGATTTGATCCATGGAATAGTCTTCTTGCCCTGTATCAGCTCTGTTGTAGTAATCGGTTTCATCCTGGGTGATGGAGACACGGCATCCCTCAAATGTAATGCTGGTTTTGAAGTTCTCATTCTCCATGTCAACCGAATCACTGGAGAATGTGACCACTGTCGACGCGGACGCATGCTCAAAGTGGGCGCTGATCCAGGTTAGAATCTCTGCCGCGGATTGAGCGGCCGGCTGCTGGGCGCGAATTGCGGGAGAAAAAAATACAAAAGGGATGATCAGGGCCGAAAGTTTCTTCATTATTGCCTCCAACTAAAGTTTGTCAGTCACAGATATATCACCGCAGGCGATGGGCTCGTAGATGCCTACCCCTGCGGGCGGACCTATGCCGGGTCTTGAATTCGCCTGCCCGGCCTGGCGTAGTACTAGACGAAGATTAACCAAAATCGCTCATTGAATGGAAGTTGTGCTGTGGAAAGCGTGGTTGCGGCATGCAGGAATGCTCTCTTCTTGCAGGACAATCATTCTTGATTCAGCTTACACGCGGCGGCTACACTCGGCCATCTGAGACTGCATGGTCTCTCGATTTGAAAGGAGAAAACTTGAATATTCTGCGCATTGTGCTTGCAGCTGTTGGCGGCTTTGTAGCTTATTTCGTAGTCGGCGGTCTTGCGTTTGTGCTGATACCGTCGCTGAAAGTCGAGTTTGCAAAATTCCCCGCCGTCTACAGGGACCACGAGGGACAGATGAGCCATTTTCTGGTGGGAATGGCTGGGATTTTCCTATCGATCCTGGTGTTAGCGGTGCTCTACGCGCAAATCCACCAGAGCGGCTCTGGGTTGGCCGCAGGAGCGCTTTTCGGCGCACTAATAGGGCTCTTTGTGCTGGGCGCTTTTGTGCTGCACAACTATGCGAATTTAAACATCGGGCTGAAGCTGACTCTGGAGCAAGCGGTAGCTTACTTCTTTGAGTGGACCGTCGTCGGCATCGCGATCGGACTGATCTACCGGTAAAT
Source organism: uncultured Acidobacteriaceae bacterium (assembly GCA_963780975.1). Lineage (GTDB taxonomy): Bacteria > Acidobacteriota > Terriglobia > Terriglobales > Acidobacteriaceae > Telmatobacter. Next base: position 912 of record CAWAEU010000068.1, on the reverse strand, counting down.
GGGAGGCCTACGACGCCACACTTGTAGCATGGCGTCGTTTTGAATGCTGAATTGGGTAGAGCGCAGGGTCAGGCCTTGGGCGCCCATTCCTTTTCCCGCTCGATGACTCTCTCAGACGGGCCGATGAGTTGAATTTGTCCAATGATCGCATAAATCAACGACAAAATCAGCGAAAGAAGGCCCACGGCGGTGAGCGCGAGACCGCCGATGGCGGCCATTCCGCTGGTGGAGACTGAGAGTTGCAGGGAAGCCCGGGAAACCGGGTAGGCGGCATCGAAGGCTGCTGTTCCCGTGCCATAGACAAAGACCATACCCAATCCCGCTGCCAGTAGCAGGACGGATACGATCAGGGGGCGGTCAGACCTTAAAACAACCATTGGGCGTTCGGATTTCATTTGGGTCACCTCATAAGTTTGGTTACCGGTGAAACTTCCGCGCCGGATTGTGCGAAGCCCTGAGTGGTTGCCGGGCATAGTCCGCAACCCACCGGGCATATTCTTATGAAAAGCGTAATGAGCGGAAAGTTATGTTCAATTTTGAACGTAGAATCAATACTTTAGTGGAGTTGAGAAGAAGCGCGATTCCTACGTTTGCTATAGTCCTGCAAATCAATGACTTTGAGTGATTTGTATCACACGTATACTGAATAGTTACGCCTTAAGGTGAAGATCGAAATGTATCTCCTGTGGCTCAGAGTTGCGGCTGTGCTTTATGCGGCGGCGAGTGTGGCTGTTTTCCCGGCGGTGCTTTACCGCGTGGAACGGTGGCGCAGGTGGTGCGTCCACCTGGGCGGAATGGCGCTGTTTTTCCACTTTGTGTCGGCTGTGGAGATGCTGGTGCAGGCACATAGCTGGGTGCCTATGGGGGTGCGGGAGGTGCAGTCGCTGCTTGGTTTGGCGGTGGCGAGTGTGT
>CAWAEU010000067.1:0-16837 GCA_963780975.1 uncultured Acidobacteriaceae bacterium | reverse complement strand
GCCCAATTGCGTCGATAACGCGACCGGGACAATCTCCTCCGGGCCTTCGACGATTGCCAACGGCGTCAGCGGCGAGTTGCGCGATGTACCCGAACACCCAGCCCGATTTCCAGCAGTGCGTGACCTGCACCTCGGCATTGTGTGACATCGTGGTTGGGCCAGCGGCTGAGCGACCAGCAGCCGGCCAAGGCGGTGAGATCATCTGCCAGGCGAGCCTCATGGCATCGGCGCCCTTTCAAAACCTCTGCACCACAACAACAACCAAGGGCACCTGGGCACAGGCGTCACTGACCTACGGTGCCGGGATGGCCGCGGCCACCGAAGGCAGTGTCGCCAACGCGGTCGTGGCGTCGTACATGCCTTCGCCGAGCGGGTTTCTCGACTGGACTCCGCAGACCGCCGCGAACATGGGAGTGGCCGAGAACCCCCTTCCTACGGATTGATGCAAGAAGACCCTGCGCAGGGCATGCCGGGCATGCCTGGCACCTTGGTCGGCGACTTCACGGAGATGGTGCAGGGCGCCGGCATCTACGGCTGCGGCATCGAATGGCAGGACTCGAGAGCTGGTATCGCTTCCTCGTTCAGCCGGACCCGTATGCGAGCCTAGTCATCAGCGGCACGGGCCAACAATCAAGCCCAGTGGAGCGGGGTCGACACGACGATTTCCCGGGAAAGAGCGGGCCGCTTTCTCGTCCGGACTCGCTTGTGGCCGTGATTGTCCTCAGGCGACCAGACAACTCGCAGTTGACGGTCGCTCAGCTCGGCAGGAGGCCAGCCGGCTCTTCATGGGGGCGGGCTACAACCAGCCAATAGGCACGCCCGAGTCCCAGGGAGGCAACGGGGGAACCGGCCCGTCCGATCCGGAAAATGCACGACGCAAGGAAATACCGGGATCCGGTACGCGGCGCTCAACGATTGGGGCTACGACCCGAACCTTCGGCACGTGCACATGCGGGCGAAGTACAGCATCAACCCGCAGTATCCGTGGCAGCGGTACGTGGTGGTGAAGGGGCTGTCATCGCCGGTCGTACCGGTCGCGCGGGGGAGTATAAGGGCGGGACGAACTACTACGTCGGGACCAACAACTGCGCCGACCCGCTCTTCGCGGCGAGTCTTCCGAGCGGCGCGACCCTCACGGGGAACGTACGGCGTTGCCACCCTGCCGATCTTCCAGGTCGGACGCGCACGTCGGACCTCATCTTCTACGCGATCATCGGCGGTGTTGCGGACAAACTTTCTCGCATTTTGATCCGAACAGCGCGCAAAATAGCCAGCTGAACCAGAACGACTGGGTGAGGATTCTCGGCCAAGGCCCCGCGACTGTCACCATCAGCACGCCGTCCAACGATCCGTCGAATTTCGACTACAACGGGATCGATCCGCACATGTACGAATCGTACGTGGATCGAACCACCATCACGGGCGTGACCTTCGATTCCGGGGGCACCAATCCTCTTGCGGCGGCGAACTCGGCGAACGGAACGGACGCGACGAATGGCCGCGAATGGACGACCAATATGCCGTACGTCGCGACGAGCATGACGCCCTACGCGCCGCACGTCGTTGGCGGTCGACCGGGAATACGCGTGCATCTTCCCGCTCGCGACCCCACGCGACTGCACGCAGACCCAGAACAACTACCAGTGCGACTGTCCGGGTGTTGCCACCGGTCTCACCCCCGATGAAGTTCCTCCGCTATGCAACGCGCAGACTCCGACCCAGCAAGTGTCGGCGAAGGCCTATCCTACGATCCGCGAGCTTCAGGTGGCGCCCTGCTCGGCAATCAGGGAATCGTCTCGTCGCTCTGCCCCATCGACGTGGCGGACAACGTTACGGGCGATGATCCCAACTACGGCTATCGGCCCGCGGTCGCGACGATCATCAACCGGCTGAAGAATGCCCTCACGATCATTGCTTGCCCGAGCCGCTCGCCGCCGGGACCGGAGGATCGGCGGCCGTTTCGTGCTTGATTTGTCAGATGCCCTCGAACAACGGCGGCACTTGTCTGAATCCGACGTGCACGGGCAACGGCCTGAGCGTGCCGGAGTCCGCCGTTCTCACCCAGTTCTGCGCGACGGCCGAGGCCACGTACATGGCCAACGGCGGCAAAGTCCGGGTTCAGGATCCGGCCGCACAGTCGGTCTGTGTTCTTCAGCAACTCGTCCCGACCGGCAGTCGTCGCCGGCGTCTTGGCGAGCGGCGCCGACTTCACGAACGGGTCCTGCGAGTCGGAGACGACCGATCCGGGCTGGTGCTACGTCACCGCATGCGAAAAGGGTGTGCGCCAGCCATTGTTTCCGACCGGATCGCCACCCGGTGCGACGGCGAGCTTGCAGTGCATCGAGCAGAGCATCACCACGGCCGGCGCGGGACACTGACGCTGCACCGAACGGCCGTGGCTGGACGTCACGTCCGCTGTCCGGGTGAGGTATAGGTACAGCTCCCAACGGATGACGACGGCGAAGAAGACCATCCTCGTCGTCGACGACGAGCCGCACATCGTTCTGGGGCTGCGTGACGCCCTCGAGTTCGAGGGCTTTCGGGTCATCTCGGCAGGCAAGGGGCACGAGGGGTATCGCTCGCGCGCACGGAAGCGCCGGATGCCGTGATTTGGAATCTGATGCTCCCCGACTTGAACGGGTACGCGGTCTGCCGAGCAGCTCCGGCGCATTCGCCCGCACGCGCTGCCCATCGTCATGCTGACCGCTCGGTCGCAGGAAATGGATAAGATTCGCGGCCTCGACTCGGGCGCCGACGACTACGTCACCAAGCCGTTCAGCGTGAACGAGCTCGTCGGCATCGGGCCTCTCCGCCGCGCTTCTCGCGCTGCGGCGAACGTACCAGAGACATTCACGATCGGCCATTCGCTCGTCCACCTCGCGTCGCAGACCCTCACGTGGCGCGGCCGCGAGCACGCTGTCGTTCTACGGAGTCCGAACTACTCCATGCTCGCGGAGCATCACGAGCTATTTCCACTCAGCGCGACGAATAATGCTCTGGAAATTTTGGGGCCTCGAGACGTCGTCAACCAATGGGACGGTCAATAACTTCGTCGTGAAACTCCGAAAGAGAGAATCGAAACAAGCCCGGATAAGCCGCAGCACATTCTGACCGTCTACGGTTTGGGCTACAGAGCTTCGTGATGAACCGCGACGTCGAGCCTTTAGGCCGTGTCGGTCCGCCGTCCCCGCCCGGCGCCGGTGGACGATCGGACCAAGACTCATGTCGACCGATTTCGTCGGCTCGGCCCTGTCTTCAAGGTAGCCGATCGCGTTCACGGGCCCACGAAAACGACGAGTCGAGCCGTTCATTATACCGCCGGCTGACGCGGATCGCCGGGATCGGCGATCGGGGTAGTCGGCATGTGCGAGCTCGGTTTTCACGCTCGACGGGTCGCTCCGCCCGACAGCAGGGCCTGAACCGCCGCTTGGCCGCGCCGCAAGTCGCCCGCGTCCGTGCGCGGCGCCGAACGTAGTGAACGACGACCTGAATCGCGAACGCCAGGTGAGCCGCTGCGATCCGCCCAGCTCGTGTAGTATTCCGGCGGCGGCCTCGTTAGACTTCCAGACCCACGGTAAGCGTCGCGCAACGTGATGATGACGCCGCGCCGTATCATCCAGAGGGATCCCGGCCCCTCCGCTGCAGAAAAAGGTAAGAACAAAGAGTGTCGGTTCGCCCGACAGCATCGACGGTCGTTCAGCGCAGCAAATGTGAACGTCGAGGACATCGGCGCGGAGATGCGCGGCGAGGTCGATCGGCGCCGATCGCGGCGCTTCGGCAATCCGCTTGGCCTGGCGCGGCCACGTCGCGCTTGCGCCGACGACATCGTCTTGCCCGGATGCGATCAGGCGCGCGGCGTCGCAGATGAGCCGCGCTTCGACGACCAGCGATCGGGCTTGCGCCCATCGCGCGGCCTCGCGCTCGGCGGAATCTTTGCCGTTGGGCGTCCCGAGGGGACGGTCGCGGATCGCTTGGACCCGTTTCTCGAGCTGCTCGGCGTCGCTCTCGAGCTTCGCGCGCGCGGCGTCGAGCGAGGGCTCCTCTCCGGTTGCCGCGTCGAGCGCCTTCTGGGCGTCCGCCAGCTCGGCGGCAGCCCGCGGAATGCGAGCGACCGCGAAGGCGTGCGTCGTAAGCGGCCAGCGCATCCTCGGCGTGCAGGTTCGCGTCGATGTCGTCCCCGTCGCGTGGGCGTGCCGGGCCAACTGCTCTCGAATTCGGCGCGGGCGTTGAGGTCCGGGGCGAGCGCTGCCGCCTCCCGCATCGTTTCCGTCGTGCGCACGCGATCGAGGTCGTCGACCGAGGGGACGCGTATCGCCGGCGCGCCGCAGGCGACTGCGCCGCTCGCCGCGATCGCCACCGCGACGAGGCCCCTCGCGGCTTCTAAATATCCGGGGTTGGCTGGGGGATCGGGGGCGGCGGGACGCGACGCCGCCGTCGGCCCCTGCGGCAGCGATCCACGGTCGTTGGGTCCCTGAGTTTCCGCGATCTCGGCCTGCAGCCGTCCGATGCGCGCCACGGCTTCATCGACGAGCGCTCGGGTACGCTCGAGTCGAGCTTGGCTCTGCATCGCTTCGGCGCCGTATTTGCGCGGCGTGTCCCTCAGCGTCGACGGCGCGAGCCAGGTCTCGGCCAACCTCCGCAGCCATTCGCGGGCCAGGGCCTCCGGCGTTCCGCGCGCGCGGGTCGTCGTGGAGGTCGCGGAAGCGACGCGCCCGCTCGAGCGCGTCGCGCGCGTTCGAAAGGGCTTCGGCCGTGACGCAACGATGCGCGACATCGTGTTCGAGCCCGTGGATAAGGGCTTCCGGGATTTCCGAGTCGGCTCGAAGAGGAAGCGAAATCGCAAGGGCCTGCGAGATGACAAACGCAACGACGGCCCTTGATGGCGGCGGGAAAGTTGCCTGATTCGCCCAGGCCCAGCGTGAAGCGCATAATGCCGAACTCGATGACCGAGTTGGCCAGAGCGTGGCCCATGGCGGAGAGGCTCCAGACGGCCATGATGACCATGTATCCGATGCGCGTGCCGACTTTGTCAATGAAGCGTCCCGCCACCAGCAGGCCGATTGCATAGGCGATCATAAAAGCGGCAGTGATGTGGCCGTAACCCACTTCTGTCATCCCGACGCCGTGCTCACTGAAGGGTTTCATTAAAGTGGGCTTGAGGATGGCAATGACCGAACGGTCCATGTAATTGATGGATGTGGCGGCGAAGAGCATGGCGCAGATGGTCCAGCGCACGCGTCCGATCCGTGCGCCGATAGACGATTCGTCTTTGTCCTGCGTATCCAATTCCGCTCTAGCCGACATTTATTGCTCCTTATAATCTGTATGCTTTTTTAACCAGCCCGTAGGCCAGGTCGTACGCAACTTCAAATGCTTCGTCTTCAGCCAGGCGGTGTTCGGAGACAAGCCGGGCGAGGAATGCGCAGTCCATGCGCCGCGCCACATCGTGCCGCGCTGGAATGGAGAGGAAGGCGCGGGTATCGTCGTTGAACCCTACCGTATTGTAGAAGCCAGCCGTCTCCGTAGTCAGTTCGCGGTAACGCATCATTCCCTCGGGGCTGTCCTGAAACCACCACGCGGGGCCGAGGCGCAGGCAGGGATAGTGCCCAGCGAGCGGGGCCAGTTCGCGGCTATAGGTCGATTCGTCGAGCGTAAAAAGAATGATGGTGAGGCTGGTCTCGTTGCCGTAGCGGTCAAGCAAGGGGTGCAGCGCGTCAACGTAGTTGATTAGGCGGGGAATATCTGCGCCTAGATCGCGGCCGTAGCGCTCATAGAGTTTGCGATTATGGTTGCGTATGACGCCGGAGTGGATCTGCATCACCAGTCCGTCTTCAAGGCTCATGCGAGCCATCTCGGTTAGCATCTGGGCGCGGAAGAGTTCGTGCTGCGCTGGATCGGCGTTGCCGGCAATGATGCAGCGGAAAAGATTTTCAGCCTCAGCCGGGGAGAGATCGGCGGTTTGAAAAGTGGGATTACTGTGATCGCTGGCGACGCAGCCGAGGGAGATAAATCGGGCGCGCGCTTTGCGCAGTGCGTTCAGGTAGCCTTTCCAGGTGGCGGTGTCTTCTCCGGTTTGCCTGGCAAGCAGCGCAATGTTGGCGGCGAAACCATCAAACTGCGGATCGACGACGGGATCGGGGCGGAAGGTGGGCAGAATTCTCGCCTTCCAGTTAGAGTCGCGAATAGCCTGGTGATCGGCCAGTGAATCGATGGGTGAATCAGTGGTCGCGAGCACTTCAATATTGAAACGCTCGTAGAGTGCGCGGGGCAGGAACTCGGGCTTGCGCAGCTTTTCTGAGATGGCATCGAAATAGTGGTCGGCGGTTTTTTCTGTGAGCCGCTCCTTCATTCCGAAGAGTTCCTGGAACGCGAAATCGAGCCAGATGCGCGTGGGCGTTCCGCGAAACAGGTAGTAGTGGCTGGCGAAGATGCGCCAAACTTTGCGCGCGTCTTTCAGTTCAGGTTGGCCGATTTCTAGATCGTCGAAGGAAACTCCCTGGCTATAGAGCATGCGAAAGACGTAGTGATCAGGCTGCACGAAGAGCTTTGCGGGGTCAGGGAAGGGCTCGTTCTTTGCAAACCACGCTGCCAACGTGTGCCCGTGCGGGCTGACGATAGGCAGGTCGCAAATATGCTTATGCAAAGCCCGGGCTATCTTCCGCGTGCCTGCTTCAGCGGGAAACAATCGATCTTCGTGGATGAGCATAACTCGAACTCTGACCTTTCAACTTATTCGTGGCTTTGATATCCCATGCCTGCCAAAACCCCCCGCATATAGGCAATGCTGCTTATTACTCCGGGCATGGGATCGTCGGCATGAATCTCATATTCGAGATCGACAAAGCCCTGGTAGTTTGTTGCAATGAGGGCTTCGAAGATTCCGCGAACCGGCATGATGCCGTCTCCTACGTTGACCTGGCTCTCCCGGCTCTTGAAATTAGTGAGGTCTTTGATGTGCATGTCGAAGAGCCGCGGCCCGACGGTATGAATTGCTTCGACAACGTCAGTTCCGGCGCGGGCTGCGTGACCGACATCCATGCAGCATCCCATTCGCGGGTCCATCTTCTCGACTGCCTTCAGCACAGTCAGCGGCGAAGGCCACAACTTATCTTCAGGACCGTGGTTGTGAATGGCGATGCGGATGTCATACTCCTTCACGAACTTTTCGATGCGGGGAAGGATTGAAGGAGCCGCGCCTCCGGCGACGATTACAGAAATCTGTGCCCGCTTGCAGTATTCAAACTTACGGCGCACATCGTCATCATCGTCTTTGCCGAAGTAAATGGTTCCGGCAGCATGGAGTTGAATGCCGGCCGCGGCATAGTCTTCCAGCGCTTTCAATTCTTCCTGCGGGTCAGTGGGAAGATGATCTTTTACGTTTTTGGCGTTCAGGCCGGCCATGTTGAGCTGCTTCATGAAGCCGATCAACTGGGCGCGGGTGAAGTTGCGGAAGGTGTAGCTGGCTATTCCCAAATGTACGGGCGAAGGTTTCAGGGACTCCGGAGATGACTCCGCGAAGGAGGATATGGCAGCAGAAGCAGCGCATGCGGCCGCAATGAGAGCGCCGGATTGAACGAAGTTGCGGCGTGAATAAGTCTGCTTCATGGGAGTAAAATCTCCGGTTTCCTTGCTGTGATTGCGTGATAGCGATTTCTAGGCATCAGGCGCTTAGAGATGCGGCGCCCAGCCTTTTTCGTATTCGCGTCCCCATAGCTTCATTGCCTCCGCATCGTGTTTTATCTTTCCGTCGCTTAAGTCGATCTTGAGCTCACGATTCACTTCCCATGAGATGTTGGAAAGCTGCATTGTGGTGACGGAGACATTGCCAATGGAGATAGGCGAGTGGAGCTTTTCACCATTGCGGATGGCGGCGATGAAGTTGGCGAAGTGATGATCTGTCATGGAGTCGCTACCGACCAGATCGGAGGATACTTGTTTTTTGGCGGCTGTGACTTCGGAGGTTTTTTCGCCTTTAAGGTTGTAGATTTCGTAGCCGCCCGGATCAATAAGAATTGAGCCGGTGGTTCCCATGACTACAACTCCGCGGTCGCGATTGTAGTACTTCATTCCCTGGCAGCACTTACCTTCCCAGGAGATCAACTTATCGTCATATTCAAAGCTTGTGACCAGGGTGTCGTAAAACTCCCAGTCATCTTTAAATTGATATCTTCCACCCATCGAAGAAACGCTGTTGGGATAGTCGACCTCAAGCGCCCAGCGGCAAACGTCCACCTCATGAGTGCCATTATTCAGAGCTTCGCCAGTGCCCCAGTTCTTGAACCAATGCCAGTTATAAGGATGGATATTATCCTTATAGGGTTTGCGCGGCGCGGGTCCCTGCCAAAGATCCCAATCGAGCTGCGCAGGCACCGGGACTTCCTTGCCAATGCCGATGGACTTTCTTGTATTGCTATACCAGGCTTTGGCATAGTAAGCCCTGCCGACGAGGCCATTGTGTATCTTGTCAATGGCTTCAATGTCAGTAGGGTCCGATCGCCGCTGGTTGCCCATCTGCACATGCTTGCCATATTTCTTCTGCACCTCGACCAGCAGCGCGCCTTCGGCGGGATTGTGGCTGCATGGCTTTTCAACGTAGACGTGTTTGCCAGCCTGCACACCGGCGATGGCCATGGGAGTGTGCCAGTGGTCGGGCGTGGCGATGGTGATGGCGTCCACGTCCTTCGACTCGAGGACGTTGCGAAAGTCCTTGTCGGTAGCCGGCGCATAACCCAATTCCTGCTGCGCTTTATAGGCGAAGTTCTTCAGGATATCGCCATCCACATCGCAAACATGGGAGACGCGGGCCGCATCCTTATTTGTTTTCAGGCCATAGAGATGAGCGTAGCCGCGCGAATGAAGACCCATGATGGCAAAGTTGAGGCGATCGTTGGAGCCCATGATCTGTGCATAGCTCTTCGCGGTGGATTGGATAGCCAGTCCGGCCGCACCGACTGCTAGAGTGTCGAGGAATTCACGTCGAGTTACCAATTTGTATCTCCCATTCAATCAAGAAAACATGTTACTTACTTAGTGGATAAGTAAGCGGAAAGCTTTTGTGTTGCTAAAGGGTCTTTGAATCCTTCAGGGCTTGCTTCATGCCTGCCCAGCAGATGCGGCTGGATTGCTCGGGTGTTCCGCCGCCCTTCCAGTGTGTCTCAAGACTGACAGCGTCGTGAAAGCCAGCTTGCTTGAGAGCGCGGAATTGCGCTGTCCAGTCGATGATTCCCCTGTCGACGGGAGACAATACGATTTTGCCTTCGGCGTTTTTTTCGGCATTCTTCACATGGCAATGGTGAATGCGATTTTTGGGCAGGAGGTCCCATGCGGCGGGGAAGGCATCAAGCTCGCCTCGCATGACAGCGTTGCATGGATCCCAGTTGAGCACGAAATGCGGTGATGGAACCGCGCTCAAGGTTCGCACAGCTTCGCGGCCGGTGGCAGTGTTGCAGGCCAATTCATTTTCAAGCACCAGCAGAATGTCCTGCTTGCCGGCGACCTCTGCGGCGGAGCGCAGTTTCTCGTCGATGGCCTCGCGATAGGGCGCTACGTCGTCGAGACGCCAGAAATCGAAGCAACGAACTTTGTCAGTTTTGAATTGTTTGGCGCTGACGATGGCGCGCTCCAGAATTTCATCCTGCTGCTTGAAGGCGATGTGGACCGCGCCGTGCATTCTCCCGTGGTGCTGAACTGCGACCTGGGCGCATCGGGCCAGTCAGTCTTGAAGAGGGGGCTGGCGATATCGGTTACCTGCAGGTTGTATTTAGTGAGAATCTTTTGCGCTTCGGCGATCTGGGCGTCGCTCAGGTCCATGGTGTTTTTATCCCACATGGAGCGGAGCTCGATCCAACTGAGGCCGAAATCGTGGGAAATGACGTAACAAACGTGATCGAAGTCCTGCGAGATCTCATCGTTGATGACGGAGATTTTGAATGGAGACTTCGGCACCCTGGCCATGCCGGTGAGCGATCCCGCAGCGCAAACCGCAGCGGTCATGCCCGCACCCCGGAGGAAATTTCGTCTTGTACAGCCTTCCATATTGCTCCTTTCACTAGCGCGCGAACCGCGGTCGAATGGACCGGCACAACAATGATATAGGGCCGGTGAGCGAAGTCGATGTACGGCCCTGAAGTGAAGTTGCAGTTGATGGGGAAGGACTTAATGGCGGCGAGGAAGTATAGGGCGGAGGCGGCCAACAGCAGCGGGCCTGATTTTCCGCCTGCAACCAACTGGAGCCTCCAGATCGAGTCAAATTTCAGCCCTGAACAATATATTGTTCAAATATCGAACAAATGCTAAATTCGTTGCCCTGGCCTTGTCAAGCAAGTGCTGCCGGAATCTGCAATGGCTAAAACTTTATTTATTTTGGCCCGCTTCCAGGCTTGTTATGTTTCATCCACTCCTGAGCAAGATCGAGATTTCTTTTTACTTCAGCATAGTTGGGATCAATTTGCAGAGCTTGTTTGAATTGCTCAATTGCTGCTTCCTGATCGCCCATTTGGAACAGGGCCACGCCGAGGCCGTTGTGCGCATTGGCGCTGGTTGGGTCGTAATGCACGGCCAGGGTAAGTTCATCTACAGCCTGAGGGAAGCGATTCATTTCAGTAAGGATTTTTCCGATTTTGTAATGAGCCACGGCTTGATCGGTTTTGATGGCCAGGGAGAGCCGGAATTCGTTGTACGCATCTTGTATTAATCCCTGCTTGTCGAGAATTGTGCCCAAGCTGTTATGCGCTTCGTAAATATCAGGATCTATATCGAGCGCCTGTCTATAGGCCTGGGCCGCTTCGTCAATTTCTCCCTGCGCCATCAGCGCATCGGCAAGGTATAGACGGGCGGTTACAAAATCAGGATGGGCGGCGATCACCTTTCTGCTATAGGCCTCGGAATCCTTTGGCCTGCCCATGGCAATGTACCATAGCGCCATGTTGGTAAGAGCATCCCGTTCCGCGGGATCAACCTTCAACGCCAGATCAAGGCGTTGCTTTGCAAGCGGCAGGTTGCGTGGATCGCGGGATTGGATCAGGCAGTAGGCGGAATAAGAAAGCGTCAGAGGACCGGTGGGGTTATAAGTTAATGCGCGCTGGAAATATTGCTGCGCCTCGGCGAATCTGCCTTGCTTTACATACAAAACGCCCAGACTTGAATTTGGCGTTTCCCCGCGCGGGTCAATCTCTAAAATGTGCTGGAAAAGCGTTGCTGAATCTTTCCACACTTTGACCTGCGCATTTGTCGTTACGGCACAGGCCGCTATAACCGCAATTGCGAGCAACTGGACTGCCAGCTTGAGCTTGGGAGAGTTTGCGACGGCATCGCCGACCAGCCAGACTATGGCGATGAAGAGGCCGATGAAAGGAACATAAGTGTAGCGCTCGGCCAGGGCTTGTTCACCGACCTGTACGATTCCGATCACAGGCAGGAGTGTTATAAGAAACCACAACCAACCGAAAAGACAATAAGGCCGCTTTTCGCGAATACGCCAGCAGGCCGTAGTTATGAGGATAAGTACGATGGCTGATAACATGGCGGCGAAAACATGACTGCGAACTGCATCATAGTAATAATAGGCGGTTAGCGGATGTGGCCATACCATGATTCTTATGTATCGACAATAACTGACTAACGCGTTACAGATTCTATCTGGCAAGGATAAGTATTGAAGACCAATCACGGCTCCGCCTGAGCGCTGGGCCATGAATGTAACGACGCATGAGATGGCTGCCATGATGAAGAGCAGCCATTTTTCAACGCACAGCTTCCAAACGGAAGAGAGCCAGTGCACGCGGGTTTCGGGCGTAAATGTGATTCTGCGCAGCGGCCAGATGTCGAGCAACAGCAGGGTGAACGGAAGGGTGACGGCCATTGGCTTTGACATGAGCGCACAGGCAAAGGCGATGACCACGCAAGCGAATCGCTGCCAGCGAGGTTTGCGCAGGTACCATGCATAAGCAAGCAGTGCCGTAAACCAGAAAAAAGTGCACAAGACGTCTTTGCGCTCGGCAAGCCAGGCAACGGATTCCACATGTGCGGGGTGCAATGCAAAAAGGAATGCGACGATTGCAGAGCGCCCTAAGTAGCCGGTTATGTAGATAAGAAATAAAAATAGAAGTATTGCGTTGGCTGTGTGCAAGCAGAGGTTAGTTATATGGTGGCCGGCGGGGTTGTTGCCATATAAGTCCCAGTCTGCCATGTGAGATATCCATGTGAGCGGATGCCAGTTGGAAAGATCGAAAGTTGTAAACGCCCAGGCGATGCTTTGCATGGTTATGCCTTGCTGCACATGCTTATTCAGCAAAACATAGTTATCATCGTCGTAGGTCAAGAAACCGTTGTTGCGCACACCCTGATAGGCAACAACTGTAACCACAGCAAGCAGAAGGCACACAACGACGATTTGCCAAGGCCTATGGGGGAGGGGATTGGTTGGCACGGCCTTTGCGGGAAGCGATTCTGCGGGCTGCTTGCCTTGGAATTTGTATTTTCGCGACTTCCCCGGCATGATTGGCAATCTCCTGAATATGAATAGCGATTTAAGAATTATCGTATCATCCGTCGCGCGAAAATATTAACCCCGGCACTCATTGATCTTGCAGCGTGATTCATTTTGATTTCATCTGAGATTGAGCAAGCTCGAGGTTTCGTCTCGCATCAGTAAAGGATGGATCAAGGCGAGCCGCTTCGGCGAACTGCTCGGCGGCTTTTTTAAAGTCCCCTTGTTGATAAAGGACAACGCCGATGCCATTATGGGCGCTGGCGATTGTGGGGTCAATTTGCAGGGCCCGGTTAAATTCATCCACGGCTTGTGCAGACTGATGGGATTCGATAAAGATCTTGCCGATTTTGAAGTGGGCCATTGCCTGGTCGGGCTTAATGGCCAGAGAGAGACGGAACTCCTTCACTGCTTCCTGAGGCAACCCCTGCTTTTCAAGGAGAACTGCCAAATCGTAGTGCGCGAGGTAGTTATTTGGATCGATGGCAAGCACCTTGCGGCACTCCGCTGCTGATTCATCAAGCCTGTTTTGCGCGCGGAGAGCATCGGCAAGATAAAGCCGGGCAGCTACGTTATTGATAAAGTCAGGATATAAGTCGACTACCTTCCTGATATAGGTCTCCTCATCTTTCGGCCTCCCACCAGGCCGTACCACAACGCCATATTGGTGAGGATATCGGGGTTGTCAGGGGCAACACTTATTGCTTCTTCGAGACGCTGCCCGGCAAGTTGCAGGTTTTGCTGATTGCGAGTTTGCATCAGGCAAAGGGCGGAATCGCAAAGGGCGAGAGGCGCGGTGGGGTTATAGGTGAGCGAGTGCTCGAAATACTTTTCCGCATCGACATAATTTCCATCTCTCTCCAGGGCCACGCCTAAAGTTAAATTGGGAAGCGCACCGCGCGGGTCAACCTCGAGAGCGTGGGTGAAAAGCGTCATGGTATCTTTCCACACCTTTACTTGCGCATAGGTTTTCAGCGCGCATGCTGCAATGACCGCAACTGCCAGCAACTGCGCGACGACCTTGATCGTCGGAAATTGAACAACGGCATCGCCGGCCAGCCAGACAACGGCTATGAACAGGCCGATTAAGGGGATATAGGAGTAACGCTCGGCCATGGCCTGCTCTCCCACTTGCACGATGCCGATGACGGGAAGGAGAGTAATCAAAAACCACAGCCAGCCGCTGAGACAATACGGCTTTTGCTTGCGGAAGCGCCAGCAGAGAGCGGTTACGAGAATGATTGCAATACTGGACAACACTGCCGCGAAAATATTGATGTTATCGAGGTCATAGTAATAATAAGCCGTGAGTGGATCGGGCCAGAAGGTGATGCGCAGATAACGGCAGTAACAGATGGCTGAGGTGCTGAGCCTGGCCCACAGGGACAAGCCTTGAAGAGCAGCTACCGATCCCCCGGCCCGTTGCGCGATAAAGGTTACTACGCTTGAGGCTATAGCCATGATGAAGAGAGGCCATTTTTCAATGCATTGCTTCCATAGGGAAGAAAGCCATTGCGAGCGAGTTTCCGGAGCGAGGGTGATTCTGCGCAAAGGCCAATAGTCCAGCAACAGAAGGATCACCGGCAGCGTGACGGCCATCGGCTTGGACATTAGCGCGCAGGCAAAGCCGAAGACAACTAATAGATATCGCTTCCATGAGGGGCTGCGTACATACCATGCATAGGCAAGCAAAGTAGCGAGATAAAAAAATGCACACAGAACATCTTTGCGCTCAGCAACCCAGGCAACGGATTCGACGTGCGCGGGGTGTAGCGCGAAGAGAAGCGCAACCATTGCGGAACGGCCGATGAAGCCGGTCATATAGAAAAGCAGCAGGAATAACAAAATTGTGTTGGCGGCGTGCAGGCACACATTGGTCATATGATGGCCGGCGGGTTTGTTGCCGTAAAGGTCCCAGTCAATCATGTGCGAAATCCATGCCAGCGGGTGCCAGTTGCCTTGATTGAAGGTGGTGAAAGCCCAGGTGATGGTTTGTGCGTTTATGCCCTGCTGCACCTGCCGGTTCTCAAGCACGTAGTAGTCATCGTCGTAGCGCAGGAAATCGTTGCTGCGCACGCCTTGATAAACAAGGAGGGTAATCACAGCAAGCAGAGCGCAAACGGCGGCAATTTGCCATGGTTTATAGGTTGCGTGATTAATGGGCGCAGTCTTCCCGGTGAGTGCTTCGGGTGGGCGATTGCCCTGGATTTTGCGTTGCCGGGATTTCTTCGCCATGCTGGATGACCTTTGACCATTCTAACCAGTGGATTTCAATTTTGGCTTGCGGCTGGGGCGAGTTGAAGGTTGGTGGCAAGTGGGCAGGCTGCGTAGTGGACGGTTCTGCCGCAGTGCGCTTCTCAGACGGATAAGTTGAGAGTGCTTCTACAGGTTGGAATCACGGCTGGACGGGGATTGAAGCTGAATTTTCCATTCAAGCACGCGGGCGCGGGCGGCGGCGGCTTCAGCCTGGGGAACGTGGCCCGCGGCTTGCAGGCTGATAGAGAGTGCGGTGTGTGCCAGGGGATCGTTTGGGGTGAGGGCTGTGAGGGCCATGGCAGCGGCAACGGACTGATTGAGCTGACCGGCGTCGCGCAGAGCACGAATTAGGCCGTGATGCGCTTCAATGCGTGCTTCGCTATTCTCAGGGCCGGCGGAGATGGCGGCGCGGAAGGAGTGCGCGGCTTCAGCGGGATTGCCTGCGGCGAGCAGGTCGAGGCCGCGTTGACAGAGCGCTTCGGCAGTGGGAGATTTGGTTGCGGTCACGGCTGACTTTAGGATATAGGGTGAGATCGAATGAAGGGTTGATTTGGTTCTTTTGGACTCAGATGTCAATCCCGCCCTAGCAACAAAAACAAGAACGTCGTGCCCCGATCCAGAGGGTTCCCCGGCACCCAGGTGGGGTATCCGGTAATTTAGGTTTGTGCTATCCCAGGTCTCAAAATCGAGACCTGGGGCAACCAGTTTTGAGAGTGGGGGAAAATTTGGAGGCAAATGTGAAAAGTCACACGGAGTATCTGGTGTTTGAAACACGTAAGCGACGGGAGATGGTGCACATTACCAATGAGGTGGAGAAGATTGTAGAGCGCAGCGGCGTGAAGGACGGGTTGTGTTTTGTTTCGCCGATGCACATTACGGCGGCGGTGTATGTGAATGACCATGAGAGCGGGTTGATTGAGGATATTGGCAAGTGGCTGGAGGAGTTGGCGCCGGCGCGGCCTGATTACAAGCACCACAGGACCGGCGAGGACAATGGTGATGCGCATTTGAAGTCGCTGCTGCTGCACCACGAAACCACGCTGCCGGTAACTAATGGACGGCTAGACCTAGGGACTTGGCAGCGAGTTTTTTATGCGGAGTTTGACGGGCAGCGGCGGAAGAGGGTGATTGTGAAGGTGCTGGGGGTGGGGTAGCGGAGTTAGCCGCGCATCGCGCGTGTTGGCGGAGCTAGCGGAGTTAGGAAAGAGTCGCATCAGTATTCATTCCCGCTAACCCCGCTAACCCCGCTTACCCGCTCAGTCGCCGTCGGTGATTTTGCGCCAGGGGCCGGTGGGATGTGGCGCGATGGCGGAGAGATCGATTTTGGTGCGGGGCAGGACGACGAGATCGACGCGGCGATTTTTAGCGCGGCCATCCTCGGTATCGTTGCCGGCTACGGGATGATACTCGGCGTAACTTGCGGCGGAAAGACGGTCGGGGGGCATGGCTTTCAGGTCAAGGAAGATGCGCGCGATGCGTGTGGCGCGAGCAGCGGAGAGCTCCCAGTTGGAATCGAATTCCGCGGTGTGGATAGGGATGTTGTCAGTGTGTCCCTCAATGCGCAGGTCGTAGGGAGTGCGGCCCAGTGAGGCGGCGATCTGACGCAGTGTGGGCAGCGAGTCGGGCCTGGGCGTGGCTGAGCCGGAGCTGAAGAAACCGGCTTCGCGAAGGCTAATGACCAGGCCGTCGCGGCCCATCTGAATGGAGACGGTGTGCTGGGCCACCTGGTTGGAGAGCGTTTGTTCGAGCTCGCGGCGGATATGGTTGAGATCATCGCTAACTTTGGCGGGAGCCAGTACATCTTCGCCCATAACAATGTTCATGGGCACGAACGGTTTTTCGACGCCGCTGGCTGCGCCGCCTGCGTTGGACGGCAGGCGCGAGGCGTCGGGGAAGATGCCCAGAGAGCGGAATGCGGAGTCGATGGATGCGGTGACCTGCATCTGCTTTTTCTGGTCGGCTTTGGCGAAGGCATAGAGGACGACAAAAAAACCGAAGAGCAAGGTGATGAAGTCGGCATAGGAGACCAGCCAGCGGTCACGGCTTATGTTGCTTTTGCGACGTTCTTGCCTCATGCGGCGCGCTCTTTCTTTT
>CAWAEU010000066.1:0-79249 GCA_963780975.1 uncultured Acidobacteriaceae bacterium | reverse complement strand
TTACGGTCCGGGGCTGCTGGGCTGGCGCGACGCCTATGCCATGGCCGGCAACAAGGCGGCGAAAAAGGAAGGCCTATGCGCGCTTCTGGATGTGTGAAGAGACGCTGACGCGGTCTGCCGCAATTGCTGGCCGGCGAAGAAGGAGATATGCCGCGCCTGAAGTGATATTTATGTTCTTAGCTTGCGTGGATAGTGGCGATCATCTGTATGAGCAATCGACCGGACCCGTTGATCGAATGGCCGAAAAACCGGCCCACGGCACCCCTGGTGCTGGTATTTACCGACATGGTAGGCTCCAGCGCAGCCAAGCGCGCTGCGACGCTGCGGGCCTGACACCAGCACTTCGCGATCTCGCCTATTGTTGAAGGCGTCCAGGCCAAACATCTTCACCTGGTTCGCACTGCTGTTGCCGAACAAAAGGCACTGAAGTGATGCTATGACCATCGGCGATTCCTTCTTTCTTACCTTTGTGGATGATATCGACGCGATTCTCGCTGCGCGGCGGCCGTTTCAGCCGCGACTGCGCACGTTTCCATCGACACCCCCGACAGGGCCTATCTGCAACTGCGCATCGGCATTCAGTATCGAGACCATACCTGAGTACTTCAAAACAGCTGGCGCGGCGCCGATGTCATGTCGCACGCAGGCCAACTAAGGCGACAGCGCACGACGCAGATTGTATGAACTGATGGGCGCGAGCAGACCGGGGGCGGATGTCTTGGCATTAAGAGTTCAGGCCAGCTCAGAATTTCATGCTGAAGGGCGTCGGAGCAAAGAACTATGGGATGCGGATTATGACCAGCGCGGCTTCGCCCTGCGTCGATAACAGCATCGAGAACAGCGTCAAGGACTCAAATTGCTCGCCTATGCCGCTGCCGTGGTGGTGCTGGCCGCGCTCGGTTTTGTCCGGCGATACCTCTGGCCGCAACACAAGCTGGAGGGAGATTGCCTCGACACCCTCGTCGGCCGCCGAACTTCATTGTTCTGGCCGACTTGAAAACCGAGACCGGCGATCCGGTCTTCGATACGACGCTGACCCAGGCCTTCGCCATCCAGATGGAGCAGATCGCCGGTGTTGAACCTGGTGAGCCAGCAGCATGTTCGCCAGAGCATGCAATACCTGGGCACATCGCCCAACGATCCCATCACGCCGGCCATTGCGCGCGAGATCGGCGAACGCGAAGGAGTCGAAGCTTATCTATCCGGCAGCATCGCCAAGTTTGGCAACTCCTACATCATTACGGAGACTGCACAGAACACGCGTACTGGAGACGACATTGCCAGCGAACAGGCGCAGGCCGAAGACAAGGAGCATGTGATCCAGGCCATTGGCAAAGTGGCCACGGCCATGCGCGCGCGGCTGGGCGAATCGCTGAGCTCGATTCAGAAGCTGGACACGCCCTTTGGCCAGGCCACAACACCATCGCTTGAAGCCTTCCGCGCTTATGCGCTGGGCGATGTGGAGCATGAAAAGGGATTGGATTTGCCGCAGGCGGAGGGCCACTATCTGCAGGCCATCGAAATCGATCCTAACTTTGCCATGGCCTGGGCGCGGCTGGGCGTCGTTTATTCAAATAGCGGCGAGCCGGGCAGGGCATTGCCGGCATATACAAAAGCCTTCGCGCTCTCAAAGAATGTGAGCGAACGGGAGCGCCTTTACATACAGGCTCACTACTACATGAATGCGACGGGCAACGTCGAGAAGGCGATCGATACGCTTGAACTGGCGGTGAAGACTTATCCGCTGGAGGCTTCATTCCCCATCAACCTGGGAGTGGCCCAGCTTACCGCGGGACAATATGAAGATTCGCTGGCCAGCAATAGAAAGGCTCTGGCTCTGCTTCCCGACGATGCTGTTGCCAGGGAGAATGATCTCGGCGTTCTGATCCAGCTGGACCGCATGGATGAGGCGGGGCAGAGCCTGGCTAAGATCAAGAGCCTGAAACTGGACGACTCAACCAATCTGCTGGCTGTCGAGTACCCGTACTACTATCTGTTGGGCGACACGGGTGCGATGGCAACGATTGCGTCCAAAATTGAGGGGCGCGTTGACGAGTTTCGCTTTAATTCATCTGTAGCGACAGTGCAGGAGTTTGCCGGCCAATATAAAGATGCGGGAAAGACCTGGAACCTGGCTGCCGAACAGGCAGCTACGCACAAGGCAAGTGACGCGCAGGCGAGCATGCTGTTGAGCCGCGTATCCGGCCAGGCGCTGATCGGCAATTGCGAGAATGCTGCGCAGACGGTGAAGAAAGCGCTTGCGCTCGACCATTCAAAGCCGACACTGTTCCAGGCGGCCTACACCGCTGCTCTTTGCAACGATCGCGGCAATGCTCTTCCGCTGCTTGCAAAGCTGGGTAAGGAGTATCCCGAAGACACCATCATCCAGCAAGTGCTGATTCCTGAGAGCCGCGCCGCCATGGCGCTGACAGCGCACCAGCCGGCGGATGCGCTCAATGAACTGGAGGGATCGAAGGCCTTCTTTCTTGTCTCCGATGAAGCCTATTTTGAAGGGCTAGCCTATCTCGATCTGCACGACGGAACGAGTGCCATTGAAGCCTTCCAACGCGCAACCGCGCACAAAGGAAATGCGGTATCAACCGGCTCGCAGGACTACGGCCCAGGACTGCTGGGTTTGGCTCGCGCCTATACTATGGCCGGCAACAAGGCCGCCGCGAAGAAGACCTACGAGGACCTGTTTGACGTGTGGAAGAAAGCTGACCAGGATCTGCAGCCGTTGCAGGATGCGCGCAAGGAATACGCGGCATTGAAATAAATGTCACCAGCCCGTGATGAAAAGCTACGGAGCCCAATGGAAAATATCGAGAAACAATTGATCGAAGGGCCTGAACAAAATTCTTCAACTCCCATAACCCTGGTCTTCACCGATATGGTCGGTTCCAGCGCCGCCAAGCGGTCCGGCTCAACCGCGGGCGATGTCGCTGCGGGCGACGGCGCCTACCTTGACGCCGTGCAGAGCCGCTATTTGCACATCGTCCGCGAGTGCCTGGGCGTGCATCACGGCAAGGAGATCATGACCATTGGCGATTCCTTCTTCCTCACCTTCGACAATCCGGCGGACGCGCTGTTCTGCTGCGCCGAGATTCAGTTGAGGCTGAAGTCTACGCCCATCATGAGCGCCAGCGGCCCGCTCAAGCTGCGCATCGGCATCCACGTGGGGACGCCGAAGTTTTTTGAGAACAGCTGGCACGGCGCCGATGTAGACATTGCGGCACGTGCCGAGTCGGCCGGCTCAGGCGAGCAGATTGTGTTGACTGAGGCGGCCAAGCGCAGATCGGCGAACTGCCCGGAATTCCGCTGCGGGCGCTGGGCACCTTTGCGCTGAAAGGCGTGGGGGACATGAAACTTTGGGACGCCGACTACGATCAGCATGGCCCGCGCAAGCCGCAGTTTCCCTCGCTCGAGCAGATCCGCCGCAAAGCCCGGCTGAAGATACTGCAACAAGTGGGGTACGCCGCACTGGCCGCCTGCCTGGTTGCCGGAGGATTTTTCTATTACCAGCATCGCCAGGTGAATCGTATAACGGAAAAGGACAAGCTTATCCTGGCCGACTTTGAAAACCGAACCGGTGATCCGGTCTTCGACTCCACGCTGCGGCAGGCGCTTGCAATTCAACTGGCCCAGTCACCTCTGCTGCAACTTGTGAGTGACGATGAGATGCATGCCGATCTGCGTTTTCTGAGCCAATCGCCCGACGAACACGTTACTCCGGTTCTGGCCCGCCAGATCGGCCAGAGAGAAGGCATAAAAGCTTACATTGCTGCCTCCATCGCCGACATGGGCAGCACTTACGTGATCAGCGCCAGCGCCATCGGCTGCGCTACGGGCGAAACCATCGCCAGCGCCCAGGCCGAGGCCCAGGACAAAAATCATGTGCTTGCGGCCGTCTCCACCGTTGCCGCTAGTTTGCGCACCAGTCTGGGCGAGTCATTAGCCTCGGTCAAGAAGCTCAACACTCCCTTTGAGGGAGACGTAACCACCGCCTCGCTGGAGGCCTTTCACGCCTATGCGCTGGGCGACGAAGTGCACGTACGCGACAACAACAGCTCACAGGCGCTGCAGTTTTACAGGCGAGCAGTAGAGCAGGACCCCAACTTCGCCATGGCCTACGCGCGCATGGGCGTGATGTATATGAACCTCGGGCAGATACCGGAGGCAGTGGAGCAACTGAAAAAGGCCTATGCGCTGAGGGAGCACGCCACGGAACGGGAGCGCCTTTATATCGAAGGGGAATATGCACAGTGCAAAGGCGATTTACCCGGCTCCCTGCAGGCATGGAAGAGCCTGCAAACGGATTATCCCAAGGATACCGACGCGCTTGTCGACACGGGAGTTGCCTATACTGCCATGGGCGATTATGAGGAGTCGCTGATCTATATGAAGCAGGATGTGGAGATCGAGCCCGCCGACAGCATTGGGCTCGACAATGCAATTTCTGACCTGCTCACCATCGGCAATTCCACAGATGCCAAGAAGTACATTGACAAGCTGACTTCGCTAAACTCCAGCTACAACTTTTATCTATACGTAGTCCAGGCACAGTACGGCTTCGAGACCGGAGACAGCTCATGGAAGGCGGCTGCGATTGGCTCTTCCAGCCTTCCCAATGCCTATCAGGTTGACCAGGCGGTCAGCAATATCTATTACATGCAGGGTTCTCTGACGGCGGGCCGCGCCGCCGCCATGCGGGGAGTTGATAATGCGCTTGCCGACAAGGCGCCCGATGCGGCAGGAAGTAATCTTGCCGCGGCAGCAGTATCAGAGGCTCAGTTCGGCGCCTGTGCACAGGTTCCGGCCCTGGCTCAGAAGGCTCTGGCCATGGATCACTCCATCAATACGTTGCCCGGCGCGTCGCTGGCCCTGGCGCTCTGCGGTCAAGGCAAAGCCCAGTTGCCGGCCCTGCACAAGCTGATTGAACAGTGGCCTGACAACACCACTCTCAACGCCATGATGATGCCGGCCATCGATGCGGCAATTGCGCTCAAAGAGAACCATCCCGAGCAGGTTTCAGAACTGGTGGAAAAGGCTCGTCCGTATCCGCTGGTTTCGGTAGCGCCGCTTCTCGAAGCCGAGGCCCAGTTGGCGATGAACCACCCCGCCGAGGCCTTGCAGGCCATTCAGCCCGCGCTCAAGTACCGGTATAACGAGTTCAGCTCCGCCGGGCAGGGGCCGAGCTACGGCATGGCCCAACTACTGGCTGCCCGCGCCCAGGCTATGCAAGGCGACAAGGCCGCGGCCACCGCCAGTTATCAGAAGGTCTTTGCGATCTGGAAGAATGCCGACGCTGATCTGCCGCCGCTGGTTGCCGCAAAGAAGGAATATGCAGCGCTGAAGTGAGTATCTAAGTTCTGAGCAAGTCAATGCATGGGAGTGCATCTATGAGCAATCAAGCGAATCCGCTGATCGAATGGCCGAAAAATCAGCCCACCTCGCCGTTGGCGCTGGTATTTACCGATATCGTCGGCTCCAGTGCTGCCAAACGAGCTGAGACGCTGGGCCCAGACGCCAGTGCCCGCGATCACGCTTATCTTGAAGGCATTCAGGCCAAGCATCTCCACCTGGTGCGCACCGCCGTTGCCGAACACAAAGGCCAGGAAGTGATGACCATTGGCGACTCCTTCTTTCTCACCTTTGAAGATGTAGTCGATGCGATTCGTTGCGCTGCGGCCATCCAGCAGCAGTTGCGCGCCTTCCCCATCAATACGCCCACTGGCCCGCTGCAACTGCGCATCGGCATACATATAGGGATTCCGGAATTTTTTGAGAATAGCTGGCACGGCACCGATGTGGACATTGCCGCGCGCGCCGAATCGGCGGCAACGCCACAGCAGATCGTGATCACTGACGCTGCTCGCGCTGTTGCAGGCCCCATTACCGGAATCACCTTCCGGCCGTTGGGAACCTTCAAGCTGAAGGGAGTGGGCGACCAGAAGTTGTGGGACGCGGACTACGATCAGCACGGATTGCGCCCGGCCGCAGTGGCTTCAAACGAGACCCTGCGCAAAAGAAAGCTGGTTGCCGCTGGCGTGGCCGGGCTTGCACTGGTGGCAGCGTTGGGGTTTACGGGAAGGTACCTGTGGCAGCAGCACAAGCTGAAGCAGGAAATTGCATCCGCGACATCATCTCTGGGCAAAGATTCCATTATTCTGGCCGACTTTGAAAACAAAACCGGGGATCCCGTCTTTGACACGACGCTCACCCAGGCCTTTGCTATCCAGATGGAGCAGTCGCCGGTGTTGAATCTGGTGAGCCAGCAACACATCCGCCAGAGCATGCAGTACCTGGGCAAATCGGCCAACGAACCCATTACCCCGGCCATTGCCCGCGAGATTGGCGAGCGCGAAGGCATCAAGGCCTATCTCACCGGTAGCATCGCCAAGATCGGCAACACCTACATCATTACTGAGACAGCGCAAAACACAGCTACGGGCGACGACATTGC
The DNA here is from genome assembly GCA_963780975.1 of uncultured Acidobacteriaceae bacterium. GTDB lineage: Bacteria > Acidobacteriota > Terriglobia > Terriglobales > Acidobacteriaceae > Telmatobacter. Next base: position 72,786 of record CAWAEU010000066.1, on the reverse strand, counting down.
CAGCGAGCAGGCTCAGGCCGCCGACAAGGACCATGTGATCGAAGCCATCGGCAAAGTGGCCACGGCCATGCGCGCGCGGCTGGGTGAATCACTGAGCTCCATCCAAAAGCTTGATACGCCCTTCGGCCAGGCCACGACACCATCGCTCGAAGCCTTCCGCGCCTTCGCTCTGGGCGATGTGGAGCACGAAAAGGGGCTGGACCTGCCGCAGGCCGAGGGCCATTATCGCCAGGCCATCGAACTGGACCCCAACTTCGCCATGGCCTGGGCGCGGCTGGGCGTTGTTTATAACAACAGTGGCCAGCCGGGTAGAGCGCTGCAAGCCCATACCAAGGCCTTCGAGCTCTCAAAAAATGTGAGCGAGCGGGAACGCCTCTATATCCAGGGTCACTATTACTCGAATGCCACCGGAAATCTCGATAAAGCCATCGACACGCTGGAACTGGCCGTCCAGACCTATCCGTTGGACCAATTCTTCCCGGTCAATCTCGCCGTGGCGCAGGGCGGCATGGGCAGAATTGAGGATGCGCTGGCCAGTAATCGCAAGGCGCTCACTCTCGATCCCGACGACGCCATCGCACGAGAAAACGATCTTGGTTATTTGATGGAGTTGGACCGCATGAACGAGGCAAAGGAAAGCATGGCGGAGACTCAGCGTCTTCATCTTGCCGACTCAACGGATTTATTGAGCCAAGAGTATTTGTATTACTATCTGGCCGGCGACAAGGCCGCCATGGCGCAGTTGATCCCGAGGGTAGCCGGGCGGGAGGACGAATTTCGCTTCAATAGCGAAGTGGCCATCATCGATGAATTCGCCGGGCAATATCGCGTGGCGGAAAAAGCCTGGAATCAGGTCGCTGACGAAGCCGCCTTGCAGAAAGCTCCCGACGGCCAGGCCAGTGCTCTGCTGAGTCTGGTCTCGGGCCGTGCCCTGGCAGGCAACTGCCAGAACGCAGCGCAGACCGTGAAGCAAGCCCTCGCGCTTGACCGCTCCAAACCTACGCTGGTCAGTGCGGTCTTTGCCGCGGCCCTATGCAACAACCGCGCCGACGCTCTGCCGCTGCTGACGAAGCTGGATAAGGACTACCCGGAAGACACCATCATCCAGCGCGTCTACCTGCCGGAGAGTCGAGCCGCCTTGGCGCTGGCCGCACACCAGCCGCAGGCAGCGCTGCATGAACTGGAGGGATCGAAAGCCTTTTACTTGGTCAGCAACGAAGCCTATCTGGAAGGATTGGCCTATCTCGATTTGCATGACGGCGCCAACGCCATCGAAGCCTTTCAGCGGGCGACTAAATACAAAGGCAACGCCCTGGCACTAGGGATGCAAGACTACGGCCAGGGCCTGCTGGGACTGGCGCGTGCTTACACCATGACCGGCAACAAGAGCTCCGCAAAGAAAACCTATGCGCAGCTTCTGGATTTGTGGAAAGAGGCCGACTCCGATCTGCCCCAGCTCGTTGCCGCCAAAAAAGAGTACGCGGCATTGAAATAAGATGCCATTAACACAACAATGCAAGACCTCGGAGACCGCCCATGGATAATATCGCGAAACAGTTGATTGAATGGCCCGATCAAAACTCCTCCGCTCCCATTACCCTGGTCTTCACTGATATGGTGGGCTCCAGCGCCGCCAAGCGTGCTGCCACGCTGGGAGCCGATGCCGTGGCGCGCGACGAAGCCTTCCTCGATGTGGTGCAGTCACGCCATCTGCACGTGGTCCGCGAGTGCCTTTCAGCCTACAACGGCAAGGAGATCATGACCATTGGCGATGCTTTCTTCCTCACCTTTAATAATCCCAAAAGCGCGCTGCTCTGCTGCTCTGAAATTCAATTACGGCTGAAGGCTGCGCCCATTATGACCGACAACGGACCGCTGAAGCTACGCATCGGCATCCACGTGGGAACGCCGAAGTTTTTTGAGAACAGTTGGCACGGGACTGACGTGGACATCGCCGCCCGCGCAGAATCAGCCGGTTCAGGGGAGCAGATCGTCCTGACCGATGCGGCCAGGAGCCAGCTAGGCGATTTTCCCGGCATCCAGCTTCGACCTTTGGGCACATTTGATCTGAAGGGCGTGGGCAGCATAAAGCTGTGGGACGCCGACTATGACCAGCACGGCCCGCGTAAACCGGAAATCCTCTCATTGGAGCAGGTGCGCCGCAATCATCGCATGCAACTTGCTGCAGCGCATTGGTTACGGAGTGCTGGCCGCTTGCTTGTTGGTTGGAGGGTTCTTTATCTACAAGCACCGCCAGGGCAACCACATTACAGAAAAGGACAAGCTCATCCTGGCCGACTTCGACAACAAGACCGGCGATCCGGTCTTTGACTCGACGCTGAAGGAAGCTCTCTCGATCCAGCTGGAGCAGTCGCCCTTTTTGCAGTTAGTGGGCGATCAGGAATTGCACGCCGATCTTCGCTATCTGAACCAGCCAACCGAGCAGCGCATTACCCCTGATCTGGCGCGCGAGATCGGGCAGCGGGAGGGCATCAAGGCCTATATCAGCGCCTCTGTCGCAAGCCTCGGCGGGTCGTATGTGGTCTCGGTGGATGCGATCAGCTGCGCCACAGGCGACCCTATTGCCCGCGCCCAGGCGGAGGTGACCAGCAAAAGCCAGGTGCTCACCGCCGTCTCCACTGCCGCAACTACACTGCGCACTAAACTCGGCGAATCGTTAGCTTCAGTGCAAAAGCTTTCTACTCCGTTTATGGATGTGACCACATCGTCGCTGGAAGCATTTCATGCCTATTCGCTTGGCGAAGATGCGCACCGCAGGGCCGCCGATCCTGAGGCCATGGTCTTTTACAAGCAGGCCATCGATCTCGATCCCAATTTTGCCATGGCCTATGCCCGGCTTGGCGTGGTCTACAGCAATAGCGGCCAGGCGTCGAAGGCGCTGACTGCGCTCAGCAAGGCCAATGAGTTGCGCCAGCATGCTACTGAGCGCGAGCGGCTTTATATAGCCGCGCAATATGCCAGCGCCAGAGGCGATCTTCCTGAGGCCATCTCAGATTACGAGAGCCTGCTTGGTGCCTATCCCCACGATCCATCTGGTCTCAATAACATGGCCATCATGTATACCGCCTCTGGCGACAATGTGAAGGCGGCGAGCTACTTCAAGCAGGTTACGGATAGTGCAAAATGGGATTTGGCGGCGGATGACAATCTTTCCGGCACGCTGCTTTCTCTGGATAACCCCACGGATGCAAAAAAATACATCGATTTGAGCGCGGCCGTCTCCAACGGCACCGATACGCCGTTGCTTGTGAGTCAGGCGGTATACGCATTTGAGACCGGGGATTCATCGTGGAAACGTTCTGCGCTGGCTGACAACAGCCGTCCGGATGGTTTCGAACTGGACGAGGCCCTCAGCGACATGAATTATATGCAGGGGGCGCTTGCGGAGGGCCGATCTTCAGCCGAGCACGGGGCGCGGTATGCTGCTGAAGTGAAGGCGCCCGATGCGGCCGGAAATCTGCTTGCGACGGCCGCATTATTTGAGGCGCAGTACGGTGATTGTTCGCAGGTGACGGCCATTGCCCGCAAGGTGCTGAGCTACGATGCGTCGATTCAAACGCTGCCTGGCGTGGCCGATGCTTTGGCGATGTGCGGGCAGGGTTCAAGCGAACTGTCCGCTCTGCGCAAGATGGCAACCGCCTCGCCCGATAACACGCTGCTCAATATGGTGTATCTACCCGAGGCGGAGGCCGCAATGGCTCTTGAGCAGCATAGGCCGCAGGCCGTAACTGAGTTGCTTGAGAGCACGCATACCTATGCGCTTGCCTCCGTCGCGCCCATTATTGAAGCCGAAGCTCTGTTGGCTCTCCATCGTCCTGCCGACGCTCTGAACATTTTGCAGCCAGCCCTCAAGTTTCGAAACTATGAAACCCAGACAGGATCCAACGGGCAATGTCCCAGTTACGGCGTGGCGATGCTGCTGGCTGCGCGCGCACAGGTTATGCAAGGTGACAAGGCCGGCGCAACGAAGAGCTATCGGCAGGTTATCGATCTTTGGAAGAATGCCGATGCCGGTTTCAAGCCGCTCGACGACGCCAAGCGCGAGCTGACAGCGCTCAAGTAATCACGTGTAGTTGACTGATTGAGCGTCGAAAATTATTTGCAACCGCTTCAGATTCGCAAGAGGAAGAGAAATAATTCAATGAAACAGCCAGTGCAAATTGCAACCACGCCCATCACGCTTGTGTTTACTGATATGGTTGGCTCCAGCGCGGCAAAGCGCGCCAGTTCACTGGGCCAGGATTCGACCGCCCGCGACCGCGCCTACCTTGAGGGCATCCAGTCAAAGCATCTTCATCTCATCCGCAGCGCACTTGCCGAGCACGACGGCAAAGAGATCATGACCATCGGCGACTCTTTCTTTCTTGCCTTTGAAGATTCCCGAGATGCTCTGTTGTGCTGTTGCGAGATTCAGATGCGACTCAAATCCAATCCCATCATGACCGCCGGTGGTCCGCTCAAACTTCGCATCGGCATCCATGTCGGCCTGCCTGAGTTTTTTGAGAATAGCTGGCACGGCACCGATGTGGACATTGCCTCGCGCGCCGAGTCTGTTGGCTCCGCCGACCAGATTATCCTTACCGATGCCGCCCGGCTCGACCTGGGAGAAATGCCCGGCATTCAATTCCGGCCGCTGGGAACCTTTGCGCTGAAAGGCGTGGGCGACATCAAGCTGTGGGATGCGGACTACGATCAGCACGGCCTGCGCAAATCCGAGGTGCCATCGCTTGAGCAGGTTCGCCGCAAAGCTCGCCTGAAGATTCTACGTCGCGCAGGATACGTTGCACTGGCCGCCTGCTTGATTGCCGGCTTTTTTCTCTTCTACCAGCATCGCCAGCGCAATCACATCACGGAAAAAGACAAGCTCATCCTGGCCGACTTCGACAACAAGACCGGCGATCCGGTCTTCGATGCCACGTTGAAAGAAGCGCTCTCAATCCAACTTGAACAGTCGCCTTTTTTGCAACTGGTGGGCGATGAGGAGATTCATGCCGACCTGCGCTATCTAAATCAGCCCAGCGACCAGCGCATCACCCCAACATTGGCGCGCGAGGTGGGCCAGCGGGAAGGCATCAAGGCATACATTGCTGCATCGCTGGTCAGTTTAGGCAACTCCTACGTGATCTCGGTGGACGCATTCAACTGCGCCACTGGAGACCCTATTGCTCGCGTGCAGGTTGAGGCCGCGGACAAGAACCATGTGCTTGCTGCCGTTTCCACGGCGGCCAACACACTACGCGCCAAGCTGGGCGAGTCGCTGGCCTCAGTGCAAAAGCTAACCTCACCCTGGATGGACGTCACGACCTCTTCGCTTGAAGCTTTTCACGCCTACTCGCTGGGCGAGGACGCGCATCGCAAAGGCTCCGATCCCGAGGCTCTGGTTTTCTACAAGCAGGCCGTCGATCTTGATCCCAACTTCGCCATGGCCTACGCTCGTCTTGGCATTGCTGAAGCTTCCATGGGACGGGTCAACATGGAAATCGAATACCTCAGCAAGGCCTACAACCTGCGTGAACACGCCACCGAGCGGGAACGGCTCTATATCGAAGCGACCCTGGCTTATGTGAAAGGAGATATCCCAGGAACCATCGCCGCCTATCAGAGTCTGCTTGAGGCATATCCCAACGATCCTGCCGGCCTGAATAACTCCGCCAATGCATTTCAGATTGCCGGTGATCCTGAGAAAGCTGTGACGTATTACAAGAAATTGATTGCGACGGCTCCCTGGGATATGGTGGCCAGCGACAATCTGGCCGGTATGCTGCTGCAAATTGACAGGAGCACCGAGGCCAAGACGTATATCGATAAGATAGCTGCCACGGCATATACTTCCGACACTTCATTCATCAGCAACCAGATCATCTACGCCTTTGAAACAGGGGACCCCTCGTGGAAGCAACTGGCCAGCACCGGTAGCGAACGCCCTGATGCATTTACTCTCGACCAGCAGGTAAGTGATAACTACTACTTATTGGGTTCGCTTACCGAGGGAAGAAATGCTGCTTTGCGCAGCTCACAGTCAGCTCTGCGCGCCAAATCTCCAGATTCCGCGGGCAATGCATTGGCCACGGCCGCCCTCTTTGAAGCTGAGTTTGGAGAGTGTTCCGAGGTTACGGATCTTACCAGTAAAGCGCTCGCCGTGGATACGTCGATTCAAACCCTCCCAGGAGCTTCTATTGCACTTGCACTCTGCGGACAGGGATCTTCCACACTCGCCAACCTCGAAAAACTGGCCCGGTCAATGCCTGACCATACTCTGCTCAGCGCCGTCTACATCCCCGTTGCACAAGCCGCGGTCGCTCTCAACCAGAAGCATCTGGAAAAGGTCTCCGTTTTGCTCGACAGCACCCGCACCTATCCGCTCACCTCCACCGCTTCCATAGTGGAGGCTGAGGCGCTGCTCCAGTTGCATCGCCCCGCAGACGCATTGAACATCCTGCAGCCTGCACTCCGCTATCGTTACTACCAGATTGTGATGGGAGCAAATGGCCAGGCGCCCAGCTACACGATGGCCACACTGTTGACCGCGCGCGCACAGGCCATGCAAGGCAACAAGGCCGCAGCCGGGCAGAGTTACCAGCGGGCCATCGAACTGTGGAAGAATGCCGACGCCGGCTTCAAGCCGCTGGAAGAAGCCAAACGAGAGTTAGCCGCGCTGAAATAGTTCCATAGTGTGCGGAAGCGCCGCACCGCTTCACAGAATACGTACCGCGGCAACGGTCATATCGTCATACTGCTCGGCGCCGTCGGCAAAATTGTCGACTGCGTTGCAGAGCAAATCCGGAATCTTTCCCAGCGGGGCATTGGGGTTTGAGAATACAGCTCGCTCGATTTCATCCTGATCACAGAGGTCGCCGGCTTTGTTGCATGCCTCAACCATGCCATCAGAGAAGACCACCAGCGTATCTCCCGGCTTGAGACGAGCGTTGATTTGCACATAGCTTATCCCCGGCAACAGCGCCAAGGGAGGTCCGCCTCCGGCAAGCCGTTCCACGCTGCCGTCGCTACGCAGCAAAATCGGAAGTGTGTGGCCGGCGTTTACGTAAGTAAGGGTTGAGCGATCCCTGGAGATGACTCCGCAGAAGAGAGTTGAGTAGCGCTCCGGGGTTGAGGTTTCATACATCGTCTGATTGAGGGCGGTCAGCACCGATGCCAGGTGGAGTGCATCCTGTTGCAGCAGCGTGCGCAGCAAGGTCTGGATGCTGGCCATCATAACCGCAGCGGGAATTCCCTTGCCGGAGACATCGCCCAGTGTCACGGCAAACTGCCCGTCCTTGAGCGGAAGCAGGTCGTAATAGTCTCCGCCGACGGAACGTGCCGGGCGGCAGAAGCCGATGCAGTCAAGGCCATCGATGGAGACGGGACGGTCCGGCAGCAAGCGCATCTGAACTTCATGCGCCAGGTCTACTTCATGCTTCACCAGCCGGGCGCCCTCGTTCTCCTGGCGAAGACGCTCGCTGTCGATGGCGCTGGCCGCAAAGTGGCCCAGCAGTCCGAGCAGGCCCGCATCGGTTTCAGTAAATCCCGCGGGCTTGTTGAGCAACTGCAAGGCCCCGATCACCCGGCCCTCGGCCAGCAGCGGCACACAGAGCACCTGTTCGGTGCGATAACCGCTGTCATGGTCAACCCGCCGCAGCAGGCGCTTTTCTTCGCCGGCGTTGTTTACCAGCAGAACCTGGTTATCACGAACGCATGCGCCAATCAGACCCTGCCCCATGGGAATGTGCAACGGGGCCACTCCGTGTGCCACCTTGGTCCAGAGCTCGTCCTTCGCTTCGTCAATCAGCCACAGGCTGCAGCGATCCGCTCCAATCAAGTCGCGGGCAAAATCTGCGTTTAACCGCACCAGTTCTTCAATTTGGCTTTCGCGGCTGATGCGTGCGGCATGCTCAAAGACGGCTCGGATGATGTGGTCGGCACGGCTGCTTATGTCTACTGAGGAAGAACTCATTTACGTACCTTTCGTTTATGCAAGTTTAACCAAGAAGGCCGCCAGCCGTCATGAACAGAATACTTATATTCCCAGCCGTTCCATCCACGCGGCCAGGGACTGCTCGTCAGTGGTTCCAGCGGCCTGCGCGGCTTTTACGTTGCGGCGTTCTTCCGGGGCGCGGTTCTGGCTGATTTTGAATTTGCCTTCGATGCGGGCGATGGGGATGCGAAAGCCTACGATGCCGGCCAGCATAGTACGGCGAAAACCGTCGGGCATGGCCAGCCATTTTTCATACCAGGCCGGATCGTGGATCTGAATCAGGCCCCTGAGCAGAGCCTCTTTGCCGGGGTCGTCTTCAATGAGCGATAGGGTTCCATAGGCGTGGACGGCGATGTAATTCCATGTGGGAACCGAAAGCTCTTCAACGTAAAGTGAAGGTGAAACGTAGCTGTGCGGTCCGGGGAAGACGACCATAGTTTCGCGCCCGGCGAGGGATTGCCAGTGGCGATTGGCGCGGGCAAAGTGGCCCTCAAGGATTCCATGCTCGCCTTCGTCTTTGACCACCAGCGGAAGGTGGGTGGCAGCGAGAGGCGCTGGACTCTGTGAGTCTGACTGAGGGCCGAAGAGAATGGCGAAGGAATTGGCCTGCATGGCCTCAATTAAGAGGACGCGGTCTGTAACCTGGTTGAATTTGGGCGAGTACATGGTGCTCCTGGTGGATGCGCTCGATAATTTACGAGAAAACCATCGAGCCGCGCAGGCTATTAGTGCGTCAATGGAGAGGAGCGCCATTGGGGTTGATCATTTTGATCTTATCCTGCTTCTTTTTGAACTGGGTTATCTGGTAGAGGCGGGATTGAAAGTAGAGGAAAGAGAAGAAGAAAGTCATGATTCCGTTCAATCGAAGGCCGACGGGTTCCTGCTCGTTGTAGTGCTTGAGCAGTTCAGCACGAACCACGTAAATGGTCACGATCCAAAGAACAAGGCAAAGAAGTTCCGCCGCGGTTGAAACGACATCACCCCCCAGCGATGGGGTTTGCTGTCCTGAGGGCATAGAGCTTGCGAGTTGCACCGCGACAAATGCGCCGCACCAATAGATGCTCATGGAAGTTTTATCCAGTTTGTGAATCCAGAGGCAAATAAAGAGAGCCCAAACATCGACCGTGAGATTGGAGAAGAATTGCCAATCATCTTTGGGCGTGCAGATGATGAAGAGAATTGCAAATACTACCCAGGCGGCAAGCAGCATGGCCCAGTGCACGTCTGGCGGCGCCGGATAAACAACCTGGGGTGAAGCCTCGGGTTGTGTTTGTGGCTGGTCCATCGCGAAGCCCCTTAAAACTAGAAGATAGCACAGAGTTTGGCGAAGGAATCGAGTTCGATGAGCTGCTGGCCTGGGGGCGCGGCATCGACGGCGGCGTGCTCCAGAATCCATGTGTCTTTATGGAAGAGGAATACGGCATGCAAACCGGCGGCTAGTGCGGGATTGATATCGCTCCTGGGGCTGTTGCCGATCATCCAACTCGTGTGCGGCGCGAGCTCGTGGCGGGCAATAACCGCGCGATAGGTGGGTGGATCTTTTTCCTCCACGATCTCGACTGCGGAAAAGTGGCCGGAGAGCCCGGAGCGAGCCAGCTTGTCGAGCCTGTTCGGCCTGGTTGCCTTTGGTCATCAAGATGAGCCGGTGGCGCCGGGCTAGCTCGACCAGAGTCTCAGCAACGCCGGGGAGCAGCTCAATCTCCTGCTCCTCAATGGAGCGGGCAAAGCTCAAGATTCGTTGCACCTTTTCTTCAGTGACTGGGTCGGGACTGAGGCGCTCAAAACAGGTGACCAGCGAACGGGTAAAGCTCGAGAGGCCATAGCCGTGAGTGAGAATGGTTTCTCGCTCCACTTCGTTCAGGGTCTTGCGCACTTCGGCTGGTGAATAGGCGTGGTGGTTTAGATAACTGATGAAGGCGGCAATGGCCCGCTCAAAGTAGACGTTGTTTTCCCATAGCGTATCGTCGGCGTCGATGAGCAGGGTTTGGCCTGGAGGAAATTGCGGCATCGATCTTATGGTAGCGAATCGGGCGGGTGCTGGTTGTGGAATTGTAGGTTCCCACCCATGCGCTAATAAAAGGCGTATGGGTGGGTACGGCGCTGTTACGGGGCTACGAATGAACTACGGTTTGGTTTGCGCAGCAGCCCACTTCCTTAGACTCGGTTCCTGCAGAGCGCGGAGTTCGATGCAGCCGTTGATGTGTTCGATGGCATGTTTGACAGCTGTATCAGCAGCGGCGACTTTGTGGGTAGCAAAGAAATTCTCCACATCCTCGCGGTCATCAGCGGAGCAGAAGCTGCCTGTGGATCGAACCAAATCGGCGCCCAGTGAAGTTGTAAATTGCGCCTGCACCTTGTCCCAATTTGCCTTGATATATTTCCATGCCTGCTCGCGGGTTTCGCTAATCTGGAGGGCAATGGCGAACTGGAAGACCGCGTCCTGGTTGCGAACCTTGCCGGAAGCGGCGTATTCGAGCGAGCGTTGAGCGAGCGCGGGGTCCTCAAACTGTGCGAGCAGGCGAAGAGCGCCTTCCTGTAACTCGGGATTGGTTGAAGTCTCTGCGATCTTTTGCAACTGATCAAAGAGCGCGGCGTCACCTTTGCTGGCGGCTATGGCGATTGCAGTTTGCGCCAGCGTGGAGTCTACCGAAGCCGGATCGGCAAGATACTGTTGCGTAATCTGGCGAGCCTGGGTCAGGACCGCGGGATCTTTGCCGTAGTAACCAAGGACACTCATCAGTTCGGAGCGTAATTCGCGGGTGTTGGTTGAATCGCTCGCAGAGGGTGCGCCGAGAGTGGCATACTGCGCCGCAAAAGTTGAACGAACCCAGGCTGAAAGCGCGGCTTTCTCTTCAGGCGATGCCGCGACGTGTTCGTAGATCGATTCGACGCCGCCGATGGCGGAGCTCACAACCTCGGCATTGGGATCGGCTTTGACGGCGGCTGTGAGGCTAAGATAGTCGCTCACCGTGGCCTTGCTGGCGCGGAACTGGGCCCACTCGTCGCCGATAAGGCTGATGCGCTCGGGTGGAGTGAGTTTTGTTTCAACGCCTGCCACAAGAGCCGCATAATTACTGGGTTTGTAGGCGCTGCGATAGTAGCCCTTGCCGCCTGCATTGGCAAAAAAGAAGCTGCCGGCGGGCGCGTGCAAGGTTGTAGTTGTGGGGCTGAGAACCTGGCAGTCCTGAGAGCCAGCATCAGTTTTCATGCAGACGGGGACGGTCCATTTCTGTTTGGGATCGGGCTTGATGCTGGGGCTCAGGTAGAAGCGCTTTTGCGATACGGCAACCTTGCCCTTGACCGGCTCGCCGAAGGTGAGGATAGGAGCGCCGGGCTGCACCACCAGGCTCTGCATAATCTTGTCCACTGGCTTGTGGCTGGTTGCGGTTTGTGCGTTCCAGAAATCTTCAGCGGTGGCGTTTGCATAGAGGTGGGCGGAAAGATAATTATGCACGCCCTGGCGGAAGGTCTCCTCGCCCAGGTAGTTCTCGATGCTCCCAAGTACGTCGCCGGCCTTGCCGTAGGCGATGCCGTCGAACATTTCGTTGATCTCGTCAGGGGTCTCGGCTGTGGCGCGAATGGCGCGGGTGGTGGGCTGCGCGTCAAGATTGAGCGATTCATCAACGCCCGAGGCCTCGGACTGGTCCATATCCCACTCCGGATACATGTGGGCAACCGCCTTGGTTTCCATCCAGGTGGCAAACCCCTCGTTGAGCCAGATATTGTCCCACCACTGCATGGTTACCAGGTCTCCGAACCACTGGTGGGCCATCTCGTGTGCGATATCGATAGCAACAACTTTTTGGGCGCGCACCGATGCCGATTTCGGGTCGATGAGCAGTGCGGACTCGCGATAAGTGATGGCGCCAAAGTTTTCCATTGCGCCGGCCTCAAGATCAGGCAGGCCGATGAGGTCGAGCTTCGGGAGCGGGTAATGGATGCCGAAGTAGTTGTTGTAGTAGTGGAGCATGTATTTGGCTACATCAAGTCCATAGCTGGTGAGGGCGACTTTATCTGGAGTGGAGCAGACGCGAATGGCCACGCCGTCTGATTCGCCTGCTGTGCATTGGAAGTCGCCGACCAGAAAGGCGACAAGATAAGTGGACATTTTTGGCGTGGTGAAGAACTTGAGGGTGTGCTTGCCGTCGTAGGGGCCGGGGGTGTCAGACTTGATGGAAGTATTGGAGATGGCGGTGTCAGCGCTGTCAACGATGAGCGAAACGTCATAGGTTGCCTTGAATGCCGGCTCGTCAAAGCAAGGAAAGGCGCGGCGCGCGTCAGTAGATTCAAACTGCGTAACGGCGTAGTTTCGCTTGGCGGTTTTAGAGAGATAAAAGCCGCGCAGTTCATTGTTCAGGATGCCGGAATATTGTATGTGCAAAATAGCTTTGCCGACAGGCAACGTGTAAGGAAAAGTGAAGGTGGCCTGCTGTTTCTCCTTGTCAATGGCGACTTTGGCCGGGGGCACTCGGGCGAAATTCGCGGTGTATCCAGTGACGTATTGGAACGAGATCTCAGCGGCATTAAGGGTAATGTGATTGGTGGGCTCGGCAAGGATCACATCGATGTATTCGTCCCCAGTGAAGGTTGCGGCCTTCAAGTCGGGCTTGAGAGTGAGCGTGTAGTGCTCGGGGCGCACGGTCTGGGGAAGGCGCTGGGCGCTGGCGGTGCGTGCAACTCCAGGCAAAAGGCAAACCAAAGCGGCCGACGCGGCCAGAACTACGCGAAACGATGGAGCGGAACAGCGAATCTTCATGCAATCCTCGTGGAGTTGAATGGGTGGATCAAGGGTACAAACAGTAATTCCCAGCCGAGGAATGAGATTGCCGCATGAGTGATCGGCACACCGGTTGGGCGATCTAACTTTGATATTGTAGGCCAACGGACTGGCTGGATTAGGTACGCGGGGGTGAGGGAAATGGTTCCATTGCCTTGGATTCGCCACTCAGGAGGTCAGCTTTTTTGAGCCCTCTGATCTATTTGGCAGCAGGGAATCGAGCAGCAACAGGCAGGCTCCGGTAACGATGGAGGAGTCGGCTACGTTGAAGTCGGGCCAGTGGTAGCTGAAGATGTGCACTTCAATAAAGTCGACCACCGAGCCGTAGAGAATGCGATCATGCACGTTGCCCACGGCGCCGCCAAGAATCAATGCAAGGGCGACGGTGATCAGCGTAAAGCAGTTGCCGAGACGGACCAGCATGACCAGAACGACCAGCGCCGTGACCAGGGTGAAGCTGACCAGGGCCCAATGAACAAGGTGGGGCGAAGCCGTCTCAGCAAAGAGCGAGAAGGCTGCTCCATCGTTGGTCCAGTGTGTGATGCGCAGGACGCGTGGGATAACGGGTATGTTGCCGCCCACAACAATGTGCTTCCCGACCCAGGATTTGGTAAGGCGATCGGCAAGAACGATGAGCGCGGAGATGAGCAACAGCCAGGGCAGACGGCGCGGCATGCGAAAGCTCACGATGTGGCCTCCGTGGACTGCGGCGGCGCGATGCCCATTTCTTTAAGGGCCGACTGGCAGCGGGTGCAGACGTTTTCCCAGATGCCGTAGTTTGAGACTTCAGGTACATTTCGCCAACAGCGATTGCATTTTGTTCCTGTCGCAATCACGGCTTCAATATTCCAAATGTCTAGCGATGCATCACTTGAATTAGCAAACTGTTCTTCAATTTGCGAAGCCAATTTGGGTGCTGTTCCAGCCTTTTCAGTATCGATAATCTGTTTCGTTAACAATCGATTCTCAATTTCATTTTGAGAACAGTAGATTATCTGGACGTTTGAAACAATCGTTGCTTCAGCGATTGCTGGCACATATTGTTCATAAACGCCTTTGCTATGGTCTGGAATGTACCAATTCAAGTTACATTCAAGAGATTTTCCAACCTTCTTGTCTTTCCGAAGATTTTCGATTTCTAAGAGAGCCTTATCTCTCACACGGAGAACGATATCCCTCCAAGTGATGAGCTCGTTTGCAGTATTGCCAAAGAAGATTTCCTCCGACTTGGGAAATTGCGCAAGGTGCACACTGGCCTCGCGGCCTTCGACTTTAGGTAGATACTCCCAGACTTCGTCGGCGGTAAACGAAAGGATGGGCGCGACCAGGCGAACCAGCGCTTCAGTAATCTGCCAGAGAACCGTCTGCGCTGACCTGCGCGCCTGGCTCGTGGGCGCAAAGGTATACATGCGGTCTTTGAGCACGTCGAGATAGAAGCTGCTTAGGTCGACGATGGCGAATTCGTTTACCGCGTGGTAGACGCGATGGAACTCAAAAGCCGCATACCAGTCGCGCACTTTTTCAGTCAGGTCGCGGGTGCGGGCCAGCATATAACGGTCCAGTGGCAGCAAATCAGATTCAGCCACGCGGTCGCGGACGGGATCGAAGCCGTTCAAATTGCCGAGCAGGAAGCGAAATGTATTGCGCAGCTTGCGATAGATATCGGCGCAGCGCTGCATCAGATTTTCGCTGGCGGCCATATCTTCGCGGAAGTCGATGGACGCGACCCAGAGGCGAACGATTTCGCCGCCCAAACGGTTGGCAATATCGACCGGATCAACGCCGTTGCCGAGTGACTTGCTCATGGCGCGTCCCTGCTCGTCGAGGGTCCATCCGGCAGTGGCCACATTGGAGTAAGGTGCGCGGCCGCGCAAGGCTACCGAAGTGAGCAGCGATGAGTGGAACCAGCCGCGATGCTGGTCTCCGCCTTCGAGGTAAAGTACCTCCGGCCCATTTCCTTTTTGGAAAGCCGCATAAGGGACTTTAAGTTCCGGATCGGATTCGCATACGGCAAACCAGCTTGTGCCGGAGTCGAACCAGACGTCGAGAATATCGGTTTCTTTGCGAAAGCCCTGGCCGTGCGGGCGGACTTCTTTGCAATTTTCGCAAACGGTATTTTCTGGCAGCAGTGCCTCAATTGGAGTGGTGTGCCATGCCTCAATGCCTTCGCGCTCGAAAAGATCGACGATCTTGCGATTGAGTGCGGCATCGATGATCGGCTGATTGCACTGGTCGCATAGGAAGACAGCGATGGGCACACCCCAGATGCGCTGGCGGCTGATGCACCAGTCGGGGCGCGTGGCAATCATGTTGGTGATGCGCTCCTTGCCCCAGGCCGGATCCCAGACGACCTTGTCGATCTCTTCAATGGCCAACTGGCGATACGTGGTCTCGGAGCCATCTTCGCGCTTGATCGACGTTTCAAGCGAGATGAACCACTGTTCGGTGGCGCGGTAGATAACCGGCTTGTGGCAGCGCCAGCAGTGGGGATAGGAGTGCTCGAGATCGCCTGAAGCCAGCAGCGCGCCTGATTCTTCAAGCATGGCGACGATGATGGGATTGGCAGCCCAGACAGTTTTGCCTTCAAAGGCCGGCGGCGCGGCAAGCTTCCACGCTTCCGGGTCAACGTGTACGCGGCCTGTGCCATCCACGCGGCAGGTTAGATCAAGGTCGTAACGCTGCCCGGTATAAAAATCGTCTGCGCCGTGCGAGGGCGCAGTATGCACAGCGCCGGTGCCCTGGTCGGCGGTGACATAGGTAGCCAGAACGCCGAGCACGCTGCGATCAAGAAATGGATGCTGGAAGGTGATGCGGTCAAGCTGGCTGCCTTTAAAGCGGGCCAGTTCGGTGGTTACCCCCAGCTTGCAGGCAGCAGCAACTGAAGCCGCCAACTCAGCGGCAGCGATGTAAACAGGCGCATCCGCGCCTTCTCCGGCAGCCAGAGCAACATAGTCGAAATCAGGATGGAAGGCGACGGCCATCGACGCGGGCAGTGTCCAGGGAGTGGTAGTCCAGATGATGGTGGATACCTGGCGGCCCTTGAGCGCTGGATCAATTGCCGCCGGATCGGAGGTGAGCCGGTAACGCACGTAGACCGAGGGGCTGGTGTGCATGGCGTACTCCACCTCAGCCTCAGCCAGCGCCGTGCGATCGTGGATGCACCAGTAAACCGGCTTCAATCCGCGGTAAACAAACCCCTTCTCAAGAAAGCCATAGAAGGCTTCGAGGGTGCGCGCCTCGTAGTCGCGGGCCATGGTCTTGTAGGGCTTATCCCAGCGGCCAAAACAGCCGATGCGCTCAAACTGCGAGGTTTGCAGGTCGATGTACTTTTGCGCATAGGCACGGCAGGCCGCCAAAACATCAGGAACGGGCATCTCCAGCTTTTTGCGCCCCAACTGCTCGTCCACTTTGATCTCAATGGGGAGGCCGTGACAGTCGTAGCCGGGAACGAAGGGAGCATCAAATCCTGCCATGGTTTTTGATTTAACGACAAAATCCTTTAACCCCTTATTGAGCGCGTGGCCCAGGTGGATGGGTCCATTGGCGTAGGGAGGGCCGTCGTGAAGGATATAGGCGGGGCGGCCAGTGCCGGCCTTGCGCAACTCTTCATAAAGGCGCAGCGAGGCCCAGCGAGCCAGCCGAAGTGGCTCATTTTGAGGTAGATTGGCCTTCATGGGGAAGGCGGTATGCGGCAAGGTTAGGGTCGCCTTCAACTCCGGCGCTGAGGACATCGTCACTTCCTGGGATGGTACGAAGTTGTTCACTCTTATTGTAAATGGAGCGGGATGATCTTTTCGGTAACTACTACGAGCCTTATCCGTCTATTGTTTATGGGAACTGTATTCGAGCTAGAATATGAATACCGGGATAATCGATCCCTCGAGAGTGATCAAAAGGGAACAGAGACAAGAGCGGGTGCAGTCGCTGATAATGAAAGAGTGTGCCGGGATGAAGAAAATCTCCGATCTGTGCGCGAATCCGGGCAGCCAAGGGAAACAGAGCCAGCAATAACCATGGCAAATGATCTACTGACATATCCTGAGACCGAATCCCAAGTTGTGGATGCCCCGGGCGTCTACAAGCTTGACGTCTCCTTTGGCATGGCCGTGAAGGAAAAGCCCATTTGGGCCAACCTTTACGAAAGCATCCGCGACATCTTCTTTCCTCCCCATCTGCCCCCGTTGCAGTTGACCTCGAAGCCGATTCCGGTTCCCGACCGGCTGAAGGTGAAGGCCAATCCCTGGGCCATCGGCATTGCCACCGTGGTGAACGTGTCGATTCTGGCACTGGTGATTTTCCTCGGCGTCAGGAAGATCATTGAGGTGCAACAGCAGCAGCTGCACGCGACCGACATTGATGTGGGAACATTCAAGGCGCCCCACGCTGACACTCTGGCTGGCGGCGGTGGCGGTGGCGGCGACCGCAGCATCATCGATGCCGACAAAGGCCACCTACCCAAGATCCAGAAGAACCCGGTCGTAGCACCCCAGGTGCCGGTGGTGGAGCAGCCCAAGCTGGCCATGGAACCGGCGATTAATGTGCAGCCGAACCTTACCCTGCCCAACAATCCAGCGCTGCCGCTGATCGGAATCACGAAATCTCCCAACGTCAACCTGGCCTCAAATGGACAGGGTTCGGGCGGCGGCATGGGAACGGGTTCAGGCGGTGGGCTAGGTTCGGGCAACGGAAATGGATATGGGCCAGGCTCTGGCGGAAATGCCGGCGGCGGACTTTATCATGTGGGCGGCGGAGTTTCAGCGCCAGTGGCTCTGAATACAGTGGAAGCGGAGTTCTCCGACGAGGCGCGGCGAAACAAATATCAGGGCGTCTGCCTGGTCTCATTGATTGTTGATGCACACGGCGATCCGATGAATCCGCGGGTAGTGCGTCCGCTGGGTGAGGGGTTGGACGAGAAGGCTATTGAAGCGGTGATGAAGTACAAGTTCAGGCCGGCGATGAACGGCAAGACTCCGGTGCCCGTAATGATCACAGTCGAAGTTAACTTCCGCATTTATTGATTACGCAACAAGATTGCAAGACAGGGAGCGAAATTACAGTTTCAATTATCTGCACATAGCACCTGATTAGTAACCATCAGGTGTTGGCCTCCAGTCCTGCAGCGTTTATTTTCTCAAGCTCTCAGCATCCCCGTTTTTCATCCGCGATAGAGCAAAAGCGAGATTTTGCCTTGCATTGGCATAGGACGGATCAATCCGTACCGCCGCGCTGAACTGCTCGGCAGCCTTTTCATAATCCCCCATTTGAATCAAGGCTACGCCGAGGTCGTTATGCGCATGAGGGTTTGCCTGGTCGAGCCGCAACGCCTGGGTAAATTCGTTTACCGCTTCGGGAAACTGATGCTTCTCCGCAAGTATCCTGCCGATTTTAGAGTGCGGCAATGCCTGATTAGGTTTGATAGCCAAAGAAAGCCGGAACTCCTTCAGCGCATCATCAGTCAATCCCTGGCCAGTATAAATCATGCCTAAATTGTTATGAGCATCGATGTTATCCGGATCAAGCGCAAGCGCCTGGCGGTAAACCTGCACAGCCTCGTCAAGCTTATCTTGCCCGCGCAGAGCATCGGCGAGATAAAGCCGCGCCGAAATAAAATCAGGGTTCGCGGCGATCGCCTTTCTGCTATACGCTTCCTCATCCTGTGGCCTTCCCATCAAATCAGACCACAGTGCCATGGCGGTAAGAATTTCAGGATTATTGGGGGCAATTTGCAGTGCATGTTCCAGGCGCTGCCCCGCCAGCGGCAGCTTGCTCCGGTCATGCGTCCGCATCGCTGTCTGCATCATGTAATAGGCGGAATATGAAAGGCTCTGCGGCCCGTTGGGATCGTAGACCAGCGCGCGCTCAAAATATTCCTGCGCTTCGGTGCTTTTTCCTTGGTTCTCATACACCACGCCCAGGCTGTAGTTAGGAAAAGCTCCGCGCGGATCAATCTCCAACACATGTCTAAAAAGCGTAGCCGAATCTTTCCATATCTTCACTTGCGCATCGGTCTTTATAGCGCACACAATAATGAGAGCCACTGCAAGCACTTGAGTTGCTATTCTGATTTTCGGTGAGTTGGCAACTGCATCGCCAACCAGCCAGACCACGGCAATGAAAAGGCCGATAAATGGAATATAGGTATAACGTTCGGCCATCGCCTGAACACCTACCTGTACGATGCCGATTACGGGAACGAGTGTAACCAAAAACCACAGCCAGCCGAATAGGCAATAAGGCCGCTCTTTCCTGAGCCGCCAGCTAATTGCGGTTACAAGAATGATCGCAACAGCCGATAACACCGCCGCGGCAAGCATTGTGTTATTCGACTCATGAAAGTAATACGCCCTAAGTTGATCGGGCCAAATCATCATCCACACATAGCGCCAGTAACTGATGGCCGCGTTGCAGATTCTCTCGCCCATGGAAAAAACTTCAAGCGAGCCCACCGCGCCGCTGGACTTTTGCGCAAGAACAGTAATTACGCTCGAAACAGCCGCCATGATAAAAAGCAGCCACTTTTCTCGGCACAATTTGAAAAGGGAAATGAACCACTGCGCGCGTGTTTCCTCGGCAAAGGTGATTCTGCGTAACGGCCAATAATCGAGCAGCAGCAAAGTAAACGGAAGCGTAACCGCCATCGGCTTCGACAGCAGCGCGCAGGCAAAGCCGAAAACTACCAACGCAAACCGCTTCCATGATGGATTGCGTAGATGCCACGCATAAGCAAGCAACGTGCAAAGGAAGAAAAACGCGCACAACACATCCTTCCGCTCAGCGATCCAGGCAACCGATTCCACATGCGCTGGATGCAGTGCAAACAGAAACGCAACCATAGCGGCACGGCCCAGATAACCAGTCATATACAAAAGCAGCAGAAACAGCAAAACAGCATTGGCGGCATGCAAACACAAGTTGGTGATATGGTGGCCGGCGGGATTATTGCCATAGATCTTCCAGTCGACCATATGCGAAATCCATGTCAGCGGATGCCAATTGCCTGCATCGAAGGACGTAAACGCCCATGCGATGCTCTGCATGTTCAACCCCTGCTGCACATGCCGGTTTTGCAGCACATAGGTGTAATCGTCCAGGGTGACGAAATCATTCAGCCGTACACCACTAAATGAAAATACCGTGACTAATACAAGAACAATACATACGACGCCAATTTGCCACGGCTTATTTTTTGAAGTAACCAGGGAAGCAGTCATTCTGGTCCGCGCTTCAGGCGCGTGCTTGACCTGGGGTTTACGCTGCCGTGATTCTCTTGCCATGTTTTATAACCTCAGACCATTGCAATTACTGCCGAGTACTATATCTGCGCAACCAGCGCTACATATATATGGGCGAAACATACAATCCCATTCATCTCTTTCCACTTTTTATCCTTGCTTGAGCAAGAGCGAGATTTCGCTTTGCATCGGCATTGGCAGGATCAATCCTTATCGCGTCACCAAACTGCTCGACAGCATTTTCATATTCTCCCGATTGAAACAGGGCCGCACCCAGATCATTATTCGCATCGGCATTATCAGCACCATGCTGCAGTGCCTGGGTAAACGCTTCGACAGCTTCAGGCAGATGATGCGTCTGAAATAGTATCTTTCCGATCTTTGAATAGACGCTGGCCTGATTGGGATTGATGGCTAGCGAAAGCCGGTACTCCTTCAGCGCTTCCTCACTTAATCCCTGGTCGTCATAAATAACTCCTAATCGAAAATGCGCAATATAGTAATTCGGATTGATGGCGATTACCTGGCGCCATTCCTTGATTGCCTCGTCAACTTTATTCTGCTCTTGTAGAGCATTGGCCAGGTAAAGCCGAGCAGTAATTAAATCAGGATCAACAGCAATCGCCTTTCTGCTATATGTCTCCTCATCCATTGGCCTGCCCATCAAAGCGGACCATGCGGCCATGTTGTCAAGAATGTCGGGGTCGTCGGGAGCAATTTGCAATGCATGTTCAAGGCGCTGCCCGGCAAGCGGCAGATTGCGCGGATCGTGGGTTTGTATCAGGTATGCGGCAGAATTAGAAAGGCTATAGCGCCCATTGGGGTTATAGCTCAGCGCACGTTCAAAATACTCCTGTGCCTCGGCCAGCCTTCCCTCGGTAGCGCACAAAATACCCAGATTTAAATTAGGTAGTTCACCGCGCGGATCAATGTCATTCAAGTGGCTGAAAAGCGTAAAATAGTTATACCAAAACTTTACCTGCACATTTACCCTTACCGCATATACAACGAGGAGCGCGGCAACCAATACTTGAGATATAAGCCTGATCTTTGGCGAGTTAGCTACCGCATCGCCAATTAACCAAACAAGAGCAATAAAAAGTCCTATAGAAGAAATATAGGTGTAGCGTTCGGCAATGGCCTGTTCGCCAACCTGAACAATGCCTATCACCGGAATAAGCGTTCCCAGAAACCATAACCAGCCGGTAAGGCAATAAGGCTTATTTTTGCGAATGCGCCAGCAAATGGCGGTAATTGCAATCAATAATATGACTGACAACACCGTCGCAGAGACCGTTATCCTGGTTGCATCGTAGTAATAATAGGGAATAAGCGGATCAGGCCAGAACATGATCCGCAGGTAGCGCGCGTAGCTAATGGCTACATTGCAAACTCTCATCCACAAGGGCAGGGCCTGAAGCGATAACACTGCGCCACCGGCGCGCTGCGCAATAAAGGTGACGATGCTGGAAAGAATTGCCAATAAAAACAGCGGCCATTTCTCAATGCACAACTTCAAAAAAGATGCAAGCCAGTGCTCGCCCTCTTCTGTAGCAAACGAGATTCTTCGCAAGGGCCAAAAATCAAGCAGCAGCATGGTGAAGGGGAGAGTGACGGCCATAGGCTTCGACATAAGTGCGCATGCGCAAGCAAAGATGACCCATGCGTACCGCTTCCACGAAGGCCTGCGTGCATACCATGCATATGCGAGCAAAGTCGCGAACCAAAAGAACGAGCACAATACGTCTTTGCGTTCGGCAATCCAGGCCACCGATTCAACATGTGCGGGGTGCAGCGCAAACAGAAGCGCTACGACTGCGGAGCGCCAAGCATAACCGGTCATATATAAAAGCAGTAAAAATAACAAAACTGAATTGGCGGCATGCAGATAAGCATTGGTCATATGATGACCGCCGGGATAATTGCCGTAGATGCTCCAGTCAACCATGTGGGAGATCCATGTAAGCGGATGCCAGTTTGAAGCATGAAAGGTTGTAAATGCCCATTCGATGCTTTGCAAAGTAACCCCATGCTGCACTTGATGGTTTTGAGTTACGTAGTCGTTATCGTCTAGTGAAACAAAATCGTTGTTGCGCACGCCTCGATATGCAAACAGTGTGACCGCAGCAAGTACGATGCATGTAGCTGCAATTTGCCATGGTTTTTTAATCGCGGAATCAACGACAGAAATCCTTTCAGCCCGCGCCTCTACAGGACGCTTGCCGGGGAATTTGCGCTGCCGCGATTTTCTGGCCATGCCCTACAACCTCCAATCAATTCAATAATCGTTCGATATTTCAGCCTTTTTTATGACCATTAGCAGCAATGTGGGCCTGAGCAAGGGCAAAGTTACGTTTTGCGTCTTCATACGACGGATTGATCTTCGCCGCGTCGCCGAACTGCTCAGCCGCCTTTCCATAATCTCTCAATTCAAAGAAGGCTACACCTAGATCATTATGCGCAGCTGCATCTGTAGGATCAATTTGCAGCGCCATTGTCAGCTCAGCTACCGCTTCAGGAAGCTGGTGCATCTGAGTAAGTATCCTGCCTATCTTAGAATGTGCAGCCGCCTGATCGGGGTTAATGGCCAAGGCAGCCCGGAATTCCTTGAGAGCTTCCTGCTTCAACCCCTTTCCGTCTAGAACATTGGCATAGCTGGCATGCGCACTATAGTTATCAGGAACAATGGCAATCAGGTCGCGATATTGCTGTTCAGCCTCGTCAAGCTTTCCTTGTGCCTGGAGCGCATCGGCAAGATAAAGCCGCCCGCGCAAAAAGCCCGGATTGGTTGCGAGCACCTTTCTGCTATACATCTCCCCGTCCTGCGGTCTGCCCATTAGATTTGACCATTCCGCCATGTCAAATAAAACATCGGGATCGTTCGGAGCCAGGCGAATTGCCTCATCCAGACGCTGTTTTGCAAGCTGAAGATTGTGGGGATCATGCGTGCGCATCAGGGCGTCTGCAGAAAAAGCAAGAGTAACAGTCCAGTTGGGACTGTAATATAACGAGCGATTAAAATATTCTTCCGCCGTCGCAAGTTTCCCCTGCCTCAGATACGACTCACCCAGAAGTGAATTAGGGAACTCTCCGCGGGCATCGATATCCAGAACATTGGTGAAAAGCGAAGTTGTGTCTTTCCACACTTTCACTTGTGCGTTCGTCTTTACGGCGCATGCTGCTATCGCCACAACCGCGAGCGCGATAGCTGCAATCCTGATATTCGGCGCCTTGGCGACTGCATCACCGATGAGCCAGACAATGGCAATGAATAAGCCAATCAGGGAGATATAGGTGTAGCGCTCTGCAAGAGCTGTTTCGCCAACCTGAACAATTCCGATAACCGGTACCAATGTCCCCAGGAACCATAGCCAGCCGATGAGGCAATAAGGCTTATCTTTCCGTATACTCCAGCAAACGCCAGTTATCAAAGCAAGCGCGAGAACCGATAACATCGCCGCGGAAACGTCAATATGACTGTAATCGTAATAATAAAATGCCTTAAGCTTATCCGGCCAAACCATGATCCTTATATAACTCAAGTAACTTATAGCTGCGTTGCAAATTCTCCCCCATATGGACAAGTCTTTAAGTTCCACAACCGCACCGCCGGCCCTCTGCGCAAAGTAAGTGATGATGCTCGAGAGTGCTGCCATAAGAAATAGCGGCCATTTTTCCAGGCACAACTTCCATAGGGAAGGGAACCACTGTCCGCGCTTATCCTGAACGAACGGTATTCTGCGCAACGGCCAATAATCAAGCAGCAGTAAAGTGAAAGGGAGCGTTACGGCCATCGGCTTTGACAAGAGAGCGAGAGCATATCCGCATATGATTAGTGCAAACCGCTTCCATGATGTTCTGCGGACGTACCACGCGTAGGCAAGCAACGTTAAGAACCAGAATAAAGTGCAGAGAAGATCCTTGCGTTCTGCAATCCAGGCGACGGATTCAACGTGCGCTGGGTGAAGCGCAAACAAAAATGCGACGATTGCCGAACGACCTAAATAACCGGTCATGTACAAAAGCAAAAGAAAAAGCAGGATTGAATTAACAGCATGCAAACAAACATTAGTTACATGCGGACCAACTGGGCTAATTCCATATAGCTTCCAGTCGATCATGTGCGAAATCCAAGCCAAAGGATGCCAGTTAGCGGCATAGAAACCTGTCAGCGCCCATTCGACGCTTTGCAAGGTTACCCCCTGCTGCACATGCTGGTTTTCAAGCACGTAAAGGTCATCGTCGTAGAACAGAAAACTGTTGTTTGTTACTCCCCGATATGCAATGACAGTAATCAACGCAAGCACAACGCAGACAGCGGCAATTTGCCACGCTTTATAGGTCGGGGTGGCAACATGAACTGACGTCGCGGCCAACGCCTGGGGTGGGCGCTTAATAGCTGTATTGCGCTGCCGTGATTTTCTGGCCATAGTTATCTTCTGTTCTCTACCATTTTATTTTGCCTATGCGCTTCAGCAAATTCCAGATTTCCAGTTGCATCGGCGAAAGTCGGGTCAATCTGGAGCACGGCTCTGAACTGCTCGGCCGCCCTTTCATATTCTCCCAACTGAAGCAGAGTTACGGCGAGGTCGTTATGCGCATTTGCATCTCCAGGGCTGATCCTCGCGGCTTGTATAAACTCCTCGACCGCTTGAGAGATCTGATTTGTCTGCACCATGATCCTGCCGATTTTAGTATGCGGGGCTGACTGATTGGGATTGATGCTCAATGAAATCCTGAATTCCTTAATCGCATCCCGCTCCAATCCTTGCTTGTTTAATACCGTGCCCAAATCGTTATGTGCATCATAACTATCCGGCACAACGCTGAGCACCGAGCGGTATTGTTGCCCCGACTCATCAAGTTTATTTTGCGCCTGCAGTGCATCGCCAAGATAGAGCCGCGCCGCAACATTGCTGGGATTGGCGGCGATCAATCTTCTGCAATATGTTTCCTCATCCTTTGGCTGGCCCATCAAAGCGGACCATAGCGCCAGGTTGGTCAAAGCACCGGGGTCGTTCGCATCCATGCTCAATACTTTGTCGAGCCGTTGTTTGGCTAACTGCAGATAGTGTTTATCGTGGGTTTGCATCTCTATACGCATCAGGCAAAATGCGGAATTGGTAAGCGTCATTTCCCAATCAGGGTCATATACCAGTGACAGTTCATAATACTTTTCAGCCTCGACAAGCCTTCCCAGCCTCATGTACTCGCCGGCCAGCATGGAGTTTGCAAATTCTCCGCGAGGGTCAACCTCAAGCACGTGATTGAAAAGTGTTACCGTATCCTTCCACAGTTTTACCTGCGCCGCGGTTTTAACCGCGCAAGCTGCAATCACCACTACCGCAAGCAGTTGTGCTACTAGCTTGACCCGTGGAAATTTTACCGCCGCATCGCCAACCAGCCATACTACAGTGATGAATAATCCGATAGAGGGAATATAGGTGTAACGTTCTGCCATGGCCTGACCGCCAACCTGCACAAAGCCAATCACTGGTATCAATGTTCCTAAAAACCATAGCCAGCCAATAAGGCAATAGGGCCGTTGCTTCCTGAAATGCCAGCAGGCCGCGCTTACCAAAATCAGCGCACTGGCCGATAAAATTGTCGCCAGAATACTGAGGTGCCGATAATCGTAGAAATAATAAGCCGCGAGCGGATTGGGCCAGAAGATGATTTCCACATAGCGCCAGTAGCTGATCGCCACATTGCAGAGTCTCTCCCATAAAGCCAGCTCTTGAAGCGAATCAACCGCGCCGCCGGCCCTCTGTGCAATAAAGGTAATGACGCAGGAACCAGCCGCCATGATGAAGAGCGGCCACTTTTCTACGCACAACTTCAGCAGCGAAGAGAGCCGCTTCGCGCCCGTCTCCGCGGTAAATGTGAGTCGGCGCAACGGCCAATAATCGAGCAGCAGCAGGGTGAATGGCAGCGTGACGGCCATCGGCTTCGATAAGAGAGCGCCGGCGTAGCAGCAGATAACCCATATGTATCGTTTTCTCGACGGGCTGCGAAGATACCAAACATAAGCAAGCGTCGTAGCCAGCCAGAAAAACCCGCACAAAAGGTCCTTGCGTTCGGCAATCCAGGCTACGGATTCGACATGCGCGGGGTGCAGTGCGAACAGAAACGCAACCATTGCTGCGCGCCCCAGGTAGCCGGTCATATACAAAATCAAAAGGAAAAGCAAAACCGCATTGGCGGCGTGCCAGAACACGTTGGTCATATGGTGGCCGACCGGGCTTTTGCCATACAAATCCCAGTCCACCATATGCGATATCCAGGTCAGCGGGTGCCAGTTTCCCTGATCGAAGGTTGTGAATGCCCACCCGATACTGTGCAGATTCAAGCCCTGCTGCACATGCCGGTTTAAAAGCACATAAAAGTCATCGTCGTATCTGAGAAAATCGTTGTTGCGCACACTCTGATAGGCGATGAAGGTAACCGCCGCAAGAAAAATGCATACGGCGGCAATTTGCCAGGGCTTATGGGCAGCGAGAGCATCAGGAACGGCCAGTGCCTCGGATGAGCGCCTGGCCTCAGATTTGCGATGTCGCGACTTCCTGGGCACGATAGCCGACCTCTAATCAATAAAAGGCTACTGGGCGCCCCATCCCCGGCCGGCTTCGCTCAGGCAGACTTTAACTCCACCGCGGAGGAATATTGGCGAAAGAGTGCGCTCCCACTGAATTGTAGCGGAGGATGGCGAAGCCGACCCAGGTCCTATTTGGCTTTCTATCCCAGTTACGAAGCCAATGCAGGGTTGGAGCGGTGAATCGCATGTGGCTTCAACCATTTACACTGTAGATGGAGAAGCCTGTGTTTTTCGATAACATTCTTACCAAAGTTTTTGGCACGGCGAACGAGCGGATTATCAAGAAGATGTTGCCGGTGGTGGCCGCGATCGGCGACCTTGAAGCGGCGACGAAGCAGCTCTCGGATGAGGAGCTACGGGCCAAGACGGTGGAGTTCAAGGCCCGTATTGCTGCCCGGCTGGACGGAATTACTGACGAAGAGGAGTTGAAAGCAGCCGAGCGGGAAGCGCTTGACGAACTGCTTCCCGAGGCCTTTGCGGTGGTGCGCGAGGCGGGATGGCGCGCGGTGCAGATGCGGCACTTTGACGTGCAGCTGATCGGCGGCATGGTGCTGCACCAGGGCAAAATCGCCGAGATGAAGACCGGCGAAGGCAAGACGCTGGTTGCCACGCTGGCCTGCTATCTGAACGCCCTGGCCGGGCACGGGGTTCACGTGGTTACCGTGAACGACTACCTGGCCAAGCGCGACGCGGAGTGGATGGGCAAGATCTACGAGTTCCTGGGGCTGTCAGTCGGCGTGATCGTTCACGACCTGGACGACAACGAGCGCAGGGCTGCTTACGCGTCGGACATTACATACGGAACGAATAACGAATTTGGCTTCGACTACCTGCGCGACAACATGAAATTCGAGATAAAAGATTGCGTGCAGCGCGGGCACTATTACGCAATCGTAGACGAAGTTGACTCGATCCTGATCGACGAAGCGCGGACGCCGCTGATTATCTCTGGACCGACAGATGAGACCACGGACAAGTATGCGCGGGTGGTGAAGATTATTCCCCAACTAGAGCTGGGCGAGGAGGTCGAATCGTACGATCACAGGCGCCAGGCGGAACTTGGAATCCAGCTTGCCGAGGGGCAGAAGTATCTGTCCGGCGACTACATTGTAGACGAAAAACAGCGGACCATCGGAGTTACCGACGAGGGGTGGGTAACGATTGAGAAGTTGCTGGGCATTGGCAACATTGCCGACGCCGAAAACTGGGAACTGAAGCACTACGTGGAGACGGCGATCAAGGCGCACGCGCTCTATAAGCGTGATGTGGAATACGTTGTGAAGGACGGTGAAGTCATCATCGTAGATACCTTCACCGGGCGGCTGATGCCTGGGCGGCGATGGAGCGATGGGCTGCACCAGTCGATCGAGGCCAAGGAAGGCGTGAAGATTCGTAAAGAAGATCAGACGCTGGCCACTATCACTTTCCAGAATTACTTCAGGCTCTATAAAAAGCTGAGCGGCATGACGGGCACAGCGGAGACTGAAGCGGCTGAGTTTGAGAAGATCTACAAGCTTGAGATCGTGGTCATTCCCACCAACAAGGTGATGCGGCGGCTTGAAAATCCTGACGTGATTTACCGGACTGAGAAGGAGAAATACAACGCGGTTGCCGACGATATTGCCATCTTGCATGAGCACAAACAGCCGGTGCTGGTAGGCACGGTTTCAGTGGAGAAGAGCGAGCGCCTGTCGGCAATCCTGAAAAAGAAGGGCGTGAATCACGCCGTGTTGAACGCGAAGTTTCACGAGCGCGAGGCGGAGATTGTGGCGCAGGCGGGGCGGCTGGGGATGGTAACCATCTCAACCAATATGGCCGGTCGCGGTACGGATATTCTGCTGGGCGGGAACCCGGAGTTTATGGCCCGCCAGGAGATGGTGAAAAAGTCCCGTGCGCGGGCTATCAGCGCCAACGAGGGAGCCATTAACCCCATGGCTCCGGCGGGATTTTTGCGTTTCTACTACCAGGGGCAGGAGTTCGAAGTAGCGGAACCGGATTGGGCCGATACCTACAAAGGCCATGCGGAGACGGCGAAGTCAGAACACGAGCAGGTGATTGGCGCTGGCGGGCTGTTCATTCTGGGTACTGAGCGGCATGAGTCGCGGCGCATCGACAACCAGCTGAGAGGGCGCGCGGGACGGCAAGGCGATCCGGGCGAATCGAAATTTTATCTGTCGCTTGAAGACGACCTAATGCGCATCTTCGCCAAGCAGTGGGTGAGCACGCTGCTTGAGCGGCTGGGGATGGAAGAAGGGGTGCCGATCGAGGGCAAGATGATGTCCAACCGCATCGAGGCCGCCCAAAAAGCCGTGGAAGCGCAGAACTTTGAAAGCCGCAAACATTTGCTTGAGTACGACGACGTGATGAACAAACAGCGCGAGGCTGTATATGGCCTGCGGCGTCAATTGCTTGAGGGCGTAGAGCAGCGTGAGCTGATTCTGGAAGATTATGTCGGTGGGATTCTGAGCGGGTTTCTCGATGAATTTGCCGGTGAAAAGGTACGGCCCGATCAATGGAATGTGAAAGGTCTGGCAGAGAAACTGGTTGATCAGTTCGGTTTAAGTCTGACTGCGGCGGCAATCAAGCCGGAGGAGCTGAGCCGGCATGAGCTGGGCGAGGCGATCTTTGAAAAGCTGAAGCAGGATTACGAGGCCAAGGAGAAGGTGCTGAGCAGCCCAACCATGCGCTACCACGAGCGTATGGTGATGCTGAGCGTGATCGATGGATTGTGGAAAGAACATCTGCTCTCAATGGACCATCTGAAAGAGGGCATCAGTTTGCGCGGCTATGCGCAGCGTGATCCGCTGGTGGAATACAAGCGCGAGTCCTTCGACATGTTCGAGGCCATGATGATGAAGTTCCAGGAGGACACTGTCCGCTTCCTTTTCCGGATGCAGATCCTGGGGCCGGACGGGCAGCCTGTGGATGCAGCGCCGCGGTCGAGGGGGCCGGTTCCCAAGGCGCCTCCGGTGGCCAGCGCGGCACAGCCGTTATCGCTTGAGGGTGAGCCGCAGGAGGTTTCAATCCACACGCGGCAGCCCTCGACGACGATCGACGCGCTGGAGAAAGAGTTTCACCGCAAGAAGCAGCGGGATCTGGATGCGGCTACCAGGGCCGGAGCCGGGGACGCAAGCCAGCCTGCGCAACGCCGTACAGGCGACAAAGTGGGCGCAACGATCCCTGCCCATGCGGCAGCGGGAAGAAGTATAAAAAGTGCCACGGAGCGGAGAAGTAGGGGATAGTGAAAGAGCCGTAGCCCTCAAGCGAATATTTTAAAGCGCTTTTTCTTCGGTGCGCTCTCGGGCAGACCGCAGGCTGTCCGGGCCATTTTTGTTATCGCTCTTGAGATGGGCGAGTCTTCAAGCACGATGGGATTGGCCGTGTTCCTGGTCCTGCGTGCAGTGGCATAATCGTCGGGAATCGTCCACTGTGCCGGCCTGGTGAGCGCTTTGGCGATGTGCTTGTCGTCAAGACCCAGGGAGTGTGGAATATACCGGTTGAGCACGATCTGGAGATCGCGTCCGCGGTTGACAAAGAAATGCGTGATGAGGCGATTTGCATTCCGCAATTCTGAGACGCCAACCTGTGTGATGAGATAGATGTTGGCGGAATCGGAAAAGAGCGCTGAATCCTTCAGGTCGAGCCTCGATCCGAAATCGACAACGACGTAATCAAAGTTCTGGCGAGCAACCAGAAGCAGTTTGTCTACGGCTTCCTTGGTGGTCTGCACCTGGATGAATTCACTCGGAGCTGAAAGTACGTCTAACCCTGAGCTGTGCTTGGCCAGCAGCCCGGCAAGGAAGTTAGCATCGAGCCGGTTGAAATCCTGAAGCGCGTTCGCCGTTGAGTATTCCGTAGCCATTCCCAAGTTGACGGCCGCGTCTCCAAGCGGTAGGCCGAAGTCGATCAGCAGTGTGCTCTGGCCTGACTCCTGGGCTATCGACAGAGCAAAATTTGAAGCGATGGTGGTAACTCCGCAGCCGCCTTTTGCGCCGAGGAACACAAATAAGCTGCCGGTTGTTTTCTTGTCGCTGCGAGTGGCCGTGTGGCGGATGGAGACCCGGGCCAGAGCACCGGCAACATCGTCGTAAGACAGGGGAAGAGTGAGGAACTCGCGTGCGCCGGCGCGCATAAAGCGGACCGCCAGATGCAGATCGGCCTGCTCGGAATAGACCATCACGGCCGCCGAGCTGAAAGAGCAAATTCCCTCTACGATTTCCAGGGCGTAGTCCGGATTACTGTCCAGGTCAACGATGATCACGTCGTAATGCTGCTGCAGCATCCGTGGCAGATCGTCGATGCCGTCGGGGTAGGCGGGAAACTCCGAGATCGCCACGCCAACTGCAGGACCATGTCCGGAGTCTCCGGCGGGCAACGACGGCTCGCCGGCACGCGCCCCCGCCCCTTGCCCCCGCCCCAGACCTTTGGGATCTCGCTTAACGCTGCCCTGGTATTCGTCCATAGCGCTGGCTACAGCATTGCGACGCCGTTCGTCCGGGCCGATCAGAGCAATCGACAGGTCGCCGGCGCCGGGGGCGCCATTATTCTGGTGAATGGCCCGCATCGCACTCCTGCTGCGTTAAATAGCGTGCAGCACCATTCAGTCTAACCTGTTTAGCTATGAGCGGTGAATTGCTCAATTCGAGAGGGGTACCACGCTAGCAACCTCTCTGCGTCAGCGGCCGTAGCCGCTACTGTTCGAGACTGAAGTTGATTGATAATTCAACCGTGGTCTGGCCGGGCCCGGGCTCGAATCTCCATCTGCGCACCGCGTCTTCCGCGGCTACCGACAGCACGCGATTGCCGCTGAGCGTTTTAACTTCGCTGACCTTGCCGTCGGCTTCGACTGTGACTTCGACCTTGACCCAGCCGTCAATCTTCATGCGCTTGGCAATTTCAGGGTAAACAGGCGATACACGCGTCTTGACCGCGCGACTGTCTGCCGCCTTGGCGGGCATTGCCATAGCCACTACGAGCATCAGCGCGGCTGCCTGCAACAGCCTCATCCCTGCGCGGAGCAAACGACGGGAATTGATTTCGGAACGATCTACGTTCATTAGTCCTCCTCAATGTTCAGAAACTGCTTGTTTGGGTTATCGACGGCAAGCGGGCTTTCGTTAATGAATTTTCAGAATATGATTACTGAAGTAAACAAGCATCCCTGCTGAAGAGTTTGGAAAACGAAGAACTGCGCCTGTCTAAAAAACTGCTTCTCCGCGGCCGGGAATAGCTTCTTTGCAAACGCAACGGGCGCGGCTCCTGAGGGATCGGAGCCGCGCCCTTTGCTGCATTCGATTTCAGTGCGCACCTCCATTGGCGCACTGCATGCTTCTGGTCAGATGATCTTACCTGTCTTCCACAGGCCGTTTCGGCCCCGGCTACATAACCCCGGCATCGTCAACGGCCACGTTCATTGCCACGCCTGCGATCATCATGCGTCTGGCCAACTCCTGATGGTGGATAGCCTTGCGCGAATTGAAATCGCGATCATTCGGCTGCTGTGGTTGGAGTGGCTAGCGCAACGTAAGCGTGTACGCGGCAGCCTTGCATAGCCTTACCGCTGCATGCCGCGCGCTGCCGGCGGTAAGGCAAAAGTAGGTGGAATTCATAAGCCCTCCAGAGCGTCTGAATATCTGCACAAACATGTTATCGACGGGTGAGAGCGGAACATTAGATTTATTTCAGAATGTTTTTCTAATTTTGTAGCGCTGCTGGCAAGTAGGCGAAGATTGCATCCCCTCAACGAGCGCAGTCTGCAAAAGTAAGGTTCTGCGCGTCGGAGTTGTGCTCGTCGCACCAAAGATCGAAGAGACGCCCGTAGCTGAGCGTGATGTAGGTGGCTTGATCCACACCGAGCTTTGCGGCGGTGCGGTCAATCCATTCAGCGGAGCCTTCGAGCTCGGCGAAGTTGCCGATAGGGGTCTCGTCCACCACACAGTGTCCCTGGCCGTCGGTCCACTCGGTGCGCCATTTTTCATAGTGGAAGGCGGGGACCAGGCCGAGAGAGCGAAAAACCTGTGCCAGAGCCTGTCCGTCGGCGATTTCAGTTTCGGTTTCGATGCGGTGTTTGTGGGTGTCTTCGCCGGGTCCAGCGTCAGGCAGGCGCTTATGGGTCAGCAGGCAGCGCCCGGCATAGCTGCGTATGCGCAGAATTTCAGTGCGGTTTCGCATCTTGCGGTCGGGTGTGTCGTAGAGGACGTTGCTCTCAAAGCTGCGCGGGGTTTGCAAAGTGAAGCCGGTAGCCTCAAGCCGCCGGTTAAGATCGGCCAGATCGCCGACGCGGAATTTGATTTCGGTCTCGACAGGCATGGTAAAGAGCGAGTATACGGCAGGGGGCGAGCGGTTGGGGTTTTTTGCAATCCCAGGCATCAAAGACGAGATCTGGGGCAACCGGCCTGCTGGGGTGGGCGAGAATAAGAGTGTGAAGACGCTGCGATTGGTGGTCGATCCAACAAACCTGGAGAGTTCCGAGGCCGAGAAGGCCCTGGAGCGAGCCGCGCGGATTTTGCGCGCCGGGGGCCTGGTGGCTCTGCCCACTGAGACCGTCTATGGGCTGGGTGCGAATGCGTTGGACAAGGCTGCGGTTGAGGCGATCTTCAAAGCCAAGCAAAGGCCGGCATGGGATCCGGTGATTGTGCATATTGCGAATAAGGCAATGCTGGATGGTCTTGTTGAAGTGGTCCCGGAGTCGGCGCGGCTGCTGATGGAGGCCTTTTGGCCGGGGCCACTGACTTTGCTGCTGAAGCGCAACGTGGCAGTGCCCGATGCGGTGACCGCGGGACGGCCACTGGTGGGGGTGCGCATGCCTGCGCATCCTGTGGCGCTGGAGTTGATCCGGCGAGCCGGGGTTCCGGTGGCTGCGCCCAGCGCAAATCTCTTTGGTCGCATCAGCCCTACCACTGCGGCGCACGTGCTTGAAGATCTGGATGGGCGAATCGATGCGGTGGTGGATGCGGGGCCGACGGTGCACGGGGTGGAATCAACGGTCCTCGATCCCAACCAGAGCCCGATGCTGATTTACCGCCCGGGTGCGGTGACGGCAGAACAGATTCGCGCAGTTGCAGGACCGGCGGAGATTTTTCGGGATGGAAATTTGGCGGATAGCCCTCGTGAAGCGCTTCCCTCGCCGGGATTGGGGCTGCGGCATTACGCGCCCAGGGCGCGGCTGGTGCTGGTGGAGGGTGAACTGGCTGAGCTTACGACGCGGCTGCGCGAAGCAGTCCAATGCTGGGCCGGAGAGCGTGTGGGTGTGATGCTGCCGGCTGAGGTTGCCGGGTTGAATTTAGGCGCGGTGCAATTTCCGTGGGGGCGCTGGGCAGCTCCGGAAGAGATGGCGCGGGATCTTTATGCTGGTCTGCGCGCGTTGGATACACAAGGTTGCACGGTGATTGTTTGTCCCGTGCCGCCGACGGATGGTATCGGAGAGGCAATCCGCGACAGGCTGGTAAAAGCAGGGAACAGGGATCAGGGAACAGGGAACAGGGAATAGAAAACAACAGCTCGTTTCAGCGAGCTCCTCCAACTTGCAAATTCCGCGAAGCGGAGTTGACTTGCCGCATATACATACAAAGCGGTTGCCACAGGTCTCGCGTTTGAGATCTGGGATTGCACAATTTTCAAAGAAGGGATTTTCTATTCCCTGTTCCCTATTCCCTGCTTTTATCACTGTCCGTTTTCAGCCAGCTTATACATATATTTAATCGCGGACTTGTAGACGAGGGTCTTTTGGCGGCCGCGGACCTTGAGAGTATTGCGGTCGTACCACTCGATGCAGCCTTCTACATGCTGGCCGTCTTCAAGCACAATCACCATCGGCGTCTGCGAGTTGATCTGCTTTTGCAGGTAGAAGAGTTCGGCCTGGCGGTAGAGGGACGTGTCCTCCACGGTGCGTGCAGGAAAGTGGATGGGCGGCGTCACGGGCGAGCTTCTGCGCGGGCGCGGCCGGTTGGGTTCTGCGGATTTTTGCGCGTTATCAGAGGGCAGGGAGGGCGGTATGGCTTGACTGGACAAACTGGACATGAAAATCAACCCTCCTTTCGGAAAATGGCGAATACTTCATTGCGATGACAGAAGTGGTCTATCGAGTATGGCATCGATACGGCTTCCGCGCAATCTCTGGGGTATCTGATATACGAAAAGATGCAGCGGCAGGACGCAAAGTTGCCATAAATATTTTGCCGAAAAAGTAACGTTACTATTAACCGCTTTTATCCATGCTGACGGCCATAGCGTCCAGTGAAAGGGAACGCAGCAGGTTACGGCGCATCCCCTGCTCAACCTGGGCCAGTGCGCGAGCAGCCGAGTCGATCCAGTCCACGGTTATGCCCTGCGCCAGCCGCTCGAGTTCTCCGGCCAGGTCGATATTGCGGATCAGTTGCGGCGTGCCGGCCACAATCAGCAGCAGGTCTTCAAGCAGGCTGCCCAGGGCGCGCAGCAGGTTAATGGTCTTTTCCTGCCCGTCGGCGCCGGCGCGGTAGCTCTCAGTAGCGTGGAAGAGCTGCGAATAATCCGGCTCGCGGAGGGCCGTTCGCAGCAGAACCAGGGCATCCTGCCGGCTTTGGAGATAAGCGCCCAGGTCGATGGTGAGGGCGCGGCCCACGGCTCCCTCGGCCAGCCGCGCGGCCAGGGCTCGATCCTGCGGTTTCAGCTCTTTCCGGCGCTGCCCCAGCAGGGCCTCAAGCTCCGCAACCGGTAGCGCTCCCAGCCGATGAAGCACGGCGCGGGAGCGGATGGTAGGCAGCAGTTCCTGCGGGTTCTCAGTCAGCAGGATCAGCGAGGTGTGCTCGGGCGGCTCTTCAAGCACTTTCAGCAGGCTGTTGGCCGCCTCCTTCATAAACGCCGATGAAGTAAAGATGGTAAAGGTGCGTTTGGCTTCCACCGGCGGCCGGTAATAGGCCACATGGATCACCTGCCGCACCTGGCCAATCTTGATGAGCAGCTGCGGCGGGTCGGGCGGGACGATGAGCACGTCCGGGTGGGTCTGGATGAGGATGCGCGTCTCGCGCTTGTCAGCCTCGCGCAGGTCGTCGCGTGCCTCCACGGCCTCGGCCACCAGCACTTCCAGGTTGGCGCTGCCGCCAATGCGTGTGCAGTTGGAGCAGATGCCGCAAAAGTCCGGCAGGCCATCGCTCTCGGTGGGGTTGAGGCAGTTGACGGCCTTGGCCAGCATCAGGGCGAGGGTGTACTTTCCCGCGCCGCGCGGCCCGGCCAGGATCAGTGAGTGGGGAAATCGCCCCGCGCGGATGCTCTCGCGGAGATGGGTGACGGTTTGCGCGTTGCCGAGAAAATCTTTGAAGCCCACGGTTTGAGTCTAGTGCATTCGCCGGTGATGGTGGTGATCTGGTAGCTGTGGATTCAAAGTGAGAATCTGGGCGTTCATATTACGAGTGTTTGGCGGGGATCTGTAATCGTTTCGCAACAGCCTCAACTATTTTTTCGTGAACCTGATCGACTGAAAGATCACCTTCGATAGGAACAACGCGTTTGGATTCACGTTTGGCAATCTCCTTGTATTTCTCATAGACGCGCCGGTAGAACGCGTCCTTCTCCTGCTCGAACCGATTCTCGTCCTGGCCGGATTTCGCATTTTCGCGCTCGTTGCGGCGGCGCGCGCGGGCCAGTGAAGCTTCAAGCGAAGGCAAAAGCAACAAGGTCATGTCAGGCTGAGGTTCTCTGCAGAGCAAGCGATGCAGCTCGAGAACCGGCGCGGAGCCGAGCTGGCGTCCGCCGCCCTGGTAGGCCTCGGTGGAGTCGGTAAAACGGTCGCAGACGACGATCTTGCCTGCCTTCAGGGCGGGCTCTATGATCTCGGCTATCACCTGGGCGCGGTCGGCAAACATCAGGGCCATCTCGGCCATGGGCGAGAGAGCGGTGGAGCGGGAGTCGAGCAGCAGGGCACGGATGCGGTCACCGGTGGGGGTTCCGCCCGGCTGGCGGGTCAGGACAGGAGAGTGGCCGTGTTTTTTGAGCCACTCCGCCAAACGATTGATTTGGGTGGTTTTACCGGAACCGTCGAGGCCTTCGAGGGTGATAAATTGACCACGCGCCATGGGCTGAGTTTACCACCCCCGCAAAAATGCTGGCGAGTGGAACGAAAACACTGACGATGCTATGTGATTTGTGTTACAAAAGGTTAACTTTCCGAATGTTCAGGAGGCAGGTCCGCTGCGGCGGGCGATCTCCACTGGAGTAAACATGAAACTCGTAGTGTGCAATTTACAAACATTGATCTTCTGTGGCCTGCTTGCAGGCGCCATGTTATTTACAGGCCAAATGAACGCACAAAACCTTACCCTGGAAGGTTATACGGGCGGGTTTATCACCCCCACGGCCTACGTCGTCGCTTCAGAGAAGGGCCAGCTATTCTCGCATCCCGCGGTGGGTTACCACTTTATCGCCGCAAATGCTGTGATCGGCGAAATACACACCTTCGGTATCGCCGAGGGCATCGGCAACCGGGCCGAGGTTTCCTATGGCCGCAACGTGCACATCACCGGCGACAGCGCCAATTTCAGCCAACTATGGCACTTTAACGGAATGAATATCATTGCCGGCAAAGTTGTGGCCATCAAGGATGGGGAATTTCACAAGTACATGCCGGGAGTTGCGGTGGGTGGCATCATCCGCACCCAAGACAGATTCGTCTCCAGCCCCGCTGCTCAACTAGCGGTGGAATCCAACAATTACTTCTGCGAAATCGAATCAGAACCAGCAGGATGCTATCTGCCGGAGCCGGCTACCAAATCCTATAGCAACGGGGACGCATATATTGTGGCAACCAAGACCTGGGCCAAGCCGCCGGTGCCGTTCCTGGCAACCTTTGGCTGGAAGATGACCAATGCGTCGATTCTGGGCATTGGCGGCCAGAGCACACGCTTTATGGGGCGGTTCTTCGGCGGTCTCGGCATTCCGCTGCCCCTCATCAAGGGCATCGTAGCCGTGCCTTCGGCGGGATTTATGCAGGAGCCGCCGCAGATACAGAACCTGAGCGCCCTTCTGGTTTCTCCCCCAACATATACGCCCCCAAGTCCGGCGCATATTCCTACTACGCTTGACTATGCGGTACGGATAACGCAAAGGGAGCATCCACACTTCACGTTCGATATCGGCGTGGGACAAGTGGCGGGAATGATTGGCACAACCCTGACGCCAACCGGTAATCCTTTAGCGCCTTTCGCACCAATTCCTATCAATTTACAGGCGCGGCATGTTATGGCCACAGGGCTGACCTACCGCTACTGAGCAAGAACCTGAGCAGGAAAGAGCCTGACTTCAGCGCTCTTTTCCATCGCAGTTCTTTTAGGATCGCACTGAGGCTCACGGTTAGCCGTGGGCTTCAGTGCTTAAAGTGGCTCTCCGGCGGCACTTAGGCCATTCCCGGGCAGGTACGAATTATTCCTGAACTCAGGTAACTACTTATGGCGCGACGGGTTCCAATAGGCATACACTGGACGCGTCATTGCGTTTCAGTCCCCTCTGGGCGCAGTAACAACAGGAGGTCTTCTCATGCGAGTTTCCCGCTCAGCATTGTGGGTGATGCCTGCATTGCTCCTCTCACTGGTCACAGCCATTCCTCTCTCGGCGCAGAAATCTGCGCCCGATGCCAGAAATAAATCGGCGCAAGACGACTGGAATTCGCCCACCGAAACCGCTCCCAATCCGCACGGCTCAAAGCCCGGCAAGTCGGATACCAAGAACGTAGCCGACGGCGCAGCCAAGGGCCAGGCATCAGAGGGCATCGTCAAGTCGCAAGACAAGGGCACGCCCAGCATAAGCGGCTCCGATGGCGCTGCAAAAGGGCAAGCGACTGAGGGCATTTACGTCAAGCCGCACGACACCAGTTCGCCTGGCAAGGCGGATACCAAAAACGTGGCCGACGGCGCAGCCAAGGGCCAGGCTTCTGAGGGCGTTGTCAAAGAACGCGACATGGGCTCGCCCGGAATAACCAGCGCCGATGGTGCGGCAAAAGGTCAGGCGAATGAAGGCATCAACAAGGAGGCCGATGCTGCCTCACCTCCCGGCATGAGCATCACCGACGGCGCGGCCAAGGGTCAGGCCAACGAGCTCACGGCAACAAATCCCAACGGAGGCTCGGGCGGCGGCAAGGGAAAAAGCGGTGTCGTTAAAGACAGCAAGAACATCAGCGACGGCGCTGCCAAAGGCCAGGCTGTGGATGGGATGGATAAGAATCCCAACGGCGGTTCAGGTGGCGGCAAGGGCAAAAATGCTTCCGTGAACGACCACAAGAACATCAGCGACGGTGCTGCAAAGAGCCAGGCTGTGGATGGAATGGTCCAGAACCCCAACGGCGGCGGCAAGGGTAAAAATGCTTCCGTGAACGACCATAAAAACATCAGCGACGGAGCTGCCAAAGGGCAGGCGACAGATGGCATCATCCGGTCGCAGG
The DNA here is from genome assembly GCA_963780975.1 of uncultured Acidobacteriaceae bacterium. Classification (GTDB taxonomy): domain Bacteria; phylum Acidobacteriota; class Terriglobia; order Terriglobales; family Acidobacteriaceae; genus Telmatobacter. The sequence goes on along the minus strand of CAWAEU010000066.1, from coordinate 33,783 downwards.
ACTCCAGCTCGCCCGGCAAGGATGTTAACGGCAGTGCGGATAAATTAAAGTCAAAGTCGGGGACGGACAACTGGACCTCACAGACAAGGGCTGCTGCGCAGGGTTCGGGCTCAGGAGCAGGAAAGACTGACGCCATCAACTACAACGCCTCAAAGTCGAATACGGGAAACATCACTGTTCATAAGACCGTTGATAGTGCCTCGCCGGCCGTGGCCGGCGATCCCAAGCCGCAGCCCAGCATGGCTGTGAAGGGTCAGGGAGTGCCTGAACATTCCGGGAAATCGAAGAAATCGGCGACGGACGATTGGCAGGCTCCGACATCGACAGGGCCAAAGCCGGCTACTGGGACAACCAAGGGCAAATCAGCGACGGATGATTGGCAGTCGTCAAAGTAGACTGCATCTGCTCCAAGTCAGTATCAGAATGAAAGTAACGAGGCCCACGGCAATCCGTGGGCCTCGCTGCATTTGTAAACCAATTTCTTCAACCCGCCGGCTCTATGCCTGCAATCTCAACTTCGATGCCGCCATACTCAGGATGATCGTTTTCGTGGATGCGGTAGGCGATGTCGATGAGGGAACCCTCTTTCAATCCCAATGCCGCGGCGCGGCCAGCCTGGTTCCAGCCCACGGCGCGTATGGCGGAGCTGGAACCCGCCAGAACCGGATCCTGTGTTCGCGGCTGTACTGGCCCATCGGCCTGATCCTGTGCCAGCTCCAGGCGTATGTGGCGCTCCTTCATGATGCGGGGCGCGGTGAGCAGGCGTGCGTTGCGGGTCACAAAAATCGGCTCCGGATTGCCGTGGCCGAGCGGTTCAAGCTTGCGCAGCCATCCCGCCAGCACGGGAGTTATGCGATCGAGCGGCAACTCGGCATGAATTTTGAGCAGATGCTCAGGCTCTCCGGCGGGCAAATTCTCATCAGCGTAAAGCCGCAGGCGGCGCTTCAGTTCCGGCAGCACCGCGGCGGGCAGTGCAAAACCGACGGCGAATGCATGCCCGCCGAAGCGAGTAAAGAGATCGGCGCAGTTTTCGATTGCGTTAAGCAGTTGAAAGCCGTCGACAGATCGGCCTGAACCGTGCGCCACGCCGTCTTCAACGCTGATCACAATAGCCGGCTTGGCGGTGCGTTCCACCACTCGCGAGGCGAGTATGCCGATAACCCCGCGGTGCCAGCCTTCCCCATCGATTACCAGCAACCGGTCGGCAGCGAGTTCAGCGCTAGTGGCCAGCAGCGCCTCGATAGCCGTGAGAGCTGCGGCCTCCGCATCACGCCGCTCGCGGTTCAGTCGCTCGAGCTTGGCTGCAAGTTCAGCGGCGCGTTCCGCCGAGCGCGTAGTAAAGAGCTCAATCACCTCTGAGGCAACGTCCATGCGGCCGGCGGCGTTGATGCGCGGTGCCAGTCGAAACGCGATGTCGAATCCGGTGATCTGTTTGGCCGCGGGATCCAGTGAGGCGACTGCAAAAAGTGCGCGCAGTCCGGCGCCCACTGGCCGTCGCAACTCGTTAAGTCCCAGTGCGGCAATCACACGGTTTTCACCTCGCAGGGGGACAGCGTCGGCGATGGTGGCGATAGCGGCCAGCTTGAGAAAACTGGGCAGAGTTTTTTCGCGGGTACGAACCGGGTCGCGGCGCTCAAGAACGGCCTGCGCCAGCTTCAGCGCAATCGCTGCGCCGCAAAGGAATTTTTCAGGGTAAGCGCAGCCGGGCTGGTTGGGATTCAGAATTGCCAGAGCAGTGGGAACAGCGTCGCCGGCCTCAAGCAAATGATGATCGGTAATGATCAGGTCGAGACCCAGCCTGCGCGCAATTTCAGCTTCGGCAAAGGCACGCATGCCGGTATCGACAGTAATCACCAATCGCACGCCATCAGCATAAGCCGCTTCAAGCACACTCGATTGCATGCCGTAGCCCTCGTTAAGCCGGTGGGGAACATGGAACCGCGCAACGCCGCCCAACATCTCGATCGCGGTCTTCAGCAACACAACGGCGGTAGTGCCGTCCACGTCGTAGTCGCCATAAAGCAGCACCGGCTCATGCGCTGCAATCGCCCGCTCCAGCCGCTCGACAGCCGCGCCCATGCCCAGCATGAGCAATGGATTGTGAAGATGCGCCGTTGTGGGATTGAGAAAAGCGAACGCTTCGCCAGCTTCGGTAATGCCGCGCGCAACCAGCAGTTCAGCAAGCACAGCAGGCAGGCGGGCTGCGCTGGCCAGGGCAGCGGATTCTTCAGGATGCGGCTCGGCGATGATCCAATGCTGGCGCGGGCGCTTTCGACCGTTGCACTGCGCTGCAGCGCCGGGCCTTTATCCGCCGTGCCCACTGCGCTCACCCGGCTTACTCGTCCTCGCCGTCAACCCGATGAACGTCGTCGATGACGATGTCCTGGAAGCTTTCGATCTCTTCCACCAGCGATTGGAAGCGCTCATACCACTCGGTCGTGGTCTCGTGCAGAAACACCAACCCCTGGTAAACAAAGCCCAGCTGGATATAGCCCAGGTTGCCGGCGTATTTGCGCAGCCATTGGGCTTCCACCAGTTCGGTGGCTTCTTCGTCGGGGTAGTTCATCTCCCCGGCCTCTTCAATCAGCGCGTCCAGTTCCTCGCGCTCCAATGACATCTCACTGAAGGTAACAAAGGGAGCGCCCACGTGCTTGGCCATCTCCACAAAGTCTTTCCATGCGTCAGGGTTGCCATTTCCCTCCCAAAGAATCGAGGGTATATCGTCGGTGACGTAACCGGGCAGGCGGTGCAGTCCGTGGCCCTCAATAAAGGCCACCATGTCGTCTTTCAGCGAGAGTAGGTTATCAGTGCTCATTGTCAATTACTCATTTTCGCAGATGGGGGTGGGTGGGCGCTGCATATTGTGGAAACTTCGCGGGTGTAAGGCAAATAGGGGTCCGCTGCCTGTAATCTTGAATCAACCGCATTCCAGGAGGGATCACCGCTTGCCCGCATTTGAACGCCACGTTTTTGTCTGCCACAACACGCGCCCAGCCGATGCTCCACGGCCGTCCTGCACCACGGACGGGAAGAGCGAACTGCACACCCAGTTGCAGCAACTGGCCAAAGCGGCCGGGCTTGGGGTCGAAGGTGCGCATCAACAAGTCAGGGTGCCTTGACCAATGCGAGCATGGGCCTACGGTGGTTGTCTACCCCGATGCGGTTTGGTACGGCAATGTGCAACCCTTCGGACGCGGCGGAGATTGTTGAAGAGCACCTGGTGGGCGGGCGGCCGGTGCAGCGGCTGCGCCTGGCCGAGGAGTGCGTGAATACCAAGAGCTGCCCGCACCGGGCATAGTGGGTTAGTTTGAAGGGTACGGGCTTAAGCCCGTACATAAAGATCACACAATCAGCTTGGGCTTTAGCCCCTGAGGGATGCTTCTTTCAAAATGACCTACTATCGCACCGGGCATGAGGTGTACATAGTGCGGCCCCATGCGTTATCCTGAAGATTAATCCATGATTTTTTCCCGCGATTACATCGGGTATCTCGCCCGCAAAACGGTCAAGCACCTCATCGACGCCAAGATGATCACCGTCACCGATCTGAAGGCGGTCGAAGCGCGCGTCAACGAGGGCCTGATCGATGAACTATCCCTTGAAGACCGCATTAACGAGGAGGTACGCGTGATTCTTGAAGCGTATTCCGAGGAGATGCGCAAGTCCGGCGCGCAATATGCCGAGATGTTCAAGAAGGTTAAGAACGAGCTGACCAAGAAGTACAAGGCGGTTCTATGAGGATCAACCGCGACAAGCTCAACAAGCTGGCCCACACGGTGGCCGACACGCTGGCCGATATCGACCAGGTGGGTTTTCTCGAGGATCGCAACACCATTCGCCAGGAAGCGCGCAAGGCGCTTGAAGATCTGCTCGGCGAGGAAGCCAGAATCGACTCTGCGGCCCGTCTGAAGATCGCCAATCAGCGCAAGATCATCATGGAAGGCTCCCAGGAGTGGGAGATTCTTTACCGCAAGTATTACAACGACGAGGTCAAGAAGCTGGGAATCTGATTCGCTCCCGCGCCTCTGTCAATCTTTGCCGAATGGCCGATTTTTGTTAAAGTAAATAAGCGGCAGGAGTCAGTTCCAGCCGTATGTGGCGCTATCGTCTAGGGGTTAGGACGTGAGATTCTCAATCTTAAAACCCGGGTTCAATTCCCGGTAGCGCTACCAGACATCATCCGCAAAAGCCCGCTCAATCAGTGGGCTTTTTGCTTTTGGGCCGCGAAAACCTGAAATCGTTCCCAGGTCTCCAATCGTTATTGCAGTTATCGAGCGATCCGCACCTGAATCCGCTAATATTGAACAGCGGAGAAAATCAAATGGAACGCATGCTAGCAACCCCTGCCGATGCCGAAATCGTACTCAAACTCTATGAACTGCGCACTGAAGCGGTGATGCGCCAGGCGCGTGCCTGGATCACGGGCGAGTTCTGGCCTACGACGGCGGCGGAGTACTTTGCCGTCGCTGAAAATCCCTCCGACCCGCACAATGCCTGGCTGCGGCAGGTGCTCACCTACTGGGAGATGGCGGCGGCAATGGTGCTGCACGGGGCGGTTTCAGCGGAGTTGTTTGTGGATTGCAATGCCGAGGGATTTTTTCTGCTGGCCAAGTTCGCGCCCATCATTGAAGCGATCCGGGAAAAGAATCCGGGCTTCCTGGTGAAGACCGCGGAGATGGTGGGACGCTTTTCAGCGGCCTCACAGCGTTACGAAACGGTGCTGAAGTATGTTGAGGCGCGCAGGAACAGCCAGATTGCGAAGCAGGAAGCGCACGGGCAGTATTCGTTTCCGTCGAAAAGTTCTAAAGTCCGCACCCTTCGTCCGAAATCAACGACTGAGTAAGGCTGATTCGTCAGGTTTTGTTGAGCGGGATACTGCTCCCGCCACTGCCAACACCACAATCGCCGGCTCAATCGGCTGGCGGTAATCCATCAGCGGATGAGTAATGTAGTAGGCCAGCGGAAAAATTCCAATCAGCACCAGGTAGGGCAGTGCCGCCTCGCGGTTAGTGCGCCACAATCGCCACGCGCCGCGCAGCATCAGCAGTAAAACGCAGATGCAATAAAACATATTGCCCAACTCGGTTGGTTCGCGATGCATGTAATCGGAGTCGAAGCTCCAGAAGCCGGTCCAGTAAAAGAGCACCCGCCGCAGCGTGAGCTTTACAAAAAACACAGGATGCTCGGTAACACAGGCGATGGCCAGCGCGTGCTTCTCCTTGAGATAGGCAGTCTCGCCCATCGATAGATACTTTTGCATCTCCACGGGATTGCTGGCCGGATGCTTCTCAGGCGGCATCGGGTCAGATGTATCGCCAAAGTTGCCTGCATAAAAATTGTGCCAGTAGTTGTCGCGGATAGGGCAAATGATCCCCAGCACGCGGTAGTTGCGCACCGTCCATGGCGAGACCACCAGAATCACTCCCACTGCGGTGAGCACGCCCTTCCAAAACCACGGCCGTCCCGCGCGGAACACCTGCCACAGCGCTAGCAGCAGCAGAAACGGCAGCACCGACATCACCGCCGGATTAGACAGCGCAGTCAAACCGTAGAGCGCGCCGAAGCCCAGCCACGCCAATGGCTTTTCTGAGTTGTGAATGCGCTGCGCAATGCAGAAGCAGGTGGTGAAGAGTAGCCCGGTCAGCGCATAGTCCCAAACCCGTCCGGCGGAAAAATAAATCGCAAAAGGATAAAAAGCCCACGTCCATGCCGCGTATTTTGCGATGCGCGAGCTCAGCGCATATTTGGCGCTGAAGTAGACCGCGATGCAGGTGAGGGAACTGAGCAGGCTGTTGATTGTGAGAATGATGAATCCAGAGGTCAGCGTGTAGATGCCGAAGACGCGAAAGACGCCTGCCAGGAGATAGGTATAGAGTGGGGCAACCAGCGCGGTGGGCCCGCTCCATGGATAGAAGGGCGAGGAGTAGCCGCGCCCGCTAGCCAGCGCCCTTGCCACCCAGCCAACCTCCCAGCCAAACTGTTCGTAATATTTGTCCGCGTCGGGCAGGTCGCGATAAGTAAAGAAGACCACCACCATGCGAATGGCAAAAGCCGCCAGTACGATGATGAAAAGCTGTTTCCGAAGAGATTTCTTCTGGTCCGGTTGCGCTCCTGCAGTTTGATTCGCCATGGTTCCGTTTCTATTAAAAATCTGTATCTACCTCAATTTGAACACATCGGGCTGGGGGCTCTGCTCGCAGGCCGGATGCTATCATGGGTCGGTTTGGATTGAGACTCAGGAGATCGTCTATGTTGAAAGCTATTTCCGCACTTGTCGTTTTGCTTGCCGCTACTCTGGTTGCCTCAGCACAGCCTGCTGATGCCAGCTTCGATGCCGCCACAAAAGTCTTCCGGCTCGATGGAGGCAGGGTCACCTATGTCTTCGGCGTGAATGCGAAAGGCGAGTTGCAGCAACTTTACTGGGGCGGGCGGCTCGCGGCATCAGACAGCTTTCCGCAGGCGCAGACCATTCCCGAGTGGGCTTCCTTTGACTCATCCAACACCACCACGCCGCAGGAGTACGCAGGATGGGGCGCGGGCCTTTTTGTTGAGCCGGCGCTGAAAGTGAGCTTTGCCGACGGCAACCGCGACCTGGTGCTGCACTACGACAGTCACACAATAACGCCGCACGGCTTTGACGTAGTGCTCAAGGATATCAAGCGTGGAATTTATGTCACCCTGCACTACGAGATGGACCCGGAAAGCGGAATTCTTGCACGCTCGGCGACCATTGAGAACCGCGAGGCGCAGCCTGTGACGGTGGAGCAGGCTCCGCCGCGGCTTGGGCGCTGCCGGCCGGAGCCTACACGCTGAACTATCTGACCGGGCGCTGGGCGGGGGAGTGGAACCTGACCCAGGAAGCTGTGCATCCGGGCGCGCGAGTGATCGAGAGCCGCAGAGGTTCAACGGGCCACCAAGCCAATCCCTGGTTTGCGCTGGCAGTCAGGCCCCGCCGACGAAGACCACGGCGAGGTTTGGTTTGGCGCGCTGGGATGGAGCGGGTCGTGGCGCATCACAGTCGAGAGAGGATCAGTTGAACGCGGTGCGCGTCACCGGCGGCTACAATCCCTTCGACTTCGGCTACGTCTTGCACCCGGGAGAGCAGCTTGAGACGCCGATTTTTTACGGCGGCTACTCGGCCAACGGCCTTGGCGGCGCATCGCGCCTGCTGCATCGCTACGAGCTCAAGCGCATTCTGCCCCGCACCGCAGCAACAGCCGGCCAACCGCTTCCCAAGGTGCGGCCGGTGATGTACAACTCCTGGGGCGTCACCACATTTTAACGTCAGCGAGGCCGGGCAGATTGCGCTGGCGGAGAAGGCAGCCACTCTCGGTGTCGACCGGTTCATTATGGACGACGGCTGGTTTGGCCAGCGCAAAGACGATCATGCCGGCCTCGGCGACTGGTATGTGAATAAGGAGAAGTTTCCCCACGGCCTCAAGCCGCTCATCGACAAAGTTCACTCGCTGGGCATGGACTTCGGCCTATGGGTTGAGCCGGAGATGGTCAACCCCGACTCCGATCTCTACCGTCAGCATCCCGATTGGGTGCTCAACTTCCCCGGCCGTCCCCGCTCCGAGCAGCGCAATCAGCTTGTGCTCAACCTTGCCCGCCCCGATGTGCGCGATTTTGTGCGCGGATTCCTCGACAAGCTGCTAACCGAAAACGATATCTCCTACATAAAAATCGATTACAACCGCAACTGGAGCGAGCCCGGCTGGGATCAGCTTCCCGCCGCCGAGCAGAAGCGCGTTTACGTTCAATTCGTTCAGAACATGTACGCCATTCTCGCCGAGCTGCGCAAAAAGCATCCGAATCTTGAGATCGAAACCTGCTCCGGTGGCGGTGGCCGCGTCGATCTGGGAATCATGCGCTATGCGGTCGAGGCGGCCATCTCCGACGATGGCGACCCCTTTGACTCGCTCTCACTCCAGGATGGATTCAGCTACCCTTATACGGCGCAAATCATGACGACGTGGCTGGGAGATTCACCAGACGGTATGAATAACGGTCGGGCGACCTTCATGACTTACCGCATGCTCAGCGCCATGCAGGGCTCTCTGGGCATCGGCGCCGACATTACCAAGTGGAACGACGAGCAGACCGCCCTGGCCAAGAGGCTGATCGCGGTTTACCACCAGTTGCAGCCGACCATCGTCGAGGGCGATCTTTACCGCCTCATCTCCCCGCGCAACGGTAGCGAGTTTGATGCCAACGAGCGCGTCAGCGAAGACAAAAGCCAGGCGGTGGTCTTTGCGTTCATTCATTCAACGCAAAAGGGCTGGGGATTTCCATTGCTCAAATTGAAGGGCCTTGATCCGGCGGCGGAGTACGCGCTTGCCCCCATAGAAGGCAAAGCGCGCGAAGGAACTCCAACCGTAGCCAGCGGCGCATGGTGGATGCACCACGGCCTGGAGATGGACGAAAACTTCCGCGGCGATTTTCAAGCCGCGGCATTTCGGCTGGACAAAAAGTAAGTTCGAAAATTCTCGACGAATATTGCCGAGAATCTTTTAACCCAATCCGAGAAAAACAGCCAGCGCCCGATCGACGGCAGTCAGAGTCCGCCGTTCCAGCTCGCCGAATGGATCGCCGGCCTTAGCGCGCGGAATCGTGTGCGCCTTGTCCACCATAATCTGCGATCGTGCGCGCAGTCCGTTCTTCTTGCTCGGCTCTGCGGCAATACGAAATGTCTCGATGGGTCGCAACTCGCTGGTGACAGGCAAAACCGTGATGGAAGGATGCTTTTGAAATAAGTCCGACTGAATCACCAGCGCCGGTCGTGGTTTTCCGTACGCGCCAGCCAAAACCACCGGGATCAGATCGCCGCGTTTCATACCCATCCATCCGTATCCGCGACCTCGGCAATCCAATCAAGCGTCTCGGCCTCCAGCGGATCGGCGGCCAGCGATAGAGATTCCCGTTCACACTTCCGGCGGAAGCTCTCCGACTTGGTATCCGAAACCCAGATCTGCACCGGCTTCAGCCCTTCGGCCCGCAATTGCTCGCGATGCTTTCGTACCCTTATTGTGACTGCAGATCCCATGGCGAACCTCGCGTTACATGAAACATGATAGATTGCTGTAATGTTTCATGCAACGTAATTTTCGCAATGCGAGTAACTTTCCGCTCTTTCTTAAGCACTCCCACCGCGGCTAGGCGTATTATTGTGGAAATCAAAACACCGGTTTTTCATTGATTCTGAAAGGGGTTGGCCAATGGCTGATCTGTGGCTTGTGTTTGTAGTTACAGGTGCGATTAGCGGACTGGCTGGCTATGTGTTTGCCAGGAAAACGGGCCGGAATCCTGCCGTCTGGACTGCCGTTGGCATCATTTTGAACATTTTAGTCTTAGTTGTTCTTCCCATGTTCAAATCGAGGCGGTCCTAGCAGGTTGTTCAACTGTTCAGCTTTCCAAAGGAGATACCATGTTAATTCTTGTTTTTGTGGTCCTCGTGGGACTTGCTTCCGGTTTTGCAATTTCCATGTGGAAAAAGGGAAAGTCTCCCTGGGAAATTTTTGGTACAACGGTCGCCGTCGCTATTGTTTTGTATGCTTTATTGGTCGGCCTCAATCTATTGTCTTTTTACCTGGCCTTTATCGAGACGCATAAGCAACTACTGAATGTGACCTGGTCGCTCGACCCCTATTTGCTCCAGGCACTCTCATTTGTTTTGGCGGCTGTGTATTTCTTACTAACGCCAACGATATTCGTGGCTCTTACTACTTTTAACAATAAGAAATTGGCCACTACGGTTTGCGGAATTTATGCGGGAACGTGCATTCTCCTTTACCTGCTGAGTCTGGCGAGTCCTCATAAGCGGTTCTTCGACGAGAACGGAAATCCGATTGCCCGCTATTACCGCGATCCAGATACAAAATGTATCGAACTTTTCTTTAACACGGAAATTCGCGTTCATCCTACATACAAAACCGCACTCGATTGGGTAAATACAGATGTGGTTCGGGACTGGGAGAAGCAGCAGAAGCTTGGAAATAATCCGGCCTCGTGCGATGCACTTTCAAGCTCTAGTGTGAAACCGGACCCTGCGCAACCAGCCGTTGCGCTGTCGGTTGCGCAAGATCCAAATGCAGTTCCTCAACAGCAAACGGCCGTTAACGCCAATCCAACGAGTATTCCTGCCGTAACTCCGCCGAGCTACCCATTACCAGAGGCTACAACGGAGCGTTCAGCTGTATTGCACTATCAGGGACCGCCCGTGCCCAAAGGCGGCACGGTGATCTTTGACAATCTGCCAAAACCGCGGCTCAAATTCACCTATGACCACTCATTGTGGGCATTGATTATCAAGATCAATCCAGACGGCTCCAAGAAAGTGGCCCTCACTTCGCTCAAAGATGATAATCAAACAGTCTGCGATCTGGGCTGGGAGATCATTAATTAGGAAATTGAACGAGAACAGTTGGCCATAGCTTTAACGTTCAAGCTTGCAAATAAGTTTCCGATACCCCGAGCGATAGGCGAACTAAAGACGCAGATAGCGCCCCGAGAGGATCTATCTAGCAGGGCGCTATTCATTCGCTATGGCGTAGGATCTACCGCGTTTTAGCCACTTCTTCCACCGTGACCGGATCGAGAAAGGGCATCTGGGCGCGGAGTTTTTTGCCGATCGACTTCGACCGGGTGCTTGGCTTCAGCTTCGCGGAAGGCCATAAACTCCTTGCGGCCGGAGTTCTGGTCGGCGAGGAATCTTTTCGCAAAACTGCCGTTCTGAATCTCGGTGAGAATCTGCTTCATCGCCTTGCGGCTCTCGGCGTTGATGACGCGCGGGCCGCTGACGTAGTCGCCCCACTCGGCGGTGTCGCTGATGGAGTAGCGCATGTAAGCCAGGCCGCCGCGATAGATGAGATCGACGATCAGCTTGAGTTCGTGCAGGCACTCGAAGTAGGCGCTCTCGGGCTGGTAGCCGGCCTCGACCAGCGTCTCAAATCCTGCCTTGATCAGCTCGCTTACGCCGCCGCAAAGCACCGACTGCTCGCCGAAGAGATCGGTCTCGGTCTCTTCCTTGTATGTGGTTTCAAGCACTCCGGCGCGCGTGCCGCCGATGCCCTTGAGGTAGCTGAGGGTCAGGGCGTGCGCCTTGCCGGTCGCGTCCTGGTGCACGGCGATGAGGCAGGGAACGCCGCCGCCTTCGAGAACACTTCACGAACGCGATGGCCGGGAGCCTTGGGCGCGGCCATGCCCACATCGATGCCGGCGGCTGGCACGATGGTCTTGAAGTGAATGTTGAAGCCGTGAGCAAACAGCAGCAACTTGCCTGCGGTGAGGTTGGGCCCGATCTCCTCGGCATAGAGCTTGGCCGCGGTCTGGTCGGGAACCAGCACCATCACCACGTCAGCCCATTTGGTGGCTTCCGCAACGGTAGTAACTTCAAGGCCGGCCTTCTGCGCCTTGGCGATGGATTTGGAGTTAGGCGCGAGGCCAACCTTGACCTGTACGCCGGAGTCCTTGAGGTTAAGGGCGTGTGCGTGTCCCTGCGAGCCGTAGCCGATAATGGCCACCTTCTTTGCCTGAATGAGAGAGAGGTCGGCATCCTGATCGTAATAAGTCTTAGCCATGATTTTTCTTTTTCCTTTGCTTGGTTAAAATTCCGTGGAACGAGCCAATTGTTCCCGGCCCGCAATTCTAAATTCGATTTGGCATGAGTGTGCCGATAACCAACCTCACTCCTGCTCGGTGGCCACGCTGTCTTCCAGAGCTTCTGCAGTCGCATCCGGATCGTCTGCTCCGGCGCCCATGGCTTTCAATACGCTCGAAGTGTGGTGCCCGCGGCGCATGGTCATTTTGCCGCTGCGGCAGATCTCGAGGATGCGCCCATCGTCTTCGCGCAGCACCTCGATCAGCCCTTCAATCTTGCTCTCCACGCCGGTCATCTCAATCATCAGCGATTCTGAAGTCAGGTCGACAATGCGGGCGCGAAATACTTCTACCAGATCGAAGATCTGAGCGCGGTTGCGAGGGTCGCGCTGATTTTGATCAGCGCCAGTTCGCGTGTAACCGCGGGATCGCCTGAAATATCGTCCACATCGACAACATTCTCAAGTTTAAACAGGCTGGCGCGGACGCGATGTCCGGCCTCGGCTGAAGCCTCGCACACCAGCGTCAGGCGCGAGAGTCCAGGCCGCTCGCTGCGTCCCACCGTGAGCGAGTTGATATTGATGTTGAGGCGGCGGAAGAGCGAAGCGACGCGCGTAAGCACGCCGGGTATGTCTTCAACGTAAGCAACGAATGTATGTAGCATGATGACTATCTCCAAGTAACCAGTGACCAAGCGACCGAGTGAAAAAGCGAATCAGTGAATGAGTGAAAGACTAAGAGCTTGCCTATTTTCACTCCTTCACTATTTCACTTCTTCACTGCCTTACTTGTCGTCCGGCGTTTCCAGCAGTGGATCTTTGCCAGGACGGCGAATCATTTCGTGCAATGCGAGCCGGCGGGAATCATCGGGTAAACCGACTCTTCCTTTTCGACCATAAAGTTGAACAGAAAAGCGCCGGGTGCGGAGCGTGCCTCGGCCACGGCTGAAGCAACCTCAGCGCGCGTACGAACAGCGAGCCCACGAATGCCATGAGCGTCGGCGAGCTTCACAAAGTCGGGACTGATGAGCGGCGTGGCTTCGTAGTTGCTTTCATAAAAGAACTGCTGCCATTGGCGCACCATGCCCAGAAAGCCGTTGTTGATGATGGCGATATTGATCTTGATTTTTTCCTGCACGATGGTGGAGAGCTCGGCTGCGGTCATCTGGAAACCGCCGTCGCCGGCCACAACCCACACTTCCTTTTCTGGGCATGCAAACTTTGCGCCGATAGCCGCGGGCAGCGCGAAGCCCATGGTTCCCAGGCCGCCGGAGGTGATCAGGCTGCGCGGCTTCTCGTGGTGGTAGTACTGCGCCTCCCACATCTGGTGCTGGCCAACGTCGGTAACCACGATGGCGTTGCCGCCGGTGATGCGCCAGATATCGTGAATCACATGCGCCGCGTAAAGGTGGCCCAGGTCAGGCAGGTTCTTGATGTCACGCACGGCGACTGCGCCCTTGCTAGCTTCAATGGTCTTCATCCATGCCGAACCGTCGCGTCCTGCGATGCGCGGCAGCAACTGTTCAAGCACTTCGCGCAGATCGCCCACCAGGGCAACATCGACCTTGATGTTCTTATTGATCTCCGCCGGGTCAACCTCGATGTGAATCTTTTTCGACTTGAGCGAATAAGTTGAAGTCGAGCCGGTAACGCGATCGTCAAAGCGCATGCCGCAGGCGATCAGCAGATCGGCTTCCTGAATGGCGTGGTTCACCCATGCCTCGCCGTGCATGCCCATCATGCCCAGATTCAGCGGATGCGATGCGGGAAATTTGCCCAGGCCGAGCAGAGTGAGCGCGACGGGAATCTGCGCGCGCTCGGCCAGTGTGCGCACCTGCTCCATGGCGCCGGACTCGGAGACGCCGTGGCCGGCCAGGATCACCGGGCGCTTGGCGTTGCGAATCAGCTCTGCGGCCTGCGCCAGCCCGGAGTCTTCAACGCGCAGCATGGGGTGGGGGCGATAGGCGCGAGGCTTGGCGGCTTCAAAGTCGAAGTTCGCCGTGGCCTGCTGCGCGTCCTTGGTGATGTCGACGAGCACCGGTCCGGGCCGGCCCGACTGTGCGATCTGAAAGGCGCTGCGGATAGCCGGCGCAATATCCTCGGTGCGGCTGATGAGGAAATTGTGCTTGGTGACGGGCAGTGTGATGCCGGTGATGTCCACTTCCTGAAATGCATCGGTGCCCAGAACTTTGCTGGAAACGTTGCCGGTGATGCAGACGATGGGAATCGAGTCCAGCATGGCCGTGGCGATGCCGGTTACCAGATTCGTCGCGCCGGGACCGCTGGTGGCGATGGCCACGCCGACTTTGCCTGAAGCGCGCGAGTACCCGTCGGCCATGTGCGCGGCGCCCTGCTCGTGGCGCACCAGGGTGTGGTGAATGGGAAACTTGCGCAGCGCATCGTAGACGGGCAGAATCGCCCCGCCGGGATAACCGAAGACGTCGGTAACGCCCTCGCCCACCAGCGTCGCCCAGACGATCTCCGCGCCGGTGAGGCGGGTGGGTGTGGTGAGGTGCCATTCGGCATGCTTGCGTTTTGCTTGGTTCCCATGTGGCTCTATAGAATTCTACTGCCTTTAACCAGCTGATTGCATCGATCTGCGGTCCTGTTCCTGTCCCTGATCTACTGACCAGCTGCTCTTACGTTGTTGCTCCTTCTGAAGCCGATGCCACGCGATCCACATATTTGCGGAAGACGCCCTTTGGCCAACGCAACGCGGGCGGCTTAAAGCCTTTCAGCCTCTCCGCAATTTCCTTCTCGCTCACTTCGAGCGTCAGCTTGCGATTGGGAATGTCAAAGTGGATCATGTCGCCTTCGCGCACTGCCGCGATCGGTCCGCCGACAAACGCCTCGGGAGCCACGTGGCCGCAGTCAATGCCGCGCGTAGCACCACTGAAGCGGCCGTCGGTGAGCAGTGCAACGTGGGCGCTGAGTTCGGCGTTCGACGAGATGGCCGCGGTCACCTGCAGCATCTCTCTCATTCCAGGGCCACCCTTAGGTCCTTCATAGCGAATCACCACCACATCGCCCGGCTTGATTCCTCCGGCCTGCACTACGGCAAAGCAATCATCCTCGCAATCGAAGACGCGCGCCGGGCCGCGATGCTCGTTGCGGTTGGCTGCGGCGATCTTCATCACGCAGCCTTCGGGCGCCAGGTTGCCTTTCAGGATGACCAGCCCACCGGTTGGCTTGATGGGTTTCTCGAAAGTGTGAATCACGTCCTGGCCGGGAGTCTCGACAGCCAGCGCGGCTTCTTCAGCCAGTGTTTTGCCGCTGATGGCGAGAGTGGAACCGTCTGCGTGTCCGGCGTCGATGAGGCGCTTGGCAAGCAACCGCGAGCCGCCCGCAGCCTGGTAGTCGGCGGCGACGTATTTCCCTGCCGGAGTGAGCGAGCAGATATAAGGCGTGCGTTTGCTGATCAAGTCGAAGTCGTCGACGCTGAGAGGAATGCCCATCTCGCGCGCGATGGCGATGAGATGAAGAACAGCGTTCGTTGAACCGCCGCTGGCCGCGACTGCGGCGATGGCATTCTCGATGCGATTTGCGAGTAATGATCTGCGATGGGCGGCGATTGGCGCGGACGGCATCCATCAATATGCGTCCGGCTTCGCGCGTTGCCGAAGGCTTATCCGGCGAAGTGGCGGGAATGCCGGAGAGATAAATAGGAGCAGATGCCCAGAATCTCCGCTGACATGGCCATGGTGTTGGCGGTGAATTGTCCGCCGCAAGCGCCCGCGCCCGGACAGGCGCTGGCTTCCAGTGCCTCAAGTCCGGCTGCATCAATGCGCCCCGCGGCAAATGAGCCGATGCCTTCGAACACGTCCTGAATAGTAATGTCCACGCCATTCAGCTTGCCGGGAGCGATCGATCCGCCATAAAGCATCATGCCGGGAATATCGAGGCGGCAAAGAGCCATAATGATGCCCGGCATGTTTTTGTCGCAGCCGCCAATGCCCACCAGGCCGTCAAACAGATTGCCGCGGGCCATCAGTTCGATGGAGTCGGCGATCACTTCGCGCGAAACCAGCGAGGCCTTCATGCCTTGCGTGCCCATGGTGATGCCGTCAGAGATGGTAATAGTATTGAATTCCATCGGCGTGCCGCCCGCCTCGCGAATACCTTGCTTCAGGTCTTCGGCAATCTCGCGCAGATGAACGTTGCAGGTGCCGATCTCGGTCCATGTATTTGCAATGCCAATGATGGGCTTGTGCAGGTCTTCTTTGCTGTATCCAACGCCGCGCAGATAAGAGCGCGCAGCCGCCCGGCTTGGGCCTTCAGTCAACGGAATGCTTTGTCGCTTGCCTTCGATAGTCACTTGCTTTCCTTTATGCGGTGTTAGCGCGGTTAGCATTGTTAGCGGAGTTAGCGGTGTTAGCGGAGCTAGCGGAGTTAAAACCCGGTGGCTAACCCCGCTAACTCCGCTAACCACGCGAACTCCGCTGTTATTTAGCTTTCAACCAGCCTGCTTCGTCGTGCTTTGCTTCAAATGTGTCCAGCGCAGTTGCATGGCGCAGAGTCAGCCCGATGTCGTCGAGTCCTTCCAACAGGCAGAACTTGCGGAAGGGATCTACCTCAAAACTCGCCTTGAATCCCTGGCTGTCGGTCACTGTCTGTTCTTCAAGTGAGACGGTGAGTTGATAGTTCGGAATCGTCTTCGCATTGTGGAGCAGTTGTGCGACCTGCGCCTCGCTCAGGCGGACCAGGACGATGCCGTTCTTTCCCGCGTTCGAAAAAAAAATGTCTGCAAATGTAGGCGCAATCACGGCGCGAAATCCGTAATCGCTCAGCGCCCATGCTGCGTGCTCGCGGCTTGATCCGCAGGCAAAGTTCTTTCCGGCGATCAATATCTGCGCGCCCTTGTAGCGCGGATCGTTCAACTCGAACTCCGGATTTGGGTCGCCCGACGGTGTGCGCCGCCAGTCGAAGAAAAGAAATTCGCCATAGCCGGTGCGCTCGATGCGCTTCAAAAACTGCTTGGGAATAATCTGGTCGGTATCCACATTTGTACGGTCGAGCGGCGCTGCCAGTGCTGTGAGTGTACGAAAAGGCTGCATCAGTTTTTACCTCCGCCTTGCAGAGCAGGCTCGCGGACAAATTCGTTTATAGGCCAATTGCGAATATCGACAAAGTGCCCGGCAATGGCGGCTGCCGCAGCCATCTCAGGTGAAACCAGGTGGGTGCGTCCGCCGCGTCCCTGGCGGCCTTCAAAGTTGCGGTTGCTGGTTGAAGCGCAGCGCTCGCCCGGCGAAAGAATGTCGGGGTTCATGCCCAGGCACATTGAGCAGCCGGGCTCGCGCCAGTCGAATCCCGCTTCGCGAAATACTTTGTCCAGACCCCTCGGCTTCGGCCTGCGCCTTCACTGCCTGCGAGCCGGGAACCACCATCGCGCTCACGTGTGTTGAAACCTTGTAGCCCGAAGCGATACGTGCGGCCGCGCGCAGGTCTTCGATCCGCGAGTTGGTGCAGGAGCCGATAAAAACGCGATCGATCTCCACATTCTCAAGCGGCGTTCCCGCCTTCAGCCCCATATATTCGAGCGCGCGTTCCAATCCCTTGCGCTCCTGCTCCGATCCGGCTGTCGCAGGATCGGGAACGGAAGAAGTGATAGGCGCGACCATGCCGGGACTGGTGCCCCAACTGACATAAGGAACCAGCGTAGCGGCATCGATCACCAGTTCGCGATCGAACTTCGCGCCGGCATCGGTGGGCAGCTTGCTCCACTCCGCAACCGCCTTATCCCACGCTTCCCCCTTCGGCGCGAATCTCCGTCCCTTCAAATACTCAAACGTCTTTTCATCAGGAGCGATCATGCCTGCGCGCGCGCCAGCCTCAATGCTCATATTGCAAACCGTCATGCGGCCTTCCATCGAAAGCGCGCGAATCGCCGATCCGGCGTACTCCACCACGCAGCCTGTTGCGCCGTCGGTGCCGATCTGCCCGATGATGGCCAGGATCATATCTTTCGCCGTAACCCCGCGCGGCAACACGCCTTCGACGGAGATGCGGAAGGTCTTGGGCTTCGATTGCGGCAGTGTCTGCGTAGCCAGCACATGCTCCACTTCGCTGGTGCCGATGCCAAACGCCAGCGCGCCAAATGCGCCATGCGTTGAGGTATGCGAGTCGCCGCAGACGATGGTCATGCCCGGCTTGGTGATGCCCAGCTCCGGTCCAATCACGTGAACGATGCCCTGATCGCGCGAGTCAACGTCGTAAAGCTCAACGCCAAACTCGGCACAGTTGGCGCGCAGCGTGGCAATCTGCGTGGCCGCAATCTGGTCGAGAATCTTCAGTCGTCCCTCAATCGTGGTGGGTACATTGTGGTCCACTGTCGCGATTGACCGGTCGGGCCGCCGCACCTTGCGCCCAGCCAAACGCAGCCCTTCAAATGCCTGCGGCGAAGTAACCTCGTGCAGCAGTTGCAGATCAACGTAGAGCACGGTGGGCTCGCCCTTGGG
This sequence comes from uncultured Acidobacteriaceae bacterium, assembly GCA_963780975.1. GTDB lineage: Bacteria > Acidobacteriota > Terriglobia > Terriglobales > Acidobacteriaceae > Telmatobacter. Next base: position 15,731 of record CAWAEU010000066.1, on the reverse strand, counting down.
CTCGACCACCACGTGCTGCTCCCAGACCTTTTCAAATAACGTCTTCGGTTCGGTACTCATGTGACTCCTGAATTAGTGAACGAGTGAAAAAGTGAACAAGTGAATATGCGGTCAAAGCCTACGCATTCACCAGCATCGTCTTTACGGTTTCGCGTATTTTTGCACCCATCTCGGTGGTTGAAAGCACGGTGAAATCCTTCGTGTTGCCGCGCGCCAGGTCGGCAGTGCGGAAGCCCTGCTCCAAAATCTTGCGAGCACCGGCTTCAATCGCCGCGGCCTCCGCTTCAAGCCCGGCAGTGTGGCGCAGAATCAGCGCTCCGGTAAGGATGGCGCCCATCGGATTCGCCAACCCCTTGCCTGCAATGTCGGGCGCGGAGCCGTGAATCGGCTCATACAAATTCACTTTGCCACCGATGGTGGCCGAGGGCAGCATGCCCAGCGAGCCGGTAATCACGCCTGACTCGTCGGAAAGAATGTCGCCAAACAAATTTTCCGTCAGCACCACGTCGAAGTCGCGCGGCCGATTCATCAGGTGCATGGCCATGGCGTCAACGTATTGGTGTTCGAGCGTTACGCCGGGGAACTCTTCTAGCAACCTCAATTACTGTTGCGCGCCAGAGTTGCGAAACTTCAAGCACGTTGGCTTTGTCTACGCTGGTGAGCTTGTTGCGGCGCTTGGCGGCTAATTGGAATGCAATGCGGGCTACGCGGGCTACTTCGTCGCGTGTGTAACGCATGGTGTTCCACGCTTCGCCCTTGACGTGGTTCCACTCGCGTGGCTGGCCGAAATAAAGTCCGCCTAGCAGTTCGCGGACGAAGAGAATGTCCACGCCGTCGATGATCTCCGGCCGAAGCGGGCTGTTGATGGCCAACTCCTTGAAAGCGAATGCGGGGCGCAAATTGGCAAATCCGCCCAGATGCGGCGCGCAGTCCCAGCAAGCCGGCCTCGGGACGCTTGTTCGCGGGAAGGGAATTGAACTCGTTTCCGCCCACGGCGCCGAGAAAAACCGCATCGGAGTCGAGCGCAGCCGCCAGTGTGTCGGCAGGCAGAGGAGTGCCGTCAGTGACGATAGCAATGCCGCCGATGCGCTTGAAATCAAAATCAAATGTGTGGCCGCCCAGTGCTGCAACGTCGCGCAGCACCGCGATTGCTTCGTTGGTGACTTCGGGTCCGATGCCGTCGCCGGCAGTGACTAGTATCTTCAGCTTCATGCGTCTCTCAGCAGATCTGTTTCAGTTGAGAAACTTCGTTACGTCAAGTTCTAGTCTGGATCGCTCAATCCAGTTCCGAGACCGGCTCACGGCGGCTCTCGCGAATATGGTCGGGCACTATGCCAACCAGATCCTGGTCGTAGATGTTCTTCTTGCGGTCGGCCAGCGCCACGAAACGATAGTAGACGTGCTGCAACTCCTCGCGCGTAAGCGTAAAGCCGAGCTGTTCCAATCGGTGCCGCAGCGCCGCGCGCCCGGAGTGTTTGCCAAGCACCAGGTGCGTCTTGGCCACGCCTACCAGCGAAGGCGTCATGATCTCGTAGCAAAGTGGGTTAGCCAGCATGCCATGCTGATGAATGCCCGACTCGTGTGCAAATGCGTTGTCGCCCACTATCGCTTTGTTCGGTGAGGGCCTGAAGGTGATGATCTGGCCCAGCGTCTGGCTTGTCGCGTAGAGATTCTCAAGCTTGATTCCGCTGGTGACGCCGTAGCGGTCGCCGCGCACGTAGAGTGCCGCGGCAATCTCTTCCAATGCGGCATTGCCCGCGCGCTCACCGATGCCGTTGATAGTGCATTCCACCTGGCGCGCGCCGGCGCTGATGGCGGCCAGCGAGTTGGCTACGGCCAGACCCCAGGTCGTCGTGGCAGTGCGAGGAGAGAATGATGCCCTTGGCGTCGATCGCCGGAATGCGCTCTCGCACCTCGCGGAACATCTGCGCCGTACTCTTCCGGCGTGGAGTAGCCCACGGTGTCAGGCATATTGATGGTAGTTGCGCCCGCCTCGACGGCGATGCTGACCATCTCCACCAGAAAATCGCGGTCCGAGCGTGTCGAGTCTTCCGGTGAAAACTCAATGTCGTCCACCAGCGTGCGCGCCTTGCGCACCGATTCACCGCACAGGTCAAGAGCCTGCTGGCGGCTGATCTTGAGTTTGTATTCAAGATGCAAGTCGCTGGAGGCGAGGAACAGATGGATGCGGGCTCGCTCGGCAAACTGCAGAGCGCGGGCCGCCATCTCAATGTCCTCAGTCTTTGTCCGGGCCAGAGACGCAATGCGCGGCTTCCGTACGGCCTGGGTGATGGTGGCGATGGCCGCAAAATCGCCCTCTGAGGCCATGGCAAAGCCGGCCTCAATGATGTCCACGCCCAGATCTTCAAGCGCGTGGGCCATGGTGAGCTTTTCCTGCGTAGTCATGCTGCAGCCCGGGAGACTGCTCGCCGTCGCGCAGTGTGGTGTCGAAGAAAGCAACGTGATTCGTATTCATGTGCCTGCCTGATGGTAAAAAGCCCAATGCCAACTTTGCCATTATTTCGCATTCCAGCGGTATAAGGCAAAGTTATTATTATTTGGTAGTCGATTAGAATTGCTTATAGTACAGTAAGCAGTGAACAGCTGACAGTGGACAGTGCTTTGATCACTGTTCACTGTCTGCCGTTCTCTGTCTGCTGTTATGGAACTCAATCAACTCGAAACATTTTTGGCCGTAGCCGAGGAGCGCAGCTTCTCTCGTGCAGCAGTGCGCCTGCACCGCACCCAGCCTGCGGTGAGCCAGGTGATCCGCAAGCTTGAGGCGTCTGTCGGCGAGCAGCTCTTTGACCGCGCGGCGCGCGACGGATCGTTAACCGCCGCGGGCGAGCTTCTGCGCGACTATGCTTTGCGGCTGATGGCGCTCCGGCGCGAGGCGTCCAGCGCCCTCGATGAGCTCAAGAGCCTCGAGCGTGGCCGTCTGCAACTAGCGGCCAACGAGTACACCTGCATGTACCTGCTACGCGCCATGGATCCATTCCTGCGCGAATTTCCTCACGTAGGCGTAACCGTACACCGAATGTTGGCCTCGCGCATCCCCGAAGAGCTGAATCTGCGCACCTTTGAATTGGGAATGACCTCCTTCCGCCCCGACCCGGAGCAGTTCCGCACCATCGCCGTCTACGCTGACAGTCTGGCGTTCATTGTCGGTCCCCATCATCCACTTGCCGGCGCGGAGCGGGTTTCAATCAACGAGCTCGGCAACGAGGTTTTTATCGCCCACAACGTTGCCTCGCCGTTGCGGCGCAAGGTGATCGAGGCGTTTCAGCGCTACCGTACGCCGTTGCATATGGCCGTCGAGCTGCCCACCATCGAGGCCATCAAGCGCTTTGTAGCCATGGGCAACGGGGTGGCGCTGGTTCCTCATCTCACGGTGGCGCAGGAACTGGAGAACGGAGAACTGGTGCGGGTTACGGTGGATGAGCTGGAGATGAAGCGGGTGTTGCGGCTGGTGCATCGGCGTCAGGCCACTTTGTCGTATGCCGCCAGGGCCTTTTTACGCACCGTGAAGGCGCTTGCCAGAGAGCAGGGACCGCCGTTTTATTACCATGTGGAACGAGCGGGCTGATTAATCTCAAAGCGCGGCAGGCGTTTCAGCACATCTTTTTGGGAGTTTCAGCCGGATGAGACGCCCCTTTTGCTTCTCCCGCGTCTATAGCCTCAGAACAATTCGAACCATGCCGGGCGACAGCTTTCTGCCATGAACCGCTCCGGCCATTTACAATTCTTGAAGCGGGGCCCGGATCCAACCGGAGCACCGGAATTGACAAGCTCGTTGCCAGCCGGACGGTTGTGCAGTGGTGAGGTTCAGAGACCGAATGAAGAAGATCGCCTTAATCGTAATTCTGCTTGCTGCATGTGTAGCCGCAGCCCGCGCTCAGGAAAGCCGCATGGACGTGAGCCTCAGTGGAACTGTGCTTATTGAGCATTATGTGCAATCGCCAACCGATACAGACGTAAGCGCCAACCGCGCTCTCGGTGCTTTGGCCAGTTACCGCTTCATGTTGACGCCCTCCAGCGCGGTCGAAGCCAACTACGGGGTCACCTACCGGAACAATATCCACTATGTAATCAGCAATACCAACCACTATCTTGTGCCCACCCGCACCCAGGAGGCTACCTTCGCCTATGTGCGCAGCTTCACCTACCGCAAGTTCAATCCATTTGTCGAAGCAGGCGCTGGCGGACTGATTTTCCTGCCCATTCGTGACTCTGAACTCACCACGCTTGACGCCCAGCAGCAGACTGAGATCTCCGGTCTCTTCGGCGGCGGCTTCGCTTACGAAATCAGCCCCAGCTTCGACATCCGCGCCGAATATCGCGGCCTGATCTCAGGGTGCCGACCTTCAAAGATACGGTCGATCAGCTCGGCACCAACAAGTGGTACCAGATTTATAACCCGGTCATCGGCGTGGCCTATCACTTCTAAAGCCGCGAAGCAGAATACATAAAAAGGGACGGGCTTAAAGCCCGTCCCTTTTGTCTTTCAGATAGCCAGTCTAATCATATAGACGCCGCCTGCCCCGATTCCGCTCTAAAGAGGCGCTTCGCGGTAGCGGCCCAGTTCCTTGACCATCGAGCAATGGGCTTTAAGGGCCTCAATCGCTCGCGACCCCTCCTCGGATGAGTGAATCTGGGCATCCACATAAAAAACGTACTCCCAGGGCTTGCCGTGCACCGGGCGGGATTCTATCTTGCTCAAATTGGTGCCTATGGCTGAGAGCTCGGCCAGGGCCGCAACCAGCGAACCGGGACGGTTCACTACTGAAAACGCAAGACTTATCTTGTTCGCCCGGGCATCGCTCACGGCCTCGGGGGTTCGCCGGACCAGGAAGAAGCGAGTAAAGTTCTCCGGGCTGTCTTCGATGTCCGATTGGAGTATCTCGGCCCCGTAGAACTGGGCCGCGGCCTCGCTGGCAATGGCTGCGGCCTTTCGGTCGCCGTTTTCCACAAGTTGCTTCACGCTACCCGCGGTGTCGTAAAACGAAACAGCCTTCATGCCGGGGTGCTGGTCGAAGAAGCGACGGCACTGGGCCAGCGCCACCGGATGAGAGTAGACCCTTTCGATCTCCGTTATCGCGACGCCTTTCGAGGCGATCAGGTTATGGCGGATACGCAACAGCGTCTCCCGTACTACCTTCACTTCATGCGCCAGAAGAAGGTCAAAGTGCTCCAGAACCGATCCGGCCAGGCTGTTTTCAATGGGAATAACCGCGGCCTCGACGTTTCCCTCAGACAGCGCGGCAAAAACATCGGCAGAGAGCGCGCAGGGAACAATCTCAGCGCCGGCAACCATTGTTGTGGCTGCTTCGTGGCTGAATGAACCGGGTTCTCCCTGGATGGCTACCTTCATATAGTTAATCCTATTGCAAAATTTCTTTCAGGCCGTTGATAGTGTCAGGGCACGACCGGGGTAAATGTGAAGTTTCAATACTTTGTTCCTTTTTTCTGGTCTTGTAACATGGGCACGACTTCAGTCGGGCCGATAAAGTCACCAGACAATCGTAGGCTTTAGCCCCTGAGGGTTATTTCTTACAGACTAACCGATCAAGCGAGAAGAATCAGCCCCGCAGCCACAAATCGGCGGCCACAAAGGCCAGAAAAACGGTGGCGATCACGCCGTTCATCGTGAAAAAAGCCGCATTCAGCTTCCGCAGGTCGCCCGGTGAAACCAGGGAGTGCTCATAAGCCAGCAGCAGCGCGACGGCCCCGATGCCCAGCCAGCCGAAGACGTGCATCTGAAAAATCACACAAAACCACACCAGGAGGGCAATCATGGTCAGATGCATCGCGCGCGCTGCGGCAAAGGCCGCTGGGACCCCGATAGCCTGAGGCAAACTGTGCAATCCGGCGGTGCGGTCGTGCTCATAGTCCTGGCAGGCATAAAGCACGTCAAATCCACCCGCCCACAGCGTTACAGCAGCGGTGAGCACAAGAATGCGTGGATCGAGAGAATCCGCGCACGGCGATCCAGCGGCCGAGGGGGCCAGCCCGAGAGCCAGTCCCAGTCCAAATGCGACCAGCGTGTAAACCGCTTCAGATAGCTATAGCCCAGCAGCACCAGCAGCACCACCGGCGACAGAATCAGGGTCAGCCGGTTCAGTTCCGCCGCCGCCAGCTCAAAAACCGCGACCGCGAGCAAGGTAAAGCCGAGAACAAACTGTCGCGAAAGCAACCCGGAGGGAATGGCGCGTGTACGGGTGCGGGGGTTGGCGGCGTCCAGCTCGGCATCGGCCCAGCGGTTAAAGGCCATTGCCGCGGATCGTGCGGCGACCATGGCGACCAGAATCCAGAAAACAGTACGCCAGCCGGGTAGTCCATGCGCAGCCAGAATCATAGCCGTAAGCGCAAAAGGCAGCGCAAAAATGGAGTGCTCCCACTTGATCATCTCCAGCGTAGTGCGCGTCCTCGACCAAAAACCTGGCATGGGGTCTCCATGGGACAGTGTACGCGAGCGCATCTTTAAAATTGAACTTCTCCGCAATTGGGTATTAAGTAGTGGAGAGATAATTTAAACAAGGAGACAGTGATGAAGCGATCCGAGATCAACCGGCATATCGCCGAGGCCCACGCATTTTTCGCTGAAAACCGCTTTGTGCTGCCGCCCTATGCGGATTGGACGCTCGAACAATGGCTCCAGCGCGGCAGCGAGGCCAATGAGCTGCGCAGCCAGCGTTTGGGTTGGGATGTTACGGATTTCAATGCCGGACGCTTCAAGTCTCTCGGCCTGACGCTCTTTACGCTGCGCAACGGGTCGCCCGAGAGCGCGGGCGGCAAAATCTATGCTGAGAAGATCATGTTTGTGCAACAGAACCAGGTGACGCCGTTCCACTATCACGCCCGCAAAACTGAGGACATCATCAACCGCGGCGGCAAAGGGAACGGCCGTCTGGTGGTGCAACTCCACAACTCAACCCCTGACGGCAAGCTCGCCGAAACCCCCGTCTCCGTTGTCTGCGATGGAATCCGCCGCCAGGTGGATGCGGGCGGCACGGTGCTCCTGGGGCCCGGCGAATCCATCACCCTGACCCCGTTTCTTTACCACACCTTCCACGCCGTCGATGGCCATGGCCTCATCGGCGAGGTCTCCTCGGTCAACGACGACGACACAGACAATTTTTTCCTTGAGCCGCTGCCCCGGTACCCTGAAATCGTGGAGGACGAGCCTCCCTTGCGCATGTTGTGCACTGAATACCGGCTGGCGTAAGAATCCGTCTTCTGCTCTAAGCTTTTGCTTCCGCCTCTTCAACCGTGGCGGCCTGGTCAATAAGGGCGTCTACTTTGGTCAGCTTGAACAGTTCCAGCACGCGGCTGCTCACCCCCGCCACAATCAGCCTGCAACCGTTGTTCTGGCAGCGAACATAGTAGTTGATAATCGCGCCCATGCCGGACGAATCCATGTAAGGAACCCCGCTGAGGTCGATGATCGAAAGCTTGGGTAGCTCACCAGTGCGGAGTTGTGCCTGCAAATCGAACAGGTTAATCAGGGTGATCGGCCCTGTAAGGATCATGATCGATGTGCCGGGGTTTTTGCCTTCTTTGCGTTCGATAGTGAGGGGGGCGTCAAGAGCCATAGTGGGTTAAGTGTAAGCAAAAAAAAGCCCGTTGTCGTTACAAAAATGTGAATGTCCTCATCCTGCACACAAAAATGAAGCCAATTCAGGGGTATCCGGCGCCTGCTGCGAGCCGGATACCCCTGTTTCATGATGTCCTGAGGCTAGTTGCCCACCATAAGGTAGTTCTTCACGCTAAAAACACCGGGAACGCCATTGGCGCGTATATAGGCCGCGTCCTTGTCGGCCTGCGAGTCAACGGTGCCGTAAAGCTCCACATTGCCATTCTGCACCGAGATCCGGATGGGCTTGGCGGGGTCCATGGCGTACTTGGTGAATATCGGGTAGCCGTAAATGGCGCGATAGACCGCAGGGCGAATCCTGTTGTCCATCACAGAAACGGGGTCAACCTCGATCTGATCAACCACGTCCTTGACGCCGGGGTAGGTTGAAACCAGGCCCAGGGCTGAGTCCCTTGAATTCAGTGAGAGAGCATGGCCGCCCAGGGTAACCACGCCGTTATCGACGCGTAATGCAATGGCGTTGAATGCGTTGCCATAGAAAACACGATCGTAAGCCAGCTTGTCCTGGAGCTTAGCCTGTAGCTGTTTGTCGGGAACGTTAGGGCCGGCTACTTCAATCATGTTGCGCACAGAGGTTACGCCATTGGCTTTGCTCACGCGCTTGGCGGCGTCGGCCTTGTCCCAGTAGACATTCACGGTGCCGTTCAGCGATGCAACGCCGTTATCCACGGTCACCTTCACATCGCGAAATTGCTTTTTGTTCAGCTTTGCCGCGGCATCGCTGGGTGCGGAGCCTGTCGAGTTCTGTCCCGTTGGCCTGGGCCGCCGCCATCGGGACCGAAGCAAGGCAGCAAACTGCTGCGATAAGCGTGGCCGCGAGCATCGCGTTCCGGGTTGCACTTGTCTTGTTTGTCATTGGTGAACACCTCCAAAGGTGTTGCGGCAGAATATAATGCATCACCCGCCGGTTAGCCATTTGCTGTTATTAGACACAAAATCGAGAGAAAAGGTTACGCATTCCTGGCCTTGAACGGGGTTGAAAATCCCTCATCTGTAGCGGCGGGTGGCTTTGATGACCATTGAAAATACGCCCGATTCGTCGCGGGCCACTAGCAGGGAGAGATGGCGATTGATGGCGACCTCGGCCTGAATCAATTGTTGGCCGGTGGTATCGACGTTGGTGGCATAGGTGAGGGTGACGTTGCTGCCGAGCTTGCTCCTCGACGATGATACGGGAAGTCGAGTTGCCCAGCGCGCCCAGGTAGTTGGGGTCAACTTTTACCGATCCAGCACCGAAGAGCCTTTGCACGCGGCTGCTCACGGTGGCGTTCAGTGCGCCGCCCAACAGTGCATCGGTGGTGGGGCTGGCTCCGGCGGCCTCTTGTTGCTGGGTATAAAGCCGCTGCTGGCTTTCGGTGCGGCCCAGGGCCAGCAGCGCCACTACGTCGGCTTCGGGCAGCGGTGGGTCGGAGCGATAGGTGACCGCCAGCCTCTCGGGCGTTCCATGCAGTCCGAGGGTGATGTCGTAATCCTCGACGCGTGCGGTAGCGTTCAGGTCGATGGAGGGCTGAATGCGGACCGGATTGGTGAAGTAGATGTCGCCCCGTTGCAGCTCGTAGCGGGTTCCGGCAATGATGGCGCTGCCTTCGGTGATGGAGACGCGTCCCAGCAGCGAAGGCGAGGCGACGGTGCCGCGCAGGCGGAGATCTACATTGCCGGCCAGCTTGGCATAGGCATTCTGAAAGTTCAATTGCGGCGAAGAGGCGATGTGGATGTCCAGGCGGATGTGGTTGGAGGGCGCGTCGGGAGGAGCGATGCCGGATATGGCGTTGGCCTGTGCGGCGAGCGCCGCGATGTCCAGATCGGAGCTGACGGCGAAGCGTGTGATCATCACGTCGCCGGAGAGTATGAGATTGTTCTGCAACCCTTGCAGGTGCAGCTTGGCATCGGCCAGTGAACTGACCCCTTGCGGATAGCGGATGCGAATTCCCGTTCCCGTCGCCGTCAAGTTGGCAAAGATGCCGTGCTGGTAGGCGAGGTATCCCGTAACGCTCAACAGGCCTCCGCCGCTCATTGCCGTCAGCGATTTCACCTCAAGCCGGTTCTGATTGAATTCCAGTGTTCCGTGCAAATGGCTCAGGCCGTTAGGAATGTCTTCGAGTGACAGCGCGCCGTTCTGGAAGTCGATCCTGCCGCGCAGCCAGGATTGTCGATGGGCCGTGAGCCTCCACCTGGAAGGTGGTGGTTCCGTTGGCAGTGAGGTCGGTGTCGAGCGTCTCCGCCAGCTTCAGGCTTACCGAGCCGTTGGCGGCAAAGTCCAGCTGCTTTTTGTCCAGCAGTGAAAGGCTCCCTTGGGCATGCAGATCGGTGTCTTCGCCGGTCACATGCAGGGGATCAAGACTGATGCCGGCCGTTGGCCAGTGTGGCGTGGACCCCGCCCTGGCTCTCAAGATGAACGCCGGCAACGGTAGCCGTAAGTTGCTGCAAGCGGACTTCGCCACGCAGCCGCTCGCGGTCGGCCAACGGTCCTTCAAGATTCATCGTGCCGGCCAGTGCGGACTCCCCGGTAAGACCCTGCACGTTAGCCATTTTCAGCAGAGCGCCGATGTCGAAATGAGAGAAGTCGAGTTTGGCCTGGGTTTCATAGTCCCCGCTGAGTTCGGTATGGCCATTCAGATTGACTTCCGCGCCTTGCAGCTTTGATACAGCGCTGTAAGTGAGTATGCGGTTGGCGGTTTGCGCTGTGAACTCCACTGTTCCCAGTTGTTCCCCACCCAGGGCCAGCGAACTCAGAGCGGCGTGGGCCTCAAAACGCGGATCGCTGGCGGTTCCCGAGCCGCTCATTTTAAAGTTCAGCTTTCCGGCGGCCGTCAGCCCTTGGTGACGAAGAGCCTCGATTCCGGCCAGATCAATCCCAGCTCCATGAGCATCCAACTGGAACTGCTTGGTGTTGAGATCGTAACTGCCCGCGCCGTCAATTTTGCCGGCGTCCCCGCTGAGGGTGATTGAAGAAAACCTGATCACCTGGTTAGCGAGCGTGCCCTGGGCATGGATGCGCTCCACCGGCTCGCCGTAAGCGGTTACTCCGCTCAAATCAACCCATCCCGAACCGCCCAGGGAATGGATGGGTCCATCAAGCTGAAGTTGCGCATCGAGAGCGCCTGACAACGGCAGGCTCTGCCCGGTCATCGGTAACAAATCATCGAGGCCCACCTTGCTGGCGTGTAGATGCAGATGCAGCAGGGAATCAGCATCGATTGCCGGAGCCCGGCCAGGCGCCGCTATGAGGCTCCCATTCAGCGAGATTTCTGACTTTCCGCGGCCTAACAGCCCGTGTAAAATTTCGATCTGCTCAGCCTCGTAACTGCCCGTGAGGTCGACCGAATCCCAATGGACAAATCCTGGCTGAACGTTTTGCGGCGGCAGCGGTTTATCCTCTGCGACAGCCTTGATGGGAAGCATCTCAATGCCCAGTTGCGTTGCCTTCAGGTTGCCTGCGATGTGAGGATTGGCGAGCGAGCCGGTCCATTCTCCATGAAGAAAATCAATCTGTCCCGCCAGCGATATCGGCAACGCGGCAACTCCGGTTTTGCCGTAGCGTTTCAATCCCAGGTCGCGCAGCGCGGCGTCAAACTCGTTCAGGTTGCTGGAGTGGAAGTCAAAGGTCAATGCCGTGCGGCTTGAGAGCGGGTAAGAACCCAGATGGCCTTGCGCTTCAAACTGGCTGGCGGGGGTATATAGATTGAACTTGCGCATATCCACGGCGCCGTCGCGTTGGGTATAAGTCGCATCGATGAATCCGCTGGCTGGAACCTCGCCGCTCATAACCTGTGCGGGTGCGCTCAGTTTCAAGGCCGTGACGACGGCAACGTTCCTTGCAACCCCATTCGTCCAGTTGGCGGTGGCGAGCCCGTTGATGCGGGTGTCCAGGCCCACCCGTTGAAAGGACGGCTTGCACACCATTTCAAGAATCGTATCCAGCGCAACGTCAGTTAATCGGGCTGTTACCTTGCCGGTCATGGGAATGACCCAGGGCGGAGAATGTGCGCGCGTGATGTTTCTGTCGCCAGTGCCCGGGACAGCAGCCACTGAATCCCTGCTCGCTTTTCTGCCGCCCGGTTGACCTTTGACATTACTCAAGTCTGGCGGCAGCCACGGTGCCAGGTTGATGTCGCCCTCTATTTGTCCGCCCTGGCGCAGGCGCGCCACTACTGAAGTGATCAGCATCTGCCTGGGGTCGGCATGCACATGCGCAGCCAGGTCGATTCCCGTGGCGTTCACGCCGGTCCCGATATAACTGGCCCCTTCAAAGTGCGCGTTGCCATCGATATGGAATTCATCCCCCGCGCCGGCGCTGTCCAGGTCAAGGTGGGCGATTCCCTCCGGCGCAAGGTTATAGCCGAAGACCGGGTTCAGCAACTTCATATCCAATTCGCCCTGCACCCTTACCTGCCAGTTGGGGTGCGAAAAAGTCTTTGAGTACGCCCGATATTTCAAGGCTATGGTCTTTTGACATGAGTCCAAGAAAGGTAGGGGTCTGCGAGGTAATCCGCAGCGAACGCAGATAAATGGCTGTGCGCGTCAGGTCAATCGTGGTCAGCATGGTGGCATGCACGGGCTGCTGCGCGCTGTGTGCTCCACCCCGCGAAAGGCTTAAATCGGTGGCCCCGGCATCGATGCGGAAACTCTCCGGCTGCGGAGGCGAAAATTTTCCCCCAATAAACCTGAAACTCCTGGCGGGCACGTAGCTCGCAAGCAGTGAAAGATCGTTGGCTTCAAAGTCCGAGCGGGATGTAGCGATCCTGATAGTCGAAGGATGAGGCACGGTCCTCGTAGTGCAGTTCACCCTGCCGGACTAAAACGTAACCGGCCTTCAGGTTGAAGAAGGTATCGAGTTCCGACTTGCCTTTTTTTCGCGGCTTTCGCGGTTGTGGCTGGTTGGTCGAGCCGTCAGGGTAAACAATAAAGTGGATTTTGGGACGGTCAAGTTCGAGATCGCGCAGCAGTATGCGCGGGCTCCATAAGATCAGCAGGTTGATGCGCACCCGAAGGTGATCGATCTGCGCGTAGGGTGCGTCGCCGGCGTCTTCGAGCCCATGAATCACCAGCCCATTGGCATCGGCCTCCAACAGCAGCGGCTTCCAGTGAAAAGAGTCAATCTCAACTCGCCCGCCGAATGCGTCTTCCAGCTTGGCAATCAGTTCCTTGCGAACCATCCCCTTGAATGTGGCTGAACTGATAAATAAATAAATACCCAGGATAGACGTCAAAGGCAGAATGACCAGGAAAACTGTGAGGATGACAAAAATGCGCAGGCGCGACCGCCGTACCGGGCCGGTAGGCTCGGGTGAATCCGTCGAAAAGGGCGGTGTGGATTCCGGCTCGGTCATTTGCTTCCTTTTCCCTGATCGCTTGGCGGCTCTGGGCTTTCGAGGGCCGGGTCAAGCACTTCAATTTCGCCTTGCTTGCGCAGATTGCTGAGCCAATCGTCGAAGAGAGCATTCACCTGTTGCTGCAGCAGAATCTCCTCAATGCGCGTGGACACCTCTTCCAGTGGCGGAATAGCTTCGCCGGCAGCGTACTGGGGCAGCAGCGTGTCGCGATAGTAGCTCTCGATCTGCTCCGGTGATATGCGAATGCCCTGCTTGAAGCGTTGTTCGATGAAACGCAAAATCTGCACCCGGTAACGGAGATAGGCCTCAACGCGCTCCGCGGTAAGACCATGCGCAGCTAGAAACGCCTTCCACCCCGCATCCGATGCGCAGTTCTGGCGGACGCAGATAGGGAGTTCCTTGCGTATCTCCGCCAGCCGGGCATCGACCTCAGACTGGGAGGGTCGGCTGCCTGCACGTCTTCCTCGCGGATCTGCTGCTGGATAAGCGCGCGGCTGATCAACTGATCGAGAGCCCGTTTTCGCGTCAGAACACCCTGGCCGACGCCAGCCGGATCAAGCACCGAGAGCCGGATCTCATCGTCGATATCGCTGGCCAGGATAGCCTGGTTGTTTACCACGGCGACAACGCGATCAAGAACCACCGGAGAAGTGGATTTTGGAGCTTGTGCCCATCCATGCGTTGCTCCTGCGCATGCCAGGGACATACCTGCAATCCACAGCCCAGCGCGGCCAAGCGCGATCGCATTTCGGATTAGGCGCAGTTTGCTCATCAGAAGGTTTGTCCCAGGCTGAAGAAGAAGTTGAAGTGGCCGGCTTCGCCAACGTAAGGCTGGGTCGTAGGACTGGAGTAGTTATAGATCACCGGGTAGATCGGTGGATTCAGGTTATAGCTGAAGTCAAAGCGGATCGGTCCTGCCGGCGTATGGTAGCGAACCCCGGTTCCCAGCGCGTGAGAGAAGTAGTTGAAACTGCAATCGCCCTGCCAGCCTGTGGAATTGATAGTGCCGGGCCAAAGATCGGGGTTAGTGGGCACGGTCAAAACCTTGCATGCATCGCGATCCGGCTGGCGCGTGTGCAGGGCGCTGGCCCATGCATCGGAGGCGTTGGCGAAGATGTTGCCCATATCGTGGAAGAGCACGAAGCTGACCGTGTTGCCTAGCCAGGGAAGTGTAGGCGGGGGCAGGCGCAGTTCGGTGCTGTTCATCAGCGCGCCCGCGCCGCCCACGGGGTAGCCGGTTTCAGGATCGCGGGGGCCGGCGGCATTGATTGAAAATCCGCGCAGCGAAGTATTTCCGCCGGCATAAATCCGCTCAGGCAAGGGAATCAGCTCTTCCTGTTGAGTTCCGAAGGCTCGCTCCTCTCCGTAACGAGTGTTGCGTGCCACCACCAGTTTGCCTTTGTCGAAGCTGTAATAGCTCGAATTGGAAACATCGATGCGATTGAAGTCGGTCTGCGCGCCGAAGGCCTGGAATGGAATGAACTCCTGAAAGCTGGTATAAGTCCCGCGCTTGGCGTCGAGGGGCGAGTCGCGCGTATCGCGTAACCATGTGAACGCCGGACCTGCCACGCGCACCGCGGTGGACAACGGCGTAATCTCGCCAGGAGCTACCTGCAGGCTGCCGCCTCGACCTTGACGCGGCGGAAGTTGTATTCATAGACGAACGTGTTCGCTTTTGAAATATGCATGCCCGGCGTATTGAAGTGCTCGGTCCAGCGCATGCCGCCCTGTAGCCTTGAGGCTACATAGGTGGTTACGTCCAGGCTGTTGGCGTAGCCGCCGGTGAAATCAAAGCTGAAATTCCGGTCGCCCACAAAGTGCGGTATCTGGTAGAGCAGGTCGATCCTCTGCTCAAGCAATCCATAAGTGCCACGCAGCGATGCCGACTGCTCCCGGCCTAGAGATTGTTGCGGGTCAGCGCGGCAAGCACGCGTGGGCTCACGCCCCGATGTGGACCTGGACAACCTTTTGCTCACGGTTCACGGCAAGGGGAATAAGCAGCGGAAGATTCCGGTATCGCGTGAACTGCGGAAGATCGTCTGGCGCTACCTGCAAGGCCATGATCTCAGCCTGCTGTTCTGCACTCGGGACGGTACGAAGCTCGGGCGTCGGGATAGTTGTTGAAGTTCTGAAGCCGTAGGCTTGGCGCTGCAGAGCCTCCATCTTGGTATGGAATCCTTCGGTTATTTCGTTGTTGCGGGTGAAGCGCCACATAGTGGCTATCTCCTCGCGCCAGGCATGCAGGGTATTGCCGAGCTGTACCAGTGGTGCGAGTCCGCAACAACGGAGCGCGGCGATATCGCGGAGGAAGCGATGCGCCAGACGTTCACAGCGCTTTTGATTGCGGGCCTTTTCCAGCAGTGCGTAACAGAGCCGCTGTTTGAAACGGTAGATCGCCTCCAGCGCCGGCCTTTTTCTCGAGGTAGGCCGAGAAGCGTTCGTGCTGCTGGGCAGTGAGGTTGTGCCGATGCCGTCGATCAAAGAAATCAGGCCGCGGTTCCTGGCTCCCACCGGGTCGATCTCCTTCCAGCACGCCAGGAAGTGGTGATTGACGGTACGGATCGTGAAAGCGATCGGCCACGATTCTGGCCTGCCGAAAGTGCTTGCGCACCAAAGCGCGCATAGCCGGCTGCGAGATCCATGCAGAAGAGCTGTACCACAGATGTTTGCCTTGCAGCCGGATTCCTCGATGGCTGTACACCTGATATAGCAAGACCAACCGAACCAGTGGCGGCGAAGGAAAA
>CAWAEU010000065.1:0-13115 GCA_963780975.1 uncultured Acidobacteriaceae bacterium | reverse complement strand
GAGGGTATCGCCCTGCTGAGAAGGGCGCCGACTCCGATCCCGTCCTCGATGGCATCCATAATGAAGTCGAAAAGCTGAACCATAGCATTCTGCCCAAGGGCGTCAGGATAGTGCCTTTTCTCGACCGATCTGACCTGGTGCGTTTTACCCTGGATACCGTCGAGGACAATCTCACCGCCGGCATTCTTCTGGTCTCAATCATTCTCTTTCTTTTCCTCGGCAACATACGTGGCGCCATCATTGTGGCCCTCACCATTCCCTTTGCGCTTCTGTTTGCTTCAATCTGTCTCGACCTAAGCCATATTCCCGCCAACTTGCTTTCGCTCGGCGCTCTCGATTTCGGCATGGTAGTCGATGGCTCGGTGGTGATGGTTGAAAACATAGTCCGCCACCTGTCGATGCACGACGACACCCGCACCCCATCGCAAAAAATCCGCAACGCAGTTCATGAAGTGCTGCGCCCGGTCTTTTTTGCCCGCGGCATTATCATCGCCTCTTACCTGCCCATCTTCACCTTGCAGGCCGTTGAAGGCCGCCTCTTCAAGCCCATGGCATGGACCGTATGTTTCGCGTTGCTGGGCGCGCTGATCTTTGCCATCACCGTGGCGCCTGTCATGGCCAGCCTCATCTTCAGCAAGGGTGCAAAGGAGTGGCATAACCCCCTCATGCTCTGGCTCACTGAGCATTATCGAGTCGCGGTTCGCGCGGCCATCGAGCATCGCCGCACAACCCTGGGAATAGCCACTGCCCTGTTCGCCATCGCCGTCTTTCTCACCTTCGGTGGACCCATTGGCTCAGAGTTCTTGCCCCACCTTGATGAAGGCTCCATCTGGGTTCGCGGCACGCTGCCTCCCAGTGAAGGTCCCTCTGCCAGCATCGAATTCACAAACAAAGCGCGCATCGTAATGGCCTCATTTCCTGAGGTCACCCAGGTCGTCAGCCAAACCGGCCGCCCCGACGACGGCACTGACACCACCGGCTTCTTCAACACCGAGTACTTCGTCGATTTGAAACCCAAGAAACAATGGCGGCCCATCTTCCACCAGAACAAGGATGCCTTGATCGAGGCCATGGACAAGGAACTGGAGAAGTTCCCCGGCGTTCTTTGGAACTACTCCCAACCCATCTCTGACAACATGGAAGAAGCTGTCTCCGGCGTCAAAGGCGAGTTGGCCGTAAAGCTTTACGGCGACGATCTGCGTACTCTTGAAAAGAAAGCCGATGAGATTCAGTCCAACATGGCCTCGGTAAAGGGCATCGAGGATCTGGGCATCTTCCGCATTATCGGCCAGCCCAACCTCAACTACACCGTGGATCGCGATGCGGCAGCCCGCTGGGGAATCAACGTCAGCGACATCCAGGACGCTGTACAAACTGCCGTCGGCGCCAACACCCTCACCCAGGTGCAACAGGGAGAGGCCCGCTTCGACGTCACCCTGCGCTATCAAAAGCAATACCGCGACACTCGCGAAGCAATTGAAAATGTGCGCCTGCTTGCGCCCTCCGGCGAACGCGTCTCGCTGGCGCAACTCACCAAAGTCTCCTCTGACGACGGTGCTGAGGAAATTTATCGTGAAGCCGGCCAGCGCTTCATCGCCATCAAATACTCTGTGCGCGGGCGCGATCTGGGCTCAACCGTCGAAGAAGCCATCAGCAAAGTAAATAAGAATGTGACCTTGCCGGCCGGCTATCACCTCGAGTGGGCAGGTGAGTACGAAAGTCAGAAGCGCGCCAATAAGCGCATGGACATTGTTATTCCAGTCACTGTGCTGGTGATCTTTCTCATCCTTTACACCATGTTCCGCTCCTTCAAGTGGGCCATGCTCATTCTGGTCTCTGTCATCATGGCCTCCATCGGCGGACCGCTTGCCTTGTTCATCACCCACACCAACTTCTCGGTCTCCTCGGCCGTCGGCTTCTTGGCTCTCTTCGGCGTTTCGGTGCAAACCGGCGTCATCATGCTGGAGTACATCAACCAGTTGCGAGCCCGCCGCAAAGGCATGGAGGAGTCGACTCATGAGCACATTGTCGAGGCAGCCATCGAAGGCGCTGTCCTTCGTCTGCGGCCCATCATGATGACCATGCTGGTGGCCACGCTGGGCCTGCTGCCGGCCGCGCTCTCCCACGCCATCGGCTCCGACTCGCAACGCCCCTTCGCCATCGTCATCGTCGGCGGCCTGCTCGCCAACCTGGTCATCGGCGTCTTCCTGCTGCCCACGTTGTATGTCTGGGTAGCCCGCGACAACGACATATTGCCCGCAGTCGAAGCCACCGAGGATTTCTAGCAGTGGATTAACTCCAGTTGTAGGAAAATGGGTGCCCCAGGTCTCACTTTTGAGACCTGGGATTCAGACAGTAGGACCACGAATTAGGTGTTTGTTACCGTCCAATACTTTTCAAGCTGCCAAAGTGGCTCATCGCCGTTGATTTTCTTCAAAACTTTCAACAATTTGAAGTACTCGGCTTTGCCCAGTTGCGTCCACCTGGCATTTCGAAGACGCGCCTTATCGTCATCCGCAAGCTTAACCTTGATCTCTTGAGGAATTTTGCTGAGTAATATGCTGTCGATCGGCGGGTGGATATATTTTGCTCTCGTGCTTTGCAAATCGGGAAGTACAGCCATATTTTTCAAGTACACCGCTACTAGTTTTGCAGCTCTTCCATACGTAACGCCGACAACTCGTTTGTGTTTAAAATAATCACAAATAGAACCACACCACTTTTTGTGAAGTTTATCGAAGTTTTCTTCTTCCCCATCTGAAGGTGGTAGCATTACAAAACTCATGACACAACATTGCTCCAGCGCTTCCTTGGCTAGATTCACTGAGAATCCTTTGACGCCACGTTGGGCTGCCCTTGCCGCGGCCCACGAAGCGAAGTTATGTCTATGTTCAAACTCTGTGTAGCACATGATTCTCTCCCTAGATCAATATCAGGAACGCTTGAACTGAACTGATTGCGATACCAATTCTACTCTTCGCGCAGCACTTCCAGCGGTCGAAGCCCAAGAATCCGGTAGCTCGCAATCCACCCGGTCACTGTAGCCAGCACCGCAGTCCCCACCAGCGCGATCAGCGTCGCGGTCCACTCGATATGAAAACCTATTTCCAGCTTGCGCAGCAAAACCCTCGTCAGCAAATTGGCAAAGACCACTCCCACTGACCCGGCCAGCAATCCCAGCACGCTGAATTCCACGCTGAAGGTGCGCACAATCCGCATCCGCGTAGCTCCCAGCGTCTTCAGCACCACCGCCTCCTGCATACGCCTGAAGCGTGTGCAGGCAATGCTCGAGGCCAGAATCATCAGTCCCGCAAAGATCGAAAACCCTGCCAGAAAGCGCACCACAAAAGTAATCTGGTCCACCACGCTCTCAATCCGCTCCAGCACATCGGCCAAATTGATCACCGTAATTGTTGGATAAGCCTGAAACAACGCCCGCTCCATCGCCGCCACTTGCTTGGGATCGATGTGCGCCCCTCCGTACCACGTCGCAGGCTGATCCTTGAGTTGCCCTGAAGGCAACACAAATGAAACACGCATGCCCAGGTGTTGCCCGTCGGCCTGATAAATCGCGGCAACCTTCAGCGCCTGCACCGTCCCGCCGGTCTCCACTTCCACCGCCGAACCCACGCCCAGGTGCAACCGCTCGGCCACTCCCTCGCTGATCGCCAGTACAGCCGCATTTCGCATCCGTCCACCATTTGCCCTGCTTCACCTTATCGCCGTCCGGCGGTGCATCGGCCCAGCTCAGCTCGGCATTCTGCAGCATCCGGCGCGGAAAATGCTGCCCCTTCATTTGCTCCACCGGCTGGCCGTTCAATGAAATAAACCTGCCCCGTTACCACAGGCATCAGATCCAACGCCTGGCTCACTCCCGCCTGATGCTGAAAAAACTCCTTCACCCCGGCAATCTCGTCCGTGCTCACATCCACCAGAAAAATATTAGGCAGTTTGGGCGAGGCAGTCTCGCGCAAATCGCGCAACAGCGCCGCCTGCATCAGGTAAACCGCCAGAATCAGCATCACGCCCTGTCCCCAGCGCCGCCAGCACCGCAGCCGACTGGTTCCCCGGCCGATAAAGATTCGCCAGTCCGTGTCGCAAAGACGAAGGCAGCCGCAGCCGCACGCGATTGAGCAGGAAGCGCAGCGTCCACAAGCGCAACCGCCGCCAGCACCAGCAAAACCACCAGCGCAATCGCAAACAGCACCGCAAACCATGTGCCCACCTTCGCCGAATCCGAAAGCGCCCACGCAATCCCACCCAGCGCCAGCACCACGACCACCGAAATTCCCAGTTGCAACCGCCGCGCCCACCAGCGCGCAAACCATCCGCCAATGCCCTCCGGCCCCTGTTCCACCATCCTGCGCAGCACCAGCACCGGCCTTACCGCTCGCACGTCCAGCAGCGGCGGCAAGCAAAACAGCAGCGTAGTCAGCAGCCCCGTTCCCAAACCGGCCGCAATCGACCTCCATGGAAATTCGAGCGTCGCGTGAAACGGCAGCAACTTGCCGAAGACCGCCGGCAGTGCGGCCATCACGCCCACCCCGGCAGCCACGCCGAGCAAACCTCCGGCCAGCCCCAGCCCCAACGTCTGCAGCAAAAAGATGCGCAGCAAATCACCTGATCCCGCGCCCAGAGCCTTCAAAATCGCCAGCATGTCCATGCGCTGTTCCAGATGCGCGTGCATCGCCATCGCCACGCCAATCGCCCCCAGCACCATCGCCACCAGGCAAATCAGGCTCAAAATCGCCGTCGAGTTATCCAGCCCCGTGGTCAGCGAAGGATTGCCCTCGCGAAAATCCATCACCTGCGCATCGGGCAGCGCCGCCTCAAGTTTTGTGCGCACAGCGGCGGCATCAGTCGCCAGCCGATCCGCGACAGCCCGGCAGCTTCATCAGCAGCCGGTGTGTAGCCCTGCTTCCCGGCGCCAGCAGCCCGGTACGCTCCAGCGCGGCCTGCGAGATCATCACCCGCGGCCCCAACCCCGCACCTGCGCTGATGCGATCCGGCTCCTGTTTCAGCACCGCCGCAATTCTGAACTCTCTGCCGCCCATCCGCAGCGTCTGCCCCACCTGCGCGTTCAGGCGAATCAGAAACTCATCCGCCACCACCGCCGAGTCCCCATCCAGAGCCTGCTTCAAACTCATCTCCGGCTCCAGCCCAGCCTCGCCATAATAGGGATACTCCGCCGGGTCCACGGCCTTGAGTGACACCAGCAACGGCACAGGATCAGGCGGAACGGAAGCCATTGAGATCGTTTCCGTCACCCACGTCGATCGAATCCCACTCGCTCCCGACTGCTCGATCGCGGCAATCTTGCCTCTTTTCCTCAGCCGTCGGCTCGTGCAGAATGCGCGCGCTTAAATCCCCCGCCATCAACGACCTGGCCTCTAAACTTAAAGTTTGCCTGAAACTTTCGCTGAACCCGCGCACCCCCACCAGCGCCGCAACCCCCACGGCCACCGACAGCACCACAAAGCCAAACTTCCCCGGAGCGGACTTCAAATCCCGCCAGCCGATCGCCCCAGCCCGCTTCCAACTCAATGCCCGCTTAGCCATTCTGCTGCTCGTTCCGGCTGTAGTCCTGGTTGAGCGGTATAGCTGGCAAGCTGTCCTCCACCACCATCCCATCCTTCAGCACAATCTTGCTGTCCGCGCAGCTAGCCACTTCAGGATCGTGCGTTACCAGCACCAGCGTGGTGCCGGCTTTCCGGTTTCGCTCCAGCAGCAGATCCAGCACCATGCGCCCATTCGCCGAATCCAGATTGCCCGTTGGCTCATCGGCCATCACAATCGGCGGCTCAACCACAAAGGCCCGCGCCAGCGCCACACGCTGCTGCTCGCCGCCGGAGAGCTGCACCGGATAATGATCCATGCGCTCCCCCAACCCCACCTCGTCCAGCAGCCGCCGCGCCTGCTCCAGCCCGCTTCCCTCCACATTCAGCTCATAGGGCAGCAACACATTTTCCAGAGCCGTGAGCGTAGCAATCAGTTGGTACGACTGAAAAACAAACCCGATCTTGCGCCCGCGCACCGCAGCCAGTTCCGCCTCGGCCAGATTGTGAATCGGCGCTCCATCCAGCCATATCTCGCCCGGAGCTTGGCGTATCGAGCCCCGCCAGCAGCCCCAGCAGCGTGCTCTTCCCGCTGCCGCTCGCGCCCACGATAGCCACGAACTGCCCCGCCGGAATGACCAGAGAGATCCCCTTCAGAATCTCCACCCGCCGCGCGCCGTTCTGAATCCACTTCCTCGCATCCCGAACCTCGATCACTCACCAGCCTCCGTCAGTTCCACTGCTCTTCGCTACACTACTCTTGTGGACGTTCGCCGCACTCTCATCGTTTCAATCTGTCTGCTGATATTCGCTGCGGCCAGCTCTCAGCCGCCGACCGGCCCGTCCTTGTCTGCTTCGGCGACAGCATCACCGCCGGCTACGGCCTCCAGACGCGGCCAGTCATATCCCGACGCTCTGCAACGGGACCTCGACAGCCGCGGCTACCACTACAAGGTCATCAATCAAGGCACCAGCGGCGCCACCACCAAGACGCAGTCGCCAACCTCCACTCCATCCTGCTGCTGCACCCCGAAATCGTCATCGTCGAATTCGGCGGCAACGACGGCCTTCGCGGCCTGCCCCCCGACCAGACCCGCCGCAACCTCGACCAGGTGCTGACCGCTCTCGAAAACGCGCACATCAAGATCCTGCTCGCCGGCATCACTCTTCCGCCCAACTACGGCCAGGACTATATCCATCATTCGATCAGGTCTTCCGCGACCTGGCCGCCAAACACCACGCCGCCTTTGTGCCCATGATCTACAAAGACCTGGTCCATGTCCCCGGCACCATCCAGCCCGACGGCATCCACCCCACCGCCAAAGGCTCCGAGATCATCGCGAAGACGCTGCTGCCGGCGCTGAGGCCACTGCTGAGTAATAGAAGCGGTCACTGCAATCCAGCGTCCTGACTCCGCGACTCGCCAACGCATGCCAGTCACGGCTAACTTGCTGACTCTTTACCCCATCACCACCACCGGCTGAAACAGCGTCCCCGCCACGCGTTTCGCAATCCCCACCAACTCCCGCTGCCCGGCAAACACCTTCACCAGCGGCGCGCGGAAAACTCCGGCAGATTGGCCTGCGCGCCGTTGCGCAGCCGTCCCAGCGCCATCTCATCGCCAGTCACCGAGGGCATCTCCGGCAACAAGCTGC
Source organism: uncultured Acidobacteriaceae bacterium (assembly GCA_963780975.1). GTDB lineage: Bacteria > Acidobacteriota > Terriglobia > Terriglobales > Acidobacteriaceae > Telmatobacter. The sequence goes on along the minus strand of CAWAEU010000065.1, from coordinate 5,905 downwards.
GCGGATGAATGCATAATGCCTCCAACGCTTCGAGATTCCCAGCCAGCGACTGCAGCTCCTCCAGCGTGTGCGCCTCGGCGAGCGTAAACACCCCAGCCTGCGTTCGCCGCAAACTGCTCAAATGCGCCCCGCAGCCCAGATCCTGCCCCAGCTCATGCGCCACCGAGCGCACGTATCCCCCAGCGCTGATGCTCATCGTGAAGCTGGCCTCGGCGCCCTCCAGCGCAGTAATCTCAAAGCCGGCAATCCGAACCGTGGCGGTCTTCAGTTCCACCGGCTTGCCCTGCGCGCGCCAGCTTATAAGCCGGCGTGCCGGCAATCTTCTTTGCGGAGTAAGGCGGCGGCATCTGCTCCATCTCGCCGTGGAAACGGCCAGCCGCCGCGCGCACCTGTTCGAGCGTAAGCGCCGGCTCAACCTCAGGCCCGGTCCGGCCTCGCCCTCGGCATCATAAGTATCGGTAGAAAATCCGAAGCGGATCGCCCCGGTATAGCTCTTCTCCGCGGAAGAGAAGTACTGCGCCAGCCGCGTAAATTTGCCCAGCAGCAGCGGCAGAACGCCGGTCGCCATGGGGTCCAGCGTGCCCAGATGCCCAATCGATCGCTCGCCGGTGATCTTGCGCAGCCGGCCCACCACATCGTGGCTGGTCATGCCGCCCGGTTTGTCGACACCAGAAGCCCGTTCACTCTAACTACTTTAGTCGACCGGGCCTCGCCGCATCAGCAGCTGAGCCGTTACCCCGGCTGCCGCACCAGCGACAGGAACTCCGCCCGCGTCTCCTTCTGCCGGAAGCAGCCCACCATGGCCGAAGTCACCGTGGAGGAGTTCTGCTTCTCAATTCCGCGCATCATCATGCACAGGTGCCGCGCCTCGATCACCACGCCCACGCCCTGCGGCTCGATCACTTCCTGAATCGTGTCGGCAATCTGCCGCGTCAGCCGCTCCTGCACCTGCAAGCCGCCGCGCAAACACCTCCACCAGGCGCGGAATCTTGCTCAGCCCGATCACCTTTCCCTTGGGAATATAGGCCACGTGCACCTTGCCGAAAAAGGGCAGCATGTGATGCTCGCACAGCGAGAACATCTCAATATCCTTCACGATCACCATCTCGTCGTAATCCACGTCGAAGAGCGCCCCGCGCAGAATCTTCGTCGGGTCCTCGTCGTACCCTTGGTCAGAAACGCCATCGACTTCTCACCCGCGCCGGCGTAGCCACCAATCCGTCGCGGTTCGGGTCCTCGCCCAGCCGGCTCAGAATCTCGCGATACATCTCCTGGGTGCTGAACTCGCTCAGCCCCTCGTCCATCCCTGCCGCCCTGCGAACGGTCTTGCTCACTGCAATCGGCTGCGCCATGTTTCTTCATCCTCTCGCCCGGGGAACCGGGCGTACTGCTCTCTGACTTGTCATCCTGAGCATCCGCAGTCGAAGGACTCGGCTGCTTTCGACCTCACTCGCCAGAGTACTCAAAAAAATTGTTCTCCGTCTCTTCCACGCGCACCCACTCCAGCTTCGCCGGCCGGCAGCGCGTCCATCCAGCAACTCGAAAACCGCCCTGCATAGATTCTCCGTAGTCGGCACGCGATTCACAAACAGCGGATCCAGATTCAAGTTGGCATGGTCAAATCGCTCCACCACTCTTGCTGCGCACCGCCTCATCCAGCGCCGCCATATTCACCACCATCCCCGTCTCCGGGTCCACCGCGCCGCCCGACCAGCACCTCCACCACGTAGTTGTGCCCATGGCCATGCGGATTGTTGCACTTTCCATACGCCGCCCGGTTCTCCTCCGCCGAGAGCGCATCGCTGTGCAGCCGGTGGCTGGCGCTCAGCATATATCGGCGCCCAAAGTATGCCTTCACGCCTCACCTCTGTACTCGGCAAATATCTCCGGCGTCTCATAGACGCGAACCCGGCTCAACCGCGCTCCGCCGCGCCGTTCTCACCGGCGGCTCCAGCCGCTTCCACGCGGCAATCGCAATGTTCTCCGTCGTCGGAATCAGCTTCCCCTCCGCAAACTCCGGAACCTCCAGGTTCAAATGGCGATGATCGTAAGCCACCAGCACCTCCCGCTCGATCACGTCCTTCAGCCACTTCAGATCGACCACAAATCCGGTCACCGGGTCAGGCTCGCCGCCACCGTCACCTCCAGCGTGTAGTTGTGCCCGTGCCCGTTGCGATTCGCGCAGCGCCCAAAGACCTGCTCATTCTTTTCCGCTGTCCACGCATCGTTCCAGTAGTAGTGCGAAGCAGAAAACGTCGCCCGCCGCGTCAAATAAATCATCTCCACCCCTCACTCAAATCAGATGCCACTAGTACCGAGCTAAGCTTCACCGTAATGCTCAGTTCGCTTTCAATCGCTCAACATTTACGAAAGTCGCCGAAACGACGCAACACCGAGCTGAAACTGAGCTGGAGCTGACTGAACTGCTCACCGGCATAACTCCTGCCCTTCCAGCTTACCCGCTTCAATATCCGATGCTGAAACCAGCTTCGATAGAGCAGCACCACAAACAGCGGCAACCCCAGCGGCGCCAGTGCGCAATCCACAAAAGGAAAATTCGACTTGGCCACCCGCGCATAAAACCGAAACAGCGTCCGCACCCACAGCAGCGCCAGCACCCATCCCGCACCCAGCCATTGCAGCGAATGCGCCGCAAATCGCGCGTTCCACAGCTCAGACCGCCAGCACCGGCAACCCCACCAGCAGCAGAATATCGAGCACCCGCCACAACGCCAGCGCCAGGCAGTTATCAAACAGCAGCGCCAGATTCTTTGTCCAGCCCTCGATCATCGCCGCCGTCGAGCGGTACATGCGCGCGGCCACCGCGTCCTCGGCATAGCGAAAGCGCAGCCCCACCTTGCGCCGCTTGGCCAGAAAAGCCAGCTCCACATCCTCCAGCACCTTGTCCGCCACGGCCGCGTGCCCGCCCAGCCGCCGGTAAGCCTCCCGCTCGACCAGCAGAAACTGCCCGTTGGCCGCGGCAATCCGCTGATTGGGATCGGAGACCTTGGCCGGCGGATAAGCCAGCGCCAGTTCGCAAAAAACCAGCGGCATCAGCGACCGCTGCGCCAGCCCGCTCACAATCTGCCGCGGCGAATAGCTCAGCATCCCCACCTTGTGCCGCGCCGCCTCGTGCATCGCCCGGCGCAGATCGCCCGGCTCGTGGATCGTATCCGCGTCGGTAAACAGCAGCCATCGCCCGCGCGCCTGCCTCGCCGCCGTCCAAACGGCGTTCGCCTTCCCCGTCCAGCCCGGCTCCAGCTTGCCGGCCTCGCATCACCGTCAACGCCGGCAAACTCCGCGCGCAATCTCCGCCGTCCGGTCGGTCGAGTGGTCGTCCACCACCATCAGTTCCCAATCCTTGCCCAGCTCGAAGATCTCCTCCGACTGGCTCACCAGCGACTCGCAGGCACGCGCCCAGGCAATCCTCCTCGTTGCGCGCCGGAACAATCACCGTCAGCTCGATCAATTCCTCCGGCTCCGGCTGGTCATAGACCGTGCCCGCGCGCCATCCCCACTGGCACCGGCCTGCAGAGCCGCTCACCGGGCTCGTCGGAGAGCCCCAGCACCGGCTTGCACCCGCCGCTCCAGCCTGTCCGTCCGCCTCCAGCCTTCCTTCTCCATCCATCCTCACCCTTTCGTTCAGCCCTTCCGCTCCGTATTATAGAGATGTGCGGCTTCCGCCGCTTATCCTCGCTCGCTTTTCTCCTGCCGCTGGCCCTCGCGCCCGGCTGCGACCGCGGCGCGCATCCCGACCAGACGGGCAAGCCGGCCCCGGACTTCACCGTCTCCGACGGGACCACTTCCATCCATCTGGCCAACTACCGCGGCCAGGTCGTGCTGCTGAACTTCTGGGCCACCTGGTGCGCGCCCTGCATTGAGGAGATGCCGGCGCTGATCGAGCTCCACCACGACCGGCCCGATCTGGCCATCCTCGCCGTCAGCATCGACGAAGACCCTGATGCCTACAGCCGCTTCCTCGTCCGCCGCCATGTCGACCTGATCACCGTCCGCGACCCAGCCAGACCGCCGCCAAGCTCTTACCACACCGAAGGCTGGCCCGAGACCTACATCATCGACCGCCAGGGCATCATCCGCCGCAAATTCGTCGGCGACCCGGACTGGTCCAACCCCGAAATCCGCGCCTATCTCAAGAGCCTTTAGACGCGAGGCACTCGACAGCCTGCCGTCTTGGTATCATTCGCCTATGACCACGGTGGAGATTCTCTTTCCTACACCACGCCGCCCACTGAGGCCGTGAGCCTTTGCGCTGGCCAGCACCAAAGACGTCTACGGCATCCGCCGCCTCAGCTTCGACCATGCCGCACGCACCCTGCGCGTGGAGTACGACGCCACCCGGCTCAACGCCGCCGCGTCACCAAGCTTGTGCGCCAGGCCGGCCTGGAGATCGCCGAGGAATCTGCCGCTGATTCCGCCGCCAGCCCGCGCCGCAACCGCAGCTCCAAGCCGGCTTCGCTGCCGCATGCGAGATTGCGCCGCCTCAGAACCCTGATAATCTGTCTATGGTTTCGTTTGAAACCACCTTGTGCGCCCGTAGCTCAGCTGGATAGAGCGACTGACTACGAATCAGTAGGCCGGGAGTTCGAATCTCTCCGGGCGCACCATTAAACCGCATATAATGAGACAGATGGAAGGATAGAGAAAATCAACCACAGACAAATTTTTCATTATGTCAGCCCATGTCAGGGAACTTTGGCAGCATTGTAGTTGAGTAATTTCAGACTGACCCACTACCGTCAATTCTCATAACTCCGTGCCGCGGAATCGTGACTCGGACGATCAAATCTGGAGGCAGAAACAATGGTCAGTATTCCCAAGCACGTTCAGGATTTTTTACCAGGCAAACTAGCATGGGTGGCAACCGCTTCCCGCGATGGTATCCCTAATGTGACTCCCAAAGGCTCCCTTAAGTTGTTGGACGAGCAGCATGTCCGGTTCGCCGACCTGTTCTCGCTGAAGACCGGAAAGAATCTGCTGGAGAACAAGAATGTTGCGGTCACCGTGGCGGACCCGGGAACGGGCAAGGGATACCAGATCAAAGGAACGGCAGAGATAATAAATTCCGGCCCACTCTTCGATGAGGCGATCGAGCAAATGAAAGCTGTTCCAAAGGCTCTTCCGCCGGTGCATCACGTTGTAACCATTACCGTCGAAGCAGTCTTCGACCAGTCGGTAGGCCCTGACGCCGGCAAGCAGATCGCCTGAATCACTTCGTTCTCGACAAATTGGTTCATATTGTCGATTATCGCTTCTACTTCCCCTCCATTGCGCCTCAGACAGAACGTGCCCCTTCATCGCAAACTCCAGTTCTTTTCTGCTTGCGCCTGCTTTCAGGTCGAGCATTGCATCGAGTGCAAACAGCTTGAAGAAGTACCGATGGGCTTTGCCCGGAGGCGGACAAGGGCCTCCATAGCCAATACGCTTGAAGTCATTCAAGCCCTGGCGTGCCTTATCAAAAACCTCCACCTTCGGCACGCCCTCCGGCAAAGCCGTGGCTTCGGCTCAGATATTCCACATGATCCAATGCGTCCACGTTCCGACGGGCGCATCCGGGTCATCCACGATGAGCGCCAGCGATTGGGCGCCGGCGGGAACGCTCTCCCCAACTCAATGCGGGCGACTGGTCGGCTCCATCGCAGCTGAACTTTCTTGCAATCTCGCCGCCATTCTCTCAAATGCTGTTGACCTCAGGGCAAAGGCCATCGCGCTGCCTCCTTGTAAAGCAGATTGACTGGATTTGTGCGCAGCCGGATTTGCGGCCTGGCCGCAGGAGCGTAGCGCTGCAAAGTTTATGGGAATCATCAATGCTGCGAATGCAAGAATCAGCGGCGTAGGTTGGTGTTTGCGCATCGTGCAATTCCGGGCGCACAAATTATACCCCCAC
>CAWAEU010000064.1:0-10504 GCA_963780975.1 uncultured Acidobacteriaceae bacterium | reverse complement strand
AATCGCCTGGTTGAAGAACACAGTGCACTGCGCGCTGTCGCTGACGGTGGCCTTTGCTGGGCAGGCGCTTTTGTTTCTTGAGCTCGACGCGCAGTTTGCCGGATTTGCGCAGATTCTGGTTTATATCGGTGCAGTGGCAATTTTGGTGGTGTTCGCGATTCTGCTGACCAAGGGATCGGAGACGCCGAAAGGCGGGGTTTACAGCAGGCATGCGCTCGCCGGATTGGTGATTGCGGCAGGAGTTTTTGCAATGCTAGGCTGGGCGGTTCTTCAGAGCTTAGCCGCTGTGCCGCGCGGTCCTGCTTCGACGCCTTCAGTAACGGTGCTCGATATTGGCAATGCGCTGATGGGCCGTTACGTGCTGCCGCTTGAGATTGTTGCGCTGCTGCTGACAGCGGCGCTGATTGGCGCGGTGATTATCGCCATGCACGAGAAAGAGAGGGCCAAATGACTCCTCTGGCGGGATTTCTTCTTGTGGCCGCGCTGTTGTTTTCCATTGGCCTGGCCGGAGCGCTGACGCGGCGCAATGCCATTCTGGTGCTGATCGGCATTGAGTTGATGCTGAATGCGGCCAATTTGAATCTGATTGCTTTCTGGCGCTACGGGCCGCATCCTGAGGCGCTGACGGGAATGATGTTTGCGATTTTTTCCATTGCCGTAGCGGCGGCTGAAGCGGCTGTGGGACTGGGGCTGGTGATTCACCTCCATCGCCACGCGCATACCACGGATCTGGACGCAATGAACAGGATGAAGGGGTGAGAGGTTGATGCAAGAAGCAATTTCATTCACTCCGCAGTTGGCCGCATCGCCGATCGCAGGAATGCTGTGGCTGATTCCAGCGGTGCCGATTGTGGCTTCGGGCGTAATCGCGCTGCTCAAGCAGCCGAGGCGCAAAGTTTCGGCTACGCTGGCCATCGGCTCGCTGAGTTTCTCGCTGTTGCTTTCGCTGGTGGCATTTGGCCATGTGCTCGGCTGGATGGTCGCATGGCCTAGCGGTGCGCGAGACTGTCAACTTTACCTGGATTCAGGTGGCACGGCGCAGTGGACCTGGGCTGGGTGCTCGATCCGCTGTCGGCGGTGATGCTGGTGATGGTCAGCTTTGTGGGCCTGCTGATCTTTATCTACTCCGATCGGCTACATGGCGCACGACGAGAACTTCACGCGCTTCTTCTGCTTTCTGTGCTTGTTTGCGGGAGCGATGCTGGGCGTGGTGATTGCCAACTCGCTGCTGCTGCTGTTTATGTGCTGGGAGTTGGTGGGACTTACTTCCTACTTATTGATTGGGTTCTGGTATCACAAGCCCGCGGCAGCGGCGGCGGCGAAGAAAGCATTCATCACCACGCGCGTTGGCGATATTTTCTTTCTGCTGGGAATCGTTTGGCTATTCGCGCAGACAGGAACGCTGCTCTTCTATAACGACGGCGCCGGCTCACTGGAAACCGGCGCATTGACCGCGTTGCTGGCCCAACATGCGGCGTTTGGACTTGACCGCGGCAGGCGCGATCGGGCTGCTGATTTTTGCTGGAGCGGCGGGCAAGAGCGGCCAGTTTCCGCTGCATGTGTGGCTGCCGGATGCGATGGAAGGCCCCACGCCGGTCTCCGCGCTGATTCACGCGGCGACCATGGTGGCCGCGGGCGTTTATCTGATTGCGCGGGTCTACCCGTTGATGCAGGCGGGAGCGATGGCCGGCGGAACGACGACGGCGCTGACGGTGGTGACATGGGTGGGCGCATTGACAGCGGTCTTTGCGGCGCTGATTGCCGTGGCGCAGAACGACATCAAGCGCATCCTCGCTTACTCCACAATTTCGCAACTGGGCTACATGATGGCCGGCCTGGGAATGGGCGGCGTGGCGGTGGGAATGTTCCACTTGATTACGCATGCCTTCTTCAAAGCGCTGCTCTTCCTTGGCGCGGGTTCGGTGATTCACGGCTGTCACGACGAGCAGGACATTCGTAAGATGGGCGGGTTGAAGGCAGATATGCCGCTGACGTTTGTGACTTATGCGGTGGGCATGCTGGCGCTGTGCGGGTTCCCCATCTTCTTCTCGGGCTTTTGGAGCAAGGATGGAATTCTGGAGGCGGCGCAACACTGGACGGTTGCGAAGTCTCCGTTTTACATGCTCGTCTTTGGCGCATTGCTGACCGCGTTTTATATGACGCGGCAGGTGGGGTACGTCTTCTTTGGCTTCTGGCGCGGCGGCAAGCCCGCGCACGAAAGCCCGCAGTGATGACGCTGCCGCTGGTGATTCTGGCGGTTTTTGCCATGGGGCTGGGTTTGATTGGAACGCCGGCGTGGCCGTGGTTCAGAGCGTTCCTTGAGAGCCGGCGGTGGGCTTCAACTGGCATGGATTTGCTGAGCCGGGATTGATGGCGCTGATGGGAACCTCGACATTGGTTGTTTTTCTGGGACTCGGCTTGGGTTGGAGGCTTTATGGCGGACAAGCACCGAAGCCGGAAGAGCCGGATGTGCTTGAGACGGCTGCGCCGGTGCTGTGGGGATGGCTGCGCGACCGGCTCTATGTGGATGAGCTCTACGGCGTGACGGTGATTGCCTTCTATAAATGGTGGGCGCGGGTTGCGGACTGGCTCGATCGCCGGGTTTGGGGCGGAGTGGTGGCCGCAGTTGCATGGGCCTTCCGCGGATGGGCGCAGTTCAACCGGCTACTCGACATCAACTGGGTAGACGGCGGCTTTGACAAAGGTTGTGAAGAGCTGGCCTCAAGCGGTGGGTTGCTTTCACGGGTGCAGACGGGACGCGTGCAAACCTACCTGAGAATTCTTGCGCTGGCTGTGGCAGTGCTGGCAGCGATTCTGATTTGGAGCAGCCGGGCATGAGCGGATTCCCAATATTGACGGCTTTGACCGTGCTGCCCCTCGCTGGAGCGGCGATTGCGCTGTGGTCAGGAAAGCATGCGCGCGGCGTGGCGCTCATCACGACTCTGTCCAGCCTGGCGCTGGCGCTGTATGTGTGGACCCAGCTGCCCGCGAACGGAAGCATCGGTCTGGTGGAGCGTGCTGCATGGGCGCCGTCGCTGGGCATTGAATATCACCTCGGCGTGGATGGGCTGGGAGCGCTGATGCTGGTGCTTTCAGCAATCGTTACGCTGATGAGTGTGGATGCGGCGCATCGCGTGCATCATCAGCCGGGGCTCTACTTCGGTCTGGTGCTGGTGCTTGAAACAGGGCTCTTCGGATCGTTCACGGCGCTGAATTTCTTCCACTGGTTTTTGTTTTGGGAGCTGAGCCTGATTCCGGCGTTCTTCCTCATCAAATTGTGGGGCGGAGCGCGGCGAGGACCGGCGGCGACGCAGTTCTTTGTCTACACGATGGCCGGCTCAGTGGCGCTGCTGGTTGCGTTTCTTGCAGTCTTTGTTGCCACCGGCAGCATGGACTTTGGACGCCTGGCTGACCTTGCATCGAAGGGCGACCTGGAGAAGCTGGTCACTCTGCAATTCGGTTCGGGTTTCTTTGGTGCATCGGTGACCCTATGGCTGGCGATCGGGGTGCTGGCCGGGTTTGCCGTGAAGGTGCCCATGGTTCCCTTCCACACCTGGCTGCCCGCCGCTTACGCTGAAGCGCCATCGCCGGTAACCATGCTGCTGACCGGCGCAATGTCGAAGATGGGCGTCTATGGATTGCTGCGGATTGCGATTCCGCTGTTCGGTGCACAAATTGCAGAGATGCGCACGCCGCTGCTGGTACTGGCCGTGGCCACGGTGGTGATGGGCGCATGGGCGGCGGTGGCGCAGAAGGATTTGAAGCGCGTGTTCGCGTATATGAGCGTGAATCATCTGGGCTATTGCCTGCTGGGAATCTTCGCGCTGGCGGTTCCGGTTGCGGCAGGAGATGTTGGCAAGTTGGCAAGCCAATCGGCGGCATTGAACGGCGTGATCCTGCAGATGTTCAACCACGGAATTACCGCGGCTACGCTTTTCTGGTTTGTGGCTATATTGCAGTCCCGAACCGGCGGGCATCGCGGCATCGACCAGTTCGGCGGGCTGCGCAAACCTGCGCCTGTACTTGCCGGGCTGATGGGGATTGCGCTCTTCTCGTCGCTGGGATTGCCGGGGCTGAATGGATTTCCAGGCGAGTTTCTCATCTTCCGCGGCGTCTTTCCGCTGGCGTGGGTCGCCGCGACCATCTCAGTCCTCGGACTGCTGGTAACGGCGGCGGTGATTCTTACCGTGATTCAAAAAGTCTTCTGGGGACCTGTGCCGGAGCATTGCGTGGGCTTCCCTGACCTGCACCACGGCGAAAAATTGGCAATGGTTCCGGTGATTGGATTGATGCTGCTCGTCGGCATACTGCCGCAGTTGATTGTGGCGAGCGTGAACCCAACGGTAGTTAACCTGCTGGCTCACTGGAGATTTTAGATGTTGGCGTGGACGATTTATCTCTCGTTTGCCGGGGCACTGCTGCTGGCTCTGCTACCCAGGTCCAAACCGGACTTGTCGCGATGGATGGCTCTAGCCGTGGCTGTGGCTGGGCTGGCGCTGGCGGTGCAGGGATTTGTGGCCGGTATGGGCCCAACCAAGGCGCCCGCATTGTGATTGTCGATCTGCCCTGGGTGCCGTCAATGGGAATTCACTTCCTGCTGGCGGCCGATGGCATCAGCCGCGTGCTGGTGCTGCTCACGGGTCTAGCCGCGGTAGCCGGAGTTCTTTTCAGTTGGAACATCGAACTGCGCACGAATGAGTTCTTCGCGTTTTTCCTGGCGCTGATTGGCGGGGTCTACGGAGTTTTTCTCAGCTTCGATCTCTTCCTGCTGTTTGTCTTTTATGAGATCGCCATCGTTCCCAAATATTTCCTGATCGCCATCTGGGGTTCCACACGGCGTGAGTACGCAGCCATGAAGCTGGCGCTCTACTCTTTCGCGGCTCGGCGATGGTGCTGATCGGACTGCTAGCGGCTTACGCGACTTCAGGCAGCCACTCGACCAGTCTGATTGATCTTGCACACGCAGGGCTGCCGCTGAGTTTCCAAATGTGGTGTTTCCCGCTGGTCTTCGTCGGCTTTGCCATTCTGGCCGGCATGTGGCCCTTCCACACCTGGGCGCCGACCGGCCACGTTGCCGCACCGACAGCTGCTTCCATGCTGCTCGCCGGAGTGGTAATGAAGCTGGGCGCTTACGGTTGCCTGCGCGTGGGCATGGGGCTCTTTCCGCACGGCCTCGACCCATGGGGATTTTCCCTCTTAGGCCTTGGTTCGTGGCGCGACGTTTTTGCGCTGCTTGCGGTAGTGGGCATTGTGTATGGCGCGTTGGTGGCTTTGGCGCAGACCGACTTCAAATTTGTGATCGGCTACTCGAGCGTCAGCCATATGGGCTTTGTGTTGCTGGGGCTGATGACGCTGAACCAGATCGGCGTAACCGGCGCGGTGATGCAGATGTTTTCGCACGGCATCATTGCCGGCTTGCTCTTCGCCATTGTGGGCCGCATCGTCTACGACCGCACGCATACGCGGCAATTTGCGGAGTTGGAGCCGATGCATCTTTCGAAACGATTGCCCTTTGCCGCCTGGGCCTTTGTGATTGCCGGAATGGCTTCGATGGGGCTGCCGGGGTTCTCAGGTTTTGTGGCCGAGCTGCAGGTGCTGGTGGGGGCGTGGAAGGTGCAGCCGTGGTGGGTTGCCGCGGCGGGCGTGGGAATTGTGGTCGGCGTGGCCTATACGTGGCGGGCAATGCAGAAGGCCTTCTTCAGCGATGCCCTACCGGCCGCGCACGTGCTTGAGCAGGAACAGGCACATCCATTCGCACCCATCACCTGGCCAGAATATGCAGGCGTTACGCTTCTGGTTGGGGTGAGCCTCGCAGTTGGTCTTTATCCGCGTATTCTGCTCGATACGATTGAGCCGGCGGTGAAGGCGTTGCTTACGGGAGGTGTGCAATGAACTACGCAGACCTCTTTCGCGTGACGCTGCCGGAGACGGCGCTGGAAGTTGCGGCGCTGCTGGTGCTGATCGTCGATCTCGGATTTTTGCGCAAGGCTGCGCTGATGGTGCGGCTGGCCGTGGCAGCTTTGCTGGGAGTGGCTGGCTGCGGAGCAGCTCTGTGGTTGGTTCTGCGGCAAGGAACCAGTGGCCTGAGCTATCAGAGCACAGGCGAACTGCTACTGACGACTGGCGGATATACGTCCGTGGCGCAAGTCGGAATCCTTGCCTTGACGGCCCTGACACTGCTGCTGTTGATCGATGCGGATTTCACTCGCCATGTCGGGGAGTTTGTGGCCGTTCTTCTGATGTCGGCTACGGGCGGCTTGCTGATTGCCGCGGCGCAGGATCTGCTGGTGATCTTTGTCGGACTGGAACTGCTGAGCCTGGGACTCTATATATTGACGGCCTTTGCCAAGCGCTCCGGCAAGAGTGCCGAGGCGGCGCTGAAGTACTACCTGTTCGGCGGAATGTCGGCCGCATTTCTTCTGTTCGGATTCAGTTATCTCTATGGGATTACCGGATCGACGAATCTGCACCAGATTCTGCTGGCGGTGAACGGGGAGAACGCTCACCAGATCGCGCCTTTGCTTTATGCGGCGATGGTGACGATTGCTGCCGGGCTGGGCTTCAAGGTTGCGGCTGTGCCGTTTTATCTGTGGGCCCCGGATACCTACGAAGGCGCTCCCGTCCCTGCGGCGGCGTTTATCGCCTCAGTTTCCAAAGTGGCCAGCTTTGCGTTGCTGATCTCCATCAGTACCGCGGTAGTGCACGTTTTTGATGGCCCTAACTTTTTAAGGCTCGGATCAACGGAATGGGAACTTCACATCTTACCCGTGACTTATGCGGGGTTTCTTGGTCCCTGGTCGCTGATTCTTACTGTGCTTTCCGCTGCCTCCATGGTGCTGGGAAACCTTGCCGCCCTGGCGCAGACGAGCGTGCGCAGACTGTTGGCCTACTCCGCGATTGCGCATGCCGGCTACATTCTGCTGGGCCTTGCGTTTTTCTCGTATTCCTCCCGCAGCACAGGGGCATTGCTCTATTACGTTCTCACTTACGGACTAACGACAGTGGGCGCCTTTGGCGTGGTAGGGGTGGTGGAGCGGGCGGCCGGCTCTGACAAAATGGACTCCTTCCTCGGCCTGCACAAGCGCAATCCGGTACTCGCCGCGGTGCTATTGGTGCTCTTTCTGTCGTTGGCAGGGATTCCACCTCTGGTCGGCTTCTGGGCAAAGTTCAATCTCTTTGCCGCTGTGCTGGGGGTCTCCGCCGGGCCGGTTCCGTTTGCGCTTGTGGCGCTGGCGGTGGCGTTGAGCGCAGTCTCGCTCTATTACTACCTGCAGGTGCTCAAGCGCGCTTATGTGATGCAGGGCGTGGACGATACGCCGATCAAAGTGCACCCCGTGACCATGGCTGTTCTGGTATTGATTGCGGCTGCTGTCGTGATATTGGGTTGCTTTCCGGCGGTGCTCTCCGGGTGGATCGACAGCTTCATACATTAACGACAAAAGCGGACAATATCCGCCAAGTAAACTTTCGGTGGCAACTCTATTTAAGATTAAAATAATTTTTATACCATCAAAACGATTTTCTAAATTGCTCGATCAATGGTCTTAATTAGTACAAATTATGTTGTGGAAATACGGTTCACAAAGTTAAAGTTGGATTTCCCCCAGGTTGTACTTTTTTTAGTTTTTTTTTGAAGTCCCTGCCCCGTTGAGGTGTATCTATGGTCTGCCCGAAGTGCCAATCAGGTTCCCTATCCATAATCCCTGCGGAAATCCGTCTCTATCGGAACGGTCCGCGCACATTGAGTCATCCCCCCATGACGCCTTCACCTGATGTTCGGGTTTGCCTTGATTGTGGCTGGTCGGAGTTTTGGATTCCGCAGTCGTGGCTCTCAGCAGGGTGGTTGCGAACCGCGCGGCCGCAGGTTGTGCTGAGTACGTCTGGAATCGTGCAGCCCAATGTGGCTATAGTGACCTCATAAATGCAGTCGAAGTAGACCCTGAGCTCGATTGTCTCGTTGCTTGCTCATGGTGCTGCTTGTTATTCGCATGCCCTAAAGCGGCTAAAAATTTCTGCTGCTGTCTATTGAAGTTAAATACGCCTCCTGTAAAAATTACGCCTGCCTAAAATCAAATTTTTTTATCGTCATTCCCGCTCTTCTTCTCGATAATTTTTCTCCGTCGATTCTTCACATGGTGCATAGCTGAATTTCATTGCAGCGCACTCGCTGGCTCTGAGTGAATCAGCGCTGGACGCATATAATGATGCGATATGACGAAAAATTCCTCCCTTTCTCAAGATGCCGTTCCCGCACAACCAAGTGAGTATTTACGCAATGTAGTCCGGCGCAACCGGCAGGGCCAAATGGCCGGCACGTACGCGGTCTGTTCGGCGCATCCGGCGGTGCTCGATGCATCCATTCGCCAGTCCCTGGCCGATGAAATGGTGTTGCATGTGGAATCCACCTCCAGCCAGGTGAACCAGTTTGGCGGGTACACGGGCAGCACGCCCGCCATGTTTGCCGCCGAAATTCGCGGAGCTGCGAAGAAGTTAGGCCTGCCCGCATCGCGTGTGCTGCTGGGATCAGACCATATGGGGCCGTATTACTGGCGGAAGGAGCCTGCCGAGACGGCAATGGCCAACGCGCGCGAGCTTACCGCGCAATGCGTGCTGGCCGGCTATCAGAAATTTCATTTGGACGCGAGTATGGCCTGCGGAGGCGACCCCACGGTGCTGCCCGTGGCCACCATCGCCGAGCGCACAGCCGTCCTCTGCAAGGTTGCGGAAGAGAACTTTGCTTCGCTGCCTAAGGGTTCGCCGCGGCCGCTATATGTGATTGGAACCGAGGTTCCCATACCCGGCGGAGAAGTTGCTGAAGGTGAGGCGCCTCTACCCACCACGCTCAAGGATCTAAATGAGTCGCTGGATGCATTCAAGGCGGCTTTTAAATCACACGGCCTGGAATCGGCATGGGAGAACGTAATCGGGATGGTGGTGCAACCGGGCGTGGAGTTTGGAGATACCTCAATCTTTGAATATGACCCGAAGAAGGCGCAGCATCTGGTGAAGGGATTGCCCGCCAGTCCGGAGCTGGTCTTTGAAGCCCACTCCACCGACTACCAGACGCCTTTGAGCCTGGCGCGCCTGGTAAACGATCACTTCGCCATTCTGAAGGTGGGCCCGTGGCTGACCTTTGCTTACCGTGAAGCTGTTTTTGCGCTGGAATTTATTGAGCATGAGATGGCCGAGCACAAGCAGCCTTCGCGGGTGCGCGAAGTGCTTGAGGCTGAGATGCTTCGCAACCCCGCAAACTGGAAGCCGTACTATCACGGCGACGAAGCGCAACAGAAGTTTGCGCGCGCCTACAGCCTGAGCGACCGCTGCCGCTACTACTGGCCGCAACCGCCCATTCAGCAGGAAGTTGATCGCCTGCTGCACAACCTTAGTGGTCCGCTGCCGCTGGCGCTGCTGAGCCAGTATCTGCCAGACGAGTACGTAGCTGTCCGCGATGGCAGCATTGAGAACTCAGCGACCGCGATCATTCGCCATCATATCCAGAGCGTACTGAAGGTGTATGCGGCGGCATGCGGGGCTAAAGTTAAATAAAGGTGTGCATATTTCTGAGGAATTCATCATATGAACAAACGACTCATCGCCTTGCTGATCGTAGTCCTTATCCTAGCTATTGGGGCATGCGGGTTCATCGCGTATATGAAAATCTCGTTGAAACACGTTGAATTCCTAACACCGTCCGCGGTTGACAAGCTCATTGCCATGGTCAATAAGGAAGTGAAGAAGGCTCAGGCAAATGGCTGCGGATTTCCGATCGACACATCGAGCCTTGGCGACCTGAATCGGGAAGAGAAGATGCTCCAAGTCGCATCACTTTCGAATTTTTATTTCGCCCAGTTCAACCAATCTCCTGGTAGAATCGAAGACCTGCGGAAGCTGGGGCAGCTCAATCCTAAATTTCAAGACAACGTGAATGAACTTGTGGACCACTGCGTGATTTATATAAGTATGCCCAACGGGGCAACTGTCGTGTCTTGCGGGATACGAAAGCCCGCTATCGAGGTCGTTATCGGGAAGCTTCGCAGCGAAGCGGACACTGAGCGGTTCTACAGAATTGACTCAGGCGAAGCGCTTTTCATACCGGCTCCAAAATGTGTGCCACCAACTCCGGCGAAATAATTCCAGGTCAGAGTTTCTGCGAACCGGAGAAAATGATAAGGTTAGGTCGCAAAGTGCCGGGGATCTTAAGGCCTTTAATCCTTATATCTCCATAAGATGGATTCAAGTTCCTTTCCCCGCCGATGAGAGAATGGTGAAGGGATATTGAAAATGCAGACCTTTGCACACGAAATGTTGCGCGAGAGAATATTCAGCAGCCTGAGGCGCTTCGGCGCACTGCGGCGCTTTATCTGGCAGACAAGAAACTGAAGCCTGAGGTGACCAGTAAGCTGGCGAAATGGACCACCCCTGAAGGCGAAGTTCTAATTGCAGCCTCGGGCTCAAGCCGCCGTCCCGGCGTGGCCGGGGAGATCCTGCTTGAAGATCTGTGCGG
>CAWAEU010000063.1:0-7972 GCA_963780975.1 uncultured Acidobacteriaceae bacterium | reverse complement strand
CCAAAACCCCAAAACCCCAAAACCCCAAAACCCCTTTTCATATCACTTATGTTAGATATAATGAGAAACATATTTTTATATTCATCATTGACACATTAAGCTGGATGCTGTATATATACATATGGATCCAAGAAATATATTTTATCTATGGGTTGCACATCAGCAAAAGATGAAGCTAAAAAGGAAGAACCTGTAAAGAAAGAAGAGAAGAAAGTGGAACAACCTGCACCTACTAAGCCTCAACCTGATCCTTCACCTCCTAAAGTAGAGATAAAGAAAGAAGAACCAAAGCCTAGGGAGGTGAAGCCCAAAAGAAAGCTGATTTTAGACACTCTTAAGGACAATGCTGTTATTAATCCAGATGTCATAAAAGAACTTAAGTTGGATGAAGTCGAAACTGGTGAAGCTATAAGTTTCCCTGTAGTAGCTACTTACAATCTTGAGTCAAAGCTTGGGAAGCTTTTAGGATTTGATACACTGGAAATAGGGCTTGAGGGGAAGATAAGAGGAAAAGGGAAGGATGAGGCAGGAGAATTCAAATTGAGAGGCATATTTGGAGCTCTTGGTGTGTTATATATGGAAAAGGAATATACTGATAAGAGTAAACCCAAGATGATACTTAAAGGGCGTATTGCTTTAAACGTTGTTCATGGAGTCTGGTTATATACAGATAATTCAGCAGCAGGTAGTTTCGAAATTATATTCACGATGAAGGAATGGACGAATGTCCACACATTTCTTGGCATTAAAGAAGGAAATGTTTGGCAAGGACTTTTCTATGACGATGACTATGTATGTTGGGCACTAGTTAAAGAAACCGGCAAAAAAGATGGGGAGCACGCGATGGCAATCGAGTACATGGATTGCACATTCACAACAGCCAAGATGAAAGAAGAAGAAGAAAGTCGCATAGCTGTAGAGCTAGAAGGAAAAGAGATTAAAGAGTTCCTCTTGACACCACCTGAACCCCCTAAAAAAGAACTTTCAAATAAGTAAGAATTTTATTTTTGAATTGAGCTTTGCGTAGTTATTTGATTCAATGTATAGTCTTATAATCCATTAAATTGGGGTTTTGGGGTTTTGGGGTTTTGGGGTTTTGGGGTGGAAGGCATTAAGGCATGCGTGTTCGACGCATACGGAACCCTTTTCGATCATACTTCCGCAGCGCTACGTTACAGAGACATACTGGGAGATAAGCGGGAACCATTGACCCGGCTGTGGAGAGAGAAGCAACTCCAGTACACATGGTTGCGCAGTCTGCAAAGCCAGTACGTTGATTTTTGGCAGGTCACTGGTGACGCTTTGGATTTTGCGATGGAAGCGCTAGGACTGACGAGCGCAGAACTGCGCGGAAATCTGATGAATACATTTCTTGCGCTGGATGCTTTCACAGAAGTGGCAGAGACGCTGCGCAGTTTAAGAGCGATGGGACTCAAGACTGCCATTCTGTCGAATGGCACTCCTGAAATGCTCGAACGCGCCATAGTCAACGCACATCTTGAAGATCTGTTCGATGTGGTGCTGTCGGTTGAGGAAGTTGGCGTTTATAAGCCTCATCCGAAGGTGTACCAGCTGGCCGTCGATCATTTTTCGCTTAATTGCAGAGAGGTTTTATTCCTGTCGTCCAACGCATGGGACGCATATGCCGCATCGGCATTCGGAATGCGAGTGGTGTGGTGCAATCGATACGGCCAGAATCCGGAGCGGCTGCCGGGCAGACCTGATCATGAGATTAAGATGCTGGAGGAACTGCCGGTGCTGATTTCAGCCTGGAGGGAACCCAGCGCAAAGGGCTAGTCGTTTTGCGGTGGGACGACGCGATGAATCCCGCCCTGAATTTTTGTTATCCCAACTCGAATCCTGCAATGGCATAGACCAAGGTATCGTCGTGCTCGATTGCTTCTCCGCGGCGCATGCGCCATAGTTTGCGGCGGCGCTTGAAGCCTAGCTCTTGAGCGCAACGTACCGCTCCCGGATTTGCGGGGAGCAGGTCCCAATACCAAGTGTGCACTTGAGATGCTTGATGCTCGTCGTCCGCGCTTACGGAATCTGCAAGCTGTGCGGCTATCAATTGATGGGCTTCCGCCTCTGAAGTTGCTACGCAGGGGCCTAGATACTGCGTCGTTCTTCCCGAACGTGTAAGCACATAACCCTCTGCTGTGGCAGCAAAGCCGCCTGAGGCGGAGAGTGATTCCAGCAGAGCTTCGCGATCGGCTCCAAAAGCTTGCTGGTCAAGAGAGAAAAGGCGGTTGGGTATTTGCTGATTGTGCGAGAGGCCTTGGAGTGCATTTTTGCTAGAACTGGAGAGATCTCGCGCGGCCAATTCTCCGGTGCCGTGCTCCCATCGTTCTACTGTGCCCTCCACGACGAAGCCGAGACTCTCATAGAGTGGGCGGCCTTCATCGGTTGCGTCGAGCTTCAGGGTGCGAATGCCCTCACGCTCCGCGTTTGCGATTGCATCTTCAAGCAGACGCCTGGCATGTCCTTGGCGACGATATTCAGGCCGCGTAAGCACCATGCCGATCCACGCCAGACGATTGCCATAGGAGAGAAGAGTCGTTGTCGCAACGATTCTGCCTGCATCCTCAATCAAACGGCAGCCTTGCGGGGAGAGTTGGAGGATGCGGAGCCAGTCGTCCGGGGTCTGATTCCAGCTTGCGGCTGCCAGAGATCCATGACGGAGGGAACGTCGCCCGCCTTCATTGTTCTTACCGTGGTTAGCAACGGGTAGCCTCTGGTTTGAAACCTGATTGATTATCGATTCAGTCTGTTAGCATTTTCGTATGTTTTTGACGGCTTTTCGCAAAACCTTTTGCGCCGGGTTGATTGCCGGCGCTGCCGCGCTTTCCTGCACAATCTTCAACCCTCCTTGCGCTACGGCACAAAACGCCAGCGCAGCTAAGACGCCGGATCGCGCCCACATCGACGAAGTTCTGAAGGGGCTGTACCGTGCGCACTCGATGAGCCAGGTGGCGATTGCGCCCGATGGCAAACGGCTGGCGTGGATTGAAAACACGAGAGATGGTGTGGAGATTCGCGTGGCCCTGCTGGAAGACCTGAAAAAGTTTGAACGGGTGACGGCGGCGGATAAGCCGGAGCAGCATTGCCATGAGGGTGAGTTGGCCTGGTCGCCGGACTCTAAGGCACTGGCATTTTTTTCCGATTGTGCCCAGCAGGGCGCGCAGTCTGATTTGTATATTTCGCGGCTGGACGGGCGTCGAGCGCGGCGGCTGACGGAGCTGACGGGTTACGTGGAAGCGCCGGCTTTTTCGCCCGACGGAAAGAGTGTTGCATTTCTTTATGTGAAGGATGCGACGCGTCCGGCTGGGGCGCTGGCGGCTATGAAGCCGCCTTCGGGAGTGATTGGCGAGGATGGGGTTGAAATTCAACGAGTGGCCGTGGTGCGGGTGGATGCAGCTAAAGCGGAAAAGCAGGGGACGATTGAGCCGGAATTAGTGACGCCGGCCAATTTACATGTTTATGAGTTTGACTGGTCACCGGACTCGAAGGCTCTGGCATATGTGGCTGCCGATCCACCGGGAGAGAACAACTGGTGGGTTGCGAAGCTGTATACGCAGGCGCTTGACGGCACGCCCAAAGTGATTCTTGCGCCGGCGGAGGTTTCGGGAGCGCTGCATGGATTGCAGATTGCGGTGCCGCGGTGGTCGCCGGACAGGCAGGCGATTGCGTTCATCGGCGGGCTGATGAGCGACCAGGGGTCCACCGGCGGCGATGTGTGGATACTTGCCGCTGCAGGAGGACAACCGCGGGATCTGACGCCGCGGCGGCCAACTACGTCGGCCTGGATCGAATGGGACGACGACAGCCATATTTTTGTGAGCGAGTTGGCCGGCGGAAATAGCCAACTGGTCCGTATGAAGCTGCAAGGGGACAGGACCAGCGAGAGCGTGGCCACCAGCTTTGGCAATCCCATCTACAGTATTCCGGACAATGTGGGCGACGGGCGGCTGGAGATGAGCCTTTCTTCCACCGCCGACCACTCACTTTTTGCTTTCCGGGCCAGCTCATATGATGATGCTCCGGAGATTTTTCTGGCCAGAACGGATGCTCCCGGCGGCAGACGATCGGCGGATTGGGCTCCCTTCGGCCAACTCTCTCATTTCAACGACGGGGTGAAGCCGGCGTGGGGCAAATCTGTATCGTTGAGCTGGAAGAGCAACGAGTTCAATGTGCAGGGCTGGTTGATGCTGCCGTTGAACTACGATCCCACGAAGAAATATCCGCTGATTGTTGAGGTGCACGGGGGACCGGCCTCGGCTGAGGTTGCGCATTGGGGCGGATCTGTGCTGAGTCCGGAGGCTTTCTCAATGCAGGGTTACTTTGTTTTGCAACCCAATCCGCGTGGCAGCTACGGGCAGGGCGAGGCATTTACGCAGGCTAACCGCGAGGACTTCGGCTATGGGGATTTGCGGGACATTCTGGCCGGGGTGGATACGGTTCTGGCCCACTACCCGGTGGACCCCAAGCGCGTGGGTCTGACCGGTTGGAGCTATGGCGGATTCATGACCATGTTTGCCGTTACCCAGACGCAACGGTTCAAGGCGGCGGTGGCGGGGGCTGGAATCTCCGACTGGCTGAGCTACTACGGAGAGAACTCGATCGACCAGTGGATGACGCCGTACTTCGGCGCCTCAGTTTATGACGATCCGGCTGTCTATGCGAAGAGCTCGGCAATCAACTACATCAAGCAGGCGGCGACGCCCACGCTGGTGGTGGTGGGGGACCGGGACGGCGAGTGTCCGGCTCCGCAGTCGTACGAGTTCTGGCATGCGTTGCGGGACCGGCACGTGCCGACACAACTGGTTGTCTACCCCAACGAAGGGCATGGGTTTGTGGATCCGGCGCACCGGCGCGATGTGATGGATCGGGCGGTGGAATGGTTCGATCGTTATATGCCGCCGGGCGAATGAGGCAAGAGCTGCTCACCCTACGAGACAGGCGGAGTCTATTGCTGACGGGGAGCGGGGAAACGCGGCAAAGAGCTTCATGGGCTACATGCCGGGGACGGGCCCGTCCTGATACACTTTTTACCTAGGACTTTATTAAGCGAGCTTCTCTGACCGGCTGCAGGCGGGCCCTGGGAATATCGCTGGAACCAGACGATTTTCTGACGTATTCGGATAGACCGTTCCGCGGAACGACGCGGCGGGGCGGGGAGGATTCATGCGGCGGTTTTTGACGCTTGTCTGCTTGTTGTGCCTGGCCATTCCGGGCGGGATTTCGATTTCCGGTTGCACGCGCAATCCGGACGCCAACTATTGCAATGGCCTGGGTTACGGGTTGAAGATCACGGACGTGGCCAGCATCACGATGTCGCCGACGACCTATGGCGTCTCGCTGGCGTATGGGCAGACGCAGCAACTGTCTGCACCCCAGGCCAAGACCTGCCAGGGTGACCAGGTTACCGTGGGCACTTTCATTTACGGCACCACCAACAATCAGTTGGTTGACGTATCTCCCAGCGGCAATCTTTGCGCTGGAACATGGAACCGCAACACCGGTGGCGGAATCGCGAATTACACCTACTGCAACTTCCCCAATCCGCTGCCCTCTACCGGCGGCCTGTCTAACGGTATTGCCTACGTTACAGCGTCGGCCAGTTCAGTCAGTTCCAACCCGGTGACTGTTTATGTGCATCCACAGGTGACTTCGGTCAGTCTTGTCACTGAACCTACGTCGGGAACCGCGCAGCAGTGCTTTTCGCAGAACAGCGTGGCGACTCTGGATGCGCAGGCATGCGCCGTGGGAAGTGGCAATAAGCAGTATGAGCTATGCGCGCCGCCTTCGGTCTCTCCCGGCAATTTTGTGTGCAATTGGCCTGTGAATAATCAAAACGCGAATATTACGGCAGACATTATTGCCAGTGGAACTTTTACCTCTGTTCCCCCTACGGACTATATGGTCGCCGCAAACTACAATGCGGGCGGGACAATCACGGGAACTGCAGGGGATACTTGTACTCTGAGTAATTTCAATAACGGTTCAACCGGGGCAACGGCTACACTTACCTTAACCGACACAAATACTGTTGCCAGCGGTACTCCAATGCAGCTTACAAGTGCCGGTACTGGCGCTATAGCGCCGCCGACCTCAGCCACTCTAGCGAGCGGTACCGCAACCTGCTCAGGAATAGCAAGCATCACCTCCTGGCTGGGTCCAATTGCCGGGACAAATGGACAGACCTGCATACTAAGTAATTTCAATAACAATGCAAACGGAGCCTCGGCGACGGTTGCCTTGACCAGCGCCAACACAATTGCGAGTGGAACCAATCTAACTATTGTGAATGGCGGCCTCAATGCAACTGCTCCACCAACGACAGCCACACTCTCCAATGGCACGGCAACCTGTAGTGGAACCGCAACAGTCGTCTCGTCAATGACACCGGTTCCCGACTGCTCGGAGAACATCGGCAATTTCAGCTATTCGCTCGGTTCTCCATCGGTTGCCACGCTCAATACCGAGACCAATGTGCTTACCGCTGCGGCGCCCGGCACAACTGTCATCACGGCTTCGATAGCGGGCGGCAGTTCATCGGCCGGCTACTTCTCAACATGCCCGCCAAAATCGATCAGCGTGACCCTGGCGAACGGCGCAACGAAAGGCACGATCACCCAGGGCGTGACCCAGAACCTGACCACGACCATCACCGACACTAACGGTGTCACCATCACCGGACTGAATCTGGATTACCAGTCCACCGACCCCATCGACATCACAGCGGGGGCCGGCGGCGCAATAACCACCAGCTTTCCAGGAGTGGCTTCGGTGTATGCCGTCTGCCAGCCGACCACCTGCAGTCCGGCTCCGATCAATCTGTTCGGTCTGTATGGCACTGGCCTTTCCATTTCATCCAACCCGGTGAACATTACCGTACCCGGAACTGCCAGTGACTATTTCTGGATGGCTGCTCCCGGCCAGTCGCAGTACGTAATTCCCATGGAACTGCTGAGCGGGTCGGTAGGTTCAACGGTGCGCCTGCCTTATGTACCAAACTCGGCGCAGATGGACCGGCTGGGCACCAATATTTATTTCGGCTCATCGCACGAACTGATGATCTACAGCACTGCAAGCAACGCGGTTACCAAGCAGGACACCTCCGTGCCGGGAGTGGTGCTGGCCGCGGCACCGAATGCTACGGAATTGCTGATTAACGACCCGTTGCGCCAGGTCTTCTACCTGTACACGCCGACTGGCGGCGTCATTGCGACGTATGGCGGCGTGGGCAATGAAGCCGCCTGGACTCCCGACTCGAAGACGCTGTACATCACCGACAGCGCGGCGCTGAACAACACGCCGGAGAACATTGCGGCGGGTATCACCGGCCACTCCAACACGCTATACGTCTTCAACGTGGACAGCGGCTGGTCTACCTATAGTCTCAACGGAATTAACAGTACCGGAGGTTCACAGAGTTTGGCGCTGACGATACCCGGCGTAGGCGCTTATTTGAGCGGCAGCGCAAGCTACAACACTGTGGCCCATACCTGGTGCCCCACCGGGACGGTTACGATTTCAGGCAACGGGAATGCAGTCAGCAACATCACCGCTTTTTATCCGCAGAGTGACAGCCTGCCCGTGCAGACAGACGTTTTGGCAGCTACGACCGATAGCCAGCATATTTTGGGAGCCGCGGTTACCGGCGGCGGAGTCACGCTCAACGATATCGGAATTGCAATTCCCACGGTAAATACCGACGGCATTAATACTCCGATCGCCTGCCCAACATCCTCAGTTACCGTCGGCACACCTCCCAACACGGTCACCACCCAGACGCTCTCGGCGCTCTCAACCGCTCCCTGGCTCAATACGCCTACGCCATTAACGCTCGACCCGACCAAGGTGAGCGCAGCCGCCATCAACCAGGTGGTTACCTCGCCTCAGTCCAATCTGGCGTTTATCACCTATTCAGCGGGTACAAGCATCATCAGCCCGCCATATTTGCCTTACT
>CAWAEU010000062.1:0-67835 GCA_963780975.1 uncultured Acidobacteriaceae bacterium | reverse complement strand
CGCAAAGGCCCTGGCCGCCTGAAACGCCTGCGTCGTGGACCCCGCTGCGTCGTAGGTGCGCGCCTCTTCGATAAAGACGTAGGTGCGCCAATGGTCGCCTTGTTCGTCGCGGTGAAATGACCGACCGTCCTGCGCCGGAACCAACGTCAGCGCGCGGCGAGTGCGGTCCGCCTGCTCGGCGAGCTTGGTGTGAAGATGTGCGGTCACGCGAGCGATGTTTTCCATCAACGCGAGCGGGTGTTTAAATCTGTGATTGATGCGCTGAAAATGTACCGGACACGCGTGCCGGCCTGATCGTAAAGACGACGGAATAAGTGTCGTTTATATGGCCGCTGCCATAGGGTTCGGCGCTGAAAAAATCCCGAGCAATTTGAAATTGGTGCAGACAAGGGCCGAAGATCGTGTTCGAGTCTCATGCCGTCCTCACATTTTCTGCCACTTGGGTTTGTTGTCGTAGACCCAGCGGTAATAATCGGCTTTGCGCAGTAGCGCGGCGGCGGGTCTCGTCGAGGACGATCTTGGTCACGGGGTGCAGTTGCAGGATCGAGGCCGGGTTCATGGCGGTGATCGGGCCCTCCACCGCTGCGGCAACGGCCCGCGCCTTGTTTGCGCCGAACGCCAGTAGCACGCACCTGCCGCGCCTCCAGGATCGTGCCGATGCCCATCGTGATGACATGATGCGGCACGGCGGTTTCCCCCGCCAAAAAACCGCGCGTTGTCGTCGCGGGTCTGCTGTGTCAGCGTCTTGATCCGCGTGCGCGAGGCCGAGGAAGAACTCGGCTCGTTGAACCCGATATGCCCGTCGGTGCCGATGCCGAGCAGTTGCAAATCGATCCCGCCGGCCACGCGGATCTGTTGTTCGTAGCTCGCAGACAGAACCGGGAACGTCCTCGGCCTGGCCATCGGGAATGTGGACATTCGACTTGACGATGTTGACGTGGCGGAACAGGTTCTCCCACATGAAGCCGCTGAAAGACTGGCCGGGTGATCGCGGCGTCAGGCCGACATATTCGTCCAGATTGAACGTGGTGACGCGGCTCCAGTCCAGCTTCATCTGCACCAGTTCACGGTACAACAGCAACGGTGTGCTGCCAGTGGCCAACCCCAACACCGCATCGGGCTTCTCCCGCAGCAATCGCGCGACCATCAGCGCGGCTGTCGCACTGGCCGCTTCCGCCGTGGGTTGAATGATGATCTCCATCGTCAGCGCCTCAGTCGTTCGCCCAGCTTTTGTTTCACATCGGCTTGAAACCGGTCGATAAACCCGCACACGTATTCGACAATGTCCCGCGACTCGTCGGCCACCAACGGCGTCAGGTCAATGCCGAATGCCAGTTGCGCGGCCCGCGTCCGTCGCGTGCGATTCCAGGAACGTCGCGTTGGCGCGGCGTCGGCCCAGCGTGGCCAGGTCATAGCGTTTACCGCCGGGAATCTGCGAATCGAACATGCCGTTCAACGCCGCCGCCAGATGCTCATGACCGCTCACATCCATCAGCACCTTGTCATCATCGGCCAGCCAGTCGAGATTGCGCCACACCTCACAGCCCCAAACCTTTTTGGGACGCTGCCCGCGCGGCAATTCCCGCATCGCCTGCAACGCCGCTATCACCACGCCAATGTGCGTGTCGTGTTTGTCCGCCGGATCGTGGGTGTAAACGACCTGCGGACGCGTCGCCGCCAGAATCTGCCTCAGGTCCTCTCGTCAACGCCGGGCTCGGTGGCGCTCTTCACCGCGCTACTGCGGTAATCGAGCTGGATCATCGCGCCGTATCGGCCCACCACCGCCGCCGCCTTCTGCTCGCGCCGCCTCACGGCCATCATCTGCGCGTCGGTGCAATTCGCATACGGGCCAGTGCGGGCGCTGCCGCCGCCGTTGGTGCAGGTCACCCCGCCGAACCATTGCGTGTTGCTGTGGTAACAGGCCAGTACCCCGTGAAACGCCATGAACTCCAGGTCATCCTGATGGGCGCCGATGCCCAGATGCGTGATGCGGGGGAGCGCCTTGGCCACCGGCATTCCGTCGGGAACGAAGATCTCAGCGGTCGCATTGTGCAGTTTCATCGTTCTGGCCTCGAAATGGCGGGCAGGCTGGCGGCGGCCACGGCCTGGCCAACCCGTCGGCTTTTTTCGTCAGGCACATGCAATCGCACCCGCTCGTCCAGCCCGGGAAACTCCAGCCGCAATACCTCCCCTGCTTTCGCCAGCAAAAGTGTACCACCCGCGCCGGTCATTACGCGACCCAGAACCAGCACGTGCCCAAAATCATAAAATTCGGCGTACTGCGCAATGGCGTAGCCCAGGTACACCCCGATGGTCTCGTAGATCGCGGCGGCCCGCTGGTCGCCCTTGGTCATCAGCGCCTGCACTTCCAAGAGCTGCTCCGGCAGCCCCATCTCGTTGGGCAACTCGATCCCGGCGGCCGGCAACAGCCTGTGGACGGCTTGTTGCGAAAAGTACAACGCGCCGACCCCGCGGTCGCCCGACCATTCATCGGTGGCCGCTTGGGGATTGTAGTCCACCGGCGCGAACGCCAGTTCGCTGAGCCAACCGGTCATCCGCCCCGGGGATCAAGATATCCCGCCGCCTGACTCGAGCCCATCGCGATGCCGAGGACGCCCTTGACTCCCAGCGACAGCGCGCCGGCCAGCGCCGTCACATCCCCGTCGTTGGCCACCTCCACGGGCACGCCCCACTGCTGCTGCAAGCGCCGGAAGATGTTCTTCGCTTCACCAAAGCGTTCCGCAGGCACCGAACGGAACAGCGACGCCACCCGGATTGGTTGTCCACGACCACCCGGCTGTGCTGCCACCGATCGCGTCGACCCGGGGCAGATATCGGGCGGCCTGCGCAATCCCCTCATTCAGTTTCGTGAAATGATAGCCGGGGTCGGCTTGTTCCTTCGGGTTCCAAGCAAACTCGTTGCTGTACACCACAACCCCGTCCTTGACTGCGGCAACCTTGTAGTCGCTGGCGCCAAGATCGAAGCCGATGCGACAGCCATCCAGATGGCTGCCCTTGGAGGAAGCCGCTTCACGCTCCACGGGCACGTCGCCGGCTCCATCACCGCCACCTCGAATGCCCGCTCGTACACCCGGGTGATCAAGTCCACATCAAACGTGCGTGCGCCGCCCGCAGCATAGCACCCGCGGATGTGCTCGCCGATGGTTCGAGGCCCACCAATATGAATCCTCCACCCGCCCCGCGCCCAGAGCAAGAATTTCACCAGTCGCTCCACATGGAACAACGTTAGGTTGTCCGGTCCATCAAATACCTGCATCTCGTATCGCGAAAGACAACCGTCTTCGCGTTGGATTCCAATCACCAGAGGGACCGTCCTTCCAGAGAGTGCTGCGGCTTCGAGATAACCCTGATTGCCCAGTGCCGCGGGCCGGAAATACCCATCCAGAGGCGCGCTGATGTGATGGGTTCGGAGCTCCTCTGAATTCATAAGTTGTCGTAAGACGCCCTGACTCGCGCGGCGTTGTACCGTAACACTGCAAGCAGGCACTCCGTTACTGTTGTAAACGTATCCGGTAATACACAGTGGAGAAATTCGTTACCGCGCCCGCGTTCAGGTAGTTGGTCGTGGTGTCGCCGCTGCCCTGGATGATGATCAACGGGTGACGTCAACGAAGTTGTTCGAGTACGAACCGTCAGCCGATCCCGCAGTCGCTTGCACCACATTCGTTATCCCGCCCGCCGTTGCCCAGGTGATCTCATGTCGCTGCCCTCCGCGCCACGCTGAGAATCCGGAACACGGACGCCGGATTCGTCGGGTTCAGGCCCAGCAGGAACTGGTTGGTGTTGCTGATGCCCTTGCCAACGGTCGGCGTCGGGCCGCGCTTGCGGGCACCGTCTTGGTGCAACCGAAGTACTTCAATTGCCAGGCTTGGAACGCCGTAAGCACGGTATCAGATTGTTCGACACGAGCGTGCTGCTGGCGCCGAAGGCGTTACTGGCCGTCAATGTGACGGTGTAGGTGCCGGCGGCATAGTTGTGGGCGAAGACCGCCCCACCGGCGGTGTTGGTCATCGTATTGTCGCCCAGATTCCACGACAGGCTTAGAGGCGCGGTGCCCGTCGACGTGTCGGTGAACGTCACTGCCAACGGCTCGACGCCATTGCTCGGATTGGCAGTGGAACCGGCCACGGAGCGACCGCGCCAGTGCCTGTGACCGTGTTGGTGGAGTTCCCACCGTTGGCCGTGGCAACGATTACCGCATTGGTGAATCCGCCCGCAGTGGGCGGCGCAAATTGCACCACCACGTTGGTTGATGCACCTGCCGCCAAGGCAAACGCATTGCCCGAGACGATGGTGAACGGGCCCCCGGTAACTGTGGCCGTTCCGTTGGTCGCAGTCGTACCGCCGGCGTTGGTCACAACAAACGTGCCCTGCGACGAACTTCCTGTCGCGACCGTGCCGAAATCCAGACTCGATGGGCTGACACTGATTTGCGCGGGCGTCACGCCCACGCCGGTCATCGTGTTCGTCGAGCTCCCACCGTTGCTGGAGAAAACCACTGTGTTGGTGAATGCGCCGGTTGACAGCGGCGCGAAACTCACCGTCACCACCTGGGTCTGGCCAACCCCAACATTGTATGGAATGCCGGCGGCCACGGCGAACGGACCGGCGACTGTCGCGGTGCCAGACAGAGACTGGTAGCCGGTATTGATCACCGAAAATGGCAGGCTGTTGGTCGCGCCGATCGATACCGGCCCGAAATTGAGGCTGGCGGGGCTGACGAGAAGATTCGCCGGAGCGCCCAAGTCCGCCCACGTGTTCAACCAATACTGTCCGAACCACCACCAGTCCGTGTCGTAGCTGGCGTACCCGTCGTCACCGGTTCCATCGTTTTGAAGGTATACGGCAGCCCCCAGAAAGAAATTCGTCGAGAGATCCCCGCGCGATTGCAGATTGGTGAGGCCGGCCTGTACGCCGGGAGCGGCAAACGAAATGTTTTCGGCTGTATTGGTATGGTTCGAACTGTTGGGAAATGCCGGGAAACCGGTCATGACTTCCACGCCGTTGGTCGGCACGGGATGCAGCGAATCATTATTCCAGTACCTTCCCGAAACCATCTTGAGGATATTCGTTGTCTGGCCCTGAATCCAACTCTGGTATTCCGAACCGCTGGTATAGCCGGTGTTGTAGGTCATGGCACAGAGCAAATCGATATTCGTGCCCATCGTGTAGTAGTACATCGGCGGCCAGTTCCAGACGTTGTCGTTTGTGCTGGATGTGGTGTACGTGGGCGACGTAAACGACGTCAGTTTGTTTCCCAGCCCGAGCGACTGGAAGGCGCTCTTGATGTTGACGATCATCTGCACGATGTTGAAAAACTGTGTGTCCGACCCGTTGGGCCCTGCCGGTTCGAGGTCCAATTGCACGCCATCGAACGCCCGTGTCGAATGAGCGATGTAACTTCCCGCCACATTCGTCGAAACCAGCTTCTCCGCTTCCATCACGATGTTGGAAGCAACCGAAGCAATGTTCACGTTCACCGTGCCGCTGGTCGGACCGCCGCTGTAGGGCATGTCGCCGTTGACCCACGCGAATACCTTGAACTGGTAGCCCTGCTGGTTCTCCCACGTCTTCAGGGTGTTCAAGAAGTTCGTGACACCGGCCGGTGACTCCTGAAGCACGCCGTTAGTGCCCAATAATCCCACGTTGACGAACCAATACGGCACCCGGTAGTTCGTCTTCATTTGGAACGCAAGTTGTGGCACCTTGGACCAGTAGCTCTCCGTGCCCACATAATTATACCCGAGCCAGGTAGCATTGTTCGTCTGGTTGGCCGAGCCGGGAAACTCCTGGTGACTCACAAGCACGTTGTCCAGATATGCCAGGCAGTTTGTGCTGGTCGAGTCCGCCAGTCGAAACAGTACTCGCGCCGGTATTGTATTCGTCGAGAATGGCGCGTTCGCGACAATCTGCGTCTGGCCAAGATACACGCTGAAAGTGTAATTGCTGAACCAATCGACCCGTATCGTCTGCCAGGCATTCGTCGTCCAAGGGACGGAGGTGGTCGTGAAGGGACCATTGCCTCCGGGCGTGTCGTTGTACGACATACTTCCGTTTTCCGCGAGACGGATCGCGGCGAGGAAGTTCCCGTTCGTGTCCCGCAGGTGCATGTCGAACGGCGCTTGGTTTGTAGAGGGAATGAAGGCCGAGTAGAACGCCCGTCCATCGGCCATACCGGTGAAATTGGTGTACATCTGGGGGCCGGTTGAGACGCCGTTGTCGCTGAACTCCACGCAATTGGGTGGGCTCAGCGGGGTCTGCACCGACGAATTCACGACGATGTCGGTGGTGCCCGCCGGCGTAGTCACCACCCATCCGGTCGGTAACACTGCCGACCGTTTCGTTGGTGTCAAAATTATCGGTCATCAACATTTCCATGACTACAACCTGCACGTCATCGGCAAACATCGTCCGCCCAGTTCCCGTGTTGGTCCCGGCGAGGAGGCTGATCCGGCTCGGAAGGCGGCCGATGCGAACGATGCCCCCTGCACGACCTGGGTACCGCCTATGTACGCATTGAAAGTTTCGTTGGCGAACCACTCGATCTGGAGTTTTTGCCACACGCCGGGTGTCCATGGAATCGTGTATCCACCGTGCCGCTGCCCACGTTGTGATAACCGACCAACCCATTGGTATCCAGGATCAGGGCCGCCAGAAAGTGCCGCTCGACGTTTTCAATTCAAAATAGGCGGAGCGGCCCCGCGCTGGCGACCTTGCAGGATGCCATGGCGATACCGTTCGATTCTGAACGGAACGTCTGATAAATCTCGGGACGTGAACTGCTGCTGTTGTCCGTAAGCTCGACGCAATAACGGCCCGGACTCGGGAGTGGTGACGGAGCTGTTCACGATGGTGGCCTGTGTGTTTGCGGGCAACTCAACGTCCACCCGAGGGCGCGGCTCCGTTCGTGTTCCCCACTTCGTCAAAGTTGTCCGACATCAGCAATTGCGCGCTGGCAGAACCCACGACAGTGACGCAGAACGCCAACGTTGCGCAAAACGCGGCGGAAGCACCCTGCGGCCATCGGGGACGCCTGCCTTCCATTGACACTGTTTTCCAAATCAACTGACTCCGGTTCATGGACGACTTGATCATAAAGTTACGTATATACTTCAGCATGTCTCACACCAATCCCGTCCGTTAGCATGACTTACATTCCGAATACATCTGTCATTGACTCCAATGGCGCCCCTCGACGCCGCACCTTGACATCATCCACATACCCGATCCTGTTGGTGACGCGTTGAGTATCCCACGGTCACGTAGATCCTGCCCGGGACAGCCATTCGTGAGCGAAATGCACCCGCTGCGCAAATTGCGTGTCTCCCAAGGATGCATTGAAGGTGAAATCGCTAAACCACTCGATCTGGACGGTCTGCCATTCTCCTGCGGTCCATGGTGTCGTGCTGTTGACGCCGCCACCCAGCCCCTTCGTATCGCATCAATCCGCTGTTGGCAAAGACCACCGAGCACAGGTGTCGCTCCCCTGGTGCTCCGCAACTGCAGAACGGCATGGGCCGTGGCCGACCGACTTCAACTTGAATGACGCACTGGCCTGTCCCGCTACCGATGGCTGTGAAATCCCGATACATTTCCGGCCGTCCCTTGGGCTGTTGTCCACCAGTTCTACGCAATATGGAGGAGAGAATGGCTCGGTCACACTCGCGTCCACCACCCGCACTGTCGTGCCTTTGGGCGCGTTGATGTGTCCAGTTGGCGGGAGCAGTTCCGACCAGTGTTGTTGGTGTCGAAATCGTCTGAGAAGAGCGTTCCTCGGCGGTGGTGCCGTCGTCACGGAAACACCGGCCTGAGCAGCGACCCGGGCGCACATCCCGCAAACGAGGGCCAATGCCCAAATGCGAGCACGAGGCCGGTCGGCCGCCTACGTCTCGGGTGAAATCGGTTCGTTGCAAAATATGTTTCATTGAGAATTCTTGGTCCGTCTTGGATCCTATCTCGCCTTGAGCCATTGTTCCCGGAACCAACGCCAATCGGTCTCGTTGTTTGCGTATCCATTCGTGCCCGTGCCGTCGCTCTGCGCGTAAACGGCCGCTCCCTCGAAATAGCCCGCGGAATTGTCTCCTCGCCTGGATAAGTCGGCCAGCGCCGCTTTCACTCCGGAAGACGCAAAGATGACATTCTCGGCCGTATTGGTATGCCACTTACTGTTTGGAAACGCCGGGAAACCAATCATGACTTTCACGCGATTCGTCGGCGGCGGGTTTACTACGCGCCCAACAGTAGTGCCAGCAGCATCAGTCCCGCGGCCGGCACGGTGAGCTATATACCGTTGGGCGGGAGCGCAGCTTCGTCGATCACGGCTCCCATTGCAGGCGCCTTCAGTCCAGACAACTCTTACTTTTTTGTTTCGACGGCGGGCGACAATATGATCCATTACATCAGCATTCCGACACTGACCGATACTGAGCAGATCAGTCCCAATCTGCCTGCTTGCTCGCCCAGCGATCTCGGCTGCACATACACGGGTACGGACAGCACCGTGCCGGCAACCGTCATTGAGGTCAAGCCGCGCTCTACGACCTAAGCACTGTTGTAGCGAGCACAAGCAAAAGGCCGGCTTTATGCCGGCCTTTTTGCTTGTCCCTGATACGCGTAAGCAGCGATCTCGTTTCGGGTCCGCACCAGGGAATGCTGCGTCACTGAACCACCGCTCCCGCGCGATAGAATCAATCCATGATCAAGGGGATCTCCTTTCTTCGTCCTGCCGGAAGCGCCGCGGTCTACGACCGGCTGGCCAGCTTTTTTTCGGCGCTGGGGTTTGCTTCCGGCAAAGGATGGAATGAGGAAAACAGCCGTGGAGCGGCATTTCTGGCTCCGCTGGGAAACCTGGAGATTGTCGATGGCCAATTTCCATCCACTGCCGATTTGCTGGTGGAGGTGACCGCGCTGGATGCGGTTTATCAGGCCGCTGAAAGCTGGCTTCGCGCGAACGGCGGAGAGGTAGCCGTGGCGCGCCTCAAACCCATCACGGAAACCCACTGGAAGTCACATATCTTTACCGTTGAGCCGGAGCCAGGATTTGCGTTTTCATTCTGGGCGTGGACCGATCCGCTGCGCGGTAAGTCGTTGGCTGTCGAGGGCGATCTCTCCGCGGATGGAATGCGATTTGCTATCGTGGTGGCGCGCTGGAACGCGGTGATTACCGAGCGGCTGCTGGAGGGCGCGCTCGATGCACTGCTGCGCAGCGGAGCAAAACGGGATGCGATCGAGGTGGTTCGCGTTCCTGGCGCATGGGAGATTCCGGCAGCGGCGCGCACTGTGGCCGAACTGGGCAAGGTGGATGCAATCGTGACGCTGGGCTGCTTATTGCGCGGGGAGACCGCACACTACGAGGCCATCTACAACGAAGTGGCGCGGGGCATCGGTCAGTCGCAACAGGAGACCGGGATTCCCCACAGCTTTGGCGTTCTCACCTGCGAGACCCTGGAGCAGGCGCTCGACCGGGCCGGCATCAAGGGCGGAAACAAGGGATTTGAGGCTGCGATTGCAGCCATAGAAATGGTGAGTCTGCGCCGCAAACTCCAGAAGGGCGGGACGGCTTGACCGCCGGACCGCGGCGCAAGTCGCGCGAACTGGCGATGCAGATGCTGTACCAGGCGGACATTGGCAAGCAGACCGCCGGAGCAGGTGCAAGCCACATTCTGGAAGGCCGGCGACGAGGTTGAGCCCGACGTCCGCAGCTTTGCCGAGGATCTCTTCCGAGCGGCCACGGCTCACCAGGAAAAAATCGACGAGCTGATTGTGGCGAATTCAAAGCATTGGCGGCTAGAGCGCATGCCCGCTGTTGATCGCAACCTGCTGCGCATGGCCGTGGGCGAGATGTTGGGTTTTAAAGGAACTCCGTTTCCAATCGTCATCAATGAAGCGCTGGAGATCGGCCGCCGCTATTGTGCGCCCGAGTCGATTAATTTTCTCAACGGAATGCTGGACTCGATTGCGCGCGGGCTGATTGGCAAATGAAAAGCTGACCAGCTTGCCGGTCAGATCTGAGGGCATGCAGAAAAATTCTATCGGCTGTGCTTCGTCAAGCCTTCCTTGATTTCCGGAAGGCTTGACGATATCAGTTGCTGACTGCGCAGGCCGCGGAGGCTACTGCGCGGGCTTGGCGGGAGCGGCGTGCTTTTTGTGCGCATGCTGCACGGTGGGCATGAGCTTTTGCGCCTCATGAGGTTTTACTACAGTCTCATCTACCGGGGTGGTTCCAGGCACATCGGCTGTGAAGTCGGCTCCTGATGGCACCAGGTAATCTTGCGCCGTTTGGCCATCCGTGGTGCCGGTCACCGCGCTGACTCGCGTGGGGTCAATGCCCTTCTCCTTCACCAAGTACTGCTTGGCATTGACGGCGCGCTGGGCGGCCAGGTCTTCAGTATGCTTGTGGCCCTTCTTCGGGGTCTTCTCTGCAAGGGTCGCTTCGCCCACCACAACTGCTTTCGAATCGGGCTGCTTCTGAAGTTCCAGCGCTATTTCGTCCAGGCAAGCCTTGGCGGTATTGTCGACCCATGCAGGATGCATACCGATCTTCTCGAAGGAGAGCGAGCAAAGTGCTTCTGAGCGCGGAATCGGCGCCGCTGAAGGCGCTGCAATAGTTACTATGGTGTTCGCGGTTGCGTTACCTCCCTTGTCATCGGCTACGTTACAAGTGATTCCCACCGCGCCGGTCATTGCGCCCGCAGAATTAAAGACCGCCGATTTGCCGTTGCCGCTGACACTGCCGGCCGTAGCCGTGTAGGTGTAAGTGAGAGGACGGTTCTGCGGGCTGACGCCAGTTGCGGTAATGGTGCTGTTTTCGCCCGGCTTAATGGTGCTGGGGTTTGCCATGCAACTTCGGTCGGCTGTTCATAGGCTTTCAAAGTGAATATTGCCGAACACTCGGCCGTCTCCCAGGGCTTAAGGCCTTCCTTGCCGGGCTTGCCTTCTTTCACGGTGCCTTTGACCGTATAAGTGCCCGGAGCCAGCGAATCGGTCAGCCACCGTGGCCGTGGTATCGGCGCCCGTCACGCCGTTGCCCGACCAGGAATAAATCGCGTGCAGTTTGGGATCAAGATTGGCTGTTGTCGCAGTGATCGTGATCGGGTCGCCGGGGTAAGCCCAGACCGGGTTGGGAGAGCATGCCATCGCTACCTGCACAGGCGGTACGATGGAGCCGATGTGGAAGACAACGCCTGCGCTCAAGCGTATGTTATTGAACGAGCTGGTGCCGCCGTAATCGGGCACAAAGGGAATGCTGGCATACTGATAGTCCGCCTGAACTATGCGAATGGCCAGATGATGGTGCAGCCAAGGGGTGTTGTAGTCCAGGCCGCCACCTGCTGTTGCCGCCCAGCCCCAGGTGTCGGGCTGAAAGAGACTGCCAACCCGTTCGCCGCCGAAGAGAGCGTGCGCCCACGGTGTGAAATTGCCGGCAGGGTAACGGAGGATCAAACCGCCCGATCCATTGGCGAAATCATCGTCAGAATTGTCAGCATTGGAATTGGAGCCGAAGGGCCAATCCTGCGATTGATCGTGCCAGTCGCCCTCAAACTGCAGGCCCACATGCTTATTGAAATAGCGGGTAACGCTGGCAATGCCGCCGTAATCGATGTTCTCGTAGTTATAACCCTGCACCGTCCCATGCGGTGACAGGAAGCTGTAACCCACAAAAATGTCCCATTGAGACGGTAAATTGTTTGCCGAGGTTATATCGGCAGACTTGGCTTTAACCTGGGCTCTGAGGGCAAAAGGCGCTACAGCAGTAATAGTCAGGGCAATAATCACACACATACACTTCAATAGATGAAACTTCATGCGCTAATCCTCCAAAGTGGAACAAATAGCCGACCAGAAAATCCATCCAACCTTCTGGAATTTTTATTAAGATAGCTTAACAAAGCATACATCTACTTGAGAATTCGTTTGTGGTTATTTATCGATAAGCTAGTTCTATCCCGATTTATTTTTCACTTATCCGGTGACCGCGCTTTTTTCCCCGATTGGGTACTAATGGCGTGAGCTGAGGACGCACATCAACAAGTTCACATGAAATGGTTACCTTTTTCCACCTCCTATTCTGGCTGCCCGTGACGACCGCTGGTCCAGTTATCCCGTCCTGTTATCCTTGTGGTGTGATTCTGCGCACGAAAGTAAGGGGATTTTTGGGCATGGCCCTGTTGCTGGCCGTGACCCTAATTGCCTGCCAAAAGGAAGAGCAGGCGGTGGTTGGGGTAGCCCAGAATGCGGTGAACGCGGAGCACCAGGCTCAGGCCGCCGCTCAGGCTTCGGCAACCGAGCGTGACCAGCAAAGGGCCGAGTTGTCGCGTATCCCGCTGCCCACCAAGAGCATGTATGTGGATGTTCATGAACCTGGTGCATGGGTCAATCCCTTCCTGTCAGTCGATGCCGGCATGCTTACCCTGCGGGTCACCATGGCCGACGCCAACCCCAGCAGCCTGGGGCAGGGAACCCTGCTGCGTCCTGAAGCAGCCCGCCGCCAGGAGATTCAATTGCGTCCCAATGACCTGGCCGCGGCGTTGACCGCGCTGCCACCCGGCGCCTGGCATTATGGCCGCGTGATCGCCGTAGCGGAGTCGCCGTTGGCCAACCGCAAAGACCGCCCCAAGGTCCGCCGCAATGAGGAAGCCGCCATCCAACTGCTGAACGATCTGGGCATTGTTGTGGAAGAGTGGCCAGCGCGCTGAGAAAGCTCCGATTCGCGTCAAGAAAGGGGCTTTCAGAAGAGGGCGTTTTTCAGCTGGAATCGGGTTGCAACATGCAAATTTCTTTGCCTATAGACAAAAGACAGGCCTGCTCAGAGCAATTTGCTGTATTGTATTGAGGAGGAGCAGGTTATCTGCCTGGCGAGTATGGCTTGCAACTTCGCTGCGCAGCCTGCGTCCAATGCGATGAGGTAGTGTGGAGATTTGCTCCTGGCTGAATCGCCAATAGTTTATGGCCGGCGTGAACAACGGGACAGGGATTTTGAGCACACCGGAAGGTTTTCATAGGTGCATGTTTTTTCAGGTTGAGTGAAAGGAGTCTTGGTCATGGCAGATGAAAATAAGGCATACGGCCTGGCATGGTTTGTGGCTGGGTTGGGCGTAGGTGCGCTGGTGGGGATTCTTTTTGCTCCCAAGAGCGGCCGTGAGACGCGTGAGAGTTTGGCAAGCGGCGCCCGCGAGGGTACGGAGTATCTGCGCACCCGCGGCCATCAGGTTGCCGAACAGGTTGGCGTGCTTGTGGACAAGGGCAAGGAACAAGTAGGCGAGTATGTTGATCGTGGACGCGATGTTGTCGATCGCGGACGGGCGCAGTGGGAAGAGTTTGTTGAGCGGGGCAAGAATCTTGTCACCGACCAGGCCACACGGGTAAGCTCGGCCGTGGAGGCGGGGCGCCAGGCCTACAAGTCAACCACTGACGACCCTGCGTAGAGTTGAGCAGCCGCCCTGCCGGGGATGCATTCCCCGGCGGGGCTGATACTGCTCGATCAATCGTTCCTGATCTGGGCGCGCTTGTTGCTGAGCGTAGCGCGCAGGTTCTGGACAGAGCGCTTCTTCCTTCCTGAGAGGCGCATTGCAATTGTTGTTTTTTTGAAATCCGCAGTTGACCTGCGCGAGAATGCTGCGATGCCGAAATTAGACAATCAGACCATCATGCTGGCTATTGTCGCCGTCACGGCGCTGGCGGTGTTGCTGCAGGTATTTATTCTGCTGGGAATCTTCATCGCCGTTCGCAAGGCAACCCGCACACTGAATGAGCAAGTCGAGGAGTTGCGTAATGCGGCAATGCCCATTCTCACCAATACACGGGATCTTATCACCCGCGTGACTCCGTATGTGGAATCAACGGTGGTGGACGTAGCAGAAGTGGCGCACGGGTTACGTGAGCAAACCGCGCACATGGAGACAGCGGCCAAGGGCATCATTGAACGCTTGCGCCAACAGAGCAGCCGTGTGGATGCGATGTTCTCAAACGTTCTGGATGCTGTGGATCGTGCGGGCAGTTTTTTGACTGATGCCGTGGGTAAGCCGGCGCGGCAACTTGCAGGGATGTTGGCTTCAGTCAAGGCGGTCGTGGAATCGCTGCGCAACTCCGATGCCGCTTTCCGGCCGCCCGCCCCTCCCGAGGATTTCATGGAGACGGGCCCATCTGTGGATGAGGATCCGTTCGTTTAAACGATCCATCCCCCGCCAACTACCTCATCACCATCATAAAAAACTGCTGACTGTCCGGGAGTGACGGCGCGCTGTGGCTCGTCGAATGTGGCGGCCACTTCGTCTGGTCCTGCTGGAACGAGCTCAGCCCAGGCGGGATCGTGGCGATGGCGAATCTTGATCTGCACGCGCATGGGTGCGGTGAGAGTGGGAATCGAAATCCAGTTGAGGCGGCGGGCGCGCAGGTTGCAGGTAGCCAATTCGGCGTCGGCGCCAACGGTGACGCGGTGACTGGCGGGGTCAATATTGAGAACGTAAAGCGGCGAGGGTGAGCTGACGCCCAGTCCCTTGCGCTGGCCAACGGTGAAGTTGGAGATGCCGTCGTGATGGCCGATGACCTCGCCACTGGAAGCGACCAGTTCGCCCGCGGACTCAGGAACCTGCTCGCCCTGCTCTTCAAGATAGGCGGTGATGAACTGCTTGTAATCGCCGCCGGGGATAAAGCAGATTTCCTGTGAGTCGGGCTTTTCAGCCAGCGCCAGGCCATGGCGGCGTGCTGCCTCGCGCACCTCAGGCTTTGTGAGGCGGCCGAGGGGGAAGAGCGTGTGTGCCAGCTGCTCCTGGGTTAGGCCGAAAAGAAAGTAGGTCTGGTCCTTGGCCAGGTCGGCGGGGCGCTTGAGGATCCAGCGGGCGCGCGCGGAGTCGTACTCGTTGACCGCGTAGTGGCCGGTGGCGATGCGGTCTGCACCGATGGAGCGCGCGGTCTGGAGCAACTGGTCGAACTTGAGGTGGTTGTTGCACAGCGAGCAGGGGATGGGCGTGCGGCCGGCCAGGTACTCATCGACAAAAGGGCGGACCACATCGCGCTCGAAGCGCTCTTCCTGGCTGACAACGTAGTAGGGAATGCCAAGATGCTCGGCTACGTGGCGGGCATCATAGACGTCGTCAAGCGAACAACAGCGGCCTGCCTTGGGTGCATCGGGGATTCCGTGCTTGCCGGCAAGGCGCGTCTGGTCCCATAGCTGAAGCGTCAGGCCGACGATTGCGTGTTCTCCGTGGGCGAGCAGGGCCGCAACCGTCGAGGAGTCTACCCCTCCGGACATGGCTACGGCGATGGTCGTTGAATGTGGCATACGATTTAGTGTTTCACGAGTCGAACTATTCCGATTGTCAGAAAAAAGAGCCCAAATCCGACATAGAATATGAGGCCCGCCCATCTCGGCATGAGACTTTTCCGACCTTGATATCTTTGCGGGAAGAAGTGTTGCCTAAAGAATAATCCGTAGCACGTAAACATTCCTCCCAGTACTACAACCCATATGCCACTTACAATTCGATCTTGATAGAGAAACATGACGTTTCCTATCCTAGCGTTCCAGCGGCTACGGGTGAAAGTGCGCGCAGGTGTTCGACAGCCTCGGGAACCACCTGCAATATGTGGTTAACATCTGCGTCCGTTGCGGTCTTCAGCAGACTGAAGCGCAGGCTGGCGCGGGCACGGGTTTTGTTGAGTCCCATGGCCATCAGCACGTGGCTGGGCTCGGTGGCTCCAGAGTGGCAGGCCGAACCGCCGGAGATGGATACGCCTTTGAGATCGAGCGCAATGACCAGAGCTTCGCCCTCCAATTGATCGAAAAAGATATTCGTGGTGTTGGCTACGCGGGGGACGGGCGTACTGCTGTCCCATGCGCCGTTGACGCCAGTGCCGGGAATGCGCAGGATCTCAGCTTCCAGTCGGTCGCGGAGGGCCGCTAGACGAGGGATGGTTCCATCTTGGAGTGAGTGCATGGCAAGCTCGGCCGCACGGGCCATGCCAACGATGCCGGGTACGTTCTCAGTGCCGGCGCGTTGACGGCGCTCGTGGCTGCCGCCCACCAGGAGCGATTCGATGGGAGTTCCGCGACGCACAAACATTGCGCCGGTGCCCTTGGGTCCGTGCATCTTGTGAGCGCTGATGGAGCAGAGATGGCAACCGAAGCGGCGCACATCGAACTCTACCTTACCTGCGCCCTGTACGGCATCGATATGGAAGAAGGTGCTGGCCGCGCGGGCAATCTCTCCAATTTCATCGACTGGTTGAATGACGCCGGTTTCGTTATTGGCCAGCATTACGCTGATCAGGCGAGTTTCAGGGCGAAGTGCATGCTGAATATTTGCCGGGTTAATCAGACCGCACGGTTGGGGCGCGATAAAGGTCACCTCAACGCCGCGACCAGCGACGCGGTGCGCGGCTTGCAGAATTGCCGAGTGCTCAATAGAAGTGGTGATGAAGTGATCGCCGGGACGAAGCAGGCCGAAGATGGCCGTGTTGTCGCCCTCGGTGCCGCCTGAGTTGAAAACTACTTCGGCGGCATGGCAGTTAAAGAATGCGGCCATGGTCTCGCGCGCACGGTTGATGGCAGCGCGCGCCTGCTGACCTTCGTGATGGATCGATGAAGCGTTGCCAAAGTGCTCAGTCCAATACGGACGCATGGCCTCCACTACCTCAGGAAGCAGAGGCGTAGTGGCATTGGCGTCAGCATAAACTCGGCGCATGGCAAAGTTCCCCTTGTATAGATTGTACGGGCAACCGGGATTTTATGGGCATATCGTTCCATTAAACGGCGGATTCATCACTTTGTGCTGTCGGAAATTCATGCTGATCTGGTACATTTCACTCACGCGGCAGAGGCCGCAGGAGGTGAGATTTCATGCACAAATTTACACACTACGGCAGCAGCATTTTGGGTTGTTGCTTGTTGGCCGCGGCATCCACGATGACGATTGCCCTGGCAGCGGGACAAGCTGCGCCTGCAGTGCCGGCTAAGCCTGCCATTGGCACTCCGATTCCACCCGCAGAGATTTATGGAAAATTGCTCAGCCGCATGGAGAAGGAGTTTGTGGACGCGGCCGAGGCTATGCCCGCGGAAAAGTACGATTTTGCACCCCCGGTGACGCTGGGCGAGTTTAAAGGCGTGCGTACCTTCGGCGAGCAGTTGAAGCATGTAGCGGAGGACAACTACTACTTCTTTCACGATCCCACCAAGCCGATGGTGGATAACCGCGCCGACATCGACAAGTTAAAGACCAAGGCGGATATATTGCAGGCGTTGAAGGTTTCATTTGTCCAGGCGCACGCCTACACAGACGCCATCACGCCGGAGAACGCATTTGTGACGACTGCGAACGGAACGCGCGCCGGCATGGCTGCGTTTGGCATTGCACACGTGATGGATCACTACGGGCAACTGGTGGAGTATCTGCGGATGAACGGCATCATTCCGCCAGCCAGCCGCAAATAGTTGGCAAGTCGTCGAGTCATGAAGATAGCTGCAATCCAGTTGCGATGACTGAGGCGCATTGGCTATTGAGGTGTCCCGGATCTCTCCGCCACTAGGGAAGATCTGGGATACCCGGCCCGCGATAATTTATTGTCTTCCCAATCAACTTATTACATTTTCATTTTGGCTTGAGCAAGACTGAGGTTGCGTTTTGCATCGGCATAAGTGGGATCAATCTGTAACGCTTCGGTAAACTGCTCGGCGGCTTTTTCATAATTGCCGAGCTGAAGCAGGTCAACGCCGAGATTATTATGCGCTATGGCGTTTCCCGGGTCATAGCGAAGCGCCTGGGTAAACTCTTCTACCGCTTCGGGTAGCTGATTCGTTTCGGTGAGGATCCAACCGCTGTTGGCATGAGCCGATGCCTGATCGGGATTGATTGCTAAAGATTGCCGGAACTCCTTAAGCGCTTCTCCTGGTAATCCCTGCTTGCCTAAAACAATGCCTAAGTTGTCATAGGCCATACTGTTATTCGGATCGAGGGCAATCACCTTTCGGTACTCC
Source organism: uncultured Acidobacteriaceae bacterium (assembly GCA_963780975.1). Taxonomy (GTDB): domain Bacteria; phylum Acidobacteriota; class Terriglobia; order Terriglobales; family Acidobacteriaceae; genus Telmatobacter. Next base: position 49,843 of record CAWAEU010000062.1, on the reverse strand, counting down.
TTAGCTGCCTCGTCAAGTTTGTTCTGCGCCTGCAGAACATCGCCGTGAAAAAGCAGCGTCTGCGCCGAGTAGGGATTGTAGGATAAGGATCGCTCGATTAATTCTTCCGCCTCGGCAAGCCTTCCCTGCCTCATGTATGCCACGCCCAAAGTTACATTGGGTATCTCCCCGCGTGGGTCAACTTCTATTACATGGCTGAAAAGTGTTGCCGTATCTTTCCAAATTATTACCTGTGCATGGGTTTGAATAGCGCACGCCGCAATAACCGCTGTCGCAAGCAGTTGAGTTGCAATTTTGAATTGCGGGAATTTTTGAACGGCATCGCCAATCAACCAGACCACAGCAATGAAGATGCCGATCAAGGGGATATAGGTGTAGCGCTCGGCCATTGCCTGTTGCCCGACCTGCACGATGCCGATTACCGGCGTCAATGTTACCAGGAACCACAACCAACCGATAAAACAATAAGGTTTTTCTCTGCGGAAATGCCAGCAGACGGCGGTTACCAACAAGAGCGCAATGGTTGCCAGCACAGCGGCTGCAACACTGATGTTAGTTGTCTCATGGTAATAAAAGGCCGTAAGAGGATGGGGCCAGAATGCAATCCGTACGTAGCGGCAATAACTAATTGCCGCGTTTGAAAGCCTCACCCACAAGGGCAATATCTGAAGCTGAGTTACAGCACCGCCGGATCGCTGCGCCATGAAGGTGAGGATGCTGGAGAGAATCGCCATGATGAACAGCGGCCATTTTTCCAGGCACAGTTTACCCAGGGGAGAGAGCCAATGCACGCTCGATTCCGGCACGAAGGTAATTCTGCGCAGCGGCCAAACATCAAGCAACAGCAGAGTGAGCGGGAGCGTGACGGCCATTGGCTTCGACATGAGAGCGCAGGTATAGGCTAAGAGCACACATGCGTACCGCTTCCAGGATGGTTTGCGAAGATTCCACGCATAAGCAATCAAGGCCACGAACCAAAATAAAGCGCATAAAATATCTTTGCGCTCTGCTATCCAGGCAACGGATTCGACATGCGCGGGATGCAGCGCGAAGAGAAATGCGACCATTGCCGAACGGCCTAAAAACCCGGTGATGTAAAACATCAAAAGGAAAAGCAGAACTGCATTTGCAGCGTGCAGGCATAGGTTTGTTATATGGTGGCCGCAGGGATCTTTGCCATAGATACTCCAATCGATCATGTGGCTGATCCACGTGAGCGGGTGCCAGTTTGAAGCATAGTAGGCAGTAAACGCCCAATCGATGCTCTGCTCGGTCAACCCCTGCTGCACATGCTGATTCTCAAGGAGATAAGTATTATCGTCGTACTCAAGAATGCCATTGTTGCGAACACCCTGATAGGCGAACACTGTAATTACAGCAAGGACGAGACACACAGCGGCAATTTGCCACGGCTTATGGGTTGATGAAACCAATGGAGCGGTCTTGCCGGTTTGCATCTCTGACGAGCGCTGGCCTTGAAATTTGCGCAGCCGCGATTTCTTTGCCATGATTGCCGTTCTCCGTTCGATCTAAAGCGGCCGTATGTACATTTCCGTCCCGTGCGGCGAATGGTTTATTGCCAAGAGTGTTCTCTCACTGAATTGTATGGGAGAAATACCATAGCTGCTGCAGGCTATCTGTCCATGCCCAGGACAGTTTTTCGATTCTTCAGTACGCATGCGGTCAATCGCTTCCATGTGCTGGCCAGCCTGGGTGGTTGTGCTCATAGCGGGTGCATTCGGCGACCACTGGAAGCTCTGGGCAAGGCTTTCGGCACCCTGGTACGGATGCAAGAGCTTGATGCATTCGTATGATCCATGCCGGGACACGGCTGGCTGCCGGTAGATCACCGGAGGAGCGAAATGGTTGAGAGCACAACCGTTTATCAAGGTAACGTGACTGACTCTAAAGTAATGATAAGAATGTTTCTTATCCGCATATTCGGGTTTGACTCAGTCTCGATTATTGGTATATTGTGGCAACTGGCTTGGTCAGGTGAGAGTGCGAAGCCAGCCGATGGAAAATGAAAGCACTCGCTTTCATTTCGCATTCGGTGTCCATTATTAGGGCAACCTGATTTGCCCAGGTTGGGGGTTATGTAGAACAATCCAACCGCAGTGAGGATGGCTGGATTTTGCGCACAACCACACATCGGCGTATTCGATCGGAACACGGTACAGCGGCGGCATCTCTGCCTTCTGCGGCATGCGAGTCGAATTGGTTTGCCGTATACACGGCCTCGCGCCACGAGAAGCGCGTAGCCCAGCATCTGAGCCAAAGAGAGATTGAGTTTTATCTTCCCCTCTACCGGTCAGCGCGAAAATGGAGCGACGGTTCAAAGGTTACGCTGGAGCTTCCGCTGTTTCCGGGCTACCTATTTGTCCATATCAAGCGCAGCGAGCGTGTGCGCGTGTTAAATGTACCGGGTGCTCTGGCTGTTGTGGGAGGCACTGCGCGCGAGCCTGTGCCGCTGCCGGATGGAACAATTGACGCGCTGCGCGCCGGGCTGCACCTGCGAGCTGCCGAGCCTTACCCGTTGCTGACAGTGGGACAACGGGCGCGCATTCGATCTGGCGCACTGGCAGGGATGGAAGGCGTTGTGGTGCGGAAGAAGAACGGCTTTCGCGTAGTGCTCACACTGGAACACATTATGCAGAGCATCGCGGTGGAAGTGGCCGCTGACGATCTGGAGCCGTTGCAAGCAGGGTCCCTAGCCTGCGCCTGATTCTCACTTCAAGCTAGTGAAAGTATCCTTGGGCGGAAAATACACAGTTAGTATATGTGCGGGCCCATCTGATGATGGGCCTGCACTGCGTTGTGAGGGATTGCCTTTATTGATATTGGTACGACTTGAGCCGGCTGCTTATTCCTTGTAAACAGCAGCGCCGGCAATGGCGCCGACAACAATCTCAACCAGGGCGCCGGCGGTTGTGTAGGCACACAGGTGATGCGAAAACAGGCCAGCGATCCACATGAAGCTGAGGTTGGGAAACAGCGAACCCAGAACCCAGACGACAACGCCTGCGCAGACCGCAGTCTTGACTCCAGCGCCCAAGCGAGGCCGGATGGCGGCATAGATCCAGATCAGAACAATTCCACTGACGATACCGATCAGGTTGAACCAGATCCACATGTTTGGAGAGAAACCACCATGCCCGAGCGCCGTCATTCCGGCAGCCCATTTAGGAGCCAGCAATAGGCCATCGACGAGGTAACCCAGGATATCTGAGACGATCCCGGCAACAATGCCGCCGAGGATTACACGACCCATATTGATCTTTCCCATATCTTCTCCTTGTCAAGTTCGTTGAAGTGAAATTCAGATAAACAGTTGCAATTGAGCAACTGCTGAGGAATCACGCAAGTATACGCACGCTATAACGGGCGGGCAAGGCATTTTTTACCTATTTGGGGGGCATGGTTTGCGAGGTGAATAGCAGGATCGGCGGCTCGCGCTGGTTCTTTTAAGCTCCTGAAAATTAAATATGTTAATGAATGAGGAACGCTTGGCTGGGTTGCCCCCGATACTTTATCCGGTGTCGTTTATAATTCGGGAACCCATGGTACTTAAATCCGGTTCAAAAATCGGTCCTTATGTGATTCAGTCGCCGCTCGGTGCGGGCGGCATGGGCGAGGTTTATCGCGCGCGCGATTCGCGCCTGGATCGCGACGTTGCTCTGAAGGTGTTGCTGACTGAGATCGCCGGCGACGCCGACCGGCGAGCACGGTTTGAGCGCGAGGCCAAAACTGTGGCTGCGCTGAGCCATCCGAATATTGTGGCGCTCTATGAGGTGGGCAATGCCGACGGCATAGAGTACACGGTAAGCGAATTGGTGGATGGCGAACTGCTGCGGGAGAAGATGCAGCAAGGCGCCATGCCGGTGAAGCAGGTGGTGGAACTGGCGACGCAGTTTGCCGACGGAATGGCAGCGGCGCATGCGGCGGGCATTGTGCATCGCGACCTGAAGCCGGAGAACGTGATGGTGACCCGCGACGGGCGGGTAAAGATTCTGGATTTTGGGTTGGCGCGCATCATCCGCGCGACACCTATAAGTGGTTCCGGCAGCGGCAACTCCGCCGATACCATCGCTAACGCCGCAACGATTGCCAGTCCGGCAAATGCGGAGTACATGACCAGCCCTGGCATGGTGCTGGGTACGGTGGCGTATATGAGCCCCGAGCAGGCGCGGGGACAGGATGCGGGATACCGCTCCGACCAGTTTTCATTTGGGTTGATTTTGTATGAGATGCTGGGCGGCAAACAGGCATTTGCGCGCGGCTCCGCGGTGGAGACCATGGCGGCGATCGTGCGCGACGAGCCTGAGCCGCTTGAGGGCAAGATCCCGGTGCCGCTGAAGTGGCTGGTGGATCGCTGCCTGGAGAAGGATCCCACGCGGCGCTATGATTCGACGCGGGATTTGTATCAGCAACTGCGCACCATGCGCGACCATTTTTCTGAGGCGTACACCAGCGGCGTGCAGGCGCTATTGCCTGAGGTTGCGCAGGCCGGCGCAAAACGAAGGGTATTCAGCCTGCGTACGGTCATTGCCATGGCTGCGCTGGCGGCTGTGCTGGCGGGCGCATTCGCATGGTGGCTGCACCCGGCTGGTGTGGAGCTTTCAAAGTATAAGTACACGCCTTTCGCGGTGAATGCAGGAAGCCCGTTGTGGTCGCCTGACGGCAAAATGGCCGCGTATGCCGGCATGGTGAGCGACGATCGGGAGCTTTTTCTGCGCAGGCTGGATTCGCCGACGCCGCAGCAGTTGACCAGCGCGCCCGGCTTCGCGCGTCCCCTGGGATGGTCGCTGGACTCCTCGCATATCTTTTATCTGCAGATTACGCCGGGCGTATTAACGGGCACGATATTTTCAATTGCTTCCGTGGGGGGCGAGCCAGAGGCTCTGTGGACGTTGCCCGCGAAGAACGAGGGCATAGTGGCTATATCTCCGGATGGCAAAGCGGGGGCACTCTATTGCTTAAATATTATCGATCCCTGCGACATGGAAGTTTCCGATCCCATCGGTTCGCCACCACGCGTTTACCCGGATTCACATGTAAAAGCAAACAACATTTTCGGTGTTCCGCAGATGAAGTTTTCACCGGACGGAAAAAAGCTGCTGCTGATTCGCGCGGGCGATTCCGGACTAGATGAGTCGTGGCTACTGCCGTGGCCTGCCGGTAAAGGAACTCCGCGGCAGATCCTGAAGAAATTGCCGCATGATGCGGGCACACCGACTTTCAGCTGGCTGCCCGACAGCCGGCACTTAATCGTAGCTACCAATACAGGCATTGAAGGAACACGGCATCTGTATCTGGCCGATACGAAATCGGACAGCCTGCAACAGATAACACAAGGGACGACCTCAGAAGATAATCCGTCGGTCTCTCCCGATGGGGCCTCGATTCTGTATGCCGAAAACCATATTGACTACGACATTTTGTCTATGTCGCTTAAGGACGGGACGACACAGGGGATGATTGTGACGCCGCGATCGGAAAGCATGCCGGCGTGGGCCGCTAAAGGAGATTCACTGGTCTATGTTTCAAATCGGTTGGGCCCGGAAGATATCTGGCTGCACACAAAAGACGGGGTAGATCGGCCGTTGGTGACACGAGCCAGTTTTGCGAGTGATCCACCGAAGTGGATGTTTGCGCCAGTGCTTTCTCCGGATGGCACACGGGTAATTTTTGTAGCCGTCGGGAAGTCGGGCGCAACGTGGCTGTGGGAGGTATCGGTGGCGGGGGGCGATCCTGTTCGCCTGGTAGATGCATCCGACTCGTCCAGCCAGCAATTCACCGGGGACTGGTCCCCCGACGGCAAACAATTTGTGTTTATGGGCCTTGAGCCTGACGGCACGTCAAGCCTGAAGGTGGTGAAGACCTCAGGCGGCGCAACGGCACAGAAGATTGCGGCGCACAATACAAGTGTTCCCTCATGGTCGCCGGACGGCAAATGGATTGCTTATCTCGACGACAATCTCAAATACCATCTGGTCTCTCCCGACGGCAAGCAACACCGCGATCTTGGGCTCATCTTATGTTTCAACATGGGATTTTCAAAAGACAGCAAAACTGCATACGGAATTCGCCAGGACGGAGCAAGTTCTATCTTTTCTCGATCGATATCGAGACTGCGAAGCTGCACGACATCAAGCAATTGGACAGCAGTCTGCAACCGCGGGCGCCTCTGCAACCGTCGATTCGGTTTACGCTGGCGCCGGACGGCAAGAGTTTTGCGTATTCCATCGCCAAGCCGGAGAGCAGCGTTTGGATGCTGCAGGGGTTTGACGGCAAGTAAGCGTACTTCATAATTTGTCCGCCTCCGCCAAGGCTCCGGCGCGACAGCCTTCGCCTGACTTCGAACAGCGAACTTATTGGTCACTTCGAGGTGGCATGCCGAGCCGAAGCCCTCCTGAAGAGGGCGAAGGCTGGTGGAGGCGGCGGGAGTTGAACCCGCGTCCGAAATCGCTGTCAGCCAGGAGTGTTCATGCTTTGCCCGATTCCTTTTGGATTCGCCCCCGGAACTCAGAACGGACAAGATGCGCCGGAAACTAGTCCGATGATCTCGCGGTTACAACACGGACCGAGCCGCAGCCGCCAGCCTACTGTATGACGTCCGCTCACAGCCCATAGGCGAAGCCGTGGAAGACGGCAGCTTAATTAATTAAGCTGCAAGTGCCAGATTATCGTTGGCAACTTTGTTTTTGCAGGCGATTACGGGTGCCCACACCCCGACATGACTCCCAAGCCGCAATCGATCCCGTCGAAACCGTGACGCCCCCGTTTTATGAAACCTTCCGTTTAAAGGAAAGTTGCCCAGGTGCGAGCCGGGCCAACTGGCTCGTGCTGCATACATTAATTCTACGCTAATTCCTGTTTTAACCGCGGAGCATTGGTGATAGGGTGACAGGAAGCTGTTTCAAGAGAACGACTGGGAAAGGAGAAGAGGATGGTGGAGCAGGTGGTTCGGGTGACGGTTGACCTGACGGTCAGCGATGGGAAATGGGATGAATTCATGAGCATAGCGGAAACCATGACCGCGGGAAGCAAGAAGGAGCCCGGCACGCTGGGATATGAATGGTTTTCGAGCGGCGACAAAAAACGGTTCCGTCTGGTGGAAACCTATGCGAATGCCGATGCCGTGCTGGCGCATTTTACTGGACCGGTGGTGACGCAACTGGTGCCGAAGCTTGCGGCGGTATGCAGCGTCGACAGGATTGAAGTTTATGGCGATCCCGGCAAAGAAGTGACAGGGCTAGCGGCGGGATTTGGGGCGGAGATATTCCACTACCGGATGGGCATCAACCGCTGAGCAAGTGCCTACTGCTTTTGCAGATCGATGGTCTCGTACTCATGGCGGGCGATGGAGGCGCGAATCTCAGCTGGGTTCTTGCCTGCCTTGGTCATGCGATAGGCAAGAAAGGCTTCCTGGGCACAGGTGGAGCACTCGGTGCCATGCGCGTTCTCATAGCAACTGCGCAGGCTGGTGTGGCCCAGTGCGCGGTCGCAGCGGCAGTTGCAGGGCAACTGATAGAGTACGTTTCCAATTTGAACGGCCTGCTGATAGACGTGGACCTGCCAGGGATAGACGAAATGTTCGCCGGTGAGCTGGGAGCCATGCAGTATGGGTGGCAAGGCGCTCAGCTTGAGCGGGGCGGAGGGGTGGTAGGCAGGTACATCGTCAGCCGGGTTGGACCACTGCGCGTAGCTGGCCGCGGTGAGGACGAAGACAGCCAAACCCATGGTCCAGCGGCGTTGGAGCAAGCTCTTCATGGCAGCACTCCCTATCAAGAGCTATTGTAGTCCGTGAGCAGGATGGAGCGAAACCTGGCGAGGCGGCGGAAAATGTGATTGGAATCACTCGTGAATGGCGGGCAAAAAAAGACGGCACGAACGGTCTTGCTGTTCGTGCCGGGAGGCCAGTGACGCAAACTACTTCCGGTACGGAGCGATAAGGAGTATCGTCTCCATCACCGGAATATATACACCATAGCATAGATTCGATTGAATGCAAATACAAAAATCGAAATTATTTTCCCAGGTTGGCAGTAGGTCATTTTGGGAATTTCCGGCGTCTAATGGACAGGGCTCAATTTGCGATAAACTGCAGGAACAGGCAGTGCCGAGGCTCATTCAAATACATGGCAAAGTCTATGGAATCATCAGATTCTTCTGATTCGCGAGCGACAGACGGTCGACCCTCCGGCTGGCTCAAACTGGGGGCAATTGCTACGGTCTCTGTGCTTGCGGGGGGTCTGGCAGCCGCATGGTGGTACCGCAATACGGTAAAAAAGCTCCACCTGGCTGATGAAAACCAGTCCCATCCAAATTTTGGGATTCCCGGGGACGATGCAGAGGACTGGTAGTGTCCTGATAGTGCGTGGCTCGGACTTAGAAGAATAAAGGGATGGTGTTGATCTTTGGAGAGAGTATTTGAAAAGCATGAGGATCATTTTTTTCGTAACGCGATTGAACTATGCCTGAAAGAATATCTGCAAACTGAACCCCACGACTATGCGCGCTATCTTGAGGCTTCGAGATCAGCATTGTGATTGCTTTCTCCGTAAACCATAGCTCAGTCTGGAGATAGTCCGGCAAGCTATTTCCGCTTTCTACTTTAATAGAACGTTGATCGGGCATAAGCGTTACCACGTCATGCTTCGCCATCTTTTAATTAAAGCTAGTTTTATCATATAGTTATACAATTTATTTCCGTCTCTTCGGATGTGCGGCTGAACATTTTGCTTCTTTACTACGATGGCATGTAATGCAATATCGGGATTTGCGTCGCATAGTGCCTTGGCGTTTGTAGCGAATTCAATCCGTTGAGATGCGGAAAGCTGCACGAACTTCCGCTCTTTGTTTGGAGCCCATTTATATTTAACGTACATCGCTCTTAAAAGTCGTTCGAGAAGGTGGATTTTTGTTGGCGGGATACACACCGCGGCAATCGTCAGATAGCGGCTCGATCCGCCTGCCAGATACGGAGCAGTGAATTTCCATCCAAGATCGCCGCTCTCGTCCAGATAGACAAAAACCGAATTAGATACAATTCCTGCCAAAATTACCCCGTAACAAAGAAAGCTCCCCATGATGGGGAAGCTTTCGTGCCTTGGATGGACCCTGAGGCCGGCGCGCTTACAGCGCGCTTACGATACCCATTCTGCAATGGGCGTCGCGGGTTACTCAGGACTTACCCATCCGTAGTATTAGACTACGATGTAGGCAAGAGTGTTGCAATGTTTTATTTACGTATATAGTAACCAAAGGTAACCACTAGGTTATCAATTCGTCAATACCCCAACAATGGTCAGAAATACCAGCGTTCATGGCGGGGGTGACCCCCAGAGACCCATGTTTACGACAGAATTTATAGAAAGCAAACCATAGAGAATAGGCCGCTTCCAAGTTCTCCCATTTTTTACTGAACGCATTGGTTAGCCGCGTCATACGTCTCATACCCATTCTGATGCTGAGGTTCTGCCTCTCTACATGGCTTGTGCATATGCGCTCTTTGTCGGGATTTCCCATTATCTTGACTGGAACCGCCTCCACGACCTCGCCGGGGCTGTACCTCTGTTCGCCCTGGCGAGGTGACGCATAAACCTTAATGAGTTGGGCAAAGCTAACCCGACCGCGAAGGTGCTTTTTCACTGCGGGGGCATAGGGTCTGAATCCATCACTTGTTAGCTGGTAGTGCTGGCTAAGAAGTAGCCCCGGCTAGCTTCGCAATAAAGTGTTCGGCGGCGGGTGCAGTTCGCTTGCCCAAATAATGCGTAATTACCAGCTTGGTATTCCGCTCCATCGCCACAAAGCAATAGGCATCGCCGATCTCTGCAAAGTCCTGTTGGTAGGCCGTCCGATGGCCCTCTTTCTGGTAGACGTAACCCCATATCTCGTCCACTTCCACGTCGCGCACGTCAATGTTCTGGAGCTTCTCATCCATCAGTCGTTCGCAGCGCTCCCCGGCCAGCACAAGCAGCCGGAGGATGGTATCCCGGTGAACGCCGGTTACACGCTCCGCGCTACGGACTGACATACCTTCCAAGAGCAGTTGCAGGATGGCCACAGCCCGGTCTAAGGGAAGGCGCATTGTGTCCAGGGGACGCTGATGCTCTTCGGTGAAGGTCTTGCTGCATTGGTTGCAGCGGAAGCGCTGGAGGCCGTTTCTGTGCTTCCCAAAGCGCTTGCAGGTCGTTTGGCAATAGTGGCAGGTCATGGCTTTTCCCCTTGTTTTTTGGGGAGAAAAGCCTCAAACTAGAATTGGCGTCTGAGTGTTGGGCTTTGTCTCCGCGCTTAGATCAGCTCCGCTTCTGGTTACAGCCAGGGGCGGAGCGCCTTTGTTTAATTGGTTAAGGCGGTGGGATTACCGTGATTTCCACGGTGGTTCCATCCGAAAAGTGAATGGTGAGAGTGATCTTTCGCATCGCTTTCAACCCTCCTTTCTAGGCCGGTGCTTCGGGGTGCAACCCGATACCGGCCTGAACTATTTACAACTCTAGAGAATTAGCCTCAACATGTCAAGGCTAATATGAGGCTAGATAGGATATTTTAATCTCAGATTATTCTTGACATGCCTTGTGCCTGACGATAGACTTTCTATTAAGAGGTATGCTCTATGACTAAACACCGGAGTCCTAACTACCCCGCGCATGGATTGAGGGAAGCGGTGGAGATGGTGCGGCAGGTTTACGCTAAGGAGAAGCGATCAGCTTCTCCCGGCGAAATTGTTGTCAAAGCGCTAGGCTATAGCAGTCTGAGTGGTAATGCTCGTGTCAAAATAGCGAGCCTCAAACAATATGGATTACTAGAAGGCCAGGAGCGAAAAGGAATGCGGGTCAGTGATCTAGCGATGCAGATTCTATACCCCGAAAATTCCCTCCAAGAGTCAGACGCGTTAAAGACAGCAGCACTCACTCCTCCTCTCTTCAAGTCGCTTCTAAACGAAAAAGGCGGCGCTTCTGATGAGGCTATTGTGAACTACCTCGTGTCTAGAATGAGTTTTTCTGATATAGGGGCAAAGCAAGCTGTTGAAGCATATAGGGATACGATGCAGGTTTCCGGCTTGGATACTTTTGGGTATAATGAGGGAGATACGCCCGACAGAGCGGAGGCTCAAAGCATGCAAACGGAAGCCAGATCGACCTCGCAGATGCCTCAGACAGCGGTTCCCACCACGAACGGCGCGGTCAATGCGTGGACCTGGACGCTATCTATGCCCCGCTCCGTAAAGGCGGAGCTTCGCATCGTCGGACAGCCTACCAAGGCTGATGTTGGCCGTCTGAAAAAGCAAATTGAAGCGCTAGAAGAATCCTTCGACGAAGAATCCGAAAAGGAAGCACAATGAGCGGCCCTGGTAGCCGTGGGTCTACGTTCGCGGAGCTGTACCTACTACATCTCGATGTGGAGCGAATTGCGAACGCGCTTCGAGATAGGAGCAGACGTGGATGGAGGCCGCTCCCTAGACACATCAAAACCCTATATGAGATTTCCGCTAGGCTAAAGGTTTTAGATGAATTCCCAAAGACAGTATTTCCCGACCAGCCATACAGCCCTCCGCCAGCAACGCAATATTAGGACACCACCCAGAGGACTAAGCCAGAGGGGCCGCTTTGTCGGCACCGGCTGCTACGGCGAAGTCTTTGCTGGTGATGCCACCTTCATCATGGGTGGCGAGGGCAAGGCGAACCCGGTTGTAGCGAATATCGATATCCGGATGATGGTTGGATTGCTCTGCGATCACCGCAACCTTATTGACGAAGGCGATGGCATCGGGAAAGGTCTCGAACTTGTAGGTTCGCACCAGTTCTCCCCCTTCAATGCTCCAATCGGGGCGGGTTTTCAGGTGGGTAGCAATTTCTGCTTTCGAAAGAACAGTCATATTTGCTCCAGGGAAGACAGGGATTCAACTGCAATCACTCTGATGCCTGATCAGGCTGAGGAGTCGCAGTTAATCAATGTAGCCGATTCAGTTCTCAGGCTGGCTGGGAGCGCCGGTAAGCTCGAAGGTCGAGTATCGCTTGTTCTGGTTGGTGATCTCAGAACGCAACTCGTGCCAAAGCTCATTGGAGATTTTGAGAATGACCTCGACGACAGCGGGATCAAACTGCGTTCCCGAGCAGCGCAGAATCTCTTCGCGGGCCACGTCGAAGCTGCGCGCCTTGCGATAGGGACGGTCGCTGGTGATGGCGTCGAGCGTGTCGGCGACGGCGAATATGCGGGCGCCGATGGGAATCTCGTTGCCGCGCAGCCCGTTGGGATAACCGCTGCCGTCGTAGTGCTCCTGATGAGAGAAAATAATCTCAGCAGCGCCGGCCAGGAATGGGATCTTGCGCAGCATATGGTAGCCACGGGCGCAATGCTCGCGCATGACGGTCTGCTCTTCAGGGGTGAGCTTGCCAGGCTTGCGCAGGATTTCGTCGGGGATGGCCATCTTGCCAATGTCGTGGAGGAATGCTCCGCGGGCGATGACCTTGATCTCCGCCGGGGCGATGCCCATGGCGCGAGCCAGCGCGATGGTATAAGCAGTTACGCGCTTGGAGTGTCCTTCGGTCTCTGAATCTTTGAGATCGAGGGCGTCGCCAAGCGCCTCAAGTGTGACGTCATAGGAATGCTCCAGATTTTCCATGGCCTGGCGGAGCATCTCGGTTCTGGCTCGCACCACTTGTTCAAGGTTCTGCTGATAGTTGTGGGTATCCTGCAATACCTGGCGGTGGTCGAGGGCGCGCTGCACTGTGTTCACCAGATGCTCGCGCTCGAAGGGCTTGAGCAGATAGTCATAAGCGCCGCGGCGCATTGAGTCAATGGCCACGCTGATGTCGTGAACGGCCGATACCATGACTACGGGAAGCTGCGGTTGCTGGGCATGCATGCGGTCAAGCAGGGCAATGCCGTTTCCGTCCTGCATAACTATGTCAGTGAGCACCAGGTCATAGGCGTTTTGCTCCAACATTTGCAGCGCATCGTGACCGCTGGCGGCCAACTGCACATCGTAACCCTGGCGTTCGAGTGTAGAACCCATCATGGAGCGGACATGAGCTTCGTCGTCCACGACCAGGAGGCGCGCCGTTCTGCGCTTTCTTGCGTCGGCGCGCGCGTCCGTCTCCGCGGTTTGATTTACCGCGGGGTCGGGTACTCCGAGTCCTGCCAGGTTCATAGCCACGCCGGGTTCTCCGATGCTCTTTGCTTGCCACAATATCGGCTGCGAAGCTGTGCTCTCTATAAGCGATTGTTACCCAGCTGTCCGCTTGTCCTAATCAAGGGACGAAAAAATGGAGCGAAAAGTTCCGTTCGAACGCTCATTGCCTTGTTTGAAACCGCCTGGAATACGCACCGGGACAGCTAAACGTTTCAGGATAAAGATTACGGGGTCATTATTGTTTCAAGCTTCAAAATAGAAAAGTGGCAGGTCAAGTCGTATCTTGCCTGCCTACTCGTTCCAAAGTACGTTTCACTGCGATTATATAGAAACGCTATGCCCGTTCGCATTGGAGCGGAAGGGGTTATATAGCCGACATATGCAGGTGATGAACCAAGAAAGCCACGATGCCAGAAAGCTTTCTTAATAATTTATTTAAAAGAAGCATCTGGCGCGTAGGAGAGATTCAGGCCGGTTCCTGCTTCTTTTGGCGAGCGCGCCGGGCGGCAGCCCAACCTACCCGGGAGACCTGGCGAGCACGGCTGACGGCCAGAGATCCGGCGGGTACGTCCCGGGTGATGCAGGAGCCGGCTCCGATGTAGGCTCCATCTTCGACGGTGACCGGGGCGACCAGAGTGGAATCGCTGCCCACAAAGACGCCTTTGCCGATGCGTGTGGCATTTTTGTTGACACCATCGTAGTTGCAGGTGATGACTCCGGCGCCGATGTTGGTTCCTTCGCCGATTTCGGCATCGCCGAGGTAGGTGAGATGGCTGGCCTTGACGCCTTTGCCGAGCCTGGATTTCTTGGTTTCAACGAAGTTGCCGACGTGGGCTTCTTCGCCAATTTCACTGCCGGGGCGCAGGTGGGCGAAGGGACCGATTTTTGCACCGTCGGCAATGGTGCTGTCGGCCAGCACGCAGCTTTGGCGAACAAGCACGCGGTTGCCCAGAGTGCAATTTTCAAGCACGGAGTAAGAGCGGATAAGACATTCAGATCCGATGCGGGTGAGGCCGAGCAACTGCACAAATGGCTCGATGACGGTATCCGGCGCAACTTCAACGCCGGAGTCGATGACGCAGGTTTCAGGCTGGTAGATGGTGACGCCGGAGGCCATCAGGCGGTTGGCGGTGGCGGTGCGGAGGGTCGAGTCCAGGGCGACCAGTTCGGCGATGGTGCTGGCGCCCAGCAACTCGGCTGCGTCGGCAGCCTGAATGGCGACCACGCGCTCACCGGCGGCGCGCAGTAGAGATGCCATCTCGGGCAGGATGAATTCCTCGTAAGCGTTGTCGGCGGTGAGCTTGTCTAAATGGGCGAAGAGCGGCGCGGTTCTGAAGGCGTAGATGCCGGAGTTGATTTCGCGAATGGATTGCTGCTTGGGCGTGAGCGCCTTCTGCTCGACAATGGCTTCCACTTCCGAGGAGTCCTTTGAGCGGCGCAGGATTCGCCCATAGCCGAAGGGGTTTTCAGGAGTAGCGGTGAGGATGGTCATGGCCGCTCGCTGGATCTGGTGAAATTGCCAGAGATGCGAGAGTGCCTCAGGGCGGATGAGCGGCAAGTCACCTGAAAGCACGAGGATGTTTTTGTAGCCGGCGACGGCTTCTCGCGCGGAGAGGATGGCGTGGCCGGTACCTAGCTGTTCAGTCTGCTCGACAAAGTTGACGCCGGTCGAGGCTACCGCTGCTTTCACCTTCTCCGCCTGGTGGCCGATGATGACGTAGATATCTTCCGTGGCAACAACCCGGCAGGCTGCGGCGATGACATGGGCCAATAGCGGTTTGCCACCGATCGAGTGCAGCACCTTGGGCAGGCGCGATTTGAGCCGGGTTCCTTTGCCGGCGGCCATGATGACTACGGCCAGTTTTCCTTTGTCGTCCATGGGCTGCTCCCTCTTAATAAAGCTACGCTACCCAGATTGTAGTTTCACCATTTTTCACGGGATGAATCTAATGCGTCGCCGGTCATCGAAATGGCCGGAACTATAGTTGTGACGCGTCCGGTATTCCCGAGTTCGGATAGGTTTGCCATTTCGAATTTGATACTCCGTTATTCGATAGGCACTCGAGGCATTGCAGGCGCCTTCGTGCAGACTATCCCAGGTCCTGAAGTGAAGCGGGTTGGCTATCGAAACATCCACAATTCCACCGGAGATCGACGGGAGTGTTGAAACTTCGTATCCTTGTGCAGAGGGAACCAGTATGAAAACAAGGGCCGGGCTGATATCGTCGCCCATCCATTGCATTGTTACGAAATAAATTGGATCTCGGTTAGTACAGGCTCGGGTTACGGCAAGCGTGGTAAAACCATCCGAAAAGGAAAAGTTCGGGTTATCGCTTCGAAACTCCGGCAGGTTCCGCAGTGCCAAGCTTTGCGTAACCTTCTCATCCCGCGTGATCGCAAAGCCGGTATCGTACGGCCCGATCATAGTCTCGGTATCCTCATGCGCCCGGATAAGGAGTGTGTCGGAGGTAGACAGTGAGTAGCGAAAACGGACAAAGTCCTGGGGTTTAGTGGCCGCTTTCATGGCTGTGAGCGGCACGAGGGAAATTCGGTTATTGCATTGAGAAAGAGCCAACGTAGCAGGCCTTAAGGCAGAGATCAGAGCAATCGCAACTAGGACAACGTACCTCTGAGACATTGCCTTGTAAACCTCTTGCGCGTCAGATAATCCAGGTCTCAAACGCGAGATCTGGGATACCGGCTTATTTTTGCATTTGCTTCGGCATGGGAATGGTGATGTCGATCGGTTGTGCGGGGCCCAGTTTCAGTTCTTCCAGGGGCGGTTTGATCTCTGGACCGTTGCCTACCACCAGAACGGCATATTTGCCGGGATGGATGTATTTCTTTGCCACCGCATCCACATCGGCCAGAGTAACCTTTTCCAGGGCTGCTTTGTAAGTCTCAAGATAATTTGCCGGATAGCCGTAGAACTCAAGCAACTCGCGCTCGGAGAGAACTTTCTCCCTGGTGTCATAGCGGAAGAGGAATGAGTTGAGGATGTTGTCTTTGGCGCGGTCTACTTCAACCTGCGCAAAGGGTCTGGTTGTGAGCCCGGCGATCTCATCCAGTGCGGCCTTGGTGGCGTCAACCGTGGATGCGCTCTTGGTCATCACGACTACGCGGAATGGAGCAGGATGGTCGTAGTCGAAGCTGAGGCCGCCGCCCACGGCATAGGCCAGTCCCAGCTCGGTGCGAACTTTTTGGAAGAGACGGCTGGCAAAGCCTCCGCCGAGAATCTCGTTCATCACGGCAAGAGTAGGCACGTCGGGATTATGGCGGTCGGTGCCCAGGCCGACGATCTGGACGTTGGACTGGTTCACGTCTTCCTTGTCGATGAAGTAGAGGCCGGGCTTGGGTCCGGCGAAGACGTCATGGCGGGCGGGCGCGGGCTTCGCCTGCGGCAGACCTTCAAAAGCCGCGCGCAGCTTGGCCTCCATGGCCACCGGATCAAAGTCGCCGCTGACGCCGACGATCAGCTTGCCGCCGATGGTGCGGTCGTGCCAGGCCTTAAGATCGTCCAGGGTGACCGCGCCGATGGTGGCCAGCTCCGGCTGGCGGGTATATGGGCTGTCGGCTCCGTAGACCAGCTTGGCCGACTCGCGGCTGGCGATTTCGTCTTCGTCGTCGTTGCGGCGGACGATGCCGGTGGCTTCCTGCTGCTGGGCCAGTTGGAGCTTTTCTGCGCTGAATTTGGGGTGAAAGAAGCAGGTCCATAGCCAGCGAAAAAACCTGGTCGGCATCGCCCTTGAGCGAATCCCACGAGAGCGCGGTGGAGTCTTCGTCGCCGGCGGTTTCAATGTGGGCGGCTTTGGCTTCGAGCAGATCGTCGAGCGCGTCGCCGTCCATTTTGGCTGTGCCGCTGGTGCGCCATGCCTGCCCGTAAAGACCGATCAAGCCGGTTTTGGCGGGATCTTCGTCGCGCGAACCGCCGGGAATCAGCACCGATCCGGAGATGAAGGGCAGCTCGTGATCTTCCTGCAGGAAGAAGACGATTCCGTTCTTTAGCTCGATGCGATTGGGCTGGTGGGGTTTGAATTCGTGCAGCTTGGGAATGGGAATTTTTTCCCAGGGCTTGTTTGCTGGGCGTAGGAGAGTGAAGTGGGAGGCAGGAGAGCAACGATGCAGGTGCTGCAAAAAAGCTCGTAGGCGCGCGGTCCCCAGGCTAGAGATCGCGGTGATTCATATCGATTCTCTTTCAAAGCCGCAGTGACAGATCTTCATTGCGCGCCTCCATCTTTGCCGGTCTGCGGCAGCGGGAGCGGCGGTCTCAATCCATGCCTCGGTGCGGTTGCTGGGAACGAAGACCTGGTTGGCTACGCGGCGGATGTCGGCTTTGGTCACCTTGTCTACCCGGTCGAGTTGCAGGAAAAGCTCGCGCCAGTCGCCGTAGCGGGTCTGGTATTCGGCCAGCGTCGTTGGCCAGTCCCTGGTTGTCGGCCAGGCCGCGCAGCAGGTCGGCGCGGGTGCGGGTCTTGAACATGGCCAGCTCCTCGTCGGTGACGTCGGCGGTCTTCAGCTTTTCGATCTCCTTGTGGATGGCGTCGCGCATCTCCGCCGGTGTGTGGCCCGGCAAGAGGAACGGCGCAGAAGACAAACAGGCCGGGATACTTGTCGCCGGGATAAGGGCTGAAGCCCTCGGCTACGGCGGCAATCTGCTGGTCGCGGACCAGGCTGCGATAGAGGCGCGAGACGCGGCCGTTGGAGAGGATGTCGCTGATGGCGTCGTAGACCGCATCGTCGGGATCGCGGTAGTCGGGGCGGTGATAGCCCTCGATGTAGATGGGCTGCGTGGCTCGCGAATGGCTACCGTCTTCTCGGCAAACTGCTTGGGCTCGACGGTGGTCATCTCCTCCGGCTTGGGACCGGCGGGGACGCGGCTGAAATACTTCTCCAGCATGGGCATGGCTTCGGAGGCTTTGACGTCGCCGACCACGGCCACCACGATGTTCGCGCCGACGTAATACTTCTTGTGGAAGTCCATGGCCTCGGTGGCGTTGATCTGGCTGACCTCGCTGGGCCAGCCGATGCCGCTGCGGCCGTAGTGTGGGCGACGTAAGCGGTGGCCACGAACTGCTCAAAGAGACGGCCCTCGGGGTTGGAGTCGGTGCGCATGCGGCGCTCTTCGATGACCACGTCGCGCTCCTTGTAGAACTCGCGCGGCACGGTGTCGGCGAGGCGGCTGCTTTCGAGATATGCCCAGAGCTCGAGGCGATTCTCTGGCATGGACCAGAAGAACTGGGTGTCGTCGAGGCCGGTTTCGGCGTTCAGGCCCTCGGCGCCGTTGCGCTCGGCCATATCAGTGAACTGGTTGGGGATGACGAATTTGTGCGCCTCAGCCTGGGCCTCAAGGAAGGTTTTTTTCAGCTCGGCGAGTTTTTGCGGGTCGCGGCCCACGGCTTTCAGGTACTCGGCCTCGTAGGCGTTGTTGGCTGCTTCAACCTTGGCCAGCGCAACCTTCTCGTCGGCGTAGTCGTTGGTGCCGATCTGGCTGGTTCCCTTGAAAGCCAGGTGCTCAAACATGTGGGCCAGGCCGCTTTCGCCCGATGGGTCATTCACGTCTCCGGCGTCGACGAAGGTGGAGTAGCTGAAGACCGGCGCGTCAGGCCGCTCGCAAATGATGAGAGTGAGTCCGTTGGGCAGCACCTTGACGGTGGTTCGCTGCTCGAAGTTCTTCAGATACGGGTCCTGCGCTCCGGCGTAGGCAATTCCCACCACCGCAAACCCCAGCACCAGGGCTGCGGCAAGTATTTTCCTTTGCATCCAATCTCCTTGTTCGGGAGGCTAAAAAGCCACAAACCCGTACTCTTTCAAGCTAGTCTTTAGACGTTGAAGGGTCAATTCGGATTTAAACCCTCCTTGACCCCGTGCCGCGCACCGCCGTATTCTGCGAGCGTTTACGCGTGGTGGATGCGAACGAAATCCAACCCGCATAAGGGAGAGCCCGCATGAGCAAGACCCCCCCGGCCGCAACTCCCGTTCTCAATGCTGCAGCCCAGCCGTTTCTGGTTCGCCGCGCCGCCGTGCTGGGTGCGGGAACCATGGGTTCGCGCATTGCCGCTCACCTGGCTAATGCTGGGATTCCTACGTTGCTGTTGGATATGATTCCGGCTGGCGATGGCGCACGGAACCGTTTGGCGCTTGCGGCACTCGATGCTCTGGGCAAGGCCAAACCGGCGGCTTTCTATGAGTCTTCACTGGCCACGCTTATCACCCCTGGCAACTTTGAAGACGACCTGGGTAAGCTGGCTTCATGCGATTGGGTGATCGAGGCCGTGGCTGAAAACTTGGCCATCAAGACGGCGTTGCTGTCGCGAGTTGTGCCTCATCTTGCGTCCCATGCCGTGCTGACCACGAATACTTCTGGATTGCCGGTAGCACAGATTGCCGCAGGATTGGCTGCGAACAAGGAGCGGTTCTTCGGGACGCACTTCTTCAATCCGCCGCGCTATATGCGGCTGCTGGAGACGATTCCGACTGCGGAGAGCGATGCGGCCGTGGTGAGCGCCTTTGCAGCTTTTGCCGATCTCAGGCTGGGCAAGCAGGTGGTGTTTGCGTTCGATACGCCGAATTTTATCGCCAATCGCATTGGCATTGCCGTGATGTTCAACGCAGCGGACTTGATGCTGAAGCAAGGGCTGACGCATTGAAGAGGTGGACGCGCTGACCGGGCAGGCGATTGGCTGGCCGCGCACTGGAACTTTCCGGCTGGCTGACCTGGTGGGCATCGATATTCTGGCTCACGTGGCCGCGAATTTTCCCCAGGGCGTGACGCAGAGCGGCTTTTCTCAGGTTCTGGCGGAGGTTGTGAAGCGCGGCTGGCTGGGCGATAAGGCTGGACAGGGTTTCTACAAAAAGAGTCGCGGCGCGGATGGCAAAGATGATCGGCTGGTGCTGGATCTGGCTACGTTCGAATACCGGCCCGCGGCCAAGCCAGCTTTGCCTGCGCTGGAGATGGCCAAGAATGCGGCCACGCTGCCGGAAAAGCTGCGGATGCTGCTGGCGAATGATCCGGCTAAGGATAAGGCTGCGGCGTTTTTGTGGCCGTTTCTGGCGTCACTGTGGAACTTTGCCGCGGAGCGGATTGGCGAAGTTGCGGGCGATGCGGCCTCGATCGATCAGGCGATGCGTGCCGGATTCAACTGGGAGCTGGGACCGTTTGAGATGTGGGATGCGGCTGGAGTTGGCTCGACGGTTGAACGCATGAAGGCGCTTAGGCTTGCCGGTGAGTGAGCGGGTTGAGGCGCTGCTGGCTGCGGGGCAGACTACGCTGGTATGCGAGCGATGGGCGGGATGCTTCAAGCCGAAGACGGGAAAGCTGGAGACGGTTGCCAGCGTTCCGGGGCACGCGCGGGTTGCGGATTTTCGACGGTCGAATGGATTGGTCCGTTCGAATCCGGGAGCTTCGCTGGTGGATCTGGGCGACGGCATTGGGTGCATCGAGCTGCACTCGCTGAAGAATGCGATTGGCGGCGATGTGCTGGCGCTGATTTCGTCGGTGCTCAAGCCGGACTCGGATGCGGTACGCGACTTTCAAGGATTTGTGATTACCGGCGATCGCGACAACTTCAGCGTGGGCGCTAACCTGATGCAATTGCTGCTGGTGGCGCAGGAGGGCGAGTGGGAAGAGTTGGCTGCGGTGATCAACGGCTTCCAGCAGATGACTGCGGCGATCAAGTTCTGTCCGCGGCCGGTTGTTGTTGCGCCGTTTGGCATGGCGTTTGGTGGAGGCGCGGAGATTTGTTTGCATGGCGCTCGGCGGCAGGCGTATGCGGAGACTTATATCGGGCTGGTTGAGGCTGGCGTTGGACTGATTCCGGCTGGTGGAGGAACGAAGGAGATGCTGCTGCGGGCGGTGGATCAGGCTGCGGCGATTGCACCGCCGGACCCGCGCGATCCGCCATCGCGGTTTGCGCAGTCTGCGGAGATGGGGACGGCTCTGCGTCGAGTCTTCGAGACGATTGCGCTGGCTAAGGTTTCGAGTTCAGCATCGGAGGCTCGGCCGCTGGGACTGCTTTCGGCGACTGATCGGATCACCATGAATCGCGAACGGCTGTTGCTGGATGCTAAGACGCTGGCGGCGGCGCTGGCTGAGGCTGGTTATGTTGCTCCGCAGCCGAGGACGCAGATTCCCGCTCCCGGTATTGGCGCGCTGGCAGCGCTTGAGACCGGCGCTTATTTGATGGGCGAGGCTGGCTTTGCATCGGAACATGACCAGAAGGTGGCGCGCTGGGCGGCTTACATTCTGGCCGGCGGAAGAGTGACGGCGGGTTCGCTGGTGAGCGAACAGTATTTGCTCGACCTGGAGCGGGAGGCATTTCTTTCGCTTGCCGGCGAGCGGAAGACGCAGGAGCGGATTGCGTTTACGCTGAAGACCGGCAATCCGTTGCGAAACTAGGATTGAATCGTTGGGTACGAAGATTGGCAGAGGAATGGCTGGAGCAAATTTATCTTGTGCCCGAGTCAGGCGGAGCGGTTGGTTACTGGGTGGATTGTTTTTTGCCTGTGCGATGTTTGCGGCTCAGCAGATGCCGAACTCTGCGCAACTCAATGAGTCGGGGCAGATTGTTGTTGACGGGCACTCTACTCCTTATCTCATCCGTCATTTGCCGGTGAGTTCGTTTCCTCTGTTGCCCGTGGCCATTCAGGATTTGCTGAATCGCCGCGGGTGTTTGATTCCGCAGACTTATGAGGCTTACCACCCGGAGAATGTTGTTCACGCCAGTTTGGAGCGGGCTGGGTCTTCGGACTGGGCGGTGCTTTGCTCGGCGGATGGGATGGTTTCACTGCTGGTGTTTTTTGGCAACAAGAATGCGTCGGCGCAGCCGCTGGTGCTGGTTTCTGCGCCGGAGACGGAGCGCTTGCAGGCGCACGACCCTAGCGGAGTGCTGGGATTTAACTGGGGCATCGATCCTGCATCACCGCAACAGGTGCACGAGGCGCAGGCTGGATTGGAACAACGTCCGGCGCGGATAGATCACGATGCACTGGCTGATTCGATTGTTGAGCGCCGCACGGTCTACCATTTTTATGCCAAGAGTGTTTGGACGCTGCTGGAGATGCCGGAATGATTTTGTTTTATTGAAGGAGGCATTCCCTCAGGGGCTAAAGTGTCTGCGTGAGAACTACACGAGGCACTTGTAATCATCGCGTAGTTGAGCGACAACAGAAGTATGTCGCGATTTAAAGTTTACAGCCCGGATCAGGCTTATTTGCTGCCGCCGAGCGTGCGGGATGAGTTGGGTTCCAAGCACCTTTGCTTTTTCGTCCGCGAGGTGGTGGAGCGGTTGGATATGAGCGTGTTCGAGTTGAGCTACAGCGCCGAGGGCGGGGAGCTTTATTCGCCCCAGCTGCTGCTGGGCGTGTGGCTGTACGCTTACGCGTTGGGCATCACCAGTGCGCGGCAGGTGGAGCGGCGGCTGGTCGAGGATCTTGCGTTTCGCTATCTGGCTTCCGGCGAACGGGTAGACAACTGGGCCTTGAGCGCGTTTCGCCGGCGTCACAGCCTGGCGCTGAACGACGCCTTCACGCAGGTGCTGGAGTGGGCGCGGGGCAAAGGCATGGTGAAGCTGGGGCGGGTGGCGATTGACTCGACGCGCATTGCAGCCAACGCCTGCAAAGACAAGGCGGACTCGGAGCAGGCGCTGCGCGATACGCGGGCGCGGTTGAGGCGCCAGGTGCGCATCTGGCAAAAGGCGGCGGATGGTGACGACGCGGAGCCGGGCGGATTGGAAATCGCCATTGCGGAACTCGATCAGGCTCTGGCGGAGATGCCGCGGCGCATGGAGCGGTTGAAGAAAAGCGGCTTGAAGAAGCTGTCGCGGACCGACGTGGATGCGCGCTTCCTGCGCCAGCGCGGAGGGTTTGTGCTCGGCTATACGGGCGAGATCGCCGTCTCCGACGACCACCTGATTGTGGCCCAGCAGGTGACGCGTAACGTAAACGACAACGCGTCGTTGCAACCGATGCTGGACGAGGTCGAGCGGCGCTGTGGCGCGCCGCCGGGCGCGGCTCTGGCCGACAGCGGCTTCTTCTCCATCGACAACCTGGAAATGATGGAGCAACGGAATATCGATGGTTATGTACCGGACTCGAATCTGGCTTGCGAATTGAATCTGGGCAGGCGTTGCCCTAAAAAGGCGCGCGCCGCATCTCATCGCAGGATGCGCGCCAAGCTGCGAAGTCCGGCCGGGCAGGCCGCCTATGCGCGGCGCAAGGCGGTGGTCGAGCCGGTATTCGGAGTCCTGAAACAACAACGTGGAATGCGTCAATTTCGTACCCGTGGATTGCAAAACGTAAACAACGAATTCACCCTGGCCACGCTGGCCTATAACATCACCCGGCTGCACCGCACGCTGGCAGCCTGAAAACAACCCCCGCCACTACTGGCGGGAAAAAACTCAAAACTAGACCGCCGCTGCACAGGGCCAACGGCGTTCTCACGCAAACACTAAAGCCCACGTCATTTATTTGGGCTTTTTGGGCCGACTCAAGACGTGCCCTTGTTACAAAGCTTGTCCTGTTTTCGGCACGGCTGAAATCGTGCAGGTTCGAAATATCGATGGTTGAGTTTCGTGGTATTCCACTCATGCCACAAAAACAAAAGCGTGGCATGAATGGGGCACCCAGTGTTTTTCAATTGCCGACCTTCGTTAAGGAGCAATTTTTATGCCGGAAGCTGTGATCGTCAGCGCTGTTCGCACTCCTGTTGGGCGCGCTCCTAAAGGCGCGCTTTCTACTTCTCGTCCCGACGATTTAGCGGCAATTGCGTTGGGCGGGGCTTTGGACAAGGTTCCGGAACTAAGCAGGGCTGAAGTCGACGACGTGATTCTTGGCTGTGCGCAGCCGGAGGGCGAGCAAGGATGGGATATTGCTCGCTGGGCGGCATTGCGCGCGGGTTTGCCGGTGGAGGTACCGGGAGTGACTGTCAATCGGCTTTGCTCCTCGGGACTGGAGGCGATTGCGCTGGCTGATCTGCGGATTCGCTCGGGCGGAGATCGCGTTGTGATTGCGGGCGGAGCGGAGACGATGAGTTTGCTGCCGTTTGGCGGAGTGAAGCCCAGCCCTAATCCTTATATGGCGGAGCACTACCCGGCATCGCTGCTGACCATGGGTTTGACGGCTGAGCGGGTTGCGCGGCACTACAGTGTTTCGCGCGAGGATCAGGATGCGTTTGCTCTGGGCAGCCACAGGAAGGCTGTGGCCGCGCAGGCTGCGGGACGATTTGCCGAGGAGCTGATTGCGGTGACGGTTACTACAGCTGTGCCGGGAACGAAGGCGGGTAAACCGGTGGTGACGGAGACGGTGTTTGCCGCCGATGAAGGGCCTCGGGCGGATACCTCTACCGAGGCATTGGCTAAATTGAAGCCTGCTTTTGCGGCGCAGGGAACGGTGACGGCGGGCAACTCGTCGCAGACTTCGGACGGTGCGGCGGCGGCGGTGCTGATGGATGCGGCGCGGGCGAAGGAGTTGGGGATCAAGCCGATCGGCAGGCTGGTGGCGTACGCTACGACCGGATGCCTGCCGGAGGAGATGGGCATTGGGCCGATTACGGCGATTCCCAAGGCGCTGAAGCGGGCCGGGCTGAGGCTGGACGAGATCGGGCTGATCGAATTGAACGAGGCGTTTGCTTCGCAGGTGCTAGCAATTATTCGCGAACTGGGGATCGATCCGGAGCGTGTGAATGTGAATGGCGGCGCGATTGCGCTGGGGCATCCGCTGGGCTGTACCGGGGCGAAGCTGACCGCAACACTGATCCAGGAGATGAAGCGGCGGAAGGCGCGGTATGGAATGGTGACGATGTGCGTGGGCGGCGGAATGGGCGCGGCGGGGATTTTTGAGCGTTTGGATTGAGTACGGGCTTTGACGGATTTCGACAGATTTGTGCAGAATTTGACCATTTTTGCGCATTTTCAACCACTTCTTTTTGGGTAATTATTGTTTAGAATCAATCACTTATTCGAATATAAAGGCGAACAAGAGAAGAAGTTGACCCCGGGGGGGTGTTTGCAAGTTCCGGTTGGGTTGAAATCCGATCTGGGCGAGGGTTGGTATACAGAGATTGTGCGCTATTGGGATTTAATTATCTGCAAAAGTTGGCGGTGGAAAATTATGTGGAATCCCAGGTGCCCAAAGGCGAGGCACCTGGGGACCGGGGAGAGGGACTCAAACTGCCGATGGCGCATCCACTCAGGCAGTTGCCAGCCCCTCTCGCAGGCAGTCCATTCCGATTCGATTTCTACGGTTCCGTGCATACCCGTTTGATAGTGGGGATAACTCGACCATTTCCAATCTTCTGGCTTGGCCACCAGCCCTCGACGAACCGGATTGCGATGAATATAGCGCAGCTTCTCCACGAGCTTCTCGTGCGATGAGATGTTGAAATCATAATAGTGCGCTTGCCAGAAGGGTCTTTCGCGGCTGCGCATCGAAACTGACAGCTTAAGTGCCTGAACGGCTCTGGATAAAAGCCCGCGCCCTGGCTCATTGACCAACAGATGCACGTGCTCCGGCATCACCACGTAACCAGCAACTGCCAATAGATAACGCAGCCGAATGCGCTCCAGCGCGTCTTCAAAAAGCTCCATTGCCGCGACCGTCGACAGGTAAGGTCCGACGACGGAAACTGCTGAAGGTGAGGAAATGAAACTCCCCTGTTTGCTGATAACGGATGCGTTCGCCTTTCATGCAGCCCAAGGATACTCCAATGGTGAGTCTGACGAATGTGAAATGGCTGTCTTCTCTCCCCGGTCCCCAAGGGCGAGGGACCGGGGGCACCCGTACTGTTAACTTTCCGATCGGGTAATGCTTGTGATATGAGAAGACAGATGGGTAACATGCGCGCTGGAACCAGCGAAACTCGCAGGCATATTGTTCAGGGGATGATTGGAGCGGTGGCCCTTGCCGGCTCTTCTTCGATCGCTGCACCACTGAACTCGGAGGGAAAGATGGATGTGGGAGGGGTGCGACATTCCACGGTGAAGGTGGGTCCGGTTACGGTGTTCTACCGAGAGGCCGGAGTTGAGGGGCGACCGGTTCTGTTGTTGCTGCATGGCTTCGCAAACTCATCGCACTACTTTCGGCACCTGATGCCGCTGTTGGCGAACCGCTTTCATCTGGTTGCTCCCGACCTGCCTTCGTTTGGCTTTACCAGGGTGGATGGAGGAGATTATCGATACACCTTCGTACAGTTGACGGAGACAACACAGGGCTTTGTGGATGCGCTTGGACTGAAGCGCTTCGCGATGTACGTTTTTGATTACGGTGCGCCGATCGGATTTAACCTTGCAGTCGCCGATCCGGGCCGCATCACGGCGATCATCTCGCAGAACGGCAACGCATACGAAGAAGGTTTGGGCGATGGTCCATGGGCTCCTTTGCGCGCGTATTGGAAGCAGCCGTCAGTGGCTATTCGAGAGCAGATCAAAGGACGCATGTCGCTGGATGGCGTTCGCGAGTCGTACTTTCAGGGAGTTCCGGATGTGTCACGGATCGAACCTGAAGCTTACTGGCTCGATGCTGCACTGCTGGCACAACCGGGGATGATGGAGTTGCAAGTTGATCTGAAGCTTGATTACAAAGCCAACCTGGAGCGCTATCCGCTTTACCAACAGTACCTGAGGACGCATCGGCCTCCGCTGCTGGCGATATGGGGAAAGAATGACAGCTTCTTTATTCCGCCGGGAGCGGAGGCGTTCAGGCGAGACGTGCCCGACGCGGTTGTGCAATTGCTGGATGCCGGGCACTTTGCGCTCGAAACCAATGTTGATGAGATTGCGTCGGCGATTTTGAATTTCATGTGATCGAATACAGCCCGATATATATTTTGGAATGAGTCACGCCGTCCTTACAGGACGGCTGGTTTTTTGGCAATTTTCTCCCCGGGTTACACCCGGGGCTATTGTCATTTGCTCCCTACGGGATCAACGGCGTGGGCATTGTGGGGTATCCGGCGTTATTCGGAGATGCCGGTGGATACGCAGTGCCAAATTGAGCCGTCGGGGAGAAGGACATCGTATTCCTGATAGATCAATGCGCTATCAGCGTTTTGAAAGTCGTTTGTGAGCCGGGCTGGATAATCGCCGGGAATTAATAGCACGGGAGTGTGCTTAACAAGCGCTGTTGTTCCGATAAACTCTAATTTTTTCCCGTTCAGGATTGCATCGATATAGAGCCAGTTGGCACAGGTTATTTGGTCTTGGACGCCGGTGCAATTATCCCGGATATGCGATGCGGAGATATGCAATTTGACGGTATAGTCGGCCAAGGTTGGTTTTTGTGGTGATTTCTGGCCTAATCGAGTTTTCTGTGCGTTAAGCAGAGATGCGAAACAAAGTAATAAAAAAAGGACGGCAGCAAACTTTCTCACTAGTTACCTCGCATGTTAAGCCACACCATGAGTATATTCGCCTGTTATGCGCATTCCAGTCTTATGACAGAACGGCAGTTACGATTGAGGACGGGAATTAGGGAAATTAAACTTATATTTTCTGATTGACTTCAATAGGGATTCTTCATAGGATGATTAGCCAAATCATCCTGAACAAGAAAGTCAGCACGCTATGGAATCGTGGTTCAAGCTTTTCAAGCTGTTCTCAGTCGTTGTCTGTTTCAACGCACTCGATTGCTTTGCGCAATACAACTCATCGCCTAATCCGGCGGGAGGCGCTGCGGCTTGCGGTTGCTGCGGCACCTTCATCTTTATTCCCATCGTGTTATTTGTGGTCAGCATCGCCTTGCTGGTGTGGGTGGCGCGCGATGCGAAGGCACGGGGCATGGATAGCGCGGTGCTGTGGATGCTGCTGGTGTTCTTTTTGAACCTGCTGGGGCTGGTGATTTATCTGTTCTCGCGGCCACAAGGCAACCTGGTGCCTTGCGCAAACTGCGGCAACCAGCGTTTGCAGGCCAGCGTAAAATGCCCACATTGCGGCATAGGCTCCTAAGACCGGAACCCTGGCTGGCGGCGATTCTGCTGGTGGCCATATTGTTTGCGGCGGACGCGATGCGCCCGCCGCAAAGCCAGATAAGTGTGCGCGTGTTTGCCGCTGCGGTTGATGGGTATCATCACTATCTTCATCCTTTGACAGAGCGGTTTATTCGCTGCCGCTTTACGCCAACATGCTCAAATTACGCGGTGGAAGCAGTGCGCAAATATGGAATTGCGAAGGGTGGATGGATGGGGCTGCGGCGCTTGCACCGTTGCCAGCCGAGCGTGAAGATGGGCACCTGGGATCCGGTGCCGTAAGGTTTGAGTTTCAGATTTCGGCGCAAAACAGAAACGGCCGGGAATGGTCCCGGCTGTTTTTGCTGACTTCGGAAATTTTGAGCGGCGCCTTACTTCTTTTTGGCTGTGGTGGTTGTTGCGGCGGTTGTGGCCAAGGTCTTGAGGCGGGCGTTGAGGCGGCTCTTGTAGCGGGAGACGGTGTTGTCGTGGAGAATGCCCTTCTGGACGCTCTTGTCGAGGGCGGAGACGGTGACGCGGTACTGGGCCTGGGCGGCTTTGACATCACCCTTGGCGAGCGCTTCGCGGAGGTCGCGGAGGCTGGTGCGCACGCGGCTGCGGTTGGAGCGGTTTACTTCAGTGCGGGTTTCGGTTTGCCGGGCGCGCTTGAGCGACGATACGTGGTTTGCCATTCTACTTCCTTAAAATTCGTGAGTTTTGCGGTGTGAGAATGCAACTTTAGCCGCATCCCTCGCAATTTCTTAGTCTACGGGAAATGGGGCGGGGGGTCAATGCGGGGGTGGATCAGGGTATGTTGCGGAGGGTGAAGGTTAGGAAGGTGTAGTCGAGGTTGAATTGGGGCCAGTGGATGGGTTTTTCTGCGCAATCCAGATTGACATCGGCGGTTTGCTCGAAGCCGGAATCGGTGGCCAGCTTGAGAATGGCTTCGATTTCGGAGCGGGTGAAGATTTTTATGGGAGCGCCGTGGGCTGATTGGGCGCGGGTGTCGATGGGGGTGGGGTAGTAGTCAGTGGATGTGATGAGGAGTGCGCCGGGCTTGAGGATGCGGTGCATCTCGCGGAAGTAGGCGGCGAGTGGGACGCCGTGCTCGATGACGCTCATGCAGGTGGCGGCGTCGAAGTGGGCGTTGGGGAAGGCGGTTTGGGTGATGTCGCCAGGGAGATATTGGATGGGGCCGCGGCGGGCGGGCGAGGTGAAGGAGAGATTGAGGGCGTAGAGGTTGCTGTAGCCGTAGAGGAAGAGAGTGGGGAGGACGTTGCTGTAATACTCTGCGCCGGCATCGAGGACGCGGGCGGAGGGGGTGGTGTTGGCGAGGATGGCGAATGCGGCGGCGAGGTGGTCCCAGTTTTTTTCGTCGCTGCGATGGAGGGGGACGCGAAGGCTGCGGGCCTGGGTGAGGGCGGATTGCCACTCGGCGGTGGTTTGGAGGGCGGCGTTGGGGAGTGGGGCGGCTGGGGGCTGCGCGGGGTTGGCGGCGTTGAATTTTAATTTTAGATAGAGGCGATAGGCGAGGTTGGTACGCAGAAGGGCGTTCTTGAAGCGGCGTGAGAATCTTCTTGATGCGGAGGGCACGATTGGAGTGAAAACCTCTTTATCGGTAGGGCTGCTCAGACTATAGGTTTTGCGGATGCTCATTGCAAGCGGAGTGGGTGTGGCGATGGGTTTGGTGTGGAGGCGGGGGATTTGAGGGGTACAGGTACCTGCGAAGGCACAGTGTGCGGAAAAATTAATGGCTTGGTGCATTGACGTGGTGAGCGGTTGGCGCTAATCTCAAGCGCAGATACCGGATTTGGTAGCCCACGCCATCCCGCGGTTTCGCAAGTCAGCCCAGAGCTCAGGCTCGGTTGCGCTTTGCGTGCGGCGGGTCCCCACACAATCTGATGCGGTTTGGGTTTGCGAACGGCATTCCTCCGGGGCTAAAGCCCCTTTTCCATTTGCCGGCATCATGCGGGGGTTGAAACCCCCGCCTCCCTCCGAATTTGGTTTTTCCGCTGCCGGTCAAATTGAGACGGTCGTGCTCAGCCCCATTCGCCGAGAATTCATTTCAGGAGCCGGTGAAAGTGAGGCGGTCGCGCTCGGGGTTGTTCGCCGGCAAAATCATTTAACTTCACAACGAGGCATTGGAGGCCAACGAAACCTTTGAAGATCGCCCTGGAGATTACGCCCAACCTTGAGCCCCTGTTTGGGACTCGCGATGAAAACCTCAGGCTGATGGAAGACTCGCTCGGCGTACGGATCGATCTTCGCTCTGACGCTGTGCATGTGCAGGGGACGGATGCGGGCGTGGCTCGCGTGCAGAGCATCTTTCAGGATTTTGAGTCGCTGCGACGGCAAGGCGTGAATCCGCACAATGGGGAACTGAATGGGATGTTGAAGCTGGTGGTGGCCGACCCGGCGACTACGCTGCGGGCGCTGGCCGATGCGGGCAAACAGCGCTCGGCGGGCGTGAAGCGGACGGTGCAGCCGCGATCGATTAATCAGCGCAAATATGTTGAGGCCATTGAGCAGAACGATATGGTCTTTGGCGTTGGGCCGGCGGGGACAGGGAAGACTTATCTTGCCGTGGCGATGGCGGTGGCTGCGATGAACGCGAAAAAGGTGAGCCGCATTGTGCTGGTAAGGCCGGCGGTGGAAGCGGGCGAGCGGCTGGGGTTTTTGCCGGGCACGCTGCAGGAGAAGGTTGATCCTTATTTGCGGCCGCTTTATGACGCGCTTTATGACCTGCTCGATCCGGAAAAAGTGGACAAGATGCTGGAGAAGAACGTGATCGAGGTTGCGCCGCTGGCGTTTATGCGCGGGCGCACGCTGAACGATGCGTTCATCATTATGGACGAGGCGCAGAACACGACCATCGAGCAGATGAAGATGTTTTTGACGAGGATGGGGAATAATTCGAAGGCGGTGATTACGGGAGATATTACGCAGATTGATTTGCCGAATCCGCGCAAGTCGGGGCTGCTGGATGCGATTAATATTCTGGGCGGGGTGGAGGGGATTCACTTTTGCCACTTTGAGGACTCGGATGTGGTGCGTCATGCGCTGGTGCAGCGGATTGTGCGGGCTTACGAGAGCGCCAAGCCGCAGCAACAGGAGTTGCCGCTGGCGATTGGGGAGGCGATCGAAGTGGGGGATGGGGCGCGCGAGGAACGGGCGCAGGCGCAGGGGTTGCATCCGGGGAAACCGCAGTAAAGGAAGAGTGAGAAAGTGCAGAAGAAAAAAGGGTTCGTGAACAATGCCGTCGGCATGCAGCATCGAAACCTTAGGGATCGGATTGAGGCATTTAAGCAATACGGCGGACCAATATGTGCCTGTTGTGGGGAAGATGAATTCACTTTTCTGAGCCTTGATCACATCGAAGGTGGTGGTAACACAGAAAGGGCCAAGTTCTTCGGCAACAGATACCAAGGTGGTCATCATATTTACCGCAGACTTCGCTTGGACGGTTATCCCACGGGGTATCAGGTACTCTGCATGAACTGCCAGGTGAGCCGCCGGGATAACGGGGGTGTTTGTGCCCATAAAAAGGAAATTACCTTTTCCGGAGACGAACTCTTGAATGAGTTCGACAAACTAAGGGTGGGGTGCGGGAACACTGATGCGACGCAAAGTGAGGAATACAAAATTGCTTCTGCCAACCTAATGCGAAAGTTAAGGCTCGCTAATTGAAAGCAGCCAACTCGCCATTTTGGGGCTTAGATGGGAGGAATGATGTCGAAACATTTCGGTGTGAAATGTGGTCGGTGTAAAACGCCGATCATCCTAGGAGACTTGGAAGAATTTGTAAAAGACAAATTCCCCGTGTACGTAATTCCACTGACTGCGATCACATGCCATTGTGGTTACACAGCTCAATACGGTTCGAAAGACAAGATTGAATTTGAAACTCAGGATTAATAATGAGTGAGGTGGGGCGCGACGTTCCCGCGTAGAATGAGAGCTACCGGAGCCGCGCAAATTGTGCATCCGAGCACGATGATTCTTCTCGACCCAGATTTGGACCCAGACCCTGCGCTGAAGGCTACTTCAGCGACACGGGGGTCTGCGCGTGGCGCTCTCAATAAATCTTCTGAATTCAAGTTGCCTTCGGCGCGGACGCTGGCGCGGTTTCTGACGGCTGCGCAGGAGGCTGTGCGGCTGAAGGGGCAGGTGACTGTGCTGCTGACTACCGATGCGGCGATTCGGGATTTGAATAGGCGGTTCAGGGGGAAGAATAAGGCTACGGATGTTCTGTCGTTTCCGGCCGGAGGCTCCATTCCAGGTTCGTCCGCGGAGGGGATTGCGGGAGACGTGGCGATCAGCGTGACTACCGCGCTGGGGCAGGCCGCGGAGCAGGGACACTCGCTCGCGACGGAGATCAAGGTGCTGATTTTGCATGGGCTGCTGCACCTGGCTGGTGGCGATCATGAGGCGGATGAGGGGCAGATGGCGCGGCGGGAACGGCTGCTGCGTGGTAGGTTGGGGTTGCCGATGGGGTTGATTGAGCGGGCCGGCGCGGCGAAAGGTAAACGGCGATGAGTTGGCTTGCGATTGCGATGGTTTTGGTGCTGGCGGCGGTGGAGACGCTGGCCAGCTACATTAGCCGCGTTTATGCGGAGTTTGGGAAGATTCTTGCGCGCGAGATTGAAGAGAACCTTGATGCGTGGGAGGAATTGATTGAGCCGCAACTGGGACTTAGCCGGGAACATGCGGCGATCAGCGCGGCGGTGTTGCAGCAACTGACGTTGGGGATTATTGCGCTGGAGTTTGGGGCGGTGCTGTTCGATCGCGCTCCCCGGCTGGCGCGGCCGACTTATGCGGAGATTGCGCAGGCGGTGCTGGGCGTGGCGCTGGTGGTTGTTTTTTGCAATCAGCTTTTGCCTTCGCTGCTGTTTAACCGCACCAGGGGACGATGGGTGAGACGGCTGGTTTGGCCGATCCGGCTGCTGCTTTGGCTGATGACCCCGATTACGGTTTTTGTGCGCTTCTTTTTTCGGTGGCGGCGCTGGCGGAGGAGCCGGTTACGGCGGAAGAAGAGGCAGCTGTGGATGTGGAGGCGCTGCTGGAGGCGGGCGAAGAAGAAGGAATTCTGGAAGAGAACGACCTGGACCTGGTGCGCTCAGCAGTGGAGTTTGGCGACAAGCTGGTGCGAGAGGTGATGACGCCGCGGCCGGAGGTTTTTGCGGTTCCGGAGTCGATTACGCTGGAGGAGTTTCTGGTGCAACTGCGTGAGCATAATTTTTCGCGCGTGCCGGTTTATGCGGGGTCGCTGGACAACGTGACCGGGATTGCGTTTGCGCACGACCTGCTGCAGATTCGGACGAGGAAGCGCGCACGCGGACGGTGGCCACGATCAAGCGCGCGGCGGCGTTTTGCCGGAGACCAAGCGCGGCTACGAGCTGCTGCGGGAGATGCAACGCGAGAAGCAGCACATGCGGATTGTGATTGACGAGTATGGCGGCGTGGCCGGGCTGGTGACGATTGAGGATTTGCTGGAGCAGATTGTGGGCAACATCCGCGACGAGCACGAGGTGGAAGTCGCTGTGGAAGAGCCGCAGCGCGAGGCGGATGGGGTTTGGCTGGTTCCGGGGAGTTTTGCCGTGGATCAGCTGGCGGATTTGTTTGGCGAGCCGGTGGAGTCGGGGGATGAGTACGAGGCTACTACGCTGGGCGGGTTGGCTAGCGAGATTGAAGGGCGGATTCCGCTGGCAGGCGAGGTGGTGCTGCTGGAGCCTGTGGGCATGCGCATGGAGGTGGTTGCTTCTACCGGGCGGCGCGTGGAGCGGTTGAGGGTTTTTCCGCCGGCGGTGGAGTCGGCTAGACCAGTATCGAATGGGCATTGAAATAATTCTATGAACAATTCTGGCGTGCTTTCCAGTCGCGCCACTCTACTGCAGTGATCTCCAGATTTCTGCGGGGAGGCGGCCGCTTACGTAGTCGCGTTCTTCTGTCCCTACGAGGCGCATTCCCTGCTTCTGTGAGATGCGGCGCGAGGTTTGGTTGGCGGCGGCTTTGGAGACGCGCAGGAGGGGGAAGCCTAAGGTCTCAAACCAATAATCGTTGGCCCAGGCGCAGGCTTCGGTCATCAAGCCTTTACCATGCCAGGGCAGCGCGAGCCAGAATCCGCGATTGGTTTTCTTTCTCTCTGGTCAAGCTGATGAAGCCGATGATTTGAGAGGGGGCGTTGCGCAGGCGGAGGTCCAGTGCCAGGCTTCGCCTCGCTCCATCTGGGGGAGCGCGATGTCGCGGAGAAATTGGAGAGCGCCGTCGGATGGGTAGGGCCAGGGGACGCGGTTGAGTAGGTAGCGAACGATTTCCCAGTGAGGGAAGAGGGCCTGAATCTGACCGCGTCGGCGATCTAAGAGGGCGGAGGATGAGGCGCTCGGTTTGGCCGCGACTCATTAAGGGCGATGATAGCAAGAATCGGGAATCCGCGATAATAGAAGGCAGGAGTACAAAATCCCTTTGAAATCTGGATTTGTTGCGATATTGGGCCGGCCGAATGCCGGGAAAAGCACGCTGCTGAATGCGCTTGACGGGCGAGAAGGTGGCCATTGTCTCGGCCAAGCCGCAGACTACGCGGAACCGCATCGCCGGGGTGGTGGAGGTTGCACGAAGAAGGGCGTGCATGGGGCGGCGCAGATTGTCTTTGTGGATACGCCGGGGGTGCATAAGCCGGGATCGCATCTGGACCGGCGGATGCTGCAGGAGGTTTATGAGGCGCTGGAGACGCGGGATTTGGTGCTGGTGCTGATGGATGCTACGCGGAGAGTGCAGTTGGAGGAGGTTGGTGGGAACGTGTCGGATGGTGATGCCATGCGGGATCCCTGGTCCCCAACAGCGAGGGACCAGGGGCACCCGGTTCTAAATTGTTAAGCTCAACAGCAGCAAGGGACCAGGGGCACCCGGTTCTGTGGTGATGTCGGTCCATCCCCATGTGCGCCCAGGCATGAGCGCACTAACTGGGCTAGTGAGGATGAGTTTTTGTTTGGGTTGATTCGGAAGATTGATTGCCCGGTTTTTTTGGTGCTGACCAAGATTGATCTGGTGCCGAAGGATCGACTGCTGCCGATGATCGATGCGCTGACGCGGCGGTATAAGTTTGCCGAGATTATTCCGGTGAGCGCGCGGAAGCGGGACGGGCTGGATTTGCTGGTGGAGAAGATTATTGACGTTTTGCCGACGGGGGAACGGTACTACCCGAAGGACCAGTACACCGATCAGCCGCAGCGGTTTATGGTTGCGGAGTTGATTCGCGAGAGCATTTTGGTGGAGACGGGCGAAGAGGTTCCTTATGCTTCGGCGGTGGTGATTGAGCGGTTCGAGGAGCCGGAGGTTGCGGCATCTGCGAAGAATAAAAAGCAGCCGGTGCGCGCGCCGTTAACGCGTATTGCGGCGGCGATTTATTGCGAGCGCGAGGGGCAGAAGGCGATTTTGATCGGCAAGGGTGGCGCGAAGCTGAAGGAGATTGGGACGAAAGCGCGGCGGCAGATTGAGTCGCTGCTGGGAATGCGGGTTTATCTTGGAGCTGCACGTGATTGTGGAGACGAATTGGCGGGAGTCAAAAAGTTTTGTTGAGGGGCTAGACTGGCGAAATCAGTTGGAGAGGCTGGCTGGGGATCAGATTACCGTTAAGCCGCGGGACGAGGACGAATAGGCGGGTTCGTTGTTAGACTGGTGGTGTGGCTATTTGTTCCTAAATAAATATTGTTGTTGCACCGTCCCTACGGGACTCCGTATCGACTTATGAAATCCCTTTCCCCACGTCCGCCGCGGCGGACGCGGGGCTAACAATGTCGCCGCGGCGACCGCCTCCGGCGCGATTATGAAGTTTTGGTTATTGCCTTACGAGTCGCGGACTTGGCCTCTGCCGCTCATTTTAACCATATACATGCGGGCGTCGGCGGCGCCGATGATGTTGTGGACGGTGGCGCCGTCGGAGGGGCCGGTTGCCAGGCCCACGCTGGCGCTGACTTTCAGCTTGACTCCGTTCTTCATTTTGAAGCGGGTTTCCATCAGGGCGCGGAGCATTTCAGAGGCGAGGGCCATGGCGTCCTGGGCGTTGGTTTCGGGGAGCATGATGACGAATTCGTCGCCGCCGTAGCGGAAACACCAGTCCTGCTTGCGACTGAGCTGCTGTAGGCGCTGGCCGGTTTTGGCGAGAAGCTCGCTGCCAACCAGGTGGCCGTGCTCGTCGTTGACCAGCTTGAAGTGGTCGAGGTCGAGGAATGCGAGGCTGACGGGGAGACGCTGGCGGCGGGCGCGCTCCAGTTCGCGGCTGAGCACGTCGTAAAGATGGCGGGCGTTGTAGAGGCCGGTGCAGTCGTCGGTTATGCTGAGCTGCTGGATACGGGCAACGTCGCGCGCGTTTTCAATGGCAATGGCAGCGTGGTCGGCGAGGATGTGCAGGTAGGCGATGGTTGAGTCGGTCATCTGCTCGGCGCGGGGGTTGAAGATTTCGATTACGCCGTGGGTTCCTTTGCGCCCGCGCAGGGGCAGGGCGATGACCGAGCGCACGCGGCCGGGCTTGGCGGCCTGCTCGCTGATGAGGCGCTGATCGTGCTCGGCTTCGCCGACGATGAGGGTTTCGCCGTGCTCGACAACCCAGCCGGCTACGCCTTCGCCCGCCTTGACGCGGAGGCCGCGAAGAGCTTCATGTTCACCGCCGGCGGCGATGGCGTAGTAGAGGTCGTGAGTGGTTTCGTCGAGCATAAGCAGGGTCCACAGCTCGGCCTGCATGATGCGTTCCATGTGTTCGAGGATGGTGCGCAGGATGGTATCCAGGTCGAAGCTCGAGGTAAGCGAGCGCGTCAACTGGTGGAAGACAAGCAGATCTGCGAGCGGGATGCGGTTTTCCGACTCGTTCATCTTTGCGGGCCCATAGGGTGGAATGTATACAGGCAATTCTTGCACAAGATGGGTACGAGTGCATACTAACGCCGGTTCAATTTCGCGGTTGCGAATATTTTTGCGTTTGAGGACGCCGGAGCAGTGGAGCGGGGTTAGTCGATCCGCGGCGTTCCCCGGCGCAACAGAACGCCTGCGATGCCGAAGACGGCGATGATGGCCAGGGCGATGATGAAGTAATAGAAGATGGGATGAGCCCAACCGGGCGAGTAAGTGAGGTCTTGGCCAACCCAGAGCAGCAGGATGGTGGCGATGACGGCGAACTGTCCGGCGATGACCAGGAGGGTGTGGCCGAGGTCGCGCCGCTTGTCGAGCGCCTCAACCTGGTCGGGGGTGAGGTGACGTTCTTCGGGGGGAAGCAGGGAATTTGCCATTTGTCTCTCCATTTTTTGGGCGGGCCGCGCCGATTAATTTTTTGCAGGCCTGCGGGTTGCGGCCGGTTTCATCTTCGATTCAATCACAGGGCGCGGGGGCAGCGCCAGTTGAACGGCAGGGCGGCCGGCTGCGGCCATTGCGGCTCAAAGATTCTGCCGCGTGCGTTACTGCGGCGGATAGCCGACGGATTGGGCATAGAGGGCGCGCTTGTCGGCGGGCAGATTCAGGGCTTTGGCCACGTCCTGCGCGTGGAAGGTATAAAACCAGGCGTTCAGCCCCTCGGAGGCGGCAAAGAGGTAGACGTTCTGGCCGATGAAGCCGGTATCGACCTGGGCGTAATCGTCTTTGGCGGCGGCTACGTAGACCAGGGTTACGGCGGCGTGCGCGGCCGGCTCCGGGCTGATTTTGCCGCGCAGGTCGCCGGAGAGAAACGGGCGCAGGCGGTTGGCCTCGGCATCGTAAACGTAGACTCCGTTGGCGAGGAGCACATCGATCTCAATGTCCTGGCTGTTCATGGCTGAGGGAGCGGTGCGGCCGAGTCCCGGCTTGACGGTGCGGGGACGATTAACGCCGAAGGCCGCCCATAGGAGGTTGGAGAGCGTTTGCAATGGGAGCGGCTGATCGCGGAAGGCGCGGGTGGTTTTGCGCTGGGCGAGGGCTTGCATCAGGGGCATGCCGGCGGAGATCTGCGGTTTGGGAAGATCGATGGGTTTTAGATCGGCGGTAGGAGTTGGCGTGGGACTTTGACTGTGGCAGGCTGCCAGCAGAGCGATGCATGCCAAGGCGATTAAGGTTGAACGGCGGAGCTGAAAACGGGCTGGAATAAGCATGGCTTCTCCTCGAAGATCGAGGTTGGGCACGCCTGCCTCCAGGGGTGTGCGGGATGGGGGGAAGTATAGCTTTGATTCTACTGCCGGAGGGCGGTTGCCTAAGAAGTTAAAGAAACGACGATGCTTTCCGAGCTGTCGAGAACGCAGTAAAAAGAGGAAAATTTGCCCAAAAAGCGCGAGCTTAAAAATTGTGACTTAGGCGCAATCGGCCGACGAGCTCGCCGGGGCGCGCCGTTCAGAAATTACCCAAAAATTTTTTGCAAAAGCGCACTCTGCCCGTATACTGAGATGGATTTTAGGGCTTCAGAAGGAATTTCAAGCGATTCTCAATCGTGAAAAATCGCCATTTAAACAGAATGGTTCTCCTTCTTCAGTCTCCACTTTCCTCTGCTATAAAACTTCAATTCCCCCGGAGACGATATGAGATCGCAGCTTTTTTTCTGGAGCATTCTGCTTCTTCCCTGCGCCGCGGCTGTTGGTTGTGGCGTCACAATCAACCCCGATTTTTCTCTCGTTGCGGGTCCATCGACGATTTCGGTGGTCCCAGGCGGCGCCGCGCAAACTCTCAGTGTTACGGCTACTGCGCTCAACGGCTTCAGCGGAACCGTCACAGTTAGCATCGGATCTCTACCCGCAGGCGTGACGGCTACACCGACGAGCCTGACACTGACCCCCGGCACGCTGGGCGAATTCAGCATATCCGCGTCTCCAACGGCTGCACCTGGCACGGTAAGCATTTCAATAACCGGAACTTCAGGCGCACTTACGCAAATGGCCGCCTCGTCTTTGACGGTTGGCATTCCGATGACCACGGCCACCTTGAGCGCGACTGCATTTGATTTTGGAGACAACCTGGTCAACAATACGCTGACCAATACGGTTGTGACGGTAACCAACACGGGTTTGGCGGCGCTTACCCTGAGCCCGGCACTGAGCGGAGACACGAGCTACTCAATCGCCGGTGGCACAACCTGCGGCCTGCAACTTGCGGCGGGGGCCAATTGTGCCATGGTGTTGAATTACACACCGACGACTGCGTCCGCGCCGGCATCACAGAATGCCACATTGAACCTTGGCCTCGGGAACGTGACTGCGGGAACTCCACAAACGGTGGCCATCACAGGCATTTCTGCCCACTCTGGCCGCCGGGACGGTCACGGCCACCAACAATCCCCAGGTGGCGCTATATTCCATTACGTTGCCCTTCCCCGGGAGTGTGACCATCAACTTTGGCACAACCACCAGCTATGGATTGACCACATGGTCGCAGTCAACTGCGTCCGCGGGCGGCCAGGTAAACATCTTCGTAGCCGGTATGCTAGGCTCCACCGCGTATCACATGCAGGCCGCCGTAACGTTTACAAACGGCATCGTTGCAAATGACATAGACCACACATTTACTACGAATGCTGTGCCGGCCAACATGCGGATGACGGTGACGACGACAACGCCGGCGGGGATGACACCGCAGCCTGGGGTGGAACTGGTAAATCCTCTTTTGGGCGGTGTGACAGGCGTGATTGCGACCGATCTTTCGGGCAACATCCTGTGGACGTATGCCGATCCAGGCAATACAACACTGAACTTTATTGACGGCGTCAAAGTGCTTCCGGACGGGGATTTCCTCATGACGATTGGCGCCAATTCAAACAACCCGCTGACAGCGCCAATTCCGGCAGGAACCATCAACGAGATGCGTGAGGTAAACCTGGCGGGAGACACCGTGCGCGAGATCACCATGAACGACTTGAACGCAGAACTGGCCCTTGCCAGTTGCGCCGAGTGCGATGTAACGCTGGATACGTTCCACCATGACGTCGAGCCCCTGCCCAACGGCCATTGGCTGGTGCTTGCGAACACAACAATGGTGCTGTCTCCCACTACCACGCCGCCACTGGCGACCGGTCCGACCACAGTGTTGGGTGACGTGATTGTGGATCTGGACGAGAATCTGCAACCGGTTTGGGCTTGGAATGAATTCAACCACCTCGACCCTAACCGTCACCCCTACATGTTTCCTGACTGGACGCATACAAACGCCATTATCTACTCGCCGGACGACGGCAATATTCTTGTTTCGCTTCGCCATCAGAACTGGGTGGTGAAGGTGAACTATGCCAACGGCACAGGAGACGGCAGCATAATATGGCACCTGGGAGAGGGAGGGGACTTTACGCTTGTGGGTGGAACGGATCCAACCGACTGGGAGTATGCGCAGCACGGCCCCTCGTTCTTCAGTGCGAATACCACTGGCGTCTTCAGTCTTGGCTTAATGGACAATGGAGATGACAGAATCTTTCCCACGGGTGTTGTCTGCGGGACCACTGGAGAGCCTCCGTGCCTCTACACGACGGTTCCGGTGTGGCAGATTAACGAGAGCGCGAAGACGGCTACGTTTACTTTCCATCAAATTTTGCCGACCAATCTCTACAGCCTTTTTGGCGGCAATGCGGAACAGCTTGCAAATGGGAACGTGGAGTACGATCTTTGCGGAGTTGGAGGCCTTGGAGTCGGCTCCGAGGTATACGAAGTGACCCAAGACAACAGTGCGCAAACGGTGTGGAACATGCATGTTACGGGAACGAGCCTTTATCGGGCCTTCCGCGTACCAAGCCTGTACCCTGGGGTGCAATGGTGATGAGCGCGGCTTGATGGGCCAGCGCGCGGATAGCGAAGACCGCGACGCCCGGTTTACTCCGAGAGAAAAGCCAGCGATTGCAACTGGGTAATTTCGAATGGCTTGCGGCAGCGGACGTTGATGCAGGAGAGCTTGTCGTCGCGGCGCACCATATAGGACTGGGCTTTGGCGAAGCGGGCGCGGTCACGCTCGTCGGCTCCGCGGGGGAGTTGCGGGCGCTTGCGGCGCACTACCCAGGTGACCTTGTATTCGCCGGGCTGGCCGCACTTGGGGCAGGTGAGGTTGTGAGTTCTTAGCTCGGTGGTCTCGTTGAAAAAATCTCGCTCTTCCATTTTTCTCCGCTTGGCCGGAATCTGAACCCTGACGATAGGACTTTCGCTCCGGCTCAATTTATTCCATACTCATGCTTGCCATGAAGAAACGCAAGCCAGGACGGTTTTCGGCAACGAAGGCGGTGAAGGCCAACGCGCGGGAGCGGGTGGGGCAGCCGAAGCCGGCGCGCGTGCTATCGACTGAGCCACGCACGGGCCGCGAGGCCAAGCACAAACCAAAACTCGAAGAGATGATCCGGCAGGAGGAGTAGCGATGGGGAAGGCGATTGGAGTGGGAGGGGTATTTTTGAAGGCGCGTGATCCTAAGGCTTTGTCGGCGTGGTATGCGGAGCATTTGGGCATTCCCGATCAGGGCGGCGGCAC
The DNA here is from genome assembly GCA_963780975.1 of uncultured Acidobacteriaceae bacterium. Taxonomy (GTDB): domain Bacteria; phylum Acidobacteriota; class Terriglobia; order Terriglobales; family Acidobacteriaceae; genus Telmatobacter. The sequence continues at coordinate 8,325 of CAWAEU010000062.1, read as the reverse complement.
GCTGGCTTTTGATGGGCCGGAGTCGGCGGGGATGACTGTGTTTGCGCATTTTCCGCTGGACTCAAAATACTTTGGTGAAGATGCTCAGCAGACGATGGTGAATTTTCGCGTGGACGATCTGGATGGGCTGCTCAAGCAGTTGGAGGCGGCGGGAGTGCGCATCGACCCGAAGCGGGATGATCATGAGTATGGGCGATTTGCGTGGATTTGGGATTTGGAGGGGAACCGGGTGGAGTTGTGGCAGGCACCTGCGGCAGACTGAGGGCTGAACTCAAAATTTGAGAAGCGAAGCTCAGCGCTGTAAGACAGTGTGTGGGACGGGCTGGGGTGCGAAATGGTTTTGTCTTACGTAGTCTTACGAGTGTAAGACAAATGTTTTGCGGGCGTAAGACAAATGTATTGCACGTGTAAGACGAAGGTTATTTGCTTGCCGGCGCCCGGATTTTGTGATTTGGCAGTTGTTCGGTGGGATGAGCGCGGGCGTGGACGCCCGCGCTACAGCCGGTCAGGAGACCGGCGCTACAAAGTGTTGGGCATATAGACTAGTTGCAGGCTAACGATGAAAGATTCGATTCACGTTTCGAAAGAGAACTACCTGAAGGCCATTCTTGAGGCTGAGGCCGAGGGGCACCAGGTGATTCCGGCGATGCTTGCGCACTGGCTTGAGGTGTCGGCACCGGCGGTGACCATGGCGCTGAAGCGGCTGAAGCGGGACGGGTTTGCAGAGGTGGACGCGGACGGGATTGTTCGGCTGACGGCGGCGGGGCGGGAGACGGCCTACCGGACGGCGCTGCGGCATCACCTGATTGAGCGCATGCTGAGCGAGGTCTTCGGCATGGAGTGGTACGAGATCCACGAAGAGGCAGAGCGGCTGGAGCATGCGGTTTCGCCGGCGTTCGAAACAAAATTGAGAGAAAAACTGGGGGCGGGCGGGGCTTGTCCGCACGGGAACGCGGTGCTGCCGGAGAGCCCGGCACAGCGGAAAGAGCGCGGGGAGACGCCTCTTTCAGAGGCTGCGGAGGGCGGGCGATATACCGTGGCCAGCCTTCAGGAGCGGGACCCGAAGCTGCTGCTTTTTCTGCATCGGACGGGGATTGGACCGGGGCAGAGATTGCGGGTTCTGACCCAGAACTACGATCAAACCGTTTTGATTGAGCTACCTACGGGGAATTCCATTTTGGGAAGGCCGGCGGCGGAGGCGGTTTGGCTGCGGCCGGAGATTACAAGGTAATTAAATATAAGAAATATAGTTAATCATCATTAACTATCTGTGGCATACTTAGGTTGAGTGATCCCTTAGATCGCTTCAATTCCCTATGTCAACGGAAGTCACAGTCTTTACCGAGCCCATTGAGCCCTCATTGCCTGAGGTGCATTCGTCGGTGCGCATCTCGCGGTCGCCGATTTACTGGCGGCGGCTGCTGGGATTTCTGGGTCCGGGATTTCTGATTTCAGTGGGCTATATGGACCCCGGCAACTGGGCTACGGACATTGCCGGCGGGTCGCGATTCGGCTACACGCTGCTGTTCGTGATCATGGCTTCGAATTTGATGGCGATCTTGCTGCAGAGCCTGAGCCTGAAACTGGGCGTGGCCACGGAGCGGGACCTGGCGCAGCTTTGCAACGAGAGCTATAGCCGCTGGGTGAGCTTTATGCTCTGGGTGGGCGCGGAGATTGCGATTGCGGCCTGCGATTTGGCGGAGGTAATCGGCTCGGCGATTGCGTTGAACCTGATGTTCCATATTCCGCTTTTTTATGGAGTGCTGATTACCGGGTTGGATGTGCTGCTGATTTTGCTGATGCAGAAGTGGGGCTTCCGCTATGTTGAGGCGCTGGTAATAACGCTGATCGTCACCATTATCGGGATGTTCGGGGTGCAGATGTTTTTGTCGAAGCCCGACTACTGGCCGGTGCTGAAGAATCTTTTTATTCCATCGACGGCGATTGTGACCAATCCGGCGATGCTCTATATCGCGATTGGTATATTGGGTGCGACGGTGATGCCGCACAATCTTTATCTTCATTCGTCGATTGTGCAGAGCCGGCGCTATAAGCGGACGCCGGAGGGCAAGCGTGAAGCCATCTTTATGGCTAACATTGACTCGGCGCTGGCGCTGACGGTGGCTCTGTTTGTGAATGCGGCGATTTTGATTGTGGCGGCGGCGGTGTTTAATCGCCGTGGGCTTTATGAGGTTGCGGCGATTCAGGATGCGTATAAGCTGCTGAGCCCGCTGCTGGGCGCGGCGGGGGCGAGCACGCTGTTTGCCGTGGCGTTGCTGGCAAGCGGGCAGAACTCGTCGATTACCGGAACGCTGGCCGGGCAGGTGGTGATGGAGGGGTTCATCCACCTGAGGGTTTCTCCGTGGCTGCGACGGATGATTACGCGGACACTGGCTATTATTCCGACGATTATTGTGGTTGCCATTACCGGCGAGCAGGGGACGGAAAAGCTGCTGATTTTGAGCCAGGTGATTTTGTCATTGCAGTTGAGTTTTGCGGTGGTGCCGCTGGTGATATTTACCGGCAGCAGAAAAAAGATGGGTGAGTTTGTGAATGGGCGCTGGCTGCAAGGGCTGGCGTGGTTTACGGCGGCTCTGATTGCGGGGCTGAATATATGGCTGCTGGTTGAAACGGCGATGGGCCGATAACTTCTTATCTTCCCCCGGAGGGATTAGTTGCAATATGTGCGGACAATACGGCCGAGCCTACTTTGTATTTCGATATTAATTATGGTTAACTCGATTTTTTTAGCAGGGCAAAGCGGGACATCGTGCGCTATCTCAGGGAGTGTTACGGATTCAACTGGCGCGGTGCTGCCCAATGCGGCAGTTACGGCAATCAATGTGGATACTAAGGCGACCCGTACAGGAGTAACTAACGGGGATGGGCGGTATTTATTTTCGCAGGTGAATCCGGGCACTTATACGGTAGCGGTAAGCGCTAAAGGATTTGCGGAACAGAGTTCGGCTCCGGTTCAAGTTGAAGTGGGGCGCACGGTGACTCTGAACCTTACCCTGACATTGTCTTCAACGACGCAGAACATTGAGGTGAAGGCACAACAGGCGATGCTGAGCCTGGAGAATCCGAATACCACGACGGTGCTGGAAAGCAAGACGATCGCGAGCCTTCCCAACCCCGGACAGGATTTAACCTATATTGTTCAGTTTTCACCCGGAGCGCTGATGAATACAGCCGGCTCCTCGAATGACGCAAAGGCTCCCGGCGGGTATGGAAATGTGGAATTCAACGGGCTGCCCGCGACTTCGAACGGCTATATCTTGGACGGCTACGACACCAACGATCCGTGGCTGGGACTGAACATCGGGCTTTCGACGAACCTTGTGATTGGACTGGATGCGCTGCAGGAAGCGACCGTCAATACGAATTCCGATTCGGTGGATCAGGGAAGATATGGCGCGTCGCAGGTGAATTACTTCACCAAGTCAGGGAGTAACAGGTTTCATGGCGATTTCTACGAGTTATGGAATGGCTCGCTCGAGAATGCTGAGAATTATTTTCTTCATGCCAACGACACGCCGGGTAACATCGCCAAGAAGCCGCGCTCGACGGTAAATGAGTTTGGAGTAAGTGTGGGCGGACCTATACGGCGTGACAAGTTATTTTTCTTTGCACACTACGAGGGAATCCGGATTTCGTTGCCACTGGTTTCGCAGGTTGTTGTACCTACTCCGGCTTATCAGCAATATGTGCTCAGCCAATTGCCACTGGGCGGGATAGATCCGATCACGGGAATCGTGCTGCCTGCGCAGCCGAACGAAGTTTCGTTTTATCAGTCGATGTTCAACCTCTACAGCAGTACGGCCGGGACACCGGTTCCAGTGAGTTCGTGCCCGCTGGATGCGAGCGGGAATATTATTTTGGGAACGCAGACGAGCGGCAACCTTTTTAGTGGAAGCGGCTGCGCGAATCAACGGCAGGTATCGCTTACCAACAGCGACAGCGAGAATCTTCTGGTGGTGAAGATCGACCACACCATCGACAAAAACAACAGTGTCTGGTACCGCTTTCAGCAGGACACGGGCTTGCAGGCTGCTTATACCGATGCAATCAATTCCATGTTCAACTCTTACTCACCGCAGCCGCAGCGGACTTTGGTGGTTGGCTACACACATGTGTTCAGTCCGACACTGGTGAACCAGTTCAATCCCGGCGCGAGCTGGTATTCGAGCATCTTCGAGCCGAAGAACTACGCTCAGGTCTTGCAGAGCTTTCCCATTGTGCTAGCGGCGGGCACCAACAATGCCCCATTTACAACCATTGGAGGCAATGACAACACCTATCCCCAGGGGCGCAAGGTGACGCAATGGCAGATTAACGACAATCTGATCTGGACGCGAGGGAAAAATACGTATAAGTTCGGGCTTAATACGCGGCGCATAGACGTAAGCGACTATGACCTAGGCGAGGGCGTTGTACCGAACGTCGTCTATAACGATCTCGCGCAGTTCACTTATGGGGCGAGTTATACGGCCAGCCAGACATTTCCCATTGCGTTAAAGGAACGAGTGGCGGCAGGGAATTTGGATATGTATGCAATGGACACTTACAAACCTACGGCGCGCGCAACGCTGACCGCCGGGATGCGGGTTACGTGGAATACCAATCCTGTGAATCAGCAAGGGTTGTTTGCGCGGCCGGCGGGGTCGTTTCTAGATATGCCGCATGAGACAAATCAACCATTGAACCAGGTTATTGAAACCAGCATGCGCGGACTGTTTCCGGCAACGCCCGTGCTGGTGTGGCAGCCGCGTGTGGCCGCGGCTTACGAGGTGATGCATGGGAATGTACTGCATGCAGGATTCGGCGTCTTCAACGACATTATTCCGGCGCAGATCGGTGATTTGGCCGCGACCAATGCTCCTTACTCTCCTACTTTTGTGGGCGGGATAGGAGGGCAGGTGGGAGGAGTGGGAATTGCGCCGGACGTAAGTGGCAGCGCGGTGGATGCGACCAGCAATGCCGACGAGAGCTTCCAGTCGGTTTTCAGCGCTGGTGGAGCGCCTTGCGCCGGAATTGCAGTGGGGGCGCCAACTTGTCCGCTGGCTGTGAGCATGAATACATTTCCCAGTGGAAGGCTGAAGACTCCTTACTACTACCAATATAACTTTGGGATTGAACAGAAAGTGGGAGCGCATGGGGCGGTGCGAGCTGATTATGTTGGCACGCGCGGCGTGCATGAACCCTATCAGGTGGAGTTGAACGGCTACCAGACTGTATGCGATGGATGCTTTGCACCGTTTGCATACCAGAAGCCGCTCGATCAAAGATTCGGCAGCGTGAACGAATTTCAAACCGAAGCAAGCAGCAATTATTCAGGATTGCAGACGAATATTACTGAGCAGTTCGGCGGCTTGACTCTGCGCGGAAACTATACCTTCAGTCATTGTCTGGATGAAGTTTCGAATGGAGGGCTGCTGTCATTTTCAACGCAGGGAATTCTTGCGCCGCTGGCGGGGGAACTTAGACGCCAGTATGGAGACTGTGACTATGACGTGCGGCATAACATTTCGGCGTTCGGGATTTACCAGATTCCTTATTCGTCTACCCATGCGATGCGGCGAGATCTCTTCGCCGGGTGGTCGTTTTCAGAGACGGCGTTTCTTCATAGCGGACTTCCGTTTACGGTATTGAGCCAGCCTTACACGGCGAACGGCAACGGGATTTTTCAAGGCAGTGGGCCGCAGTTTGCGCGACGGGTTGCAGGTGTGCCTGTCTACTTGAAGACGCATTATTCCGGAGTGACTGTGGCAGGGACAAAGCAGTGGCTGAACCCGGAGGCTTTTGTTTCGGTGGTCGATCCGACGACGGGGGCTTGCACGGGAGGCGATTCGGCTGCGAACTGTCAATTTGGAGATTCGGGGCGCAATACGGTGCGTGGACCGCGCTTTACTTACTCAGATATTTACGTGACGAAGAAGTTTCCGATTACGAAAGGAATCTTGTTGCGTTTCGATACGCAGTTTTTCAACGCCTACAATCATGCGAACTTTGCTTTGCCCAGCAATGTGGAGGCTGGAGTGCCGGGAGAGTATATTCCTGCGAAGTTCGGCACGCTGGAGAGCACCGTTTCGCCGCCGACGGGACTGCTGGGGGTGGGGCTGGGCGGGGACAGTTCGCCGCGCATGATTGCGTTTCAGGCGCGAGTTGAGTTCTGATTTTCGCTAGTATGGATACGATGAAGATTTTTTCGGTTGCCGAGATGCAGGATTGCCGTAGCGTGAGGAACGAGCGGTACAGACTAAGTTTGTAGTTATAGAAATTAATAATATGGATGCAAAATAAAGTTCGCGAACGATAAAAACCGGTGATATATTGTTTTGCATCCTGGATGAAATGCAGGGGATTCCGGGCTAACGGATAGTCCACCTAGACAAGATAAGTCGAGATTGGCAAGAAAGCACGATCTCTTTCTCGGCGCAGGTCGGGCATATCGGCTGACCGTCGCGCTGCATGATCGAACGCCGCCTGGCGCATCGACTGATACGAAGGTATCGCTTATACCATCGTCCAACTGTTTCTCCCCACGCTTCCGGTGTGATGCGCTCGTCGCCACCGGTGCAATCAAAAAAATGCACGGCGAAAAAGGAGATCATGATGAAGCAAACAGAATCGAAGGGAATTTCACGTCGTGAATTTGCCGTGACCGGGTTATCTGCTGGAGCGGCGCTGCTGGCGACACGCAAATTATCAGGAGAAGGCATTTCTTCTCATCCGGCAAGGCGCAACCGGCAGTAGCGCCCGCGATTGCGGCAGGGACGAATACTTCGTTCGCCCCGTTGAAGCAGATCGATGCAGGGTTGCTCAATATTGGCTACGCAGAAGATGGGCCGGCGGATGGTCCCGCAGTGATTCTGCTGCACGGCTGGCCCTACGACATTCATAGCTTTGTCGATGTCGCGCCGTTGTTGGCTGCGAAGGGTTATCGAGTAATTGTTCCGTTTCTGCGTGGTTATGGAACGACGCGCTTTCTTTCGACTGAGACCTTTCGGAATGCGCAGCAATCCGCTGTGGCCCTCGACATCATCGCTCTGATGGATGCGCTCAAGATCCAGACAGCCTCCGTGGGAGGCTTTGACTGGGGCGCGCGCACGGCGGACGTTATGGCGACGCTTTGGCCGGAACGCTGCAAGGGGATCGTTTCTGTCAGCGGCTATTTGATCAGCACCCCGGAGGGCAATCAGACGCCCTTGCCACCCGAGCCTGCGTTTCTGTTTTGGTACCAGTACTATTTCGCCACTCCGGTCGGCAAGGCCGGCTATGCGAAATACCTCGACCAGTTCAACAAGTTCATCTGGCATCAGGCTTCGCCAAAGTGGAATTTCGACGATGCTACATACGAGCGCTCAGCAGCGTCTTTCAACAATCCCGACCATGTTGACATTGTGATGCACGACTATCGCTGGCGGCTGGGTCTGGCCGACGGCGAGCGGAAATATGACGAGCTGGAAAAGCGGTTGGCCGCACTTGCTCCCATCGCCGTGCCTACGATTACGATGGAGGGCGACGCCAACGGCGCAATCCACGGGCCCAGCACATCGTATCGGAACAGGTTCTCGGGCAAATATGAGTACCGCCTGATCACCGGCGGCGTCGGTCACAATCTGCCGCAAGAGGCTCCGCAAGCATTTGCGCAGGCGGTGATTGACGTGGGTAAATTTTGATGGGCAGAATCCACGGATAACATTTGAGGAATACATCCGGGTCCGCAATGTGGGCCCGGATAACCCAACCGAAGGAGGTTTTGAATCTTGAGAGCCGACATTGTTCCGGGCGCGATGTTTCCCGATTACGAACTGGATGATCATACAACGAAGCGCCGCAAGCTTTCTGAATTGCAGGGACAGAACCCGATGGTGCTGGTGCTTGGCCGCGGAGGGTATTGTCCCAAGGACCGAAGGCAGGCTGAACTGCTGCTCCAACTGCACCTGGAGATGGAGGTTGGATATTGCCGGCTGGTCACGATCACTACGGACAATATTCTTGCTACCAACGAATACCGTTCCGGCGTCGGCGCGCACTGGCCGTTTTTATCCGATGCCGGACGCATGATTCAAAAAGATCTGGACATTGCCGAATACACCGATCCCGAGCACAATCCGATGATTCCTCACGTGATTGTTTTGGAGCCGGGGCTGGTTGTTTACAAGGTCTACGACGGTTACTGGTACTTTGGCCGTCCGACGATGGAGGAGTTGCGCCAGGACCTTCGCACGGTCACAAAAAAGTGCCGGCCGGACTGGGACATCACGACGCCGGGGATGAAGGTCGGAATTGTAGCTGTAAAGGACGGAAGGAGCTTTTCTA
>CAWAEU010000061.1:0-12234 GCA_963780975.1 uncultured Acidobacteriaceae bacterium | reverse complement strand
GTGACTCCCAAAGGTTCTCTTAAGTTGTTGGACGAGCAGCACGTCCTCTTCGCCGATCTGTTCTCGCTGAAGACCGGCAGGAATCTATTGGAGAACAAGAATGTTGCTGTCACCGTGGCGGACCCAGTAACGGGCAAGGGATACCAGATCAAGGGAACGGCAGAGATCATAAATTCCGGCGCGCTCTTCGAAGAGATGAGCAAACAAATGAAAGCTGTTCCAAAGGCTCTTCCACCGGTGCATCACGTTGTAACCATTACAGTCGAAGCGGTCTTCGACCAGTCGGTAGGCCCTGACGCCGGCAAGCAGATCGCTTGAATCACTTCGTTCTCGACAAATTGGTTCATATTGTCGATTATCGCTTGTACTTCCCCATCCATTGCGCCTCAGACAGAACGTGCCCCTTCATCGCAAACTCCAGTTCTTTTCTGCTTGCGCCTGCTTTCAGGTCGAGCATTGCATCGAGTGCAAACAGCTTGAAGAAGTACCGATGGGCTTTGCCCGGAGGCGGACAAGGGCCTCCATAGCCAATACGCTTGAAGTCATTCAAGCCCTGGCGTGCCTTATCAAAAACCTCCACCTTCGGCACGCCCTCCGGCAAAGCCGTGGCTTCGGCTGAGATATTCCACATGATCCAATGCGTCCACGTTCCGACGGGCGCATCCGGGTCATCCACGATGAGCGCCAGCGATTGGGCGCCGGCGGGAACGCTCTCCCAACTCAATGCGGGCGACTGGTCGGCTCCATCGCAGCTGAACTTTCTTGCAATCTCGCCGCCATTCTCAAATGCTGTTGACCTCAGGGCAAAGGCCATCGCGCTGCCTCCTTGTAAAGCAGATTGACTGGATTTGTGCGCAGCCGGATTTGCGGCCTGGCCGCAGGAGCGTAGCGCTGCAAAGTTTATGGGAATCATCAATGCTGCGAATGCAAGAATCAGCGGCGTAGGTTGGTGTTTGCGCATCGTGCAATTCCGGCGCACAAATTATACCCCGCACCACATATCGAAATGCGCAATCTTCCTTATTGGCCCGTCAGCGGTTGATGCCCGCCGCGTCTGCAAATCCAGCGGACTGTCCTGCAGGAATGGTGCTCGCCGGAGGCGGCTCGCCGAACGATGAGTCCTTGGCGTTGATGGCTTTGGAGTAGTCGGGACCCAGTCCGAGCATTTTCAGAGCGCGGGAGTCGGGCGTCAACTTGGTTTGCCATCCATGATCGGCCTGAAATTTCTGCATCGCGCTTATAGTAGCCGCGTCCCACTCGCCGTTGGCTTCGCCATTCATATAGTGTTCGCGGATAAGAGCCTGCTGAATTTCAGTCACGCGCTCAGCATCGATGGCCTGCTGGCCACGCGGCCTGTGCTTGCGGCTCCTTGAGGTCCTGTGGGAGCTGCCCGCATGAGCAACCGCTGTGTTCCGATGTGTAGAGGTTGTTCGATTCGTGGTCGTACTTCGGTGGGTCGTGGTTTTGTGTGTAGTAGTGCTTCGATGAGTGGTGGTTGATGCGGTTGTCGAGGCCAGCAGGGGCGTTGCGGTCATTGCCGCACTGAGAATGAATGCCGCGCTGATTCGAATAGTGAACACGCTGGTTCCACCTGCTTGAAAAATGAAGACTGAACGGCTTAGGTAGCAGTTTAGCGGAAAAGGCCGCATGGCCCAAAATTAATGCTATCCGGAATCAAAGTTGTATAGGGATTCGGGAAGGTGCGCCGGTTGTGGAATTCCATCGCGGAATTCCACAACCGGCGCTTTTACGGGCACTACTCGAGCGTACCGCCCAGGTAGTTGATTCCATTATCCGGATGGCGCGGATCGATGATCTCGAAGACCACGTCGTCGCCGGTTTTTATCTTGCCCACAACGGCATCAAATTGCGCCTTGGTGCCCGTGGCCTGCTTGTTGATGCGTGTGATCACCAGGCCAAGCTCAAGCCCCTGCAAGTCAGCGAAGGAGCCGGAGCGAACCGACTGAATCACCACACCGGGAGTTTTTACCTTGGCTTCGATAGCCGGAGATGCATCGTGAACCACGATTCCCAGCTTGGTTTCGCCAACATCGCCCTTCTCGTCAGGGTTGCTTTCAGCCTGCTGGTTGTCCAAATCGGCAAACACCTTGTCGCGGTCGCCGATGGTCACCGTTGTGTCAGCCTGTTTGCCGTCGCGCAGGTAGCCCAGTCGAACAGTCGAGCCCGGCCTGCGGCTGGCAATCTCATTCACCAGGTCGTCGCCGTCCTTGATCGAGCGCCCGTCGATGCTGACGATAATGTCGCCTGACTTCAGTCCCGCCTTGTCTGACGGCCCGCCCGGCTTCACCTTATTCACCAGCACGCCGTTCTTGAAGCCGTACACACGATTCACGGCGCCCGAAAGGCCTTCGCGAAATTCAATGCCGATCGACCCGCGCGTCACCTTGTGGCTGGGGCTGATCAGGTCGTTGTAGATGTCGACCACGGTGTTCGACGGCATGGCGAAACCGATGCCCTGGTAGCCGTTCGACTGCGTGTAGATGGCCGTATTGACGCCAATCACCTCGCCGTTCATGTTCAGCAGCGGCCCGCCTGAGTTGCCGGGATTGATAGCCGCGTCAGTCTGGATGAAGTGCTGGAACTGTCCACTGGCTCCGGGCTCAATGGTGCGGTTCTTTGCCGAGATGATGCCTGCGGTAACCGTCTGCGACAGCGCAAAGGGGCTGCCTATCGCTTCCACCCAGTCGCCTACCCGAGTCATGTCAGAGTTGCCCATGGTCACCGTAGGCAGAGGCTTGTCGGTGTCAATCTTGATCACTGCCAGATCGGTAGCTTTATCCACGCCGATCACGTGCGCCGGCCGGCCCAAATCCTGGCTGTCAGGGTCCGTCGATAGCTTGACGTAGATCTTGTCAGCCTTCTCTACCACGTGATTGTTGGTGATGATGTAGCCCTTTGAATCGACGATGAAGCCGGAGCCCAGCGACTCGCGAACCTGGCCGTCATCCCCATCATCACCGGGCATCTGCCCGCCGAAACCGGGCGACTGGCCGCCGAAGAAGCGGTTGAAAAAGTCCTGAAAGTTGTCCGGAGGAGCCTGTCCCTGCTGATCGTCGCCCTGGCTGTCGTCGCCGGGGTTTTGGGGATTAGGCTGGACCCTGAAATTGCGGCGGCCCTGGCCCTTGCCTGAAGCCTGCTTGGGCAGAGTCTGGGTGTTGATGTTCACCACCGCCGGACCCACTCTCTGGGCAATCTTCACAAACTCGTTGGGAGGAACAGTGGAGTTGACGGTCTTGAGCGGGGTGGCATCGGCGCTGGAGTTCTGCTTTTCTTGTCCGCGCACCCCGTGAGCGGCAAAGGAACCGGCCACAATGGCAGCCGAGAGAGTCGCAAGCAAAACAAATGCTGAAGCGAGACGGCGTGAACGCAGCCGTTCGAAGAGTGATTTCATGGGTTCAATAACCTCGTCAAGTGACCAGCATGGGGGCTGGGTTGTTCGTGGACCAACTTCAAGTATAGCCAGTCGCGGGCAAACCCGTCTGGCTGAAGGCTCTTCACGCCTCTGTGCTCTGGTGTGCCGAAGACCCGATTAAGGTGTGTGGACGACCCAGTACACGGAGGCAGGAAAAACCGTTCCACCCTAATAGACGTACGTAGTCAGAAAGAGTCGCATGCGGCCGTTCTACTTCGTCCTGGCCGCGTAGACCATCTTGCCGGCAACGAAGGTCTCAAGCACTTGAGTGTGCAGAATTTCCGGCGCGGCAATCGAGTAAAGATTGTGGTCCACAAGAATGAAATCCGCATCGTAGCCGGGGGCTAATTTGCCCTTGTGAGCCTCTGCAAACTCGGCATAAGCTGACCCTTGCGTGTAGGCATAAAGCGCCTGCCCTCGGCTGAGCTTGTTCTCAGGGAAATAGCTCTTCGTCACCGCCTCGTTTATGCGCGTGACGGCTGCGTAAAGCCCGCGAAAAGGCGTAATCGGTTCAACCGGGTAGTCGGTGCCGAAGGCCAGCGGCACACCAGCATCGAGAAAGGCCTTCCACGCGTAAGACCACGCCGCCCGCTGGGGTCCAAGCCGCTCCTCAGCCCAGTTCATATCGGTAAGCAGATGGCAGGGCTGCATCGATGCGATCACGCCAAGCTCTTTAAAGCGCGGAATGTCCGCTGGATCAACCACCTGGGCATGCTCGATGCGGTTACGCGCGGTTCTTGAAATTCCGGGCTGTGAATAAGCGTCCAGGGCCATTGCCGCGGCCTTGTCTCCGATGGCGTGAAAGCCCAACTGAAAGCCAGCCTGCGCCCGCTCCACGGCCATCTCGTTCAGCTGCGCCTGCGTGTACTGCGGCAGCCCGATATTTCCCGGGTCGTCGGAATACGGAGCTTTCAATACGGCCGTCCTTGATCCCAGCGATCCATCCATAAAGCCCTTCAAAAAGCCCGTATGCAGCATGGGATCGTTCTGGTCGTGGTGGGCGCGCATCGCTTTCAGAGTTTCAAGCGGGGCTTTGAAAGGCAGCCACTCAGTAATCCGCAGTCTGAGCTTGCCTTCCTTCTCCAGCTCCTCGTAAACCAGAAAATCATTCCAGTCGCTAAAGTCCTGCGCGCTGGTTACGCCGTGTGCAACAGCATCGGCAATAGCCAACTCGTCTCCACGCCGTCGCTCCTCGTGGCTCGGCGGCGGAATTACCCTTTCAGCCAGACCCATCGCTGATTCGCGCAAAATTCCGTTAGGCTCGCCATTGGCATCCAGGTCAATAGCCCCTCCCTGAGGAGGAATCGTCTTTCCGGTAATCCCCGCGGCGGCAAGCGCAGCGGAGTTGGCAATGGCAATGTGCCCGTCAACGCGCTCAAGAAACGCCGGATGGCCCGCGCTGACCTTGTCCAATTCCTGTCGTGTAGGCAGCGTCTTCTTAGCCCAGAGCGTATGGTCCCAGTTGCCGCCGGTCAGCCATTGCCCGGCGGGCGCGGCTTTGGCAAAGCTTTTTACCTGCTCCAGCATCGCGGCCAGCGATTTCACGCCGGTAAGATCCAGGTTCAGCTTGGTGCGACCCGCGGATCCAAGGTGAACATGCGCATCGTTGAACCCGGGAAAGATGTACGTGCTACTTTTTTCGCTATGCAGGTCGCGCATAAGCGTCCCGCGCCCGGCCAGACGCGTGATCTCGTCGTCTGTGCCCACGGCCAGCACCTTGCCGCCGCCGATCGCCATAGCCTGCGCAATCTCCGGCTTATCCTCGCCAAACCCAACGCCTGTGTAGATCACGCCGTTGAAGAAGATCATATCGGGTACAGTGTCCGGTGATGCCGGCACAGGCCTTGCCGTCGGGGTTTGTCCTGAGCAAAGACAGCAAACTGCAAGAGCCGCCGCTAGCAGTTGTGGGAAAACACGCATGCGCGGAGTGTAACAAATCTATTGCTCGGCAGCCCATTCCACCATGGCCAGTGTCAGCAACAGAGCCCTCTTTAAGCCCACTTCGCGATCCTTGGCGGAATACCACTCGGCCTGTGTATGCGCGCCGCCGCCATCACCTCCCGCGCCCAATGACAAAGCCGCAACGCCCAGCGACAGCGGTATATTGGCATCGGTTGATCCCAGGCGGAGATCGGTGCGTATGCCCAGATGGCGATCCACGGCGCGCAGTGCATCGAAGAGCGCCGAGTCGCCGGCCAGTTGCGCAGCTGGCCGGTCGCCGATCTTGGCGATAGAGAAAGCCAACAGTCCCCTGCCGGCTGACCCGCTCGATTTGGCCGCCGCATTGAATCGCTGCACGGAATCTTCCACGGCGCGATGCAAGGCAACCTCAAGACGCAGCAGTTGCTCCGCGCTGGTTGAGCGGAAATCGATTGAAGCCTGCGCGCTCTCGGGGATTGAGTTCACGCTGGTGCCGCCATGAATCGTACCCAGGTTCAGTGTGGTGCGCGGTTCCTTCGGCAGCGGCGTCTGCGACAAAACTGACAAAGCTGAAGCCAGTGCGGCAATGGGGTTGGGTGTGCCCGTATCGGTAAAGCTATGTCCGCCGGGACCGGTGATGGTGACCTGGAATCTGTGGCTGCCCAGCGCCTGCGTCACAGCCGAGTCCGCTCCTGCGCCGTCCAGAACAATATGCGCGGCAATACGCCCGGCAATCTCTCTCTGGCTATAAAGCTGCCGCATCCCGCGCAGGTCGCCTTCCCCCTCTTCGCCCACATTGCCCAGAAAAATAAGTGGCGCAGGCAGTTCCGCCTTGGCGTGTATCAGCGCATGCGCAATAGCCAGCAATCCCGCAACCCCAGCCCCGTTATCGCATGCCCCCGGAGCCTCCAGCCGGTCCCCATCCACAACCGGGTTCAGCGGAGTACCTGCGGGAAAGACGGTATCAAGATGAGCCGAAAGCACCACTACCGGCCCAGTGCTCTCCGGCGGCAGATTGGCGGCGGCAAGAAATCCAAAGACGTTTCCAGCCTCATCGGTATGCACCTCGCTCAGACCAATCTCAGCAAAGCGTCCGGCAATCCATTCCGAGCGAGCCTGTTCACCAAAAGGCGGCGCGGGAATGCCCACCAGCCTGGCCTGCAAATCCATAATCTTTCCCGGATTCCCATGCAACCACGCAAATGCGGCGTGCACCGGACGTTGCGCAGCGAGTGAGGTGACGCGCGAGAAGGCCGATTTCCGGGGAAGAGTAGGCATATGAACCGTTTTCAGAGTAGCAGCAGCCGTAAGTGCGAGCGCAGTATGCGAATTTGGTCAATTGCGTAACACAAGCCGATTCAGCCTTCTGTGAGCCTCCTGAGCAGAAGGAACTGCAGATTTCTGCGGCCATCTGCGATTACGTGAATCACGGCTTGATCGTTTATGACCTCGTAAATTACGCGATAAGGCTTAAAGAATACCTGCCGATATTCCCTCTTGAGACCTATCGACAATTCTTTAGGCCGTGTGCCGCGGTGGGGAAAGGTCGAGATGCTGTGAGCCGCATCGTTCAGGCAATCCAATACATAATCTGCGCTCTCCAGCGAATCGTGCTCCGAAATCCAGTTGTGAATCTCTTCGAGATCGCGCCGGGCCGCGGCGGTAAGGCGGACGGGATAGATCATTGGGTTGCGGAGCGAGCTTCCGATGCCAATCTGCGTCTCTTCCCGCTTGCGGACTTGCCCTTTTTAGTTGAACGCCGCCCGCGAATTTCGGCGATAACTTCATCAATCGGGTAAGTTTTCCCAGCTTCAATCTGCTTTTCTCCAATAGCCAGAATCTGCAGCAACGCCATTGTCTCCTGGGACTCCTCGTAAGAGTGAACATCAACCAGTACCGCCCGCGCCTCGCCATTTTGGGTGATGATGATCGGTTCCCGCTCCTCAGTGATGCGGTCCAAAAGTTCGGCAGCGTGAGCCTTGACGTAGCTGATGGGCTTTATCTGTGTGGAATAACGCATGAAGACCTCCTACCGTCCCTTATCAGCCTAATAATAGTCTCTTTAAGGTCTGAATAAAAGTCTTTATTCAGTTCTAAATTCATACTCACTCGGATACTCCACCGAATGTAAAAACAGCCCCTGTGCGGGCGCAGTCGGCCCGGCAGCCGAACGCGAGCGCGCGGCCATGATTCCCGGAATTTCATCCAGCCCCAGTTGCCCGCGCCCTACATCGAGCATGGTACCCACCAGGTTGCGCACCATGTGGTGCAGAAAACCATTCCCACGCACGCGATAAACCAGCAGATTGCCGGGCTCTTTCTCTTCCCACTCCGATGAGAAAACCGTCCTCACCGTCGCCGCCGTCGGCGGTTCAATCTGAAATCCCGGCCTCGGAATGGGTCTCGGATCGGAATTTTCCTCAGATTCCTGCGTGCGGCTGGCCAAATCAGGATCGGTAGCGGCAAAGCTCAAAAAATCGTGTTCCCCAACAAAAAATTGGGCCGATTTTTTCAGCGTGTCCAGAACCATTGGCCAGGGACAAGAAAGCACATAACGAGCCAAAAACGGCGTGCAGATCGCTCCCCGGAAAACCCTGTATTCATAGCTTTTAGCTATCGCTGAGTGCCGCGCATGGAAGGTACTTCGTACCGCTCTCGTTTCGAGGATGCGTATCGACGACGGCAATGTCCGGTTCAGTGCGCGTTGCAGATTCCCGGCGGGGATCGGCGCCTGCAAGGGAAAGCTGGCCACCTGCGCCAGCGCATGCACTCCTGCATCGGTACGTCCAGAACCCTGGGGCAGTGGCGCTTCGCCCGTAACCCGGCCCAGCGCCGCCTGCAACTCGCCCTGGATGGTCGGTTCTCCCGGCTGTACCTGCCAGCCGCTGAAGTCAGTGCCGTCGTAAGCCACTGTAAGCTTAAAGGTTCTGAGCGCAGGCGAGGATTGGTCGTGATCGGTCACATATTCCCTTTTGAAAACAGGTTACTCTACGGTGGCCACCACTGAAGTTGTGTGCGCAAGTGGGTTATACTCAGCTTTCTGCATGCTATTACGGTCAGGCTGCCTGAAGCGGTGATGATCCGCATGCAAACAGTGAAGTTGCAGGAACGAACCGGGGGCAGAAAGCGTATTGCCACTAGAGCCCGCAGGCTGTGTTGAAGACGAAAATCGCCTTGCGAATCAGAAATTTGCGTCCTGAGCGGTCCTTTGGGCGTCTTGAAGTTTGGCAACCCACATGCCTCAGCAATTCGGGGAGAATGACCATGTATTTCAGCGGTATATCTATGTTTCAGCGGCAGCAAACGGCAGCTAAAAACTCGCGCAATCATCATTCCGGTCAGGCCTGCAAGCGCCTGCGCGCGCTGGCTGCGGTACTGCTCACCGTGGCGGCCTGCATGCCTTCTGGTCTTGCCCAGCAAGCCTCCGCTGGAGCTTCAGGCCCAGATAAAGCCGCCTCCGATCTGCCCTCCGCCCCAGCCCCGGTACAGACTGAGCCCATATCGCTCCGTCCCTCCGCACGCGATTTTTCCAAGCCCTATGCCGGCTACTTCGGAGACCCCATCAACACCTTCCGTCCCACTACCATCGCCAAGGCCAGCTTTGTTAACTCAGTGCGGCTAGGCGACCTGGTCAAAGACGGCAAAATCTACCTCAGCCTCTCCGACGCCATCGCCCTGGCGCTCGAAAACAACTTCGATATAGCCATTGCCCGCTACGACCTCGACATTGCGGATACCGATATTCTGCGCACGCGCACCGGCGCCACTCCACTGGGCGCGCCCTCCGGCCTGGTTACCGGCACGTTGGGCGGTTCCACATCGACACTGCCCACCGGAGGCGGTCCGGGTGGTACATCCGTGGGCTCCGGCGGCGCAGGTTCCGGCGTCTCGGGTTTGGCTCTCACCACCGCAGGCGCTGGCCCGACCCCTGAGAATCTGGCCCCCGCCGTCACCGGCACGGTTCAGTTGGAGAGATCTGAAACGCCGCAGACCAGCGCATTTGTTCCCCGCTCCTTCCTCAATACCAACCAATACAACTTCGCTTACAACCAGGGCTTTGTCACCGGCACGGCGCTCAACGTGGCTTTCAACAACTCCCGCGTCACCTCCAGCAATCCATTCAACGCCTACAGTCCGGAGCTCGAATCCAGCTTCAGAGCCACTGTAACCCAGCACTTGTTGCAAGGCGCAGGAATATGGGTCAACAAGCGCTTCATCTACCAGGCGCTCAACGACCGGCGCATCGCCGACTCATCGTTCCGCCAGCAAATCCTCTACACCGTCAACCAGGTGGAGAACATCTACTGGGGCCTGGTGCAGGCATACGAGGATGAGCAGGCCAAAGAACGCGCTCTTGATCAGAGCACCAAGCTGGTCTCGGACTACCGCAAAGAGTTGGAAATCGGCACGGTCGCCCCTCTGGACGTGGTCAACGTCGAATCCAGGATGTCCTCTGACAAGCAGGCCCTAATCAGCTCCCAGAGCGCCCTGAACTACCAGCAGCAGATCATCAAACAGGCCATCGCGCGTAATCTAAACGATCCTGCGCTCAGTACGGCTGCTGTCATCCCAACTGACCGCGTCAGCCTTGAGGAGATTCCTGAAGAGAAGCAGCCCATCGAGTCTCTGGTTCAGGAAGCTTTCCAGCAGCGTCCGGAACTCGAACAGGCAGTGCTTGCGGTCCGGAATGACGAGATCACGCTAAAGGGCGCGCGCAATGCCCTGCTGCCCACTCTCGACGTATACGGCTTCTATCAAGGCACCGGCGTAGGCGGCTCTCAAAGCCCTGACTGCATCACCATTCCTACCGGTGGCACGTCCTTCACATCCTGCCTCCCAGGCACATATCCCACGGTGGGCTACGGAACTGTACTCAACAACCTGGTAAATAGCAGCTCTCCAGACAAAGGCGTGGGTTTCAGCGTTAATATCCCCATCGGCAACAAGCTGGCGCAGTCGCAACAGGCGCGCTCGTTGATGGAATATCGCCAGGCCGAATTGCGGCTTGAGCAGCTTTACACGCAGATTCGCATGCAGGTGGTGAATGCGCAGTTTGCTCTCACCAACGACCGCGCCCTTGTTCAGGCCTCCATCGCCGCCCGGGACTTTAACCATCAGAGCCTTGACGCCGAGGTCAAGAAGTTGCACCTGGGCGCATCCACCGCGGCCAACGTACTGCTACAACAGCGCAACCTGGCGATGGCCGAAGACAGCTTGATCGCTGCCAACGCAAAATATGCCGAAGACCGCGCCGGCCTCTATCAGATGCTCGCCTCAACCCTGCAGCACTACGGCATCAACCTCAACGAAGCCGCATCAGGACAGGTGAACACCACTCCCGTAATCCCCGGCCTGGAACCCACCAAGACCAGCAAGGATTCCTCGACCACCCCACCACCCGCACAATAAAACTTGAAGTGTGGCTCAGGTTTGCAAATTGAGAATGTGGGTGTCCTTAAACTGATGAGTTGAAATCTGGGTGCCCCAGGTGCCTCGCTTTTGGGCACCTGGGATACCTCGAATCTGAACGCACTCAGGTAATAATCATGGCGCAAACGCGGAAAACTAATAAATAAGAAGCCCTTTCAAATCAATATCTACCGTTCCACAACTGAATCAAGCAGATTAAAAAACTCAGGAAAGCTGATAGCCGCTGACTCAGCACCCCGGATCAGTGTATCCCCCTCAGCGCGCAACGCCGCCACGCTGAATGCCATAGCGATCCGGTGGTCTCCGCCCGAGTCGATCACAGCTCCATGTAAACTTTGCCCACCGGGCACATCCAGCCCATCCTCAAATTCAAAAACCTCAGCACCCATGGCGCGCAAATTCTTCGCCACCAGCGCAATCCGGTCTGACTCTTTCACGCGCAACTCTTTTGCGTCGCGAATGCGAATACCGCCGCTGGTAAAAGGCGCGATTGCCGCCAGCACCGGCAGTTCGTCAATAAGCTGCGCCGCAAATGCCCCGCTCACTTCAGTCGATCCCAGCCCATCCGGCGGTGCTGTAATCTGCACCGTCCCAATCAATTCAGCATGCTTTTCTTCAAGGTTGAGAACAGCAATGTGCGCGCCGAGGGCGGTAAGCACATCGAGCAACGCCGCGCGGGTAGGATTCATTCCCAGCGAATCGAGTACCAGGCTTGACCCGGAAAGATCGCCGCGGCGCATAAAAAGAACGCGGCTGAAGACATGTCCCCCGGCACCGCCGCCTCAATAGCATGCAGAGCCTGCGGGCCCGCGATTGAAACCGAGTCGATTGACCGGCTCAACTCCGCGCCAAACGCCCGCAACGCTAGCTCGCTATGGTCCCGGGTACGAACAGCTTCCCTAACAGCAGTAGTTCCAGCAATTTGCAATCCGGCAAGCAGAACGCATGTCTTCACCTGCGCACTGGGAACAGGGGTAGTGTAGTCGATCGCCTTCAGAGTCGAGCCCTGAACGGTCAACGGAGCATGGCCATCGGTAAGTGTCAGCCTCGCCCCCATCAACTCCAACGGCTTGCGAATGCGCTCCATAGGCCGCCGCGAGAGCGATTCATCACCAACAAGGGTAAAGCTGCCCTTCTGTGGCGCAAGCAAACCGGACATCATGCGCATGGTCGACCCGGAATTACCGCAGTCCAAAGGGTGCTTGGCAGGCCTCACACACCCTGCTACGCCCGTGATATCAACCGCGTTCTCGCTTGTTTTGTTTACCTTAGCGCCGAGCGCTTGCATGCAGGCCAGCGTTGAGGCGCAGTCGGCCCCGGTAGAGAAATTCGTAAAACGGGAGACGCCCTCGGCAAATGCGCCTAGCATTGCGTAGCGGTGGCTGATGGATTTGTCGCCGGGCAGCCGCAGGCTTCCCAATACATTGCGCGCGGGGCGGATGATGCGTTCT
>CAWAEU010000060.1:0-16356 GCA_963780975.1 uncultured Acidobacteriaceae bacterium | reverse complement strand
CGGGAGGCCGATCTGCTGGCGATCGCGGCCTGCCCCGGGGGAGTCCACGGAATGGCACACCCGCCATCCGCAGTGCGAATCCTCGGTCGCGGCCTGGAACGCGAAAAACCCGGGGAGGGCTTCCTAATGCCGGGGCTCACGAGGCCATCATCAGGCTCGAGGTCCATGTGCAGGTGAAGACCCGCTCCAAAATGTTCGCGCGCCCTCCCACTTGGCTACGGGTTCACCGAAAGCGCACCAACCGTCCGGTGGTGCTCGCGCTCCCCCCAACACTGCCAGTCATGAACCGCGCAGCCCTGGACGCGGTCGTCAAGGCGGGCCTCCGTATCAACTGTCGAGGAGATCGCCCAGCTATGCCGGTCCGAACGGAAGAACTACTTCTATCCGGATTCCCCAAAAAACTACCAGATCTCCCAGTACGACCAACCGATCTGCCGCGGCGGCTCGGTCGAGATCGAGCTGCCCGGCCCGGCGCGCAATGTCATGGGGGAGCGCGAACGGCATTCCCCTGACCCGCATCCATCTCGAGGAGGACGTCGGCAAGCTCAATCATTTTGCCCGCGATTCGCTGGTCGATTTCAACCGGGCGGGAACGCCCCTGCCGTGGAGATTGTGAGCGAGCCGGCGATGCACACCGCCGATGAGGCGTTCGCCTTCCTGACTGCGCTCAAGAACTGTGATGGTCTATGGCGGGATCTCGGACTGCGACATGGAGAAGGGCCAGCTTCATTGCGTAAGGGAACGTAACAATCAAGCCGCCACTCCACTACATTGCGGCTTTCGGGACCAAGGTCGAGCTCAAGAACCTGAACTCGATCTCATTCGTGCGCGACGGTATCGCCCACGAGATCGCCCGCCAGCTGGCGATCGTCCAGGCCGGAGGAAGGATCGTAGCGGCGGCAACGTCGATATCGAACGCTATATCAGCCTGTATGGCCAGTTGATTGCGCGTAGCGGACACGATGCAATGCGCGCCGAACACAACGCGCGGCACTGCATCGTTGCTGCTGCGGCCTTGCGTCTCTAGACCGAAATGAGGCCGCGTACGCCTTTCATTTCGCTGCCGTCGCCGTCGACCACTTCGCCACGACTCATCACCCAGTATTGATCTGCCAATTCACGCGCGAAGTCGTAGTATACTCGGTTAAAAAGAACAGTAGCCGGTTTTTTCCTCGACCAGTTGCCTTACGGTGCAGCCATATCGCGAATGATGGAAGGCTGGATACCTTCCGTGGGTTCATCAAGGATCAGTAACTGCGGCTCACTCCATCAGTGCGCGACCGATCGCCAACTGCTGTTGCTGCCCCGGACAGATCACCTCCGCGTCTTGCGCACATGTAGCGCAAGACAGGGAACAAATTCGTAAATGCGGGCTGGCACATTTTTCGGTGCTTTGCGACTCGCCGCTCCCACTAGTAAATTTTCCTCGACCGTCAAGCGAGGGAAGATATCGCGTCCTTGCGGCACGTAGGCCAACCGCAGCGCGCGCCCGAGCCATGAAGGCGGCAGCGATGACAGCGTCTGGCCTTGCCATTTGATCGTGCCGCTTTTGCGTCACGCGGCGGAATCGGGATGGTGCTGAAAGGAAGACCGGAACGAAAGACCGCAGCGGCATAGTGGTTCCACAGCTCGGACATAACGACCAGCCGGCTGAGATAAGCGGACGGAAAGATGCTGAAGTTGCCGACGCGCACGCTGACGCCGGTAAGAATGCGATGCAGGATTTTGTAGAACTGGTATGAAATCCGGAAAGCCAGGGATTCAGTACGGCGGCTGCGCTGAGCAAAGATGGCGTTTAAGCAGTTCTTCTCTTCAGAAAATGCACGGAGAAGCTGTAATGCTCCTTCCGGCGTATCCTCACCGTCGGCGTCCATGATGAGAACCGCATCGCAGGGCATGGACTGCGCGGCGTGGACGATACCGATGGCGATAGCGCGCTGGTGGCCGAGGTTGCGCCGCAGGCGAAGTATTTGTATGGATTTGACAACGGCGTATTGAGACTGAAAATCCTCAGCGTTGCAGATTTCAATCGAACCGTCGTCCACCAGCAGGATATTGAGTATGCAGGGAAACGCGCCAAGCACCCGATCGAGCCTGCGGATGAGTTCCGCAGCTGAAGCCCAGTCGTCGCGGAGAGGCATAAGGACGGTGACGCGCAGCAAAGCGTTCTCAGTCTTACTGGCAAGCATCGAATCACCATTCAATTAAAGAATCATGAGAGTACGGCTGCAATCTCTTTTTTTCAGCACTGATTCACTCAAATTGTACCGCCCGCCGAACGGGGCGAGAGAAACCGCTCGAGCCGTCGCCGCTGGCGGTTGTTTTTCGGTTGGGTGGAGACAAGATTCTTACAGATTTCGACAGATTCGTGCAGAATTTGTACATTTTTGCGCATTTTTTGACACTCATTTTTCAGATCATTATCTTTTATAATCAACTACTTATGAGCATTATAAGGCGAAGAATATGAGTAGGCGACCCCGGGGGGGTGTTTGAGAGCGGGCAGAAGATCGATATGGGCTAAAGTTGGCATGTAGAGAGTATGCGCTTTGAGGTTTTAATTATCTGCAAAAGTGATTGGATTAATTTTGTGGCGCGGGCCGCGACCGGCGACAACGGTTCACCTGACCAATGTCGCCCTTGAGCGGGCGCCAGGCCCCATTGCTGCTAGTCTTTGCCGCCTGACGGCTGCCGCAATTACCATATATAGATGCGCCTGGCAGGCCAAGGCTTGCCGGTGCGGGTGTTGAGCCGATGCGGGCATGCGGACGATCTTGAGATGAGCGAGTTTTGCTCGTCGCTGTGGATTGATTCGATATAAAAACAGCCATCGCGGCAGGCCAGCAAATTTGAAAATCCCTTCAATGGGGAGGAACAAGAAGTTGAGCGACCGATTTTTATTTACCTCTGAGTCAGTTACCGAAGGCCATCCGGACAAGATGGCGGACCAGATCTCCGACGCCATTCTAGACGCTGCCTGAGTAAGACCCCTACAGCCGGGTGGCAGCCGAAACCCTATTGGCCACTGGCCTGGTGGTGATTGCCGGCGAAATCACCACTACAACATACGTCGATTTCCAGAAGATAGTGCGCGGCGTGGTGGCCTCCATCGGCTACGACAATGCGCTCTACGGTTTCGACTCCAACACCTGCGCCGTAATCTCCAGCATCAACAAGCAGTCCCAGAACATCGCCCAAGGCGTGGATACCGGTGGCGCCGGCGACCAGGGCATGATGTTCGGCTACGCCTCCAATGAAACTCCGGAGCTGATGCCGGCTCCCATTTCGCTGGCCCACAAGCTCTGCCGCCAGTTGACCGCGGTGCGCAAGAGCGGCAAGCTGCCCTACCTTCGTCCCGACGGCAAGAGCCAGGTGACGGTTGAGTATGACGAGAACGGCAAACCCGCCCGCATTGACGCTGTGGTCATCTCCAGCCAGCACTCTGAAAGCGTAAGCAACGAGGAGTTGCACGCCGACATTCTCAAGCATGTCATCCAGGCCGTGTTGCCGGCCAAGTGGCTTGACGAGCACACCAAGTATCACATCAATCCCACGGGTATATTTGTGATCGGCGGTCCCATGGGCGACACAGGGCTGACCGGACGCAAGATTATTGTGGACACCTATGGCGGCATGGGTCGTCACGGCGGCGGAGCTTTTTCGGGTAAAGATCCGACCAAGGTTGACCGCTCCGCTGCTTACATGGCTCGCTATATCGCCAAGAACATTGTTGCCGCGGGTCTGGCCGAGCGCGCAGAAGTGGCGCTGGCCTACGCTATTGGCGTGGCCGAGCCGGTGAGCGTTCGCGTCGACACATTCGGCACAGGCAAGGTGGGCGAGGCCAGGCTGACCGAACTGGTCCGCAAAAACTTCTCGCTGACCCCCAAGGGAATTATCGAGAGCCTGAACCTGCGCCGGCCTATCTACCAGAAGACCGCGGCCTACGGCCACTTCGGCCGCACCGAGCCGGAGTTCACCTGGGAGGCCACTGACAAGGCCGCCGCCCTGGCCGAACAGGCAGGCCTGAAGGCTGTAGCCAAGTAAGCCTCTTCATAGAGTGCGTTAGCGGAAGATGGGATCCATCAATCGATGGGTCCCATTCTTTTTTCCGCCTGTGATCCCCAGCATATACTTGTTCCGACCGGCTGTCAGAGCCGCAAAGGAGACTGCGGTGAAGATCTATTCCTATGTGGTTGATCACGACGATGGGAAGGAACCAAATCCCGAAGGTGGTACATGCACGCTTTGCGGCTGCAAATACAGTAAGAAAACAGGTTGGAAGAATGTCATAGAATTGGCGGCTGAGGATTTTAAGGCCGGAGTGGAGGTTTGGGTGATAGGTACCGGCGGGATGAGTGAAAGAAGTGCTGGGAGGAACGGAACCCTCATATACGCGATGAGAGTAGATGAGGTGTTAATTGGCAACGATTTTTTCAATAGGTATCCAAAGAAGAAGCCTCCTTCAGCAGAGCACGGGCAATTTGCTTTAGTTTCCCGGTACTTCTGGTATTTCGGTTCGAAGGCTATTGACCTGCCCCCAGAGTTTGTGAGCAAGAATTCACAAGGATTTAAGCTCGAAAAGAGAGGTTCAGGATTCCGGAGCCATTTTAAGCAAGCGGAGATCGACAAGTTCCTCGAGTGGCTAGGAAAGCAGCCTATGCCTACAGAACCGTATGAGCCGTGCGGGCGGGCATTCGACAAAGGAAATGTGAGCAAACCATGCAAGTCGTCCTGTTGAGAGTTGGGATCGACACAGGTTCAGGTGGGATTCATGGTCCGCTTTTTGCAGACGGCTCATTTGAGTACGTCCCGATTCCTGATGGATTCAAAGGCGAAAGTGTTGATGAGAGGACATACGGTAACACGTTCGGACGAAAAGGAAAACGATTAATCGATTACTTCCCTGAATCTCGCCGTGACAAGGTTTTCGGCCAATCTATCCACTTCGATCCTGAGTTTGAGACATTCACTTACGGCGATCCGACAAGTCCAAAAGCCAGACTGCGGGAGCTAGAAGAAGGAAGCCTCCTCGTCTTCTATTCGGGACTCGAAGGCTGGGATTTTAAATGCTCACCAGCTCTTTACATCATCGGATTCTTTGAGGTTGATCGTGCAGGAAAGGTCAGTTCCTTCGCAAAGGAAGAGGTGGGTGCGATATTCAAAAACAACTTTCATGTCATGCATAGGGATGTATTTGAAGATCAGAAAGAAAGGCTTGTTCTGGTGAAAGGAAACTCCAACAGCCGACTATTGACGAAGGCGGTCAGGATCAGTTTGTTGGGAAAAGACAAGAGCGGCCATCCTTTGCAAAGGCTATCTCCAGATATGCAGACAGTTTTTGGGGAGTTCGGGGGCAATACAAGTATTCAGCGGAGTCCGCCACGGTGGGTAGCGCCGGGATTCACCGAGCGTGCAGCTCAGTTCGTTCTAGCGCTTCGGTAGGAGGTGCGCCGACCGTATAGAATTCTCTTGAGCAACAAGCTGCTCTCTATTCAGGAGTTCGTCATGCGTCTTCCCATCTTTACCGTTCTTGCACTCGGCGTGGCCGCCATGGCCGCCGGGCAAACCTTTGCGCAGGCTACAACCCAATGGGACTACGAGGGCAAGCGAGGCGCGCTGGCCTGGCACCGGCTTGACCCGGCCTACAAGATTTGTTCGTCGGGCCACCAGCAGGCGCCAATCGATATGCACGGCGCTCACCTCAACAAGGCGCTCCAGCCCATCGAGTTCCACTACATTGCCGGGCCGGTGACGCTGGAGAATGACGGCCACACCGTTGTGGCGCACGTTGACCACGGCAGCTATATAGTGGCCGGCGGCGTGCGCTATGACCTGATCGGGTTTGACTTCCACCACCCCAGCGAAGTGACGGTGAAAAACAAGTTTTCTGACATGGAGGTTCATCTCTTCCATCAGAGCGCCGACGGCAGAATGGCGATAATTGCCGTGCGCATGAAGGAGGATATGGGCAATCCTAACGCCGAGTTGGGAACGCTGTGGCCTCATCTGCCAATAACAGCGGGATCGAGCAACAAGGTTACTGACATGGTGAACCCCGGAGGCCTTCTGCCCGCCGATCGCGGCTACTGGACCTATATGGGATCGCTGACCACCCCACCCTGCACCGAGGGAGTGCGGTGGTTCATCTTTGAGCAGGAAGTCACCCTCAGCCGAAGCCAGTTACGCACGTTTGGAGCGCTTTTCAGGGTCAATACCCGCCCCACGCAGGAAGCGCACGGCCGGCACATTCAAGCTGACGAGTAGGTATTAAAGCGGGCCAGAGTCGATTTTTCTCGGTGTGTGGGTGTGAGTGTGTGAGTGTGTGAGTGTGTGTGACTCGGGTTCGGCACTCTCACACTTCGACAAGATTCAACGGGGTAGAGCAACTCTGGATTCGCGTTAGCGCTTTTTCGGGTGTGTCTCTTTGGATGTGGCGAATTTGACTTTTGGTGTGTTGCCGAGGCTTACAGTGGCTTCAACCGCTCTTTTGTGGGCGCCTTCGAGAACCTGGCTTTGTTTGAGAGTAATCATCCCTTTGCCAATTTCGGCGTCGGCTGTCCAACGGTCGAACCGTGCCAGCGCCGGAGGAACAGAGCCTGAAGCCGCGTCAACCGAACCGTGCCGCCAATCGAAGTGCAACGTGCCCTTTGCCGAAGCTGCCAGATCTTTGTCTGTATAACCGGATAGATCCATTTGGCCATCCGCGTTAAATGCGCCGCCCAAACTGCGCAGCCCCAACAACTGCCCCACGGCAGCGGGATTGAGCTTATTGAAGTGTGCCTCCAATAAATAAGAAGGCTTGTCTCCGGTGCTCAGTGTGCCGGCACCCTTCACACGACCGCCCAGCAATCCGGCATCGAGCCCGGTGATCTCCGCTCCGGCAGGAAGGATGAACAGCTTGGCCGAGGGCTTGAGCAGCGTGACCGGCCCCAGAGTGAGGGAGTCGGCTTTCACAGTGCCCTCAAGCCGCGGCCAGACGGGCGGAAGAATTACGCAGACGGTCAATCAGCGCCGAGATCATGGTGCCTTTCTCATGCGCTCCTAAAATCGCCGCTTGCAGGGTGCTGGAGTCAAGATTGCCGAACTCGACTTGGAAATGCGGCAGGCAAGGCTGCGCCGGATCGCAATTTAAAGGCACGCTGAGGCTCGCTTTTCCCTCTACCGGACCATAGGTGAAAAGCACGGGGTCCCAGCGGGTTTCATTTCCGCCCAGGTGCAGCGTGGCCATTGAAATCATCAGGTGGTTGGCCAGGTAATCGGTCTTCCAGTTGGCGTTGTGCAATGTAACGGTACCGCTGAGGCTGTCAGAATCCGGACTGACGAACTGATTCACTTTTTGCTTCGCGGAAGACGGCCCATGCACAGAGCTCGTGGGCGCATTGTTGCTGAAAGGAATTCTCTGGGCAGTCATCCACGGACCCTCGGCCCTCAGGTCCAGGGCGACCGGGTCTCCCGCCAACGCGTCAAGCGACGCGGCATTTTCAAGCCCGGCCACGTGCGCCATTTCTCTGCCGCGTGCAAGCGCTGCCTGACCATGCATCGTCAGCCGGTAACCGGAGAGCGCCAGTTGTGCGTTGACTGTGAGCGGCCCGGCTCCGCCGGCAGGAATGGCCACGGTTGCCGCCAGTGCCGGCGGCTGGGTTTGGACTTTGTGTTGTCCCTGCTGACCCGCGACCGGCACCAGCACAACCTTGGGAAAATGAATCGGTGTGTGCAGTGCGTCCCCGCTCAGTTGAAAACCTTCAACCGTGATGCTGCCGCTGAACGGCCCGCGCGCGCTGTTTAGATGAGCATTTTTTATTGGGACGATTTCAGCGTATGCGATCTTGCCGCTGACAGTACCACTGGCTTCAAGGCCGGGACCAAAGTTGCTGCGCACAGTGCGCAACGCATCGAGGCCCGCGGCTACCGGAATGCGGTCAAGCTGAACAGAGATGCGCGGCATTCCGCCGTCGCCGGGCAACTCCCCGGCAAGATGGACGCGACCGTCGCCCAGTGGAGAGTCGCAGGCCAGTTTTTCAAGGGCGCGGCTTGGAATAGTGATAGACAAAGCCGCAGTTGGCATCAAAGTCCATGGGCGCTGCCGGGAGCAAACTCCGCGCGATGCACGCCGGTGGCACGCAGGCGGGTCGTCACCTGGGCAGCATTCAGGCAGTGCCGTCCACATGCAGTTCGCCGGTCAGGTCGCCACGCCAGCCGGGATCGGATCCGATCACCAGCCGGCAAGCTGGCCAAGCTGCGCCTCACGCCAATCCAGGTCAAGGTGCACCGGCATCTGCCGCAGAGCGGGCGCGCGGCGCACACTTGCTTCCAGCCGCACGATCCCTGTATCGGCCAAGATCGAGACTCACATCGGTTCGGGCCGGCTGGCCGCGCAGCCGGATGCGCCAGCTCACCGGAATCCTGCTGCCAGAACTGAGAGTCGGTGTTGATCGAGCGAAAAGGGCAACTTTTCCGCACCATCTTTGATATTGATGCGGGAGTTGGTGGCTTCAAGGTAGGGCAGCGCGTAACGGGGCGAGTCCGCCATCCCGTGCTTGACCCGGTTCGCGCGGCTGCTGTGCGGAAGAACGAATCGAGATTCCAGCGGCCCGGACCGGTGCGCACCAGGTTCAGGCTGGCTTCGTCCACGCTGATGCGGCTGATCTCCAATCGCGCCCCGCCATAGCGAGAGCAGGCGTATGGAGGCCGTAACGGTGTTGGCATGGAGGACCGGCTCGGCGCCGTAGGCTGGATCTTCTTCAACGCTCAGATCGTTGAGCACAAATCCCGGCCAGTGGCAAGCAGGCGCAGCTCGACTGAGGAGAGATGGCACAGGCCTGCCCAGTGAAGCGGCCATCAGCTGCGTAATCCGGCTCTTGTAATGGTTGATGCTGATCAGCGGAGGCACAAGGAGAACGGCCAGTAGGACGCAAGCGCAACAGCCAGGGCCAGCCGCAGCCGCCTGCGCTTTCGAGCCGAGGCTTCAGCGTCTTCCATCATGGTCGTTTCCAGTTCTCACCGCTTCTTCCGACTGGGTGGAAGCGTCCGGCTTCCAGCGCGTGTCGGTGAAGAAGTGCAGCGCCACGTGGCCCATCCAGGCCACCTGTTGCCGATTCCTGTCTGCTCATACTGGTCTTCAGGGGTCTTGAACGACCAGTAGTTGAACAGCGGCCGGCCCACGATGTTGGCTCTGGGCACAAAACCCCAGATAGCGCGAGTCCAGGCTGTTGTGCCGGTTGTCGCCCATCATGAAGTACTTGCCGGCAGGAACCACCAGATCGCCATTCTCGATGTGGTTGGGAAAATCGACGCCCAGGCTCTCGGTGGCGCCGCCCGGTCGGGGATAGGGCGGCACGGAAGGAAACTCGTCGAGAAATTCCGATGATCGCTGCCGGAGGTTGTCGGCTTCGGCGTGCGGCGGTTCTGGGCCACGCCGTTGATGATCGACGATGCCGTTGCGCAGATGAATGTGGTCGCCGGGCACGCCGATCAGCCGCTTGACCAGGAACAGGTATTGCGGCTTCCCGTCGCGCATCCAGTTCGGCACCGGCTTGATGAAGACCACGATGTCGCCGCGCTGGGCTCGCGATAATGCACCAGCGGCATCCACTTTGTCGGGCGGAGCCAGTGTGATGCGGTCCACCACCAGGTGGTCGCCCACCAGCAGCGTATTCTCCATCGATCCCGAGGGAATGACGAAGTTCTGCGCCAGAAAGGTGAGGATGAACAGGCCCACGACCAGCACCGAGCAGATGCTGGCTAGCGCCTCAAAAGGCGTCTCTTCAACCTTTGCTCGGCGGGACCGGAACGGCCTCGGCTCAGTCGGCGTCTTGGAGGCAGGCGTCTTTTCTTCGTCATTCTGTCGCTCTTCGATCGATCCGTGAAGTTCACTGATCATGCCGGCTCCGGTAAGTCGAATCCCTGGTCAATAGCCATCGGTGCTCGGGATTGAACTGTTCAAGACGGCTCAACGCTAGTCTCTCAAGCCGCATCCGACTGGATCAGTGCACCACGTGGAAGATGCGCTTCCAGCGCGCAAATCCTGTCAGCCTTGCTGAGAGTTCCCTGTCGTGTCCGAGTCTATCATCCGCGGCCTGTTGCACATCGGTGGTGGAGGGGCGGGTGAGTGAGAAGTAAATCACCAGCGGGCGGGCCACAATCTGGCGCGCGCGGCACAAATCCCCAGAAGCGGGAATCCTTGCTGTGATTGCGGTTGTCGCCAAGCACAAAATACTCGCCGGCGGGAACCACCAGCTCGCCGTTTCGGGTCAGGCTTTGCATCTGCGCCACCAGTCCGGGTCGACCTCGGGATCGGTATACACCTGTGGCGGGAAAGTTGTCGCGAAACGGATTGGCGGCGGCCGGCTCAAAGGCCGCATAGGGCTCTTCCAGCGGCGACGCCATTCACCGAGCACACGGCCATCCTCGATGCGCAGCCGGTCGCCGGGAATGCCCACCACGCGCTTGACCAGGTAAGGCGGATGCGGGATGGTGAAAGACGACGATATCGCCGCGTGCAACATCGCGATAGGGCATGAGCCACCGGCTCAAGACTGCCCGGCGGGCGCATATACCTGCTTGTTGAACAGCAGAAAATCTCCCACCAGCAGCGTGCGCTCCATGCTTTCAGAAGGAATCAGGAGGGTTGCAGCACAAATGTGAGCAGAAAAAGCGCGACCACAACTGTCGCAGCAGTGAGGCCAGCGCCTCCGGCACAGTAGGCAGATGAAGGTGCAGCCGCGGAGCAGCGGCAGGTGTGGACTGGCCGCGGCAGCTGGGCAGCGGGTGCTCATTGCGCTGCTTGCTCCTCCTCGTTCGCGCCAGACTCTTCGCGTCGCCGCTTTCGCGCTGCCGTCAGCCGTGTCCAGCGCGCGCCGCGCCGCATCCTGTTCCGCGTGTTTTTTGGTGCTGCCCATGCCGCGGGCCAGCGGCTTTGCCCGGCCCTCCATCTGCCGCTCTTGAGCACGGACCTCGACCAGAAATCGCTTGCGGTGGTCGGGGCCGCTTTCACTTCTTGACACGGTAAACCGGCATCCCGGCCCGCGCCGCCTGCAAACGTTCCTGAAGCGCCGACTTATAGTTGCCCAGCGCCGCGCCGGAGCGCAACTCCTCAGCAAGCGCTCGGCCGCTTCGCCCATGACGCAGCGGCGGGCAAAGGCCCTGCACCGGCTCCAGTCCGCCATCTAGAAACAGCGCCCCTATCACTGCTTCCATGCGTATTGGAAAGCACGGTGCTCTTTTGCCTGCAGGCCGCTGTGCTCTTCGCCACGGCTGAGGCGCAGATGGCTGCCCAACCCGATGGCCACAGCCACCTCCGCCATGTGCTGCCGGCTGACCAACTGAGCGCGGACGCGGGTCAACTCGCCCTCATGCCACTCCGGATGCAGCAGAAACAGCGCCTCAGCGACGATCAGTCCCAGCACCGCGTCGCCCAAAAACTCCAGGCGCTCATTGTCTCCGCAATCTGCGGCAGTCATCTATGCTCGCCTGCTCGGCTGTCTGCGCGAGCTGGTTGGCGAGCGAACGATGCGTCAGCGCGCGCACCAGCAGTTCAGGGCTGGCAAAACCATGCCCCAGTGCGGCTTCCAGTTCTGAAGAGCTGCTTCCACTGCGCCTCAGCAGTTCCATTCCCGCGATGCATCGTTTGCAGCGGCTGCACGGAGATTCTGACGAAAGCCGCTCCATGCATCTATTAGACGCCTCGCGTTGTCCGTCGCAGGCGCCTGCGGGGCTATTGCGGCTTCGGCGTACCAGTCTGTCCGGAGATCTGGTCTCGGCTCCGGCTGGCCCGGCGCCGGCTGGATCGTCATCGCATCCTCGTCGCAACTGTGGCCCTTGACCGCGTAAGCGGTCTTTATGCCCCGCTCGGCGGCCAGCCGCGTATCCTGCTGGCCGTCGCGCACCGCCAAGCCTCGCTGTACTCCGCAACCGCCTCGTCGCGCTTGCACTCCAGGTCCAGCATCCGGCCCAGATAAATGTGCGACCAGGCCAGCAGCCGCGGCTCCTTGCTGGTGGCCAGGGTCTTCTGGAAGTCGTCGATCGCCTGCTCCGGGATGGCCGGTCAGCATCGCCACCCGGGCCAGGATGAAGTCGGCGCGGGCGCTATCGGCCACCGACTCCGAGCGACTGTCGGTCTTTGACCGCGAGCGCCTGTTGCGCCATGGCGCTGGCCGTTGGCCACGTCTCCCGCCGCCAGCTTGCGCCTCGGCCAGGTCCAGTCCGGTCAACTTGCGCGGCTTGCTGCGCTGCAGCACATCTCCGTCGGCCTCTTTGTCGAAGTCGATCTGGCGGGCGCGGTGCACCTGCTGCTCCACGTCCATGCTGTACACCATCTCGCCGATGGTGTCTTTCAGGCTGGCCTGGTCCTTTTCAAACTGGATCATCTGCTCATAAAAGTATTGCGTCAGCACGAATCCCTGGGTCATGTCGTGCTGCACTGCGGCCAGCGCGGACGGCGTCCACTTTTTGCTGATAGATCTGCCGCTCATGCTCATAACGCGGCAACTCCGAACGGTCGACGTCCGCCGGAATCTTGTACTCCGGAACGCCGGTATCCATGGTTCGCGCCTCAATGGCCTTGATCAGGCACTCGATGGTCAGCGGCACGGTGTCGGAGCGAAAGCGAAACTCGAGCGGAGCATCGCGCACCTCCTTCAGAATCGGCTGCTCGCGGTCGATGGCGTTGGCCCGCGCAAAGAGCAGCGGCTCGATGACGTAATGCAGGTAAGTGTGGCGCACGTCGGTCATGGGAATCTTTCCGTTCACGCGGCGAAACCACCACCACGTAGTCGGTGCCGTAGATGCGGGCATTGACCGTGCGCGGCGAGAGCATCGGCTCGATGACCACGATAAACCGCCGCCCGTCTAGGTCGAGCCGGCATCTTGAGGTAGAGGTTGGTGGAGACGATCATCTTCGAGAGCGGATCGTGCAGCCGGTCGGCCTCGTCGTCGTAGGTGTGATGCACCGCCAGCCAGATGCCGTGCAGGTCGACCGCGGCGACAAAGTCCCTGCAGCAGGGGCACAATCTCCGACCACCTGCGTGGAGTCGGGCGGCATCTCGGTCAGATCCGCCGAGGTCTCCATCTCCGGCGGCGGGGTCAGATAGAGGGCCAGCGAGATGTATTGCGCGATGTCGCGCTCCGAGCCCGTCATGCGGTGCTGGGCGATGTAAAGGCAGAGGTTGTCGCGCTTGGCGCGGGCGTCCTCGCTCTTGGCCAGCGCCTGGTCCATCTCGTCGCGGACCCGCTTGCGCACCGGCGCGCTCTCTCGAGGCCCCGTCGTAGCCGCAGGCGTTCAGCGCCGCGGCCATCAGAAAACCGGCTCCGACGCTGATCAGCGAGATGGTCGGCCCGGCGGGATCGATCAGCGACGGCGCCTTCTCCTGCGCGGAATCGCCTGCGAAGACGAACTCTGGCCCTTGGAGGATCTGCTGTCCTGGCTTGGGCGTTGGCGCGGGGACAGAGCAGGCTAACAGGCAGAAAAGGCGGCGAATAGAAGGACGAAAGATCGATCGGGCGCTACGTCATGGATGTGCCTTGCTAGCAAGTCTAGTTTAGTAGACGCGGCAGCAGGGTGAAACGAGAGTGACGCGCAACTTCCGACTGGTGAATCGGCGCATTGGCGGGACGAAGCTACGCTGAATTCCAGTTCTTCAATCTCGGTAAGGATTTTGAGGGAACGGATTGAGAGGAAATTCTGACGGATTTCGACAATTTTGGTAAAAAATGCACATATTTTGTCATATTTTTAACCTAAATTTATCGACAATTGTCTTTTATAATCAATCACTTATGACTTAATTATAGCAAACAATAGGAAAAAGTGCCCCCCGGGGGTGGGCAAATTCAATTTCCCGGCTGGTGAGGCGGAAATCTACTTCATCTATTGCCAGTATGCGCCAGTGGATGGATATTTTCTGCAAAATGGAGTGGGCAAATCGGTTCCGGGCTACAATCTGTTTATGCGGCACGCTTGGTGGAGGCGTGAAAGGTATGAAAGAGATTGTCTTTGAGGTTGCGCAGGACGCGGACGGAGGGTTCACCGCCGAAGCTATCGGCGAGAGCATCTTTACACAGGCCGACAACTGGGACGAGTTGAGGGCCAATGTTCAGGAGGCGGTGCAAGCGTTCTATTTCGATTCCGCGTCTCCTGCTTCGATCCGGCTGCGACTGGTTCGCGATGAAGTACTGGCCGTCGCATGAAGCTGCCGCGCGATCTAAGCGGTGAGAATCTGATCAAACACCTTTGCAAAAGTTGGGTATACCAACGAGTTCATCAGGTTGGGAGCCATGTCATTCTTGAGACTAATCAACCTGGTCATTAGCGTATTGCCGTACCGGAGCATCATCCTCTTCGGGTTGGCACGCTGAATGCAATCCTCTCTGCCGTTGCCACACATAAGGGGGTAACGAAAGAGGATGTTCTCAAAGGTTTATGACAGCGGCCCAAGGCCTCAGAAACGAGACTTGGACACCTGCACTTTTCTCGAACTCAATGTTTGGGATACTCGCATCTCAGCTCACAGACGAATGATCCGATACTTTAACAAAACATGTGAATATTTATCTGGAGTCATCGGCAGCCAGCACTACCAAGACGAAGCTGAAAGCTGTTAGCTGTTTATCCCCGCACCGAAACGCCGGAGAATGAAAGCACAGCCAAACCGCGGACCGGCTGGCCGAAGAAGCGGGCCGGCTCAAAGACGCTGAACAGGAGCAGGTTCTCAATTTGCGAGCGGGTGGCTGCGTCGCTGGGGCCGGAGAGGATGCGATAGTCGTAGACCTGGCCCGAGCCGTTGATATATGCCTCGACCACCACCGGACCGGAGACGGCACCCATCTGATTGTTGCCCACGCCGCTGGAAAGATAGAGCAGCCGCGGCGCGGTGGCGTTGCCCAGCGGCTCGTCCGGCTGGCGTGGGCAGTCTCAGGCTGGGCAAACATGGTGGCCAGAACGATGACCGAACCCATAGCAGAACGGCGCTGGCAAATCCGGCCGAGGCCTGCAGCAGGAACGGACCCACGGTGTTTCTCCAGGCCAGGCCCCAGCGCGGTAAAGATGCTCCGACGGCTGCGCGCGCGTTCCTGGCTGACGGCCACGCGAATGCGCAGCGGCAGATCAGCGGGCTCCGGCGCGGGACCCAGCGCTGCCAGCGTCGCCTGCATAGCGCGCAGGGATTTCCACTCCCGGGCACATTCCTGGCAATCATCCAGATGGGCGGCAATGGACTGCATCTCTCGTCCGCTCAGCCGGCCATCCAAATACTCTGTAAACTCTGCCTGCATTTGACTGCAACCGTTCATCGCGCCTCCTCTCCAAGAGGAATCTTGATCCATTGTTTTCCGGCTGCAGATTTTGCTGCTCGCCGGGCGGTCAGCATCGCCTTTAAACAAGCCCGCCCACGCACCAACCGCGACTTAACCGTTCCCAGATTCACGCCCTGCATCTCCGCCACTTCCTCGTAAACAAATCCCTCGATATCGCGCAGGATGAGGGTGGTGCGGAAGGGCTCAGGAACCTGCCGCAACGCCGCCTCAACCCGCTCCCGAGTTCTCCTCGTGCACGGCCAGATCGAAAGGCGACTCAGCCGGATCAACCAGCATATCTTTTAGCAGCACCGGCGAATCAGCATTCGCCCTCGCCCATCTCCTGCTCGATGGGGATCTCCTGCTGCTTGTGCCGCATCCACCAGCGCCGCTGGTTTGAGGCCTCACGCAGGGCGATGCGATAGATCCACGTCCGCAACGACGACTCGCCGTGAAAATTGCCCATTCCGCGGAAGACCTTGACAAAAACTTCCTGGGTCAGGTCGGCAGCATCGGCGCGGTCTTGCACGGAGCGAGCAATCAGGGAGTAAATGGGCTGGTGGTAGCGGGCGATCAGCCAC
Organism: uncultured Acidobacteriaceae bacterium; assembly: GCA_963780975.1. Classification (GTDB taxonomy): domain Bacteria; phylum Acidobacteriota; class Terriglobia; order Terriglobales; family Acidobacteriaceae; genus Telmatobacter. The sequence goes on along the minus strand of CAWAEU010000060.1, from coordinate 487 downwards.
GCAAACGCCTCCTCTGAGCCGGCTCGAAGTTCCGCAACCAGAGCCGCTTCATCGGATTGGAGGGTCAGCGCGCTGGCAATATTGCCCATGGTGAGGTCCACCTGCACTTCAGTATCCTCCCACCTTACCGCAATACAAGCATCTATGGCATCTGACGAAACCCTTCCGGGACCAATGCCCGATTGCCAGATGCCCCAAGTGCCGATTGCGGCCACTCCCTCCAACGGCCGAAAACCACCGCCGGAAAACCCTGATTCTCGCGGAGTGCGCGGGAAACGGAACAAAGGCAAATAACCAAAGCCCCGCGCGCTCTATTGTCTTAGACACCGGAGCCCCCAAGTGTTCCCGGTCACGCTTGAGGGGAATCTTTGGTCACCATGGTTTTTGCCGGCTCTAAACCGTAAATACAATCCTTTGGCTAGCTTCCGAGCGGTTTGACGAATCAGGCCAGAGCAGAGACAATAGGAGAGTTGCATCCCTCAGCAGT
>CAWAEU010000059.1:0-39590 GCA_963780975.1 uncultured Acidobacteriaceae bacterium | reverse complement strand
TCACGCCTCGTCCGCGGCACCGGCGAATTGCGCGGCGTGCTCCGGGTGCCGGTACTTGAACCTCGGCCCAGTTTGCGGAGCGATTCGGGCCAAGCGAGGAGGATTACCAGGCCGTCATTCGTTTCGCGACCTCGCACGGTCTGCTCGTCACGGCCACGCAGGCAAACCGCACCTTGCTGTATGTCGCTGGCTCGGTGGCCAATATCGAAACAGCCTTCCATGTGCGAATGGAAGTCTATCAGCATCCCGCCGAAGCCCGCGCCTTCTTTGCCCCGGACACCGAGCCCTCGGTCGATTTAACTGTTCCCATTCTCACCATCAATGGCCTGGATAATTATCTACTGCCACGACCGATGAATCTGAAGAGAGCCGCTGCGAACACGAACCAGACGGCCTATGCTGGGCGGATTACGCGGGCCGTTGGCGAATTTCTTCGGCAACTGATTTCCGGGCCGCTTATGCCCCGGTGGCTGAGATCGTCCGTCAGGCCATTGACGGCATGCAGCCGGTGGCCGAGGCAGGAGGCGTGCAGCTCATCCACGACACCACCCTGGTTGAGATCGAAGCCGACCCCGACCGACTGCTGCAGGTGCTCACCGACCTGCTCTCCAACGCGATAAAATTTTCCTGGCCGGCGCTACCGTCTCGGTGATGCTGCTTCCCGGTGTCAGCGGCGTCACCCTCTCGGTCATCGACCAGGGCCGCGGCATTCCCGCCGACAAACTCGACGCCATCTTTGGAAGGTTCCAGCAGGTGGACGCTGCAGATTCGCCGCAGAAGGGCGGCACCGGTCTGGGCCTTGCCATCTGCCGCACTATCGTGCTGCAGCACCCCGGACGCATCTGGGCTGAACGGAACCCCCTCTCGCGGATCTACCTTCCGCGTCTTCCTGCCCTACCGGCCCAGGCTCTCTCGGAGACGCCCGGCTGCATTTTCGACAGGAGCCCGGCCACGGCACCATCCTGCTGGCCGATGCCAACCCGGAAACGCGTCCGCGTATCGCCGCCCAGTTAACCCGCCACGGTTACCGCGTGGTCGAGGCCGCCAACCGTGGAGCAAACCATCGCCGCTGCCCACGCCGGCGTCGAGGCTATCCTCCTCGATACCTCCCTCGACGGCATGAACGGCTGGGAGATTCTGCCCCTGCTGCGCCGCCTTGACCCTGAAGCGCGCACCCCCGTCGTCCTGCTCAGCATTGAGAACCAGCTAAAACCGGCTGATCTGCCCGACCACGCCGATGGATTTGTCGCCAAACCTCTCGATGAAGATGCTCTACTGGGAGAACTGGCCCGCGTCTTCTGCGGTTCGGGCGAAAAGGCACGCATTCTCGTCGTCGAGGACGATCAGGAACTGGCTAGCCTCATCGGCGACGTATTCTCCCGCGAGACCATTGAGGTCCAGTTTGCCTACACGCTCCAGGCGGCTCTGGACGCTTGCTTTGGCTTCCAGCCCCACCTGCTGGTTCTCGATATCGGCCTGCCCGATGGCGACGGATTCAACGTGGTCGATTGGCTGCGTAACAACGCCAATCTCTCCCGCTTGCCGCTGGTTGTTTACTCCGGCCGCGAGCTCTCACCGGCAGAGTGCCGTCAGCTTACCCTTGGGCCTACCCACTTCCTCACCAAAGCCCGCGTGCAACCCCAACAGCTCGAGGCCCTGGTCTTGACCATGCTGCGCACTTCGCGTCAGATTGAAGAGACTCCGGCCGTCGGCAATCCCGGATAGTGGAGCCTCCGCATTAGCCGGAGAGAGAATGGATAAATGGCGCATCGCATCCTGATCATCGACGACGAAGAAGATATTCGCGAAGTAGCTGCACTCAGCCTTCAAACCGTGGCCGGCTGGGATGTCGTGATGGCCAACTCCGGCGCACAGGGTCTGGCCCGCGCCATCGAACACAAGCCCGATGCCATTCTCCTCGACGTGATGATGCCCGGCATGGACGGCCCCACAACCTTCCGCGAGCTGCGTAAAAATCCCGCCACAGCCCACATCCCCGTCCTGCTGCTCACCGCCAAAGTGCAAAGCTCCGATCAGCGCCGCTTCGCCGACCTCGGCGTCGAAGCCGTTCTCTTCAAGCCCTTTGACCCGCTCACGCTCTCCACGCAAATCGCCGACGCGCTGCATTGGAAATGAAGGCCGCAAACAGATTTCGGGTGTGATTATTAAAATTTCGGGTGCCCCATACTCGCCGCGTTCTTGTTTTTGCGGCTAGGGTGGGATAAGTAAAATTTCGGGTGCCCCACCCTCGCGACGTTTTTGTTTTTTGTCGCTAGGGTGGGAAGCGAAAAACTGAAAGGCACATCACCATGGACCCCGCCGGACAGCCCGCACTGAACGAAGCTCTCGACCGCATGTGGATCCAGTTTTTGCCCCAGATCAAAGAGCGCCTCGACCTTCTCGACTCCGCCGCCGCCGCCTTTGCCGCTAACCAACTCACCCTCGAGCAGCACGAAGCCGCCAACGCCGCCGCCCACAAGCTGGCTGGCGTGCTCGGCTCCTTCGGCCTCACCAAAGGCACCGTCCTGGCACGCGAACTTGAGATCATGTACTCCCGCGACGGCGGTCCCGACCCAGCCCTCGGCGCGCGCCTCGCCTCAATCACCGCCGAATTGTACGACATAATCAACAGTCGCAACTAAGCCCACCAATTAAACTACATAGGGAATGCTCACACCCGAATCCATTGACGCCCCAGCTCGACCTCACCTTTGAGGATCCGCGCACTACCCGCCGCATCTGGCCGGTGCCGCGAACTCGTCACCCAGGTTCGCGAGCTCATCGAGCAGGAGTACGGCGACGTCTGGGTCGAAGGCGAAATCTCCAACTACCGCCCCGCGCCCTCCGGCCACGTCTACTTCACGCTCAAGGACGCTGACGCCCAGCTCCCCATCGTGCTCTTCCGCCGCCAGGCCATGCTGCTCCGCTTCCGCCCTGAAGACGGACTCCACGTGCTGGTCCGCGGCCGCGTCAGCGTCTACGAGCAGCGCGGCCAGATGCAACTGGTCGCCGAAACCATGGAGCCCGTCGGCGCCGGCTCGCTGCAACTGGCCTTCGAGCAGCTCAAGGAACGCCTCAAAGCCGAAGGCCTCTTCGACGCCGAGCGCAAGCGGCCGCTGCCCGCCTTTCCCCGCACCGTAGCCATCGTCACCTCGCCCACCGGCGCTGTCATTCGCGACTTCCTCAACATCGTCGCCCGCCGCCACTCCGGCCTCAGTGTCCTCATCTTCCCGGTCTCCGTGCAGGGCGATCAGGCGCCTGCCGAAATTGAAGCGGCCATCGCCGAACTCAACGCGATCCGGCTCGTCGACGTCATCGTTCTTGCCCGCGGCGGCGGCTCGCTCGAAGACCTGGCCGCATTCAACAGCGAACGCGTAGCCCGCGCGATTGCATCGCAGCAGCCTTCCCGTTGTCTCCGCGATAGGCCATGAAACCGACTTCACCATCGCCGACTTCGTCGCCGACCTGCGCGCGCCCACCCCCTCCGCCGCCGCCGAGCTGATCACCGAAGCCCAGCACAAGATCGCCGAGCATCTCGCCACCCAATCTCATCGCCTCGAACGCGCCGCCCGCTTCCAGTTTCTGCAAGCCCGCCAGCGCCTCACCCGCCTGCCGTCAGCCGCGCCGAAGTCGCGCATCTCCACGCTTCTGCACCGCCTCGCCCAGCGCCTGGACGACTTCGGCTTCCGCCTGGAATCCGCCATCAGCCGCCCAACTCCGCCAGCGCCAGGCCACGTCGCCGATCTCACCGCCGCCGTCCTCCGCCACGATCCCCGCCAGGCCCTTGCCCAGGCCCGCGAACGCCTCGCCGCCTGCCGCACCCGTCTTGACCGTCACTGGAACGCACCCTCCAGCGCTCCGCCGCCCGCTCAGCGCCCTCGATGCGCGCCTCCACTCGCTCTCGCCGCTCGCCGTCCTTGACCGCGGCTATGCGCTGGTGCTCGACGCCGAAGGCAGCTCTGGTCCGCTCCACCGAGCAGGTTGCAACCGGCGACCAGCTCACCACGCGCCTCTCCGACGGCGCCTTCATCAGCCGCGTGGAATCCACTGCAACCAACTCGAACATTCTGGCCAAAATCAGAAGGCAAAGAGACGCAAGAAATGAGACTATGACCGCTACCGCAACGCACTGCGCAAACTCTTCGGCACCGACGGCATCCGCGCCGTCGCCGGCGAATCCCCGCTCGACCCCATCACCATCTTCGCCAGCGGCGTCGCACTGGCCCACTCCCTGCGCAAAACGCGCGCCGAGCCCAAAGTCATTCTCGGCCGCGATACCCGCGAATCCAGCCCCTGGATCGCCGCCACTCTCGCCGCCGGCCTGCGCGAGCCGGAGCCCGCGTCGAAAGCGCCGGCATCGTCCCCACCCCCGCCGTCGCCTTCCTCGCCCGCACACATGGATTTCAGGCCGGCGTGGTCATCTCCGCCTCGCACAATCCCTGGCGCGACAACGGCATCAAGCTCTTCGGCGGCGACGGCTTCAAGCTCGCCGACGCCGTCGAACTGGCCATGGAAGACGAAATCCTCCATCACGCCTCCCAGCATCGCACGCCCCCGATCCGGCCACCCTGCCCGCCCATCGAGGACAACGCCGCCCTCCAGGACGACTACATCCAGTTCCTCATCGACTGCGTCCCCGGCCTCTCGCTCGCCGGCCTGCGCATCGTAGCCGACTGCGCCAACGGAGCCGCCGCCGCCGATCGCCCCCGAGCTTTTCCGCCGCCTCGGCGTCGAAGCAAGTCGCTCTCTCAACATCACCCCCGACGGCCGCAACATCAACTACAACTGCGGCGCTCTGCATCCCTACCACGTGGCTGCTGAAGTCGCAGTCGCGCGGCGCAGCCCTCGGCCTCACTTTCGACGGCGACGCCGACCGCTGCATGATGGCCGGCTCCAGCAACAACGTCATCAACGGCGACGCCATCCTGCTATATCGCCGCCCGCGACCTAAAAGCCCGCGGCCTGCTCACTGGAGATTTAGTTGTCGCCACCACCATGTCCAACATGGGTCTTGAAGCGGCCCTCAAGCGCAGCGGCATCCGCATGATCCGCGCTGCCGTCGGCGACCGCTACGTCCTCGAACAGATGCTCGTACACAACGCCGCGCTGGGCGGCGAGCAATCCGGCCACATCCTTCTGCCCCATCTCGCCACCACCGGCGACGGCCTGCTCACCTCCCTCGTCGTCCTCGATCTCATCGCCCGCACCGGTAATCCATTGACGAGCTGACCGCCGATCTCGAAGGTCTTCCCGCAGGTCATCATCAACATCAATGTCCGCGAAAAGCGCCCGCTCGACTCCATCCCCGCCGTAGCTGCCGCCATCCGCGCCGCCGAAGAAGAATTAAGGATTCCGGCCGCGTAGTCATCCGCTACAGCGGCACTGAAGCCCTGGCCAGAGTCATGATCGAAGCCGAAACCGAAGATCCAATGCGCCACCACGCCGAGGCCATCGCCGACGCCATCCGCACCGAGCTCGGCGTCTAGCACTTCCGCCAGCCGGGTCGCATATGAGCTCTGTATCAGGGCATGACTTCAGTCATGCCGAATAGGTCTATAAGAAATGGTGCGGGGCTTTAGCCCTGAGAAAGTAGCCCATTAATCTTTAATTAAGCATCTGGCCAATCGAGGCTTCCGGTGGTAGTGTTTTCACGTGCGGCATCCGGCACGCACCGCTCCCGGAAAGCGGCAACTTCCTCGTTTTACTCCCTTTCCGGGCTCTCTGCTTCCAGCGGTTCCTTACCGCGTGACCGGCCGCATTCGAGGTCAAGCCAATGGCTACAGTTACCAGTGCCCCCATGGTCAGCCGCAAAACCGCTGACTACGTTTCCCACGATCACCGCATCTATATCGACGGCAAATTTGTCGCCGCGGCCTCCGGTAAAACCTTCCCCGTCTATAACCCTGCCACCGGCGAAGTAATCGCCCATGTGCCCGAGGCGGAGCAGAAAGACGTTGATCGCGCTGTTGCCGCCGCGCGCCGTGCCTTCGACGATGGCAAATGGACACACCTTGCCCCCTCTGCACGCGGCCGCCTGCTCTGGAAGCTCGCCGACCTGCTGGAACAGAATCTTGAGGAATTCGCTGAAATCGAGTCCTACGACAACGGCAAGCCCTTTTCCGTAGCCCGCGTTGCCGATGTCCCGTTGGCCGTGGATATGTTCCGCTACATGGCCGGCTGGGCCACCAAGATCTCCGGTACCACCTTGCCCCTCTCCGCAGGATACGACTTCCACTCCTATACCATGCGCGAGCCCATCGGCGTGGTTGCGCAAATCATCCCCTGGAACTTCCCTCTGCTCATGGCCGTCTGGAAGCTCGCTCCCGCCCTGGCCTGCGGCTGCACCATCATCCTGAAGCTCGCCGAGCAAACCCCGCTCTCCGGTCTGCGCCTGGCCCAGCTCTTCGATGAAGCCGGCTTCCCGCCCGGCGTCGTCAACGTCCTCACCGGCTTTGGCGAAGGTGCGGGCGCGCCTCTCGCCGCCCACGATCATGTAGATAAGGTCGCCTTCACCGGTTCCACCGAGGTGGGCAAGCTCATCGTCAAGGCCGCTGCCGGAAACCTCAAAAAAGTGACCCTGGAGTTGGGCGGAAAATCGCCCGTTCTCATCTTCCCCGATGCCAATATCGAACAGGCCATCGCCGGCTCCTCCAGCGCCATCTTCTTCAACCACGGCCAGTGCTGCTGCGCCGGCTCGCGCCTTTACGCGCACGAGAAGATCTTTGACCAGGTTGTCGAAGGTGTCAGCCGCATCGCCGCCGGCATTCAACTTGCGCCCGGCCTCGATCCCTCCTGCCAGATGGGTCCGCTGGTCAGCGACGAGCAATACCGCAAGGTGGTGGGCTACATCGAATCCGGCATCGCCGAAGGCGCGCACATCGCCGCCGGCGGCCCGGTCTCCGGCGTCGATCGCGGCTACTTTGTCCGCCCCACCGTCATCACCAACACCAACCCGGACATGAAGGTTGTGCAGGAAGAGATCTTTGGCCCGGTAGTCTGCGCCGTGCCCTTCAACGACAAAGATGTGGAGCAGATCGTCAAGCGCGCCAATGACACCATCTACGGCCTGGCCGCCTCGGTATGGACTCAGAACATCAGCCTGGGACACAAAGTAGCCCGCGCCCTGCGCGCCGGCACGGTGTGGGTAAACTGCCACAACGTCTTTGACGCCTCGCTCCCCTTCGGCGGATACAAGCAGTCTGGCTGGGGCCGCGAAATGGGCTCCGAAGTCCTCCACAACTACACTGAAGTCAAAGCCGTCACCGTAGCCCTTTGATCTTCCGTAGCAGCGTCAACAGACTAAATCGGGTGCCCCACCCTCGCCGCGTTCTTGTTTTTGCGGCTAGGGTGGGATTACGCTCCACTTGTCATGCCATCCAGACTTGCACGTTATCAAGAAGCGGGAGATAGTCACTTCCTTACCTTCAGTTGTCACGACAGGCTCCCTTACCTTGCCACTGAAGATGCACGTAATCTATTCGAGTGCACTCTGGAACAGGTTCGCAGACGATATGTCTTCCATGTTTTCGGCTACGTGATTATGCCGGAACACGTGCATTTATTAGTCTCAGAACCAAAGAGAGGAAAGCTGGACCGCGCCATTCAGGCCCTGAAAACCTCTGTCTCCAAGCAATCCGCTCAGCGCCCGTTCTGGCTGGTGCGCTATTACGACTTCAATGTTCACTCGGAAGAAAAGCGAGTCGAAAAATTAAGGTACATGCACCGCAACCCTGTTACACGTGGCTTGGTAGCGCGTCCCGAAGAGTGGGGATGGTCTAGTTTTCGGCATTACCTGACGGGAGAGCAGTGTACAGTCGAGATTGAGTCGCATTGGACTGCGGGAAAACGGGCAGGGCTTACGATGCCGGGAAAAAATGGATTCCTCGCCAACGCGAACCCACACTAGCCGCAAAAACAAGAACGCGGCGAGGATGGAGCACCCATTCAGATTCTCTTAGCCACCCAGTTTAAAATTGAATCAGAAACCGCAGTTTCCCGCGTCTAATTCAGCAGGAGTACCGTCAGCATTCGCACCAGGAGAGAAGAATGGCATTAATGAAAACATCCAATCCAGCACTCAGCGAAAACACCTTCCGCAACCTTGCCGGCACGGGTTATGGAGGCTCAGCCGAAACAACCGGCGCCATGACGCTGAACGGCACGGTCAACAAGACCGGCATCCTTCTCGCCTGCGTCATCGCCACCGCTGTCTGGACATGGCATCTCTTCCTTCAAACGCATGACTACACCTATGTTGCGCCATTGATGATGGTCGGATTCATCGGTGGATTCATCTTCGCCATGATCACTATCTTCAAGAAGGAGTGGTCTCCCGTCACATCGCCCATCTACGCGCTGCTTGAAGGCCTGGCGCTGGGCGGCATCTCCGCCGTCTTCGATATGCGTTATCCCGGCATTGCTTTTCAGGCGGTGGGTCTTACCTTTGCCACGCTCTTCGTGCTGCTGCTCGCCTATCGCTCCGGCCTGATTCAGGTAACGCAAAAGTTTCGCCTGGGCATCATCGCCGCCACCGGCGGCATCATGGTCTTCTACCTGCTTGAAATGGTTCTGGGTTTCTTCGGCATTCACTTCGCTGCTATCAACGGCTCCGGCCCCATCGGCATAGCATTCAGCCTCTTCGTCGTCGCCATCGCTGCCCTCAACCTGGTTCTCGATTTTGACTTCATCGAGCAAGGCGTAAAGTTTGGCGCTCCCAAGTATATGGAGTGGTACGGCGCATTCGGAATCATAGTAACGCTGGTCTGGCTCTACCTTGAGATCCTGCGGCTGCTCTCCAAATTCCGCAGCAGAAACTAAATAAATATCGATTCGAACTAACAAAACTTTGGGTGCCCCACCCTCGCGACGTTTTTGTGTTTGTCGCTAGGGTGGGATAGCTCGATTCCACATTAAATCAAAAACGAATTTACCCTAAGGCGTCCCCGCACTCTTCCGCCGCGAAAGCACAAACGACTTCCGCCGGTCCTTCGACGCGTGATCGATCTTCCTCCAGAACCCCACAAAATAATCAACCGCCGAGATCACGGAAACCAGCACCGTGAAATAAATCGCCGCAATGGCAATCCACTTCACCGGAATAATAAGCACGCCAAACTGCCACTGGTCCCAGCGATGGGCCAGGATGGCCGACACCACAGAGATGATCTGGATAACCGTCTTCAGCTTGCCCAGGTCGCTGGCCTCGATGGTAAAACCCTCTGAAGAAGCGATGGAGCGCAACCCGGAGATAAGAAACTCGCGCCCGATAATAACTACCACGATCCAGACCTTAACCACCTGCGGCGTATAAGCCACCAGCGCAATCAGCGCCGCGGTCACCATCATCTTGTCAGCAATGGGGTCAAGTAGCATGCCCATGGTGGTGATCTGCTTGCGCCTGCGCGCCAGGTAGCCATCCAGGCCGTCGGTAATCGAGGCCAGAACAAACAGCACCGACGCCGCAATCTCCTGCTCGCCGTTCGTGCCCTGCCACGGATAATGCGGCGACAGGATCCAAAGCAGCAGCGGGATCATGAAGATCCGGCTCATCGTGATGGAGTTAGGCAGGTTCATGCAGGCAGCGCGGCGCCGGATTCGTTGCTCCGGCTCACCTTCAATTATTGCACTGGCAAACCGGCCGGCGTTTTTAGCATCTGTTTACATGCTTCGCGAATGCAAAAAGCGGAATATGCCAGTCACGCACCCAGCTCCACGCCGACAGCACCCGCGTGTTGAACAAGCAGACCCGCCCACCGAACGGCTACACCCAGGCGAGCCTCATCAAGAAGCTGGAGCATGAAGGAATCGGACGGCCATCGACCTATCCGGCCATCCTCAAGAACATCATCACCCGCAACTACATCAACGATTCAAAGAAGATATTGTGGGCTACGGACCTCGGCATCTACTCATCGACGCACTCAAAGGCCACTTCGCTTTTCTTGAGTATGACTATACGCGCTCCCTTGAACAGCAGCTCGACGATATTGCCGAAGGGAAAGCCCAGTACCTCAGCGTGGTTTCCAGCATCGACGGCCAGCTCAAGAAGGAACTGGCTCAGCTGCACATCGCCCCGCAACCTGCCTTGGCTTCGAACGGGTCAGCGCCGGCAAAGACAGGCGCTATTCCGCCGCCCGGATCGCTCCTGTGCCCGAAATGCAAGCAAGGCACGGTCAAGAAGCCCAACGGACAGAACTTCTATGGTTGCAGCCGCTACCGCGAGGGTTGCAACTTCAGTATCAACGAGACCATTGCGAAGAAGACCCTCACCCCGAAACAGATCGAGACGCTCTGCACGAAGGGCAAGATCGGCGTGCTCAAAGGCTTCATTTCCAAACAGGGCAAACCCTTCGAGGCATACCTGACGTTGGGAGAAGAGACAGACTGGAAAGCGCAATTTCGTTTTGGCTCCGGCAACTGATATTCGGAGCCCACAAGAAGGCCCGTCGGAGGATAGTTCACGAAGTAGCGTGGATTCTAGAATCGTTCACATCAGCACCGAGCCTTGGACCAGCGCCCGAGCCATATACCCGAAAACGGGTGGCGTTTCCCGCTACGAACCGGATTTCCGAGACCCATTCACCGGTCAGCGATTGATGGGAGCCAAGATCGCAGTTGACCTTTGATGTATAAGTGAATATATTCGCTGCTCACAACGGAAATCTAGCTGAATCACAGGAGGTCAATCAATGCCAACAAAAGCCAATGAAGTAGCGAAAACAGCATTTCGCAAGAACATGGGTGCCGACGCCAAATCGGCCGCGAGCGCGCGCGAGAGCGGGGGATCAGGGAGCAAGGAGGCTGTGAGTGCACGAGAGAGCGGTGGCTCTGGGAGCAAAAAGGCTGTGAGTGCGCGCGAGAGCGGGGGATCTGGGAGCAAGAAGGCTGTGAGTGCACGAGAGAGCGGTGGCTCTGGGAGCAAAAAGGCTGTGAGTGCGCGCGAGAGCGGGGGATCTGGGAGCAAGAAGGCTGTGAGTGCACGAGAGAGCGGTGGCTCTGGGGGCAAGAAGGCTGTGAGTGCGCGCGAGAGCGGGGGATCTGGAAGCAAGAAGGCTGTGAGTGCACGAGAGAGCGGTGGCTCTGGGAGCAAAAAGGCTGTGAGTGCGCGCGAGAGCGGGGGATCTGGAAGCAAGAAGGCTGTGAGTGCACGAGATAGCGGAAGACCTGGAGGCAAGAAAGTTGCCAGCGCGAGAGAGAGCGGAGGCCAACCCAAAAAGAAATGAAGCGATTAGCAATTGCTCTTCAAGTCTGAAATCTGGTATCTCTAGCAATTCCTCTTCGATCGCGTTCGTGAAGCGATGTGACAGGCTGGACTGATACTAATGCAGATGAGCCGTCTAGTTAATCCTTCTGGCAATTGTGCTGGGCCGTTCTATGTGCCTTAGACAAACCGCGATGCTACTTCTGGAACAGGAGTTCAATGAATGACACGACACAAACTGTGGCCCACCTATTTTCTTGAAGACATCAACCCCAGTCACAAAGAAATCGATAGACAGCTTCGGCAGTACATCTATCTTTTTGATCGAAAGACGAAGCAAAGTAAGATGGGCAGGGCGCTCAAGAGAAATATCTCTGAGCCGCCCTTCGATTTCCTGGAATTGGCTCACAAGGAATGTGAAGAATTTGAAACGCTCATCTCATGGATCGATAGCAGGATGAGGTCGTTCTTGAATCCGTTAATACGACCGTCGATTGAGCGTAATTTACGATGGGCCATTCATCATTGCGAAAGCTGGTACCACATTACTAGAGAAGGCGGCTTTCACAGCCCTCATATGCATTCAAATACTAGTTGGGGCTGGATATATTACTTCGATAACATCGATGTCCGCAAATATGGTGGAAGCAACAAATTTTATAATCCTCTCTCTCAGCACGTAACCTATGTTGACGTTGGTCTTCGCTATATGGAGACTCTTGACTGGTCATTCTTTGAGGTTAATCCTAAAGCCGGGAAACTGGTAGTTTACCCAGGATGGTTATTACACGATGCGCAACCATATAGGGGCAAAAAGGACCGGCTGATTCTCTCGGGAAACACGCGGGTTTTGGCCACTAATGCGTAGGCGTATTGGGGAAAGCAATCTGGCTCCGCCGTTCCATTGACAACCTAAAACGTCGACATCAACGGAGTGTTTTTCGAATGCAATCATTGGGTACTCGGTGCGACAATCAAGAACTGAGCGCAAAACTCAGAAATCACGAGAAGGTGATCTACACGGACAATGGCAATCGGGCTGCTAAAGCAGCGTCGATTCTCCGCCGACTTCAACCAATCGTGCCTCTCGCAGGAATCACTCGGATCGCTGAGATCTCCCAACTAGCGCGCGGAAGGTTTCCGGTATTTCAGTCATCACGACCGGGCATTCTTCTAAATTCATCGACAGGACAGAATACCGGAGCCCAGGGGAAGGGGCTTACACGGTCTCAAGCCAAAATATCGTGCCTCATGGAGACCCTTGAAAATGCGTGCATGGAGCCCCGAAACGAAACGCTCATCAGAGGATCGTATGACTTTCTGCGACATCAACATGCAATTTTGCCGCCTTGGCTCTTTGCCTTGCAAAGTTCTGTAGCCAAGCCAGGCGCCAATGAGCCCTTCATGTGGACACAAGCCCTCCTACTCGACACTGATGTATCCGTTCTAGTCCCTGCCGAGGCCGTGTATTTCCCGTTTCAACCGTGCGACTACGGAACTCGGCCTGCGTTTGCCTCAACAAGCAACGGCGTTGCAGCCGGTTCGACATATCTGGAAGCCACCATTCACGCTCTTTATGAAGTCATAGAACGACACTACTGCGCGTTGTGGGACTGCGGAACAATTCGCGCGGAAGCGTTCATCAGCAAAGAATTAGATACCGTTCCTGATATCTTGGAATTTCGCAATGCCACACGCGACGAGTTTGATCTTGAGGTTCTGGCGTTGCAGTTGCCGGGACTGAAGAATGTTCCAATGATAGTCTGTTGGCTTCTACGCCCGGATGGCGCTTGGCTATACGGTTCTGGTTGTGCTCCGACTTTAAATATGGCCATTCAGCGTGCCGTAAGCGAGGCCGTGCAGGCTTGGTCGGTTCTCGAAAGTGGAACTCGCGAAGACCTTTCTGATTCCGTCACCGTCACGTCACTCAGGAAGTTTCCGGGCACTCAACGTCTCACACGCCGACGTACTTGAAGACTGCACCTGAGCAATATTTCTGTGATCTGCAGGACGAGTTTCGCTTTCTCACTCGGTGGCTGAAGCGCGCAGGCTTTCCAAGCATTACATTGGCGAACCTTACTCGGCATGGATTGGGTGTTCCTGTCGTCAGAGCGATTGTGCCTGGCCTGCGTGCAAGCAGAAGTTACGGACTGGATTCCACAACAGTAAGCATGAATGCGGACAGGTTCTTTTTTACGAGGGCGAAGCGATGATTAAAGCGTACCTGGGGCTAAGCCTCGACAAAGAGTCGGCCCTGAAGATCCTGCCGAACGCATACATTGCTCCGCCAATTAGGCGCGGCAATTTGGTTCAAGATATCAAGAATGGAATTGGTGTCATAATTATCATCGACGGTACATTTCATCAAAATCTGGCCGTTGCGCCGGATGAGATCAGGGACGCCTTGTGTTGTGGGGTGAAAGTTTATGGTGCATCGAGCATGGGCGCCATGCGAGCAAGCGAACTCCAAGACTTCGGAATGATTGGCTACGGCCGGATCTTCGATCATATCGTCGCCTCGACGGCCTTCCGAGATGATTTTCTAGCGCAAGTCTTCAGTAATGACGATGGCAAGATCACAAAGCTATCGTACCCATATATCGATTTTCACATGAACATCCTCGAACTTGAACGACGAAAGCTTATAACGGTGCGCGAATTGACCAAGCTTCTTGCGATCTACGCAAATATCTATTACGCTGACCGCTGCTGGCCTGCTCTACGTAACGCGTTGTGCCGAGATTCCCCCCCGGAAGAAGCTCCTTAAATTAGCCGAGAAAGCGTGCACCGGTGTCTCAACTCAAAAGCAGCGGGACGCCATTGGTTTATTGAGACGCGTGCGTGAAGATTTGAAACGGATGCAGGCGCTCAACACTAAGCTGGCTGGACAGCCCACACATTCGTCGCGTCAACCTCATTCCTGATTCACATGATTTAGATCCTGCGTCTCTTGCGAATTTCTGGGATAGGTAACGGCAAGTTGCTAGCGGCCGGTCAACTTCCGGGTCACACGTTATCCAAGTACTCGGACGGCTGCCACATTACGCCGATTCCAAATACATTTCGGCAACCGTCGCCTCCCGCTGATTCCGGCTGCGAGGTCGGCCACGCAGACTCGAACGCGGCACACCGAATGCTGCCCAAACCGCGCTATTCACCAGCGTGTTCAAAGAGCATCCACGCGTGCTCGCCGCCTCATGGGCGGCGAGCCACGCAGACTCGAATACACCAACCTGCGTTGCATGGACCCGGCGGTAGTCTACCTCCAACAGCACCACATCAAGCAGATTCACACCGTCCAGAGCCTCACGGACGCGAATCGACAAATCGCCGTGTGCGATAGTAATAAACCTTCCCCGCTTCAGCGCTGAAATGCGCAAGCTCTGTGCGATCTTCGTAAAGCGAAGTCGGCAAACCGGCGCAAACATGGTGTTCCCCTGGGTTCACGGAAATATAAAAATACGAATCGTTGTGGTTAGCACCCACCCATGCTCCGTCCACTCCCATCTTCGTGGTTGGATATCCGATTGAAGGCGCTCCGCCGGAGTCGTGGATGAAGTAAACCAGCGCTTTTCCCTGAGTGGGCTTGATCAAAGGCAGGCCCTTCTTGTCCAGCTTTACCTCTGCAACTGATGTAGTCAGGACCGCAAGCCGATACCACCCCCGCAGATGAGTTCTGTGCAAATGCGGATGCCGCAATAAACAAAGCGATAACAGCGATTTTCCGTCCATATCTTTCCTCCGTACAAATGATTCGCCTGCTATCAGAGACAGCAGTACGGAGGAAATAGTTCCACGTCGCCAAAAATAAAAAGCGGGACAGGCCCAAAGCCCATCCCGTCGGCCCTTGGCACATTCAATCCAGGATGCTTGTATAGGCTCGCCATGGACCAACCGCGTCGCGATACTCGTTCGCCATGGTCTTTACAACCTGGGCAATGTGCCCTAAATCGTGAACCACCCACGTAGCGAGCAGGTTGTTCAATGTGACGAGGCGAACTCGGGATGCATGCCCGATTGCTCAAGCTTCGGTTCATTGATGCCGAGGGTGCGCAGTGTTTCGAGACTCTGGCGCCGCAACTCTGCAAACTCATCGAGTAAATCTTCCACTGACTTGCCGGCAATCCACGACTGGAACCCAAACCGGTCGAATGGCTCGAACGTCCGCGTGTCCGGGTAGTCCAGGATTAAATGCACGCGCGGAATCCAATCGGTCTTCTCCCCGTGAATCAGGTGGCCGAGCACATCGATCGGACTGAAAGACTCAGTTGTTTTCCTGCAGTTTAGCCATGCTGCCGATTTACCGCGCAACAGAGCATCCATCACGCCAGGTGTCTGCGCCAGCACTTCAACTGCCTCGTCTATATGAAACTGCATTGAACAATATCCTTCTCATCAAATAAAAAGCGGGATGGTCTTTCAACCTGTCCCGCTCTCGTTGTTACCATCAGATTCTGCCTGCGCCCAGGGCTACGCGTAAATGCCCCGCTGCTTGATGGTGAAGGCCACGCGATCAATCGCCAGCATGTACGCTGCGATGCGGTTGTTCACGTTGTGCGCTTCGGCGTAGCGCACCACATCGTCAAAGCTGTCGCGCAGAATCGTCTCCAGTTGCTCGTTGACGATGGCTTCCTTCCAGAAGTACCCCTGCCGATCCTGTACCCACTCAAAGTAACTGGCCGTCACGCCGCCGGCATTGGCCAGAATATCGGGCACAATGAAGATGCGCTTTTCCGCCAGAATCTCGTCAGCCACGGCAGTCGTCGGACCGTTTGCGCCCTCCACAACAATCCGCGCCTTGATCTTGTCCGCGTTGCGGCTGGTAATCACGTTCTCCGTGGCCGCCGGAATCAGAATCTCGCACTCTGAAACCAGCAGCTCTTCGCTGGGCGTGGCCTCTGCGCCGCGAAAGCCCAGCGTAGTGCCGTTGCGATACTTGTACTCGATCAACTGATGAATATCGATGCCGTTGGGATTCGACAAGCCACCTTCCCGCTCGGCAATGCCCACAATCTTGTATCCGCGCTCCATCATCAGCCGGGCCGCATTCGATCCCACGTTGCCGAATCCCTGAATCACCACCCGGCATCCGTCGATCGGCATATTCAGGTAGCGCAGGCTCTCGTCGCACACCACCAGCACGCCGCGCCCGGTGGCCTCAATGCGCCCCCGCGACCCGCCGATGTTCAGCGGCTTGCCGGTCACCACGCTGGTCACGGTGTGGCCCATGTGCATCGAGTAGGTATCCATGATCCATGCCATGGTCTGCTCGTTGGTATTCACGTCCGGCGCTGGTACGTCCTTCTCCGGCCCGATGAAGTCGATGATCTCCGAGGTATACCGCCGGGTCATCCGCTCCAGTTCGCCCTGGCTCATCGTCTTCGGGTCGCAGATCACGCCGCCCTTGGCCCCGCCAAAGGGAATATTCACCACCGCGCACTTCCAGGTCATCCAGCTGGCCAGCGCACGCACCTCGTCCAGAGTCACGTCCGGCGCATAGCGGATGCCTCCCTTGGCCGGCCCGCGCGCCATCGAGTGCTGCACCCGGAAGCCGGTAAACATCTCTATCTTGCCGTTATCCATGGCCACGGGAAAATGCACAATAATCTCGCGAGAAGGCGAGCTCAGCACCTTCCACAAGCCCGCGATCCAGGTTCAGCTTGCGCGCTGCAAATTCAAATCGGGCGCTTTGCGCCTCCCAGGGGTTGATCTCCTGATCCAAAGTTACTTTTGTAGCAACCGTTGCATACATCTCTCCAATTCCTGATTGCCTGCCGGTTGGGCACACCTGTCAAACCGTACAAGCCCAAACCCAAATGAGTCTAGGCCTACCGGAGAGCCCCAGTCAAGCCGCCCGGAACCCGCCTGGGAACCCCCGTCCCGGCCTGTCTTGCGCCTCCTGAAGCGGGAATTACACTAATCAACAGTGAAAGCCTCATCCAATCCCGTCCAGCCCAGCCGCAAAGAATTCCTGGCGCTCGCCAAAGAGCACACGCTCGTCCCCGTCTGCCGCACCCTCTCCGCCGACCTCGAAACCCCGGTCTCGGCCTTTCTGCGCGCCGCCTGGCCTGAGCGCGAGTGCTTCATGCTTGAGTCGGTCGAAAACGGCGAACAGGTCGGCCGCTACACCTTCATCGGCCTCACATCCCTTCAAGCGCATCGTGGCCCGCGGCCGCGACATCACCATCACCGAAGGCAAAAAGGTAGTCCAGATCGAGGACGACATCTTCGCCGTTCTGCGCCGCGCTCTCGGCCGGCCACAAGCCCGCTCGCCTCCAGGGCCTGCCGCCCTTCACCGCCGGAGCCGTCGGCTTCTTCGCCTATGACGCCGTCCGCCAGATCGAGCGCCTGCCCGAGCTGGCCAAAGATGAGCTCGGCGTGCCCGACGCCTGCCTGCTCTTCTTCGACGAGGTGCTGGCCTTCGACCACGTCCGCAAGGAGATTTGGCTGGTAGCCACCGCCGACGTCACCCGCGGCAAAGGCCAGCCGCACGCCTACGACAAAGCCGTCGAGCGCCTCGACAAGCTGGAAAAGCGCCTCACCCAGCCGCTGCCCAAGCTGCCACGCACAAAAGCAAGGGCAAGCTCAAGGTAAAGCACCGCACACGCAGAAAGAATTATCTCGCCGCCGTCAGCCGCACCAAGGAGTACATCGCCGCCGGCGACATCTTTCAGGCCGTCCTCTCGCAGCGCTTTGACGTCGAGCCGGAAGCCGACAGCTTCCAGGTCTATCGCGCCCTGCGCACAGTCAATCCCAGCCCCTATATGTACTTCCTGCGCTTCACTCCGGAGGTCCGCTGGGAGGGACTGCTGATAAGTCAAAGCACTCCTCCAAAAAGAAAAAAGGCTCGCAGACCCTTGAGCTGGCGGGCTCCTCGCCGGAGCTGCTCGTCCGCGTCCACAAAGGCAAAGTCGAATATCGCCCCATCGCCGGAACCCGTCCCCGCGGCGCCAATGAAAAAGATGATCAGGCAATGGCCGATGAGATGCTCAACGACCAGAAGGAACGCGCCGAGCATGTAATGCTGGTCGATCTCGGCCGCAACGATGTAGGCCGCGTCAGCCAATTCGGCTCCGTAAAAGTCGACCGCCTCATGTTCGTCGAACGCTACTCGCACGTGATGCACATTGTGAGCGCCATCGAAGGCCGTCTCAGACCGGAGCTCACAGCAGTCGATGCCCTGCGCGCCTGCTTCCCCGCCGGCACTCTCAGTGGCGCGCCAAAAGTCCGCGCCATGGAGATCATTGAAGAGCTTGAACCCGCCCGCCGCGGAACTTACGGCGGCGCAGTCCTCTATGCCGACTTCTCCGGCAACCTCGACTCCTGCATCGCCATCCGCTCCATGCTCGCCATCAACGGTAAAGGCTACGTTCAGGCCGGCGCCGGCATCGTAGCCGACTCCATCCCTGAATCAGAGCATCAGGAGTCCATCAACAAAGCGCAAGCGGTGATCAGAGCAATCGAACGCGCGCGGGAAATGTAGAGAAATCTCCGCGTAAAAATGGTTTGCATTCGCTGCGTAACTTCAATTCCACTTTTGTCCAGACGAAGTGAACTGGTAATGCCCCGACCCCACCTCGTGCGTGCCGCCATTTTTCCCCGGCACCACGATGGTTGCGGTGGTGTTGGCCGGCACAGTCACATCCATAGTCAGTTGGTTCCCCTCGATCTTCCACTCGCTCACAATCCGTCCGTAAGGCGAATCGAAATGCGCCTTCACCCAAGTCAAATCTCCAACCACTGTCGGCTGGATGAGGATTTTCTTGAAGCCCTGCGCGGCGGGCCGAATGCCGGCCAGCGTTTGATAAAACCACGCATCCAGATTCCCCGCCTGGATCAGCAGCGCCTCGCTGTTCATGCCTGGATCGCGCGTGTCATAGTCCCAACGTTCCCATAGGGTGGTTGAGCCTTTTGAGAGCATATAGCCCCAGCTCGGACGCGTGGTTTGCGTGGCTATGGTCCATGCCACATCGGGCCGTCCAGCATCGGTTAGCGTCTGCATCAGCCACTGCATCCCGATCAGCCCCACCGATAAATGGCCGTTATGTTTGACCATAATGTCGTTCACAAGATTGGCTACGATAGCATCGCGTTGCTCTGCGGGCGCCAGTCCAAACTGGAGCGCCAATACATACCCGGTCTGCGTCCCTCCCTGATAAACATGCGTCTTTGGGTCGAGAAATCTTTTGTTGTACGCAATCTTCAGTTTGTCAGCCAATTCTCTGAAAGTATGCTCGTCGTCCGCGTGCCCAAACTGTTTCGCCAGCCGCTCCATGATCCGCTCGTTGTGATATTGGTACGCGGATGAAACCAATTCACCGGGCGTCGAGCCTTTGTCGGAGACTTTCCCGCCAATGGTAGAGGTGTCGCACCAGTCGCGGTAGCTGGTTGCCTCCAGCGTCCCGTCTTCCACCTCGTGCATCCTCATCGCGAGAACCCATTTCTTCATGGCGGCATAGTGCGTTTCCGCAACGTGGCTATCGTCATAGAAGTCGATGAACCAATCCGGGATGATTGTGAATGTGCTGGGCCACTCCACCCCGTCGCCAAACAGCCAGTACATCGTCACATCGGGCAGCGAACCATCGGCTCTTTGCGTGCTCTCCTCGTCGTCCATCCACGTCGCATAGAAGGGTTCTACGTTAAAGTTGTACGCCTCGCTCTCCGCATCTTTGGCCGGATCGCCTGTCCACGCCTGCCGTTCGTCGCGGTCGGGGTCAAGAGGCGCGGAGCGCAGAAAAATCTTCGTCCCCCACACGAGCGCATTATGAATCCGGTTCACCAGCTCGCTCGAGCTCTCGAATGTGCCCACCGGCTCAACCGCCGTATTGATTACCAGCCCCTCAAAGTTGTCCACCGTAGGCGTGCCGGGAAATCCGGTCACCTGCACCCGTCTGTATCCCTGCCCTTTGAATATGGGATTCCAGATCTCCACGCCTTCCCCTTTGAAGGTGTAAACATCGGTGGAATGTGCTCCGCGGTTGTCCGCGACTTTCAGCGTACCGTCCGGGCTCAAACTGTAAGCGCTGACCATGCGAACTTCGGTTCCACGCGGTCCGCTCGCCTTCAGCCGCACTGTTCCATAGAAACTTTGTCCCATGTCGACGATATAAGTTCCAGGCTTGGGATTAGTGATGCCCACCGGATGCACGATTTGCGTCACCTGCATCGGTTCAATCATCTGCGCCTTGAGCGCGCCGAACGGCGGATGCACAATATCCGCCTGCTTCCACTTTGTGTCGTCGAATCCCGCGCGATCCCAACCCGGCATTTCCATCCGCGCGTCATACTCTTCGCCGTCATACTCATTGTTGGCGCGAATCGGTCCGTCAGTCGTCAGCCGCCAGCTTCCGTCGCTGATCACGGTTGTTTTTGTTCCGTCCGCATACTCAACCTCCAATTGCAGCAGCAGCTTGGGATATCCAAACCTCGTAAACTCCAGCCCCTCCGGAAGTCTGGGGCCGTAGAAACGCCCATTGCCCAGAATCACTCCCAGTGCATTGGCGCCCTCATTCAGCCTGTCCGTCACGTCAAACGTCACCACGTAATCGGCTTTGTCATATTCCGATAGCGCCGGGTCCTCCACGTCCTGCGAAACCTTGGCCCCGTTCAGATAGAGATCGAAAAAGCCAAGTCCACAAACATAAGCCGTGGCCCGTATTACTTTCTTCGTGACGGCAAACTCATGGCGGAGATAGCGTGCCGGCAGCGGGTGCGTGTCCTCCCAAAGCGAGTTTCCATCTCCATCGTGGCCGATCCACTTCGCCCGCCACTCCGTTAAGCCCGTACTGAACGTGGCAACTTTGCTCCACTCCGAAGCATTCCCCTCCGCATCCCATACCCGCACCTTCCACGTGTAGCCAGTGGCAGAGGCCAGTTCTTTGCCGCCATATTCAATTTGTATTGACTGATCAGACTCCACGCGCCCCGAGTCCCACTCGCCGTCCACAACAACCTCATAAGCCGTTTGCTTCTCATTGGAGCTACTCGAGTCGAGTATCCAACTTAAACGAGGCTTGGCAACATCGACTCCCTGCGGATCAAGAAGATTTTCGCAGCGCAAATGCGAAACAGTGACGGCCGCATTTCCCTGCGCGGCAAACATCCCCAACAAAACCGCAACAGGCAAATACTTTCCAACATTCAACCGGCGGATAAAACTGAAAATAAATTCGGGCGCCCTCATCTTGTTTACCTTTCCTGAGCATTACTAATTCAAGTATTAGCGAAATTTCGGGTGCCCCACCCTCGCCACGTTTTTGTTTTTGTGGCTAGGGTGGGATCGCACCAACTCAATCAACCGAAGAATTACTCCGCCCCAAAAATGCGCCGGAAGAACCGTCCCAAGCCGCTGAAGAATCCAGTCTTTTTCTTGGTAACAGGCGGAGTCGCTTTTGCATTCGTCTCGGGCGATGCCGCCGGCGTCGCGGCAGGCTGAGGCGCTGGAGCAGCAGTTTTATAAACCAGCGGTTCTACCGGCGTAGCCGGCGCGCTGCCGGGATTCACAGCGGCAGGAGCGGGTTTAGCCATCGGCGCAAGCCCCGCGCTCTGCGCCATGGGAAACTCATTCGTGCCCGGATGCGCGGCCGGCGGGCAGCCGCACGATTCTTTCTCGTTGTCCACCACTTCGTGCAAACTGCCGTGCTCAAACATCACCCGCTGCCCCGGCTGCACGCGATAAGCCCCGCCTTCAAAGATGCTCGAAACCAAAACGTAAGGCGCGTCGACTCCGGCGTTGTCTACGCAAGTGTCGCCATGCTGCCCCAGTCGCACCCTCACCTCCGCCGCGCCCGGTCCGCCGATCAGAATACGAAAATCCGGCGTCATCAGAATGTCGGAGTTCTGGCCGGTGGCAAAGCTGGCCTCCACGGCGCCATGTTCCATAGCCATCATCAGCCCGGGAATCTCCCCGGCGGGGACGCTGGAGTCGGCGGCCAGTTTCACGGTAGTCGATGCGCAAACGCGCAGCACGCCGCGATGCGGCAGAATCACCTGGGTAGTCTCTGTGCCCGAGGTAATCGATCCGCTGGCGGCAATAATGGCCTTCCCCTGCGTCACCTCAAGAGCGCCGGTAACCGTAGCCGCCCGGTCGGGATTCTTGCTGTCCAGCGGCACAATGGCGATGGGGCCGGCATCATTTTGCGCGGCCTGGGCTTCCGCCGTAGCCGCAGCGGGAGCCTGTGCGCGCAATGCTGAAGCGCACACCAGTATCGCTGCCAACGCAATAAATTTCACTGAATTTATCTGCCTCATCTTACTCACGCGTCGCATCTGGAGTGGCCTATCGGCTGGCATAATGTTCACATTTTTAAAAAATTGCGGATCATCTGGTGACCGCCCTCGGTCAAAACGCTCTCGGGGTGGAATTGTACGCCTTCAATTGGCAGGCTGCGGTGGCGCAGTCCCATAATCACCGACCCGCAGGCAGAACCCGTGCCATCCCCCTCCGTGCTGCGCGCGGTAACGGCAAGCTCAGCGGGCAGCGATTTCTCCTCAACAATCAACGAGTGGTAGCGGGTACAGGTAAGCGGTGTAGCCAGCCCCTCAAAGATTCCCTTCCCATCGTGCTCCACCTGGCTGGTCTTGCCATGCATCAGTTGCTGTGCTCGCACCACCTGCCCGCCAAACGCTTCGCCGATAGCCTGGTGTCCCAGGCAAACGCCGAGAATGGGAATTCGCCGCGGCAACCCGCCATATGCCGGATCAGCGGCACCAGGATGCCCGCCTCGCCCGGAGTGCACGGCCCCGGCGATAGCAGAATGCGCTCCGGCTTCAGCGCCTCCACCTGCTCCACCGTTAGCTCGTCGTTGCGATAGACTTCGACCTCCGCCCCCAGCTCCCCCAGGTATTGGACAAGGTTGTAGGTAAACGAATCGTAGTTGTCGAGGACAAAGACCATGGTGAACTCCAGTGTAGCGCGCCACCTGCGGTGGGGCCAGCCGCTCGCTTTTTGCTCGCATGGGTTTCGTGAGTAGCCGGCCAAAATCCAAGTGCCTCGATCAAATTTTGGGTGCCCCACCCTCGCCACGCCTTTGTTTTTGTGGCTAGGGTGGGATACCACGAAACTCCTCGTGCCTGAATCACCGACCACAATATACATCCCGGTTGCCCCACCGCCGGCCCATCTGTAAAACTTCATACGATGGTTCTCCATTTTCTGATCCAGGGTCGTGTGCAGGGTGTGGGCTTCCGCTGGTACGTCCATCGCGAAGCCAGCGAACTCGACCTGCGCGGCTGGGTACGCAACACCGAAGAAGGCGACGTTGAAGTGGTGGCATCAGGCGAGGAAGCCGACCTGGCCGAGCTGCGCTCCAGCCTCCGCCGTGGCCCCAGAGGTGCCCGCGTAGATCGCCTCGTCGAGCATTATCTGGACGAATCTGAAGCCGCCGATCTAAGCTCCTTCCGCATTGATGGCGCTTGGTAAAACAACCAGCCTGCTAACTCCGTTAACCTCGCTAGCTCCGCTATAATCAATCTCGAATCCCTATCAAGGAACCCAACCCATGCCCGAAGAGATCAAGCCCGTAAACGTTGAAGCCCTGAAGGCGCTGGTGCGCACCGTCCCCGATTTCCCCAAGCCGGGAATTCTCTTCTACGACATCACCACCCTGCTCAAAGACAAAACCGGCTTCGCGCAGCTGATTGACGCGCTCGCCGCCCACTACATCACCCGCAAAATCGATCTGGTTCTGGGCATTGAGGCGCGCGGATTCATCTTTGGCCCAGCCCTGGCCTACCGGCTCAACGCCGGCTTCGTCCCCGTGCGCAAGCCGCGCAAGCTGCCCGCCCCAGTTGCCCGCGTCACCTATGAGCTGGAGTACGGATCCGACACGCTTGAGATTCACCTGGACGCCATCGCCCCCGGCCAGCGCGTAGTTCTGGTAGACGACCTGTTGGCCACCGGCGGCACCATGGAGGCAACCGTCAAGTTGGTCAAGCAGTTAGGCGGAGAGATCGCCGGCCTCGCCTTTGCCGTGGAACTCGACTTCCTCAAGGGCCGCCAACGATTCACTGAGTACGACGTCTTCAGCCTGCTGCACTACGACGAGTAGCGAACTCATGGCTTCTTCGCCACAGATTCACGAAATTCTTTATTCAGCATCGCCCGGCACCTCCTCCAGCTCACCCGCCTTGCCCGCATGCTCCGCCGTGGCTTCATGCAGCATCTGCGCATCCGCAAACCGGTATCCCACGTACACATCCGTCAGCAGATAAAGCGGATTCGATGGATCGTCTTCAATCTTCTTGCGCAATTGGCGCACAAACGTCCGCAGATACTCCACCTCTTCGCGGCATTCCGCGCCCCACACCGCCGTCAGCAGCTTGGCATAGGTCACCACGCGTCCGGCGCGGCTCATCAGGCAATGCAGAATATCGAACTCCTTGCGCGTCAAATGCACCGGCTGGCCGCGCTTTTTCACCCTGCGCTTTGCCGGCTCCAGGCGAATCTCTCCAATCTCGATGGGCGCGTCTTCGGCGCGAAACGGCGCTCTCACGCGCCGGATCGCCGCGCGAATGCGCGCAATCAGTTCCCGCGTGCTGAAAGGCTTGGTCACATAATCGTCCGCGCCCAGGTCCAGCGCCAGCACCTTCTCCTCTTCCCGGTCGCGCACCGTCAGCATCAGTATCGGCAGCCGCGGCAGCCATGCGCGCGAATCCGGCGCAGCGTTTCAATGCCGCCAATGCCGGGCATATTCACATCCAGCAGCACAGCATCGTAAGTCCCGGCGCGCAGCAGTTGCAGCGCCTCTTCGCCGCGCGATGCTTCGGCCATCTGAAAGCCAAGTTCCAGCCAGCGGAGGCCGCAGCGCCCGGCGGATGGCCGACTCGTCGTCAACAATAAGAATGCGAATCACAGGCTGGTTCATCACGAACACCTCTTTAATGCAGTGAGCCGGAATTGCCGCATAAAATGTAGTCCCTTCAATCTCATCGCTGGTAACCCAAACGTAACCGCCGTGAATCAACGCCACTCGTTTCGCCACCGAAAGTCCAATTCCGGTGCCGGGAGCGCGGTTCGAGTAAGTCGAAGATCGATAATAACGGTCGAAGATGCGTTCCCGGTCGGCCATGGGAATCACCGGGCCGAAGCTATGCACTGAGAAAATCGCCTCCTTGTTCTCATGCGCCACGCGGATAGTGATCGTGGTGCCGAAGATCGAGTACTTGCATGCGTTGTCAATGTACTGCGTCAGCAACATCACCATCAGTTGCCGGTCGCAGCACAGCATCCATGTTCTCGTCCGGCAGATCGATAGCCACCTTCATGGTTGCCAACCGATCTCTCAGGCTGTCCATCACCTCTTCAATCAGCGAACCCACGCCTACCGGCCTGGCATTGATCGTCACCTCGCCCGCATCCAGCCGCGCGGTGGTCAGCAGCCGCGTCGTCAGGTCGCTCAACAAACCGGTCTGTTCATCGATCAGCGCCACCAGCTCCGCCTGCCCTTCGCTCAGGTTGCCCATCTCGCCCAACCCGGTGCTGGCCGCGCGAATAGCCGTCAGCGGCGTCTTGTATGCATGCGCCAGGCTGTCCAGCACCGTCGAGCGAAGCTGCTCAGTCCGCCGTTCAGTCTCGATGCGGCTCTCATTGGCGAACGCCCGATAGCGGTCAAAGGTAATCGCAATCAACGATGCAATGGCGTTATTGGTCAGCGGGCTGGTCTCGCCGCGCACCACCAGGCTGCCCACCGGCACCGTCCCCAGCCGCACCACGCGCCGCCCAATTCCAGTCTCCGCATCGTCGTCTGAGGTCTCGAAGTAGTAGACGTTCTGTGCCATCTCCTGTGGATCAACGTTCCAAATCCCGGCCTGGTAAACATCGTGCAGGTCGGCATCAAACACAGCCACCGCTTCCAGCTCAAAAATTTCATGCACCAGTTCGGCCAGTTGCGGTCCCGGCTCCACGTGCAGATTCATCTGCAGTGTCTGCCGCGTGAACTCGTACAGGTCATGCATCTGACCGCCCCAGGACTCAGCTTCCCGCGCATGCTCGGTAACCCGCGCTGAAAGCCTGCTTACCGTCAGCGCCACCAGCAGAAACACCAGTAATGTAACCGAGTAGGCCGGGTCTGCCGCCATGTCCAGCTGGTTATGCCGCGTGGAAAATATCCATGCGCCACAACCGCTGAAAGCGAAACCATTGCCGCCTGCCAAAATCCGCACAGCAACGCGATGGAAACCACAATCAGCAGGTAAAGCAGAACCGCCACCGGGAGCAGCCATCCCGACCAATAGGCAAGCGTAGCCACAAGAATCACGGCCACAATCCCCAGCATGCTCTCCAGCGTAAACAGGAGCGCGCGCAACCCTGACCCGCGCGAGAGCTTCGCGCCGAAAAGGGAGCGCACGGAAATGTGGGTTAAAGACAACCAGCCACCAGCCTTTCCGTTTTAACCATTCGAGAAAGTATCAGACGATCACGCTTATGCTTCGCTCTGCCCGTCGCGCTGGCGAGGATGATCGCTGGGTGTTCCCCAACTCATAATCTCATCGTCGCGCATCTTCATCGGCTTGAAGTTGTGATACCACCCGCCCTCTTCGAGAGCATCCGGAAAATCGTGAATCAGCATGCCGGGCACATTCATCTCCAGCTGGCTGGCAATGGTGGCATCGGGCCGTGCAATAAACGACCCCCAGTGCGAATAAGGCTGCGATGAGTTGTTCACCACCGCCCACATGCGATTGTCGGCGCAGCGCGTGGGCACCTCGCGCACGTTCAACGTATCCAGGCAATCCTTGCCCTTGGCCCTGGCGTTATACATTGAGTGGACCATCACCGTTGCGCCCAGTTCACGGTAAGCAATGTAAAGCTGCGGCCAGCAGATGTCATAGCAGATTGCCAGGCCGATCTTTACCCCGCGAATCTCGCGTGTAACCAGCCGGTTTCCGGCCGAGTAGTACAACTGATCCGTCGCCGTGCAGAAGGACTTATCATAGCGGTCCACGATCTTTCCTTCCGGCGATATGAGATATATGCAATTGGTAGGCTTGGTCTTCTCGTCAAGAAAATGCGATGATCCAAGCGCCAGCCAGATCTTCAACTCTCCGGCAAGCGCCTTCAGCCCTGCGGTCTCCGCGCGCAGCGCGTCCCAGTCATAGGCATCAAATGAAGTAAACTCCGACCCCGCGTATCCTGACAAACTGGCCTCCGACGTATGCAGCAGGTGCGCTCCCTGTGCAGCCGCCTGGCGCATATAGTCGCGAATAAATTTCGCATTCCCCGCCGCACTGCCGCTCACCGGAAACTGGCAAGTTGCAATTCTCAGCTTTTCCGTGGAGACAGCCTCTTGATTGGTCGAACTGCCCGCAAGGCTGGCCGGCATAACCCGAGCAGATTGTGCACCGGCAACGCCAGACAAAGAAGGCACAGCGGCAATGCATCCCAAACCAGCCAGCGCCTTGCCCGCCGTCTTGAATGCCTGCCGCCGGGTAATGCCGGCGATATTACCAGCTGTGCGCACCGTCATAATTCGTTCCTTTTCCCCCGGAAACGTCGGAATATAAAGTTACCTGAATCATAATTCATTGGTGGAATTATGAGCTGCTAATAGGCATATCGGAATCATTTGTAATTCTCATTGGTTATTTGTGGCCTGTTTGCACTCCTAATCTCAATCTGCCCGGTAAAACATCAACCGCCAACCCACAGCCGCTGGATAAAATCTCCTCAACTTCCCCCCGGGAGACGAGGAGCAGAATCCACCCTGTGATTTTCCCCGAATTTGTTGTTGCATAATCTCAGCAAGGGCATCTTTCCGGCTATACAGCAAAAAGATGCCAGAGGCTGTGGCGCCCATGTTGGATCTTCAATTCGGCCAGGCTAGTGACTTCGGCAAAATTCGTACCAACAATGAAGACGCAATGGCTTCGTTCATCCCCGCCTCGCGCCACCAGGCGCGAACTCACGGCTACCTCTTTGTCGTTGCCGACGGCGTAGGCGGCATGGATCTGGGCGAGGTGGCCTCAGCCACAGCCGTGTCGGTCCTCGCCGAGGAGTTCGCCAGGGCGAAGGCCAGTTCCATGCTCATCAGCCTCCTGCCGCGCCTCATCCAGCAAGCCAACGTCGCCGTTCACAATCGCACCCTTGAGCAGCAATACCAGGGCAAACGAATGGCCACTACCCTCGTGGCATGCGCTCTTCGCCACGATCAGGCCATCGTCTCCCATGTGGGCGACTCCCGCTGCTACCTGGTTCGCGGCGGTGCAGCCCGGCAGATCACCCAGGACCATACCTGGGTAAACGAGCAGAGAAAGATGGGTCTAATCTCCTCCTCCGAAATCGCCGAATCAGAATCCCGTCATGTGCTGCTTCGCTCCCTCGGCCCGGAAATGTTTGTCTCCCCCGATACCACTGCCCTCACCCTGTTGGCGGGCGATGTGCTCGTTCTATGCACTGACGGCCTGCACGACGAAATGAGCGAAGACGCAATCGCATCCATCGTCTCCCAGAAAAAGAACATCGATGAGATCGCCCGTGAACTGGTAGCCCGTGCCGTTGAGATCGATGGCAACGACAACACCACCGCCCAGGTCGTCCGCATCCGCGCCGTCGAACAGGTAGGCATGTACCGCGGCCGCCCCTACCGCCTACCCTCAGCCTAAGTGAACAAGTGAATCAGTGAATAAGTGAACAAGGGAGCAGCCTGTACTTCACCAATTCACTAATTCACTGATTCATTCACTCTTTCACTCATTCACTTTTTCACTCATTCTTACGGAATCCTTACCCCACCAGCCCCATAACCCGATAAAGTGATCAATGAT
Organism: uncultured Acidobacteriaceae bacterium; assembly: GCA_963780975.1. Lineage (GTDB taxonomy): Bacteria > Acidobacteriota > Terriglobia > Terriglobales > Acidobacteriaceae > Telmatobacter. Next base: position 10,624 of record CAWAEU010000059.1, on the reverse strand, counting down.
ACCTGAGTGGAGCAGGCTTCTCCGATGGGATTTCACGACGCATTAGAAACCGGTTCCCAGCTCGATTCCTACCGCATCGATGCCCCCGTCGCCCGCAGCGGAATGGCCTCCATCTATCGCGCCACCGATCTGCGCGACAACCGCACCGTCGCCCTCAAAATTCCCCACCCCGATCTGGAATCCGATCCCATCCTCTTCGACCGTTTTCAGCGCGAAATCGATATTGGTGCCAGGCTCAACCATCCCAAGGTGATGCGCGTCTTTGCCGGGGAAGATCGCTCCCGCATTTACATGGTCATGGAGTGGTGCGATGGCCGCCTGCTGCGCGACATCCTTCAGGAGGGCAGAATTCCTGCGGACCGCGCCATCCGCATCGCTATCGGCGTTCTTGACGCCCTTGAATACATCCACGCCAACGGCGTCGTGCACCGCGACCTCAAGCCTGAAAACATCATGGTCGATGCAGACGACAACATCAAGCTCATCGATTTCGGTATCGCCGGCGACACCGCTTCCCGCCGTCTCACCTACGCAAAATTCACCGCCGCCCTGGGCACGCCCGAACTACATCTCTCCCGAGCAGGTCAAAGGCAAGCGCGGCGATGGCCGTTCTGACATCTATTCCATGGGCGTCATACTTTATGAAATGCTCACCGGCAAGCTGCCCTTTACCGGCCCCAATCCCCTGGCAGCAATGAACGAACGCCTGCTCAACTATCCCATCCCTCCCCCGTCGCCGACCCCTCCGTCTCTCCGCAAATGCAGGAGATTCTCTATCGCGCATTGGAACGCGACCCAAGAAACCGCTACGCCAAAGCACATGAATTTGCCTGGGATCTGGCCCACGTGGATCAGGTAGGTGTCGAAGACCGCCCGGAGCTGCGAAATTGGCAAAAGCGCAAATCCCAGCTCTCCCGCAAGATCCTTTATTACGGCGCCCTTGCCCTAATCCCCGTGGTAATCCTGCTGTTAATGATGTTGGTAGCGCATCACAACTAAGAAAACGCGACTATAAATTTAAAATTTATTCAACAATAAATAATAGATTGGTTGCCCCATGTCTCGATTTTGAGACATGGGATTCCACAAATCCAAACAATTTTAAAATCCGCCAATTCAGCTAAGAAGTAAAAAACTGGGTGCCCCATCCTTTCGTGTTCTTTGCGAAAGGGTGGGATACCACAAAACTCAATGCCCAGCCTGCGCCGCACTCATCTTCGCGCGCATCCGCTTCTCCGCATCCGCACTCCAATACTTGCAATCGAGTCGAATAAAAACTGAAGTATAAGGAATCGCCATCTTCGTCTTCAGCACCAGAACATGAAACTGCTTGCTGGTCTCATCAATATTGGCTAGCACCTTATCGTGCGGAATCGATTCAATCGGATAATCGTGCAGAACCTTCGCAATCTTCGCCCGGTATGCCGAAGCTCCCGGCGCATCCTCATCCGGCACAAAAGGCAGCTCCGCATCCATATAGATAAGCGGGCGAACATGAATTGAGCTGTTGATGGAGTGCAACACATATTGCACCACGTCCAGCTGATCCGCATTCGTCTCGATCGTCTCAACCCCCGGCGAAGCCTGCAGAGGATAAGCCGAATCGACAACAAGAATCCAATTCCGATGGCCGAGCAAAGGCATGGATTCAGCAACCTTCGCCTTCCAACTCGATGTCGCGGCAGGCGTGGCAGCGTACATTATCGAAGCTCCTAGAAAGAGACTGAGAACAAAAATAAATTTGCGCATCTGAAGAAACCCTTTCTGCCGCAAAGCGTTTGTACGCGTAATCGGCAACTCCGCGGCAACCGTTCAACCCTCGATCCGCATTGCCCACTCGAAACCAGCATCGAGCGCCGGAGAGAACGGGAACAGTATACCGTTCTCATCAACCGGGGTGCCTGTGAAGTTTCAACAGGTTGTTGTTCGTCCAGGCGTAGATTTTGAAAGGGCACGGCTTTAGACGTGCCGAATGTGGTTTCTAAAGGGAACGGGGCTTTAGCCCATGGATTCACGCAATGCAAACAAATCCATACTCGTAGCCGCAGCCGGGGTTGTGGGAAAGTGGAAAGCGCACTTCAGCTTTCCAGCTTTTCCATAACCCGATTCTCATCCATGCATCCAGGCCGGAGGGAATAACGTTTTGACCTTCTACAGGTGCCCCACCTGGGTGCCCCCTGGGCACGACGTTCTTGTTTTGTCGCTAGGGTGGGAGTGAATCGTTGCCCCGGAGTGGGCCGCTTAGTTCGTTGACAAATCAACTCTATAATGTCTATAAAGCGATTTACTTGAAATTATCGTCTCATGCTGCACCAGGGGAGAGAATCATGCTGCCATCCATCTTAGCGATGCGTTCCCGTGCCATCGCCACGCTTCTACTTACTGCATGCCTGCTCTCCGCGCCCGCCGGATTTTCTCAATCGCCCGCTGCGCAAAACCAACCCGACTATCTCAATCCCGCCCTCCCCATCGATCAGCGCGTTGACGATCTCGTCTCCCGCATGACCCTCGAAGAGAAAGCCTCCCAGCTCGTGAACCAGGCCCGCGCCATTCCCCGCCTTCAGGTTCCTCTCTATGACTACTGGAGCGAAGCCCTTCACGGAGTAGGTTTCGCCGGCACCGCCACCGTCTTTCCGCAGGCCATCGCTCTCAGCTCCACATGGGACGCGCCTCTGCTTCACGACGTGGCCACCGTCATCGGTACCGAAGGCCGTGTCAAGCACTACGAAGCCGTCCGGCAGGGACGCCGCGACATCTTTGAGGGCCTCACCTTCTGGTCGCCCAACATCAACATCTTTCGCGATCCCCGCTGGGGACGCGGCCAGGAAACCTACGGCGAAGATCCCTATCTCTCCGGCAAATGGGCGTAGCCTTCGTCACCGGAATGCAGGGCGACAATCCCAAATACTATCGCGTCATCGCCACGCCCAAGCACTTCGCCGTGCACAGTGGCCCCGAATCAACCCGTCACACCTCTAACGTAATCGTCTCCAAGCACGACGAAGAAGATACCTACCTGCCAGCATTCCGCGCTGCCATCGTTGAAGGCCATGCCGCCTCCACCATGTGCGCCTACAACAGCATCAACGGCCAGCCCGCCTGCGCCAACAACTTCCTGCTTCAGGACACGCTGCGCGGCGCATGGCGTTTCAACGGCTACGTCGTCTCCGACTGCGGCGCGGTTGAGGATGCCTGGTCAAACCACCACTTCGCCAAGACCCGCGAAGCCGGCGCAGCCATCTCTCTCCAAACCGGCATGGACAATGAGTGCATTGACTTCCGCGCTCCAATGAAAGATAACTCCGACTACATAAAATATCTCAATGCCGTTAAAGAAGGCCTGCTCACAGAAAAGCAAATTGATGTAACCCTCCACCGTCTCTTCCGCGCCCGCTTCATGCTCGGCCTGTTCGATCCGCCGGAGATGGTGCCCTACGCGCAAATCCCCTTCTCTGAGAACGACTCTGAAGCCCATCGTCAGTTAGCCCTCGAAACCGCCAATGAATCAATGGTGCTTCTCAAAAACGATGGCACGCTGCCGCTCTCCGCGCTTCACAGCATTCTTGTCGTCGGCCCGCTCGCCGACAACGACCGCGTCCTGCTCGGCAACTATCATGGCGACCCCTCCCGCTCCACCAACGCGCTCGACGGCATCCGCAAACAATTCCCAACTTCACAAATCACCTTTATTCCCGGCGCGCATTTTCTCCGCGACGCCAAGCCGATTCCCGTCTCCGTCCTTACAACCCCCGACGGCAAGCCCGGCATCCTCGGCGAATACTTCCGCGGTCCCGACTTCAAAGGTCCGCCCGTCTTCACCCGCATCGATTCCAACATCGACTTCGACTTCGGCCAGCCGCCCATCCCGGAATTCGTCGCCAACGTTTATGACTCTGCGAATTTCTCCGTGCACTGGACCGGCTTTCTCACTCCCACCGAATCAGGCGACTATAAAATCGGCGCAACCAGTGACAAAGGCTGCCGCCTATATATTGATGGCAAACTTATCCTTGAAGATTGGACGCACCCCGGAACTCGCACCAAACTGACCTCATTCCATTTCGAGAAGGGCCGCAAATATGCAATCAAGCTCGACTATTACCAAACCAAAGGCGACTCCGTAGCCCGTCTCGTCTGGACCACTGAAGTAGATCCCAATCCTGTCGCCACAGCCGTCGCCGCCGCGCGCAATGCTGACGCAGTCATCGCCGTTGTCGGCATCACCTCTGACCTTGAAGGCGAAGAAACAAGCCTAAACATCCCCGGCTTCAAAGGCGGCGACCGCACCAGCCTCGATCTTCCCAAAGAAGAAGAAGATTTGATTGAAGGTCTTCAGGCTGCCGGCAAGCCGCTCATCGTCGTCCTCATGAACGGCAGCGCCATGGGCGTCAACTGGGCCGCACGCAACGCCAACGCTATCCTTGAAGCCTGGTACCCCGGTGAAGAAGGCGGCACAGCAATCGCCGAAACCCTCGCTGGCGTAAACAATCCTGCCGGCAGATTGCCCGTAACTTTTTACACCGGCGTCGATCAGCTACCACCCTTTGAGGATTACTCCATGAAGGGCCGCACTTATCGCTACTTTGAAGGCCATCCGCTCTATCCTTTCGGTTACGGACTTAGTTACTCCACCTTTAACTACTCGAACCTCAAGTTATCCACCAACAGCGTCGCCGCAGGCAACCCGCTCGATGTTAACGTCGATGTGCGCAACACCAGCCAGCGCCGCGGTGACGAAGTCGTTGAGGTCTATCTCACCTTCCCGTCCATCTCTGGCGCGCCCATTCGCGCCCTGCGCGGCTTTACTCGCCTTCATCTTGACACCGGCGAAACGCAGCATGCGCACTTCACACTCAGCCCCCGCGATCTGAGCCTCGTCAACCCCGCCGGCGATCGCATCGTCGCTGCCGGCCAATACCGCCTTACCGTAGGCGGCGGGCAACCCGATACCGGAGCCGCCTCCGCCGATGCATCCTTCACCATCACAGGAGAAGTAAAACTTCCGGACTAATGCAATCATCTCTATCCTTAAAACCTTAACCATCACTCCAGATAAAATGTTAAAAAGAGTTTCTCGCCATTCAACGAACGACTAAGTTGACGATTGCATAATGCAATCTATACACTTGCATATAGATTCATATTCTGTTTATTTGCTGAGATGTATTTTTTGGGCGCTTCAAGTAACTCCAAAAGGAATCTAGTTTATATGCCTGATGATCAGAAAACATCCGCTAAAACTAGCACCAACGCCGCACCCCAATACACATTCGAGGAAATCTCCCGGCAACCAATTCTTTGGCCCACCACTCTCGATAATGTTCGTTCCGCATCGGAGCGCTTGAATCTCCCGGCAAAGCTCCAGAACGCTCGCGTATTGTTGACCGGAGCGGGAACCTCGGCCTACGCAGCCAGTGCCAGTTGCATCGGCGTGGCCGCGCGCGATAGCCGTCCCCACCACCGACCTTCTCATCGATGCCGAACGCTATCTGCTCGATGTCGACGTAGTTGTCTCCCTCGCCCGCTCCGGCGATAGCCCTGAAAGCGCAGCTGTTGTCGAGCGTGTGCGCGCACTCCGTCCAAATATTCTTCAGCTTGCGATTGTCTGCAATAAAGACAGCGCCTTATCACGCTCAGGTCTTGACGGCCTTATTCCCCTTGATCCGCGCACCATGACAAAAGCCTCGTTATGACCAGCTCATTTTCCGATCTGGTGCTTGGCGGACTAGTTCTTGGCTCAGCCGGATGCGGTTTCCTGCCACGGTTGATGAGTACAGCAAGCGCGCAACCGCATTGCTGCCCGAGATTGAGAAATCCTGCCAGCGCGCTTCCAAGCGCATTCACGATCGCATCGCCGTTCTCTCGTCATCGCCCTTGCTCGGATGGTCGCGTGAAGCTGGCCTCAAGTCGCTGGAGATGACTGCCGGCCGCTTCCCCTTACTCACTGAAACTTATCTGGGTCTTCGCCACGGCCCAATGTCATTCGTCAAGCCCGACACATTTGTCCTCTGCCTGTTATCCAGCGACCCCGTGCGCCGTCTCTACGAAGTGGACTTGCTCCGCGAACTTCGCGCAAAGAAAATCGGATACCTGGTCGGCATTGCAGATCCAGCCGAATCATCAGATCTGTTTGACGAAGTGATTCCCGCCGTCGCCCCGCACTTGGACGACGCACTGCGCACACCGTATGAAATCCTCGCGCCCCAGTTACTCGGATATCATCTCAGCCTGCGCATCGGCTTGAATCCTGATAGCCCCAGCCCCGACGGCGTTATCAACCGCGTGGTTCAGGGCGTCATCATTCATCGCGCATAACCAATTTAGGATGTATCTTCAATCTATTAGTTGACTTATCGGAATCAATTCGGATTATGCCCGCTTGCGGATTGATTTATTTTTTCCCAGCCGCCTCCACCGGGAGTTTCGATGTGTACAGCATCTCCTGGCTCGAAGTTGCCGGCTGCATTTCCCCGGCAGCTGAATCCCTTCGCCGCTGCCGCTTTTCACAATCCATGCGCAGCCGGCCGCGCCTTCTTCGCCGCCCTCCAATCCATAAGGCCGGAATCGCCTGCGCTCAGCCAGCAGCGTCAACCGCGCAGGAGCCAGCATCTCCACCTCGCGAATCAGCCCATCACCGCCCGATCCATCGCGGATTGCATAACGCCGCACGCGAAATGGATAAGCATATTCGAGAGCCTCAATGGGCGTGTTCAATGAGTTGGTCATGTGTGTCTGCACGCCTGAGATTCCGTCCATCCCCGGCCGTGCTCCCATTCCGCCCGCCGCCGTCTCGTAATAGGTAAAAGGTTCTCCACTGCGCGGATCAACCCCTCCAATCGTCAGATTGCTCATCGTGCCCGCGCTCGCCGCCGGAACGCGTTCCGGAATCGCCTTTGCCAACGCCCGCAGCAGCACATCCACAATACGCTGCGAGGTCTCCACGTCCCTCCCGCCACCGCTGCGGGCGGCAACGCATTCACGATGCTCCCCGCCGGTGCGTCCAGCGTCAGCGGCCGCAAAATCCCTCCGTAGCAGGCGCATCCTCTTTGAGCAAACAGCGCAACACATAAAAGCACGCTGAAAGCGTAATAGCGCGCACCGCATTCACGCTCCCCGCAACCTGCGGCGACGATCCGGAAAAGTCCACATAAATTGTGCCCGCCTGAGGTTCAAGCCGCAACTGCACCGCAATCTTGCGCGGGGTATCCGTTACTCCATCGTCGTCCATCCAGTCCTCGGCGCTGAACTCGCCCGCCGGCATCGCTCGCAGCTCAGCACGCACCAGCCTCTCTGAATAATCGAGCAACTCCTCGATCAGCGCCTGCAATCTGCTCTCTCCATATTTTTCCGCAACTTCCAGAATCCTCCGCTCACCCACGCGGCAAGCTCCGATCTGCGCCTCCAGATCGCCCTCGCGTTCCCTGGGAGTGCGCACGTTTAGCAAAATCAAGTCCAGCATCTCGCGATCTACCTCTCCGCCGCGCACAATCCGCACCGGAGGAATCCTGATACCCTCCTCGAAAATCTCTTCCGCCGGCCCCATCGATCCGCAAACTTCCGCCCACATCGGCATGGTGGGCGCGATTTGCAACATAAAATGCAGGCCTCGCGCCGCCGGGCAAAAAACGCGCCAAGACCATCGGTGATGTCCGGCAAATGCGTTCCCCCCGCATAGGGATCGTTGAGAATCGCAATGTCCCCAGGCTTGAAGTCGATAGCAGCAATCGCCGCCTGCACCGACAAAGGCATGGAGCCAAGATGCACCGGCATATGATCGCCCATCGCAATCACTCTGCCCTCGCCATCGAAAACAGCGCACGAATAATCGCGCCGCTCCTTGATGTTGGGCGAGAGCGCAGTCCGCCGCAGCGCCGCACCCATCTCTTCACGCAGTCGAATGATCTGATCCTGAAAGATCGCCAACTCCACCGGATCGCCATTCGCGGCTTCATGCGCGTCCTCTCCTCAACTGCAATCACGAGATTTCCAAAACCATCCACCTGTGCCGTCGCGCCCGGCGGAAGCACCGTGGCCGCCGTGTATTCAGTTATCATCGCCGGCCCGCAAACCGCATCGCCAGGTCGAAGCCCATCGCGTCGATAGATTCGCGATTCCATCCAGTGCCCATCAAAATAAATCTTTCGCTCAGCGTAGCAAGCCGCGCTTCCATCCCCACGCACAACTTCCCTTCGCGCGGGATCATACTGCTCGCCCGCCGCAATCATGCGCAACCGCAAATTAACAATCTCCGCCGGCCGCTCCACATCGCAGAATCCGTACAACTGCTTGTGTAGTTGGTGAAAAGCCTCGATAGCACTCTGCGGAGACTTCGCGTCCCAGTCCACATTCAGCTCATATCCCTGGCGCTGATAGCGAATATCGACACTCCTATGAACCTCGCCCTCTATACCCTCCGCTGCAAACTCCGCCCGCGCCAGCTCCTCCAACTCCGTAAAAATCTCTCCCAGCTTTTCAATCGCATCGCCCGGCAGCATCACGGTGCGCGAATAATCCCGCACCGTATCCGCAAGCAAAATCCCCACCGCCGAAAGCGCGCCCGGCATCGCCGGAATCACCACCGTGGGAATACGCAGCGCCCGCGCCAGCGAGCAAGCGTGGAAGCGGCCCTCCACCGCCGAAAGCCACCAGAGTAAAATCGCGCGGATCGTGCCCGCGTTCGATGGAAATCACCCGCACAGCCTTCTCCATCTCCGTCTCCACTACGTCCAAAATCCCGGCCGCAAACGCCTCAGCACTCTTGAGTGTTCCCTTCTGCTCGCGCATCATGCGTTCTGTCCGCTCCCGGTCCAGCCGCGCGCCTCCACCAAGAAAACTCTCCGCGTCCAGCCGCCCCAGCAAAAACTGCGCATCGGTCACCGTCGCCCTTGTCCCGCGCCCAAAGCAAATCGGCCCCGGCTCCGCACCCGCCGACTCCGGCCCCACGCGCAGCATCCCTCCCGCATCAAAGCGCGCAATCGATCCGCCTCCAGCTCCAGCGGTATGAATATCCATCATGGGCACGCCAATCGGCACGCCGCCACAACCGATTCCCGCGTCAGTCGCGCGCACCCGGCGCCGCATCGGCCAAAAGTCATCGGTAGCGTACCGCCCATTCAAAGCCGATAATGCGCTCAAAGCCCGCCTCCCACACGCCGCGCTTGACTGCTTCCGCCACCGTGCGCAAATGGGCGTTGCAGTTGTTGAGTTCGCTCCAGGAATTGCAGATGCCAATTACCGGCTTGCCCTAGAAGACTTGCTCGGTGAATCCCTCCGAGCGCAGCCAGGCGCGATGTCCCACACCCCAGCGGTCGCGTTTGCCAAACCAGTCGCGGCTGCGGAGTTTTGGGAATTTGTCGGTGGTGGGAGGATTCATGGCCGGGTCTCCTGTTCAAAGGCCAAAAGGGGCTTGGCAGCTTGAGAAGCCTTACCGCGGCACTTCCAGGGGCCACGTATCTGGCCGGCGGTGAGTCCGCCATCGACGTAAAGCACCTGGCCAGTTACGAAATCGCTGGCGGCGCTGGCCAGGAAAATCGCGGCGCCCACCAGGTCGTCGCGCTGGCCCAATCGACGCGCTGGGGTGCGTTCCACGACCCAGTTCAGCATGGTGGGGTTTTCCCACAGCTTGGCGTTCAAGTCAGTCAAAATCATGCCGGGGGCAATCGCATTCACCTGCACGTTGTACTGCGCCCATTCCACCGCGAGTGCGCGCGTCATCGCGCCAATCGCGCCTTTGCTGGCGGCATACGGAGCCATGCCGTTCAGGCTCACGTGCGTGTGCAGGCTGGCGATGTTGACGATCTTGCCGCCGCCCTGCTTGATCATCACGCGCCCGCAGTCGCGCGCCATCAGGAAGTTTCCGCGCACATTGATGGCCAGAATCTCATCGAGCTTGTCCTCCGGGTAGGTCTCGGCAGCGTGCCGGAAATTGATTCCCGCCACGTTGAACAGCGCGTCCAGGCGGCCGTACTTGGGGCCGCGATGTCGTCCACGCGTGATCTGCGCGGCGTTGGTGATGTCGCACACGCGGTAATCGAGCCCCGTGGCCTTCAGGGCATCCTCATGGCGACTGCTCACGATTGCCTTGGCGCCCGCCTGCTGGAAGGCTTTGGCGATGCTCAGGCCGATTCCCCGTGAGCCTCCGCTGACCAAAACCACTTTCCCTTCCACGGAAAATAATTCATTCATAATATGTCACCTCGTGATGACCCCGGGAACAGGGGAGTAAAGGCCCGCGGCCAGGAAGGCGCTGACAGGAACTACCCCTGGCTGGAACCTCAGGGCGTAATCATGATCTTAATGGCGCGCTCCTGGCCGTCGATGACGCGCCAAAACAGCGCTGGAGCCTCTGCCAGTTTGATACGGTGGGTAATGATTTCTTTGGCGCAGAGTATCCCTGCCCTCCGCCATGAGCCTGATGGCCAGGTTAAAGTCGGCATCGTAAATACGGGCCGGTGGCCAGGGTGATGTCCTTGGAAAAGGCAACCTTCAGCGCCAGATTAATGTCCCCCTTGGGAACACCATAAACCACAATTCGGCCGCCGCGCACGCAGGCCAGGCATCCACCTGAACGCTTTCTGCGCTTCCGACTCCGTCGATAGCAATACGTAACTGCAGCCAAAAAAAA
>CAWAEU010000058.1:0-73985 GCA_963780975.1 uncultured Acidobacteriaceae bacterium | reverse complement strand
CACTGCGCTACCGTCAGCCTGACCACCGTCCCTTGTTCCACGCGAAAGCCCAGCCGGCGGAGATTGCGCCGTCACCGCACCCGGCAGCTCACCGGCATCCTCGGCAACAGCATCCCCGCTGCCCACTGACCCCGCAGGCGCGGCTCACTCGAACTCGTCACCGCTTTTGATGCCTACCCTGGCCAACTCCGCCTTCGCGCTCACCGCCGACTGCCAAACCAGTCCGGCATCACAAACCCGTCAGGCAAATCATCATCGCAGCTCCACCCGATCAAACGCGACGGCTCTCTGGGCTGGGCGATGCCCTGCGCATGCGCGGGCCGGTCCTGTGCCAACAATGTACACACTCATCCGCCTTGCCATAAGGCGGCCGGCGCAGTCATTCCCACCTCAAGCCCCACGCGCCGTAAGGTTAGAGCCGCCGCACCCGTTCCCCGCGCCCCACCGTATCCGGCACTTCAACCTTCTGTGGACCCAGGCTCTGGGCCACGCGCACCAGCCACTCCCTGCGCACCAGAACTGTCCGGCGCAGGCGACTGCGAAAGAATATGCCCTGCCGCCACGTCCACGGAATCGTCGCGATTGTCCACGTCCAGGTTCAGCCCAAGCCCCGCAGTCTCGCTGCGCGCATCTTCCTCCGTCATTCCCGTCAGCGTGGGCACCTGCACCTCAGCGCCATCAATGGCGAAGTGCATCGTGGGTGACGGCCGACAGCAACACCACCGCCAGCAGCAACAGCAGCAGCAAGACCACCTGAAAAAAATTCTTCACAGCGCGCGTATCCATTGCTCACTCTCCGCAGACGCAAAATCGATATTCATCGACCCGGCCATTCGCTATACACAATCTTTATCGCCATCAAACTTCTCAAGATTTACGCAGATTATCCGTAACCGGCTCAGGATGAATCGTCACCCGGTAAACCTCAGGGCACTCCAGCTTGAAGCGATCTTCAAGCCCGGTCATCACTTCGTGCACCCGCAACATCGATAAATCGTCCGGCAGCGTGCAATGGCAGGAGAGATAAATGTGCTCGCCGGTTCTGCCCACCGTAATCTCATGCACATCCACAATCTCAGGAAAATGTTTTGCCGCCATGCGCAACGCGGACTCAATTTTGCGTTTCTCCTCCACCATCATCTCCGGCAGTTCAATGGTGGCCGGCTCGCTTTCAATATGCGTCAGCACAGCGTCAATCTCCGGCGCTTCACGCAGAATCTCCGCCTCCATCGCGGTTACAAATCCATGCGCCTTCAACAGCGGCATCTTTTCATCCAGCTCCAGATGTTGCTCCACGCGCAGCCGTCCATGATGCGACTGCACGCTCAACTCATGCACGCTCACATTGTTGCGCGCCGCCACCGCTCTCACCCTGTCGAAAACGCTCTCTGCCCTGGCCTCGCGAGGCACGGTGTGGATCACCACGTCCGCCGTGGGCAGCGCGCGGTGCACGGCGTCGGTAGCCTCGCGCACCAGTTCCCCGGTGTGCTCAAACGTAAATCGCCGTGGCAGCGCCAGCGTCAAATCGGCAAAGTAGCCGGCTCCCGCGCGCCGCACCCGCGCCTGCTCCACGGCCAGCACGCCTTTCACCTGTTCCACCTCGCGCACCAGCCTCCGCCGCGTCTCCGCCGGAACCTGGTCCATCAGCACCGCAACCGTCTCCCGTCCCAGGTGCAGCGTCAGCCGCAAAATCATCAGTGAAACCACAACCGCGGCAAATGGATCGGCAAACCGTAGCAAGCCAATTCCGAAATGCGTTCCCACCCAACTTGCCCCCAGCCCGCACAGCACCGCCAGCGTCGACCAGATATCGGAAGCAAAATGGAATGCATCGGTGGCCAGCGCCGGTGACCCCGTCCGCACCGCTACTGCCCGCAGCCGCCTCGACCGCCAGTAATCCACTCCAATCGATGTCAGCAGCACCAGCACCGGCCATATCGAGTGGTGCAGTTCCACCGTGTGGTAGAAGATGCGCGCCATCGCTTCCCAGATAATCCACACGCACGAGGCCACCATCAAAATCGCCTCGCCAAAGGCGGAGAGGTTTTCAATTTTGCCGTGCCCGTAGGTATGGTCTTCATCGGCCGGCTTGTCGCTCACCTGCACTGAGAAAAAAGTCAGTGTCACGCCCACCAGGTCAAGCGCAGAGTGCGCCGCATCCGACAGCACGCCCAGCGAACCTGAGAACAATCCCGCGGCCAGCTTTAGCAGCGTCATCGCCCCCGCCGCCGCATCGAGTGCAGCGCGACGCGACGCTTCTCGCGGATAATCCGGCCAGGTTCAAGTCAGCGGTATCTGTTGCAGAAGTACTCATCGATCTCCTAGCCTAACGCCGCGCGTACGCCCGTGTACAACCCCGCAATCCCAAAGGTATACGGCTGCCACGCGCACTGCTCATATCCGGTTGCCCTCATTAGTTCCAGCATCTCCTCCGGCGCAGGAAAATTGCCCACCGAAATCGGCAGATAGCTATACGCGCCTGCCTTGCCGCATACAGCCCGCCCGATCGCCGGCAGCACCCGCCTGAAGTAGACCGCGTAGGCCTTGCCCACCAGCCCTCCCGGCTCGCTGAACTCCAGAATCCCCAATTGCCCGCCGGGCTTCAGCACGCGATGAAACTCCCGCAATCCAGCCTCGTAGTTAGCCAGATTCCTGAAGCCGAAGGCCGACACAATCAGGTCCAGCGACCCAGAGCGCAACGGCAGGTGCAGCGCGTCAGCTTCAAGCGGTACTGCGTAGGGCTGGCCAGCTTTCCGTGCGCCCACGCCAAACTTCCGCGCCCCGCGACTCAGCATGTTGCGAGAAAAATCCGCCGCCAGCGACGGCCGAGCACCCCGTGGACGCCGCTTCAACAGCGCCATGGTCATGTCACCCGTGCCGCAGCAGATGTCCAGGACGGCCGCATCGGGATCGGCCAGCATCGAGCGAAATCGCCGCGCCGTCCTCCGCCACCACAGCCGGTCCACATTCATCGACAGAACATGATTCAGCAGGTCATAGCGAGGCGCAATCGCATCGAACATCTCCCGCACAGCTCGCGCAGCGCTGGCTTCGTCGGTTGCTCCCTGCGGTTTGGCTCCGGTGGCGGGCATCAATTGTTCTTCTTCCCTGCCCGCCCCAGCACATACCTCACCGCAGCCTCCAACTCCGCCGGCGTCACATCTTCCACCACCCCAGCGTCGCCAATCCCCAGCGGCAGCACAAACCGCCTCACCCCGCCGAGGTTTTTCTTGTCGCCGCCGGTAGCCGCAACCACTTTGCTCGCCCGCAGCTTCAACGGCGGCAGCGGCCCATACAGATGAATCAAGCCCTCCAGCCGCTCGAATTGCGCCGGCGTAATTGTTCCCCGCCCCGCGCCAGATAAAGCGCGGCCGCCATTCCCCACCCCACCGCCTCGCCGTGCAGCAGAGTTTTGTAGCCGGTAGCCTGCTCCAGCGCGTGGCCCACCGTTGACCAAATTCAAAATCATCCGCAGCCCGTTCTCGCGCTCGTCCCTGGCCACCACCCCGGCCTTGATGCGGATCGACGCCGCAATCACCTTTTCCAGATCCTTCCGGTCGCGCCCAGCACGCCGGCCGCATGCTCATCCATAAACCGCACCAGCCCCCGGTCGCGAATGATCCCGGCTTTAATGCTCTCCATCAGCCCGGCGCGCAATTCCCGCTCCGGCAGTGTCCCCAGCACGCCGATATCGGCAAACACCGCCAGCGGCTGATAGAAACTCCCCACCAGGTTTTTGCCCTCGGGCAGGTTCACGCCGGTCTTTCCGCCCACTGAAGAATCCACCTGCGCCAGCAGCGTGGTGGGCACCTGAATATAGGGAATCCCGCGCATATAAATTGCCGCCAGAAACCCGCCCACGTCGCCCACAATTCCGCCGCCAAAGGCAATCAGCAGGCTGCCGCGATCTCCGCCCGCCTCAGCCATCTGCCGCAGCAAACGCTCCACGCTGTCCAGCGATTTGTACTTTTCTCCCGGCTCCAGAAACAGCACCACAGGCGCGTCCTGAAACGACTGCAACAGGCACTGCCCCCACAAAGCCCAGATGGGCGCTGAAGTCAGCACAAAAACTCGTCGCGGCAGCCTGCCCGCAACTCTCTCAATGCGCGGCGCAAGCGACTCAATCAGCTCGCTCCCCGCAAGCACGTCATACTTCGCCGAAGGTGTCTCAACCCTAATCGTCTGCACGCTCTAATCCTAAATGCAGAGCATCACTGTAAGTTATTGTCTAAGATCTCGACGCTAATTTCTTCGATGTTGCATTAGGCTTAACTCGCAACCCTTATCTCTTCCCGAACAATCCTCCGCAGTGTCTCCTCCAGCTTCGGCGCTTTCCCTTCCACATGCTGACGCAAGGCTTCATTGATCAATGTCTGATATCCCATTGCCCCACCCGACGCATCAGCCTCTTTCAGAAAGTAATCCACCAAATCCTCATCCAGGCGAATAGTGATGCGCGTCTTTCCGCGCTGCTCCATCGCCGGAGGCGCAATCCGTCCTCGCTTTCCTCCGCTAAAATCGTATCTCTGTTTCATCTGGATTCCTGATGTTCCACATCCTCATTATATGCACAAAATGTACATACAGTAAATCTCCACCCTGTAATCCAGTTTTCCTGGCCTGTCCGGCACGAGGGATTGGCCAGGGAGATGAATCATCCTGCCCAGCAGCAATATGCAAAGCAACCGCCGTTCACCATCCCAGCCAGAACAGCGGAACCAGACCCGCCACAGCCAGCCCGGCCAGGAACAGCAGGCTTTGCACTGCCTGTCTTCCGGTCGGCCAGGCTGTATGCATAAATTCCCTTCACCAAATTGTTGCTGGCAGCGGCAATCAGAATTGCGCCTGCAGCAACCTTCAGCGGCGTCAGCGTTCCGGCCGCCTGCGTCAGCCCCATGATGAACGGGTCCACATCGGTAACGCCCATGATGGCGGCCAGCGTGTTCACCCCCGCTTTGCCCAGGTAGGTCACTGCCAACTGCGTAGCAATCAGCATTGCCAGAAACAGCGCGGCAAAAAGAAACGCTGTCATCAGCTCCAGCGGATTCTTCGGGTCGGACTCCCGCTGCAACGCCAGTGCATTTTTGTCCGCACAGCGCGTCCACAGCCAGCCCCCGCCCACCGCCAGTGCCGCCAGCACCAGAAAAGGCGCCCAAAGCATCAGCATCAATTGCCGGTTGAAGAGCGCCAGCAAAATCGCCAGCCGCACATACATCACTCCCGACGCGATCAGAATTCCGCCCGCGAACAGGTGCGGCTGGTTTGCAGCCCGCCCGCCGCGCCATCACCAACGTTGTTACCGTGGAAGAATATGCGCCGCCCAGCAACGCCGCCAGCACCATCCCGCCCTGGCCCTTGGTCAGCTTTTGCAGCACATAACTGGCGTAGGAGATGGCGCTGATGGCCACCACCACCAGCCAGGTCTTGAAAGGATTGATCTGGAACGGGCCGAATGCCTGATTCGGCAACGCGGGCAAAATCACCCCGGTCAGAAACAGGAACTTGGCGAAGGTGAGAATCTCGTGCGCGGCGATGGTCGCAGCCAGGCTTTCGAGAGCCGCCTTCAGATCCAGCAGCAGCAGGCTGGCAACGCCCAGCGTGGTCGCGATCCAGAAATGCCCGTAACAAACCAGCGCGCCCACCAGAAACGTCGCCAGCCCCGACATCTCCGTGGTCACGCCCGCCGTGCCCGTCGCGTGAGCTTGTGCCAGTACGACAAAAGCAGAAAGCCGGAGACGACCAGAAAGCCGATCGCCAGCGGCAGCACTTGCGCGCCTGAAACCAGCGCAATGGAATATCCGATCAACCCGATCAGCGGGAATGTGCGCACACCGCCAAAGGTGTACGCGCCGTCAGCTGTCTTATGCTCCTCCCGCTCCAGTCCAATCAGGAACGACAAAAAAAGCACCAGCGCAATCTTTACGGCATCCGGTGGTAATTGCGAGTAGAGACCCATCCGATGTTTGCCTCGTGCCTCAAGATAACCTGCCAGACAGCATACACTTTGTCACTCGCCGGCGCACCGAAAACGAAGAAGTGAAATGCACATCAAACGCAAAACGGCGGAGCCCTCAGGCCCCGCCGCTTGTTCTTCCATCTGCCGCATGATTTCGCGGCTACTGTTTACCGGTGTCCTGTCGGATGTCCACCACCGCTGGCGCTGGAGTGGCCACCGCTATGTCCGCCGCCGCCGCCGGGATGTCCGCCACCAGCACTGCGGGTATGCCCGCCACCGCCGCCAGGATGTCCGCCAGGGTGCCCACCACCGTGCCCTTCGTGTCCGCCGTGGCCTTCGTGGCCGCCGCGGCCTTCGTGGCCACCGTGTCCATCGTGTCCGCCGTGAGCCCAATGCCCATGATTGGCTTCATAGCCGCCGCGTCCGTGATAACGGCCGCCGCCACCATCCACAAAGCGATGATCACCCCAGCCGTGGCCATAGCCCCATCCAGCCCAGGGACCCACGCCAAGGAAGATCCCGTTGAAGAAGAATCCCGGCCCATAAAAGCCTACCGGTGCGCAGGCATAGGGCGGTGCTTCGTAATAGCCGTATGGGCAAACCGGCGGAACGCCTACTTCAATGTCAACCTGAGCTTTCGCCGCGGGAACCAGAATCAGGCCTGCAAGCAAAGCTGTTGTACCGAGAAAAATTTTCAATCCGCGCATATGTGACCCCCCTTTAGGTGTCTGCGTTTGCTGGTATTGCGTGAGATGCGCTGTCACCTTCTCGTAAATCAGGTAACAACAGTCCTGGAAAGGAAAATGAATCCGTTAATCCGATGTTCGCTTGCCACTCTGCAATCGCGCCTGCGCGGTTACTCAAAAGAGGTCTGCCGCAGGAGCCAGCTCGAACACAATGTGCGTCACGCGAGGGAATGAATAACAGTTAAAATCATGCTCGTTTTCGCAAACAGCAAGCCTGCCTCCACGACCGCACAATAGCGCAAGAATTTCACGTAAAAATGTGCCTGTCAACCTGATTTTTTGAGCCTTCATGCGCATTGTGATCCTCGCCGCATCCCGAAAAAAACAATACTGAATTAGTTGCTGACTGCCAACTTAGCTCGCCAAAAATAAACTTTGCATTGCCGGCTATCGAAAAAGCGGCGGAGCCGTCGAACTCCGCCGCTCTTCATTACCTTCCGCCGCTTGAATCAGCAGCTAAAGGTTACCGGTGCAGGTTCCAGCCGGATTATTCACCGAATGGGATGTTCACCGCCCGAATGCCCACCCGCTGGATGCCCGCCGCCCGGATGTCCGCCGCCCGGGTGTCCGCCGGGGTGTCCGCCGGGGTGTCCGCCCGGATGCCCGCCATGACCTTCACCGTGTCCGTCATGCCCGCCCCCGTGAGCCCAATGCCCATGATTGGCGTCATAGCCGCCGCGTCCGTGATAACGCCCGCCGCCTGCATCCACAAAGCGATGATCGCCCCAGCCGTGGCCATAGCCCCAGCCGGCCCAGGGACCAACACCAAGGAAGATCCCGTTGAAGAAGAACCCCGGCCCATAAAAGCCTACCGGTGCGCAGGCATAGGGCGGTGCTTCGTAATAGCCGTAGGGGCAGACCGGCGGAACGTCGACATCGACTACCGGCGCCGGAACGCCGATTTGCACTGAGACTTGCGCTTTCACGGCAGGCGCTAATGCCAGGCCCGCGATCAATGCTGATGTACCGAGAAAAAACTTGATTCGATTCATATGTGACGCCCTCCTTGAGGCATCTGAGGTTACTGGTGTTCGATGAGGTGCTCTGCTGCCGTTCAATTCACCTTGCCAACAGAAACCTCGGGATCTTTGAAAGCCGTTCTTAAATCTTTCTCACAAAATCGGAAGTTATTGTCAACCTTCCGCAACGAATTTTAACGCTTGCGGTAACCTCCGAGTTATGAGCAACAGAAAGCATTTTGCTTAAGCTCTCTGCCTGCCATCCCAACTCCTGAATCCTTATACACACATTTGAAAGAAGAGTTGCGCCAATGTAAAAAAGAATACTTATTTGCAGATTTCTAACTATGTCTCTTATATGACAGCGCAAACGTAAAACGGCGGAGCCCTGAGGCCCCGCCGCTTCATACTTCAATCCGCTGACTTGCGTCAGCAGCTATGCGTTAGCGTTTTCCACCTTCACCGCCACGCGATCCACCGCCACCACGAGGAGCTGACGCGTGCGATGCTCCGCCACGAGGTGCTGCTACATGGGTTGCGCCACGAGGCGCTGCTGCATGGGATGTGCCACCACGTGGAGCCGCTGCATGAGATGCGCCGCCGCGTACTGCTCCACCACCACCGCCGCGATAGCTTCCGCCACCGCCGCCGCTAAAGCGATGACTGCCCCAGCCGTGTCCATAGCCCCAGTTGGCCCATGGCCCTATGCCCAGGAATATCCCGTTATAGAAGTATCCCGGCCCGTAATATCCATAAGGCGAGCAAGCGTACGGCGCGTAGTCGTAATAGCCATACTGGCAAACGGGTTGAACGCCGATATTGACTTCAATCTGAGCCTTCGCTGTTGGCGCCAGCGCCAGACCCGCGAGTAATGCTGCACTACCGAGAAGAACTTTGAGTCCGCGCATATGTGACCCTCCTTAAAGGTGTCTGCGGTTGTTTTTGTTGCGTGGGATGCACAGTTACGGCAAGAAAAAATCCGCCAGTTGCAGCCACCATAAGGATTGTGAATCCGTTCACATTTCGTCCCAACACGCTGTCGGGGTTTGTCTATCGATCCTTACATCCCCCACTCTACCCACCCGCCAACTCCACTGTCTGAGCAATATGGAGCACCTAATGAGTCCGCTCTATTCCCTGACCCCTGCAGTGTTAGCCTCAAAGGTTGTGGCACATTCCTCTCAGGTTGACTTTCTGGTGATGGGCGCGGGCGTTGCCGGGCTGCGCGCAGCTGTCGAGCTGGCGCGTCACGGCGATGTTCTCGTAGTCACCAAGGAGTCGGTAGCCGAGTCGAACACCCACTATGCGCAAGGCGGAATCGCCGTAGCCTTGGAGGGCGATCAGGACGTAGCCCTGCACCTTGAAGACACAGTGGCCGCAGGCGATGGTCTGGTCTACCGCCCCGCCGCCGAAGCACTGGTTGCCGAGGGCCCGGTGCGCGTGGCAGAGCTCATCGAGTGGGGCGCGAACTTCGATCGCGAAGGAAACACAAATGCCGGCGAGCTGCTGCGCACCCGCGAGGGCGCTCACTCTCTGGCCCGCATTCTCCATGCCAACGGTGACGCCACTGGTGCGGAAATCAGCCGCTCTCTCGCCGCCCATGCCCGCATTCAAAAGCGCATCCATTTTGCCGAGTGGACTATGGTCACCGGCCTGGTAGTCGCCGATGGCCGCGTCATCGCCGCAGATCTTGCCAGTGCAGGCCCCCAGGCAAAGGAACATAACACGCAAAGAATCTCCGCGCGCTCCGTGCTCATCGCCGCCGGAGGCGCGGGCCAGGTCTACTCCGATACCACCAACCCCGCCGTAGCTACCGGTGACGGCATCGCCCTTGCCGCCCAGGCCGGCGCTGAGTTGGCTGACATGGAGTTCTACCAGTTCCATCCCACCGCTCTCTCGCTCCCCGGCGTGCCGCGCTTCCTCATCTCTGAAGCTTTGCGCGGCGAGGGCGCATACCTGCGCAACGATCAAGGCGAGCGTTTCATGGAGCGTTATCATCCCCTGCTCGAACTTGCTCCCCGCGACGTGGTGGCCCGCGCCATCGCCCGCGAAGGCATTGCGGCCAAACCGGGTTCCGGAATCAGCGAAGCACGCCCGGTTTATCTCGACATACGCCACAAGCAAGGCATCGACCTGCACAAGCGTTTCCCCGGCATCAGCGCCTTCCTTGCCCAGCACTCGCTCGACCTCGCCCGCGACCTCATCCCCGTTCGCCCCGCCGCGCATTACCTTATGGGCGGCATCCGCACCGATCTCTCCGGCCGCACCAGCCTGCGCGGACTCTACGCCGCGGGCGAGGCAGCCTGCACAGGCGTTCACGGCGCCAACCGCCTGGCCTCCAACTCTCTGCTTGAAGGCCTGGTCTTCGGAGCGCGCGCCGCCCAGTCAATGCTCGCCGACAACCTGTCTTTGCTTGAATCCGATGCGCCGCAAAGCATCCCCATCCCACTCACCGTCGATGAAGAAGCCCAGCTGGAAAAGCTCATCGCCGAACTGCAAGCCGCCATGTGGTCCTACGCCGGATTGCTCCGCGGAAACCTCACTCTGTTAGAAGGTTTCGCCTCCCAGCAGGAATTTGCCGATGGCCTCAAGAAGCTGGTACGCCAGGGCAAAGCAAACCGCCGCCTGTCTGAAGCGCAGGCCCTGAGCTGTGTAGCCAACGCAATTCTTCACTCAGCACTCGCCCGCACCGAGAGCCGCGGCGCTCACTACCGCAACGACTTCCCCAAACGCGACGACGAGCGATTCCGCAAGCACTCAATCCTGAAAAGCGATGGGCAGGTTGTCTTCGAGGAGTGGTGAAGCGGCTGTATCATTGATAAGGCGATCCGGCATCTGCCGGGAAAGGGAAGGAATGTTCACGAAAGAAGTATCCGACCATCTCAAGTACTACGTTTATCGGCTAATCGATCCACGCAATGGCGAGACATTCTACGTAGGCAAGGGCAAAGGGAACCGAGTCTTCGACCATGTGAAATGCGAGCTAGGCAGCGAAGGCGATGAGTTGACTGATAAACTCCTGCGAATCCGGAAAATACGTAATCTTGATCTTGAAGTCGGCCATGTTATTCATCGGCATGGGATGGATGATCCAACCGCTGAAGAAGTCGAGGCTGCTCTAATAGATGCATATCCAGAAGCAACTAATGTGAAAGGTGGTAAAGGCTCAGATGATCGAGGATTGATGCATGCGAAAGAGATAATCGAGGATTACGGTGCGAAAGAGGCCGTCTTCGATCACAAGGCAATTCTTATTAACATCAATAGAACTGCCGCAGAAAAGGGGGTCTACGAAGCAGTACGTTACGCTTGGGTACTTGATCCAAAGAGGGCAAATCAAGCAGAAGTGGTCTTGGCCGTTGAGCGGGGTTTGATTATTGGTGTATTTGAGGTGGAAGGCGAATGGCGTGAAGCAACGCCTGAGAATTTTCCCGGCGCTGACGCATTTTCCAACAAAAGATGGGGATTCATAGGACACAAAGCGCCTGAACAGATTGCAAAGTTATATCTTCGGAGACGTGTTCCGGATACGATGCGGAAGCGCGGGGCAGCTAACCCGATCAGATATTCATTTTGACCCCTGACCCCTGATCCCTGACCCCTGTCGCCCACGAAACCACCGCGCATACCGCTAGAATCCCACCCATCACCACTAGCGAAATGGTAATCGGAACCTCAATCCATCGCGCAGCCAGCATCTTCAACGCCACAAAACCCAGTAGCGCACCCAGCCCGTAGTGCAAATAGCGAAACCGATCCAGCAGCGAGGCCAGCGCAAAATAAAGCGATCGCAGCCCCAGCACGGCAGCAATATTCGATGTGTAAACCACGAAGGGATTGTGGCTGATAGCCAGAACCGCGGGAATCGAATCCGTGGCAAACAGCACATCCGTCACTTCAACAGCCAGAATCACCGGCAACAGCGACCCCCGAGCCGGTTGCATCTTCACAATCCACTCCGGAATCGCCGCCTTCGCCGAGCCGCCTCGCATCAGCCTCCACGCTGCATAAAGCAGAATCGCGGCGAAAATCCATGTGATCCAATCAAACCTCCGCAGCAGCGCGACGCCCGCGGCAATAAACAGCGCGCGCAGCACCACCGCTCCCGCCACGCCCCACATCAGCGCCTTGTGTTGCCGCTGCGGGCTGATGCGGAAGCCTTGAAAAATTACCATGAAGACAAAAAGATTGTCCACGCTGAGTGAGGTCTCAATCGCGTATCCGCCCACCCACTCAAGCGCCGATTGCCGTCCCTGGCTCACCGCGATCCACGCCGCAAATCCAGCCGCGGCCAGCATCACTGCCGCCGTACCCACCCATGCAAAAACCTGCGGATATTTTGTCTCGTGCCGGTGCCCAGGCAGCAGTGAATCAGCCAGCAGCAGCGCTATCACCACCGCGTGAAAACCAACCCACCATTCCCATGAAACGCCCGCAATCATCAATGGATCAAATCCTCAGCCAGCCCGGCCGGTCTTGTTCAGCTCGCGATAAAAACCCAAATCCACGCCGCTTAACATCTTTGCGATATACAGAATCTGTCCGTAATGCATTCCAAAGTGCTCCGCAACCTGGTAGACCGCATCCAGGCCGCTCACGTTGTAACCCTGAATTTCGTAGCGAGCCGCCAGATCATCCGGCGTAAGCCGCTCCAGCACCTCCGCGGCTTCCTCGATCGTTCGGCCCAGCTGATCCAACAGCGCCGCAGCTGAAATCCCTTCCCGCTGCCCGAACTCCGCTGGCCGGTTCCGCCCATCCTGCTGCCGGTTAAACGATGTCACCAACCACTGCCGCACATTTCCGTCCAGATGCAGCATCAGATTCCCAATGCTGTTGCTGGCCTCGTTGGGACGCCACCAAACCTGCTCATCGGTCAATGATTCCACACACCCCCGCAGCCGTGGCCAGAATTGTTTGAGCAGCTTGTCGCGCAAAAACTCAAGAAAAAGCGTCGTAATGTCCGCGTTCGTATCCGTCATTGAAAGCATCCTTCATGAAGGATGCTACAGCAACACCGTGCGCAGGAAACAGAAAACGCGGTTATAGTGAATCGAGACACAACCGCACTTTCTGCACAGGAGAAACCCCATGGGCAGCGTTGAATATCCAGTGGAGCGCTTGAAAAACTTGATGATGCGCGTCGGTGGCATCCTCATCTTCGGCCCGAATTACATTGAATCCACCATGGGCCTCTCCAGCTACACCGCCGGGAAAGCCGTTTTTAGTTGCGCAAAAATCGATGATCTCGAAGTTCCCGATACGCTCATGATCGGCGGCGCTCTCATCTTCTGCCACTGCCTCACATGGTGCAAAGATCGCAAAGTCACGTCCGACGACCTGAAGGCGTGGACGGCAAAACTCCTCGATGGCATCGTTCTCAGGCCGGAATCGGTTCCAGGACTATTGCCCGACGAAATCGAAGAGCCTGCCATGAACATGACCGGCGACGAACAGACCAACCATCTTATGCTGCTGGTTCACTGGGGACCGGTACCGTCAAAGCACTGCGTCGAAGTAGCACATTCCCTTGAGCGTGCCTACGCCCGCATCGCATGAGAGAGTCGCAGTCCGTTCTCTAAATATCTAGCTTTGCACCAGCCGTTATTTTTGATCAATCAGCCGAATCGATTCCATGAACACATCGCCATCGATCGTCAAACTCTTGGCGCTGATCTTGTCCATGGTGTCCTTGTCCGTATGGTGATAGCTGTTGTTCGGTCCGTAATCTAAATCAATAATGTCGATCGAAGGCACGCCGCGCTCGACAAACGGCAGGTGATCGTCCTCAACAAATCCATCTTTCTGGAAGAAGTATTTCTCGTCGCCAAACTTTCTCGCCGCCTGCCTGACCACATCAACCAGCCAATCAGGCGCATGCGATTCGCGCAGAATATCGAGGTCCTTGTCGCCGATCATGTCGGCCAGCATAAACGCCTTGATCCGCCCCAGCGTTCCATCGCGTCCCCACTTCGCTGCCAGGTGCCTGCTGCCATAGGTCGAGTCGGAGCTTGACCACGACTGAATCGCTTCTTCGCCGTCAAAAAAAACCAGCCACACCGAATAGCCGTCCAAAGTCTTGCCGCGCAACTGGTCGGCAATGGCCATCAGCAAACCGGTAGTCGAGCCACCGTCGTTGGCGCCAACAAAGTTGATGTTCTTCAGCCAGTAGTTGGTCTCATAGTGCGTGCCCAGCACAATCACGCCGTTTTTCTTCCCTGGAAAGCGCACAATAAAATTCCGCATCGCAACCGGCCCGATAGGCGTGTTGGCGGTGAACACGTCTTCTTCAAGCTGGTCGTGCTTGAAATGATCGCGCAAAAACGCCTCGGCCTTCAAATGTCCGGGACTGGTAGGCCAACGCGGCCCGATGGCCACAAACTCGCGCGCATACTCCAATGCCTTGGCGCCGTTGAAATGAGCCTGTGCGGGAACGGCGAGAGGAAACGCGAGCAACATTCCCACCACTGCTTTTTTCCAAATCGAATATAAACTCACTTGGCGGCCTCCTTGGCTTTCTTGGCCTTGCGCCTTGAGGGATGCACCCACCACGCCACCCCGATGCCCACCAGGTAAAGCGTCAGCATGGGAATTGCGTAGATGCACATGGTCCACGGATCGGGGCTGGGGCAAATCACCGCGGCCACCAGAAAGACGGCCAGAACCGCGTAGCGCATGTTCTTCCACAAAAACTTCGGGCTAACAATGCCGAACATGGCCAGGAAGAAAATCAAAATCGGTAGTTCAAAACTGATTCCCAACCCCAGAATGATCGACAAAAAAAAGCTGGAGTACTCCTCAATAGTGACCATCGAAGTGAAATTCTTGCCGAAGTCCACAATCAAAATTTTCAGCGCGCCGGGCAGCACATAGAAATAGCCGAATGCCGCGCCGCCCAAAAACAACCCCACCGTGGCCGCCATAAAAGGAACCACAAACCGCCGCTCCTTCTGGTAGAGACCCGGCGCAATAAACAGCCAAACCTGGAAGAGGATGAAAGGCGAAGCCAGAATCGCGCCGCCCACCAGCGAAACCTGTAGCTGAAGATTCAGCGGATCCATGGGGTGTGTAAAAACCAGCGTCTTGCCAATATGCGTCAGCGGAGCCTGAATAAAGTTGACGAACCGGTCGCGCAGGAACCACGACAAAAAGAAGCCCACGGCAAGAAACGCGGCCGAGCGAACAATGCGCTTGCGCAGCTCGTCCAGATGTTCCATCAGGCTCATGCCGGGCAGGTCTGCTCGCTGTGTCACCGCCGCCCGCGCCTTGCTGATTGCGTCCGCTGGATCAACCATGATTGACTACCGGCTCCGTGGCGGCAGCGGGCTGCTGCTCTTGCGCCTGTTCTTTCGCAGCTCCGGCTTCGGGGGCGGCCGTGGAATCATCAGCGGGAGCAAATGGAAAAGCCGCCTGCACCTGCTCGCCCGTCGTAGGCGGCTGAATGCGCGGATAAGGCTCGTCCGCCGGAGTTTCAGTCGCCACAGCCGTCACGCCCGCTGGATACTCAATCTCACCCGGATAAGGACTAGCGCCCGCAGATTCACCATTCGTGGGTGCCCCAGAGCCCGATTCTGGAATCTGGCAAACAATATCGGTAGTCTGCTCTGGCGCCGCCAGCGCCAATGCCTTTAGTCGCTCCTCTTCCGCCTTGCGCCGATCGGCCTCTTCGGCGTTGCGCAACTCCTCTTCCATCTGGAATTTAAAGTCGTTTGAGGCCTTGCGGAACTCATACATCAGTTTGCCGATCTGGCGGCCAATCTGCGGCAGCCGCCGCGGCCCAAACACCACCAGCGCCAGCACCATCAGGATCAGCGAGTCGGCCATGCCCAGGCTGGCAAATTGAATTGTCGGCGGTATGCCCATGAATCTTCAATGATACCTGCCCATGCTTAGCGCTCACAAACGCTTCTGTCCGGCCTCGCTCCCGGCAGCCGTTCCCAACCGCTCAATTTGGGTCAACTGTTACGTCTGCGTTACAATATTCAATATTGGTGACGGTTTTTGCCGGTCCGGAGCAGCTTCCGGAGTCTCCCGATTCAAACCGTATTCATCAATGAAAGGGCTGCAACATCCCCGTGGGTGGGGACGCTTCTTGAGCCACCGGCTTCAACGCCAACAAGCTCTTGAGCAGTCAGCGCATCCACTGCAGCCGCGTTAGCTTTCAACATCTCCGTCCGGAATCTCCCGCCAACCATCGCGGCCTGCCGGACTGAAGGCGGAACACGGTGAACCTGGTTTTAGACGAACTAACGGCGGCCTCGCCGGAGGCTGACACTTCCTGTAGCCTCGAAAACTACCTTGCGCTTCCTGATCACACCATGGATGATCGCATTGCCGCGGCTCGCCAGCGTCTCGGCGCAACCACCCTGCTGCTCGGCCATCACTATCAGCGTGACGAAGTCATCCGCTTTGCCGATGTCACCGGCGACAGCTACAAGCTCTCAAAAATCGCCGCTGAGTCGCCGGCCAAATACATCGTCTTCTGCGGCGTCCACTTTATGGCCGAGAGCGCTGACGTGCTCGCTCACGAGGGCCAGCAGGTCATACTGCCCGACCTAAACGCCGGCTGCTCCATGGCCGACATGGCTGAAATCTCCCAGGTAGAAGCCTGCTGGGAAGCGCTTGAGCGCGTGGGCCTTTCAGATGAGTTCATACCGTTGACTTATATGAACTCCACCGCCGCCATCAAAGCCTTCTGCGGCGAGCACGGCGGCCTGGTCTGCACTTCCTCCAGCGCCCGCGCCGCATTCGAGTGGGCCTTTGCCCGTGGCAAGCGCATACTCTTTCTGCCCGATCAACACCTCGGCCGCAACACAGGCTATGAAATGGGCATTCCTCTGAACGAAATGACGGTTTGGGATCCGTGGGCTCTCCAGGGCGGCCAAACTCCGCAATCCATCGCCTCCAGCCGCATTCTCCTATGGAAGGGCCACTGCGCCGTCCATCAGCGCTTTCTCCCCAGCCACGTCGATCAGGTCCGCGCCAAGTACCCCGGCGTCCAGGTCATCGTTCACCCCGAGTGCCGTTGGGAGGTCTGCCAAAAAGCTGACGCTCTCGGTTCCACTGAGCGCCTCATCGCCCTCGTTGAGCAAGCTCCCGCAGGCACAATGTTCGCCGTCGGAACTGAGATTCACCTCGTCAACCGCATGGCCCGCCGCTTCGCCGCAGAGGGCAAGCGCATCATCACCCTCGACGACACCGGTTGCCTCTGCACCACCATGTTTCGCATCACCCCGCAGCATCTGGCCTGGGCCCTTGAAAATCTCGTCGCAGGCCGCGTAGTCAACCGCATCCAGGTCCGCCCAAACATAAAGCGCTGGGCAAAGGTGGCGCTGGATCGTATGTTAGAGGTCAGCTGATTACTACCTTGTTGCTACGCGGCGACTTTTCGAAAAGTTAAGTTGTAGCGGTACGGGCCGGTGAGGGCGTGATGTCCAGGCTTCAGCGGCAGCACGCCGTGGAAGCGCATGCGCGATGGGCCGCCCCACACAATCACATCGCCATGCTCCAGAAATATGCGTTTTGTGGCATCGGTGCGCTGCACGCCTCCCAGCAGAAACACGCATTCAAGACCCAGCGAGATGGAGACGATGGGCTGGGTCATGTCGCACTCATGGCGGTCCTGATGCAAGCCGAGCTTAATGCCTGCCTGGTAACGGTTGATGTGGCAGGAGTCGGGGCGGAAGAGCGGAAAGCCGGAGCGGACGGCGCAGCGAATGGCAAACTCCGAGAGGACGCGTGGCATGGCCGGCCAGGCGCGCTTGACAGCGCCATTTGCCGGCTCCCAGCGGCGGCGAAATGCTTCAGGCGTGCCGCAGTCAGAGACCATCACTCCCATGGGCAGGCCGCTCGGAGTCGTCGCGTGGTGCAACGGCGCATCGGCCAGGATGCTCTCGATGGCAACGAAGAATTCAGCGTCCTGCGGCAGCGCCAGGCTGCGCATGAGGACTGCTCCGGGATAGAGTTCCTCGTGGGTGGGTTCGACTGCAAGTTGGGAGAAGAGGTTCATCGCTAGCCGACATTCTACCGGAAAAGCGAATAAATGGCGAAACTAATTTCGGCTGGCTGAAGATCAAAATGAACGCGCGATGGTTGGCTGGGAAAACGCACAAACTGGCTGCACAACGCACCTACGGTGAGCTAAAAGCTGTTTTGTCGTATCCTATGAGTGAGGGCACTCCCCCATGAAGACCTTCACTCTCGACGAAGCCCAGTCCCTGCTTCCGGTCCTTGAGTCGCTGCTCAAACGCGCGATCGAAGGCAAGGAATCAGCGGAACAGGTCGGTGTCGGCCTCTCCGAGCTGGCGCGCCGCATCTATCTCTCCGGCGGCATGAAGGTGGATGCGGGCAAGGTAGCCAAAGATCGCGCCGAGATGGAAAGCCATCTGCTCCGCGTACGCGAGAGCATTGCCGAAATAGACTCCATCGGCGTGCAGGTCAAGGATCTTGAAGCTGGGCTGCTCGATTTTCCCTGCCGCATCGACGACGAGGTGGTGCTGCTCTGCTGGCGCATGGGCGAAACAGCCATCGAGCACTGGCACACAGTTGAACAAGGCTTCAAAGGCCGTCAGCCCGTGGACGAGCGCTTCCGCCGCCGATCCACATCCGGAGGCCGGCCCAACTAAAGCGCCACCAGCGCTATCACTTCCCCCAGCAACCAAACTATGTTCATAACCGAAGAAGAAGTTCGCAGTGTGCTCACCTATGGTGCGCTCATCCCCGCCATTCGTGAGGCGCTCAAAGCCTATTCCGCAGGCAAGGTCGATCAGCTGCCGCGCTCGCTTCTGCGCGCCGGCAATGCTGAAGGCGTAAATAACGGCTGGTTTATGACCATGCCGGTTGTCGCCGATGACATGATGGGCGTGAAAATCGTAACCTTCTACCCCGGCAATGCCGCGCTGGGCTTGCCCACGCACATGGCGGTCATTGAGTTGTTGCGCCGCTCCACCGGCGAGCCGCTGGCACTGATGGACGGCCGCCTGATTACCGAGATGCGCACCGCATCAGTCTCGGCCGTGGCCTTTGCCGCGCTGGCTCCCGCACTGCCAGCCCCGCCGGTCAGCTTGGGAATTCTCGGCTCGGGCGTGCAGGCGCGTGCCCACGTTCAGGCTCTCAAACTGGTTTGGCCTGCGATGGGCGAAATCCGCGTATGGAGCCCCACCCCCGCCAACGCCCAGCGCTTCGCCGCTGAAAATGGCGCGCGCGCCGTAGTAATTGAAGAAGCTGCGGCAGCCGACGTAGTGCTCACGGCAACCAACTCCACACAGCCGGTGCTTCAGGGTCGCTGGCTCAAGCCCCATGCCCTGGTGCTGGCCGTCGGAGCCACCACCGCCAGCCTGCGCGAACTGGACGACGAAACCATGCTCGGCAGTTCCATCGTGGCTGAGTCACGATCTTCCGTTGAGCGCGAATCCGGAGACGTGCTGCTCTCAGGCGCCAAAGTCCTGGCCGAAATCGGCGAAATCCTCTCTGGAAAAGCCGCCGTTCCCCAGGGCAAGCGCCTCCTCTTCAAATCCGTAGGCATGGCCATTGAAGATTTAACCGCTGCAAAACTAGTGTGGCAGGCGCGTAACAGCAGCCAAGAGCACCCAGCTTGATAAATTCTCACATTAGATATAATCTAAATTGCGGATGGATGCCGAGGCGATAAAACGTTCCTTCAGCGGCAGCGGGTTGCGGTGCACTCCGCAACGCTACGCGGTAATGGCATACTTGATGGAACAAAACCGGCATCCCACGGCTGCCGACATCTTTGCTGCCGTCAATCGCGTTGATCCACGCTCTTCGCGGGCCACAACGTACAACAATCTGCGCGACCTGGTGCGCGTGGGCTTGGTGCGTGAAGTGGCCGTAGAGGGTCGCGCCGCGCGATTCGATGCCAAAGGCATGCGCCATCATCACTTCATCTGCGACCGCTGCGGCAACGTTGAAGACATCGAGTGGTGCAACGTGCCCAGGCCTGCCTCGCGCTCTCTCGGCAAGCGCATTCTTCGCGAATGTGAACTTATCTTCCGCGGGCTCTGCACAAAGTGCGCGCCTCGCAAAACGATTCCAGTTATGTGTCGCACACGCGTGAATTCCCGATGAATCGCGATCGCAGGCAAACTGAGGCCGGCGATTGCACAAGTGAAAAAGCAAACATGTTTTAGTTTCATCACCGTCATTTATTAACAAGCACGAAGGAGAATGAAATCATGGAAAAAGAAGTTGCCAATCAAAAGCAAAATCCGTCAACCGAATCCAAATGCCCGTTTACGGGCGGCGCTCGCAATCATACGTCCGCAGCCAATGCGGACTGGTGGCCAAATCAGCTGAACCTCAAAATCCTCCACCAGCACTCTCCCATGGCCGATCCCATGGATCAGGACTTCAACTACGCCAAAGAATTCAAGAGCCTCGACCTCAATGCCGTGATCAAGGACCTGCATGCCTTGATGACCGACTCGCAGGAGTGGTGGCCGGCCGACTTTGGCCACTATGGGCCGCTCTTCATTCGCATGGCGTGGCACAGCGCCGGCACTTACCGCATCGGCGACGGCCGCGGTGGAGCTGGAGCCGGTCAGCAACGCTTCGCTCCTCTCAATAGCTGGCCCGACAATGTGAACCTCGATAAGGCGCGCCGCCTGCTGTGGCCCATCAAACAGAAGTATGGAAAGAAAATCTCCTGGGCCGACCTCATGATTCTCGCCGGCAACGTCGCCCTCGAGTCGATGGGTTTCAAGACCTTCGGCTTTGGCGGCGGGCGTCCTGACGTCTGGGAGCCCGAAGAGGACATCTACTGGGGTCCTGAAGGCAAGTGGCTTGCGGACGAGCGCTACAGCGGCGAACGCGATCTTGAAAATCCGCTCGCTGCCGTGCAAATGGGACTCATTTATGTCAATCCTGAAGGCCCCAATGGAAAACCCGATCCGATTGCCTCGGCAAAGGATATCCGCGAGACCTTCGCCCGTATGGCAATGGATGACGAGGAGACGGTTGCCCTTATCGCAGGCGGCCACACCTTCGGCAAAACCCACGGCGCTGCCGATCCGCTCAAACATGTCGGACCCGAACCCGAGGGCGCCGCCCTTGAGGAGCAGGGCCTCGGCTGGAAAAACAAATTTGGCAAGGGCTCAGCAGGCGATGCCATCGGCAGCGGCCTTGAAGTCATTTGGACCACCACCCCTACCAAGTGGAGCAACAACTTCTTCGAGAACCTCTTCGGCTATGAATGGGAACTGACCAAGAGCCCTGCCGGCGCCAACCAGTGGACGCCGAAAAATGGAGCCGGCGCAGGTACGGTGCCCGATGCCCACGATGCGTCAAAGACGCCACGCGCCATCCATGCTCACCACCGATCTCGCCTTGCGCCTCGACCCTGCCTACGAAAAAATTTCGCGCCGCTTCATGGATCATCCTGACCAGTTCGCTGACGCATTCGCGCGCGCGTGGTTCAAGCTCACCCACCGCGACATGGGGCCCATCGCGCGCTACCTCGGCCCGCTCGTTCCTAAAGAGATTTTGCTTTGGCAAGACCCCGTTCCCGCCGTGGATCATCCATTAATCGCGGAAAAGGAAATTGCCGATCTCAAGGCAAAAATCCTCAAATCCGGGCTCACAATCTCCCAACTGGTCTCCACTGCCTGGGCATCGGCAGCGTCCTTCCGCGGCTCTGACAAGCGCGGTGGCGCCAATGGCGCGCGCATTCGCCTCGCTCCGCAAAAGGATTGGGAAGTGAACCAGCCGGCTGAACTGGCAAAAGTTCTGCACAAGCTTGAAGAGATTCAAAAGGAATTTAATGCCTCAAAGCCGGGCGGAAAAAAGGTTTCGCTTGCCGACCTCATTGTTCTCGGCGGCGACGCAGCCATCGAAGAGGCTGCAAAAAAAGCCGGCCACGAAGTAAAGATTCCTTTCTCGCCGGGACGCACCGATGCTTCACAGGAACAGACCGACGTGCACTCCTTCGCCGTTATGGAGCCGGTCGCGGACGGCTTCCGCAACTATCTCCGCAAAGGAATCAAAACGCCGGCCGAGGAACTGTTGATCGATCGGGCGCAATTGCTTACGCTGACCGTCCCCGAGATGACGGTGCTCATTGGTGGCATGCGCGCACTGAATGTTAACTTCGATCATTCCAAACATGGCGTCTTCACCAGCCACCCTGAGACGCTGACCAACGATTTCTTCGTCAACCTGCTCGACATGAAAACGGTGTGGGAACCCTCCTCCGCATCCACAGGCGTGTATGAGGGGCGCGATCGCGCGACGGGCAAAATCAAGTGGTCCGCAACCCGTGTCGACCTGGTCTTTGGCTCCAACTCGCAACTCCGCGCAATTGCTGAAGTCTATGCAAGCGACGACGCAAAGCATGCGTTTGTTAAAGACTTCGCGGCTGCATGGACCAGGATGATGAACCTTGATCGCTTCGACCTTGCCTGAGCAACCTCGTTCCTGTAGTCAGGATCGGAAAATCGGAGGGGTCGCGATTAGTCTCGCCTGAGACTGATCGCAACCCCTCTGATTCCGCATCAGGTGTATCTGCAACTCCATGTAAACACTTGACTTCAAGGTTATATGAGATCATCAATCCATGATTTTCTCTTCACTGCAAGACCAACAAAGATTTGTAAATTGAAAAGACAAATCACCTGCCTGCTCCCTGCTTGCTCTCCTCATCCGCTCTGAGCGAATTTCCATGTCTCCGCGTCTCTTCACTCAGGACAGCTTGCAGTTGGTATATGTTTAATCCCTCAGCAGGACAGGACGCACTCTGAGGCTTTACCCTTTAGTGTGAACTGACCCGGCGATAAATAAGGAGCGGAGATGAAGATCGGATCGTGGGCATGGCTCATGTTAGCGGCAGCCCCGCTTCTGGCAGGATGCGGAGATTTCTGGCAGGCGCCAAGCGGCGGCAGCGGCGGCAACAGCATCGCCCTCACCAACAACGGCGACATCGCTATAGCCCCCGCCGCAGCCTCCGGCAACACCGTCACCATTACCGTAACCCCGTCCAGTTCATTTACAGGTACGGTGGCACTCTCCTGCGCTCTCACCTCATCACCTTCAGGCGCTACCAGTCCCGCCACCTGCAGCATGTCTCCCACGTCGCTGGACTTCACTGCCGATTCGGCGCTAACCTCCACCTTGACCGCGACCACTACGGGCACCACCTCCAACGGAGCTTACGATTTTACGGTCACCGGCTCTTCCAGCGGTATTTCAAATGCAACCACCAGTGTTTGTGTTGAGGTAACCACATCCTCCACCACTTGCGGTTCCGCGGCCGCTACCAGTGGCGTCTTCTATGTGCTCAACCAGGTAACCAACCAGATGGTCGCATTCACTGCCACCTCCACCGGCACGGTGAATACAATCGGCACCGTCACCATGCCCGTAGCCGCCGTCGCCGGCGTGGAGCCAGCTTCAATTGCTATAGCTCCCAATGGCAATTTCTTATTTGCCAGCACTGAAGGCGGCGTCTTCCTCTATACCATCGGCACGGGCGGATCGCTCGCCCTGGCAAATGGCGGTTTAGCCATCACCCAGTATCCTGCCACCACCATGCAGGTTGACTCCACCAACTCCTGGCTGGTCTTTGGTATCTCCGGCTCGACCCAGCTCTACGCCGCTTCAATCAGCTCCAGTACGGGCCAGCTCGCTAGCCCAACTCTGATACCTTTCACTCTGCCCGGTTCCCCGTTGCAGTTGGTCCTCTCGCCAGGCGACTCCAGTTCGTGCAACAACTGTTATGTTTTTGTTGCCATGGGGAATGCCGGCACCGAGGCCATTCACTTCAACCCCAGCGACACCACCAGTCCCTTCGGAACCTACGGCAACATTGCTCTGATCAATGTCAATGGCGGAGCCAATACAGTCGCTGTGGATCCCACCAACGGCTTGCTCTATATCGGCGAGACCGCTGCCGTTGCCGGTACCCAAACCGGCGGGCTGCGCGCCTTCACCATCGCCAGCACCCAACTTCCTGAGATCACCGGTTCCCCCTATGCAAGTGGCGGAACGGGACCCTCTTCCATCCTGCCTTCAGCCGACGGCAACTACGTCTATATAGCCAACCAGGCGGTCAGCGGCAGCTCCGATGACAATATCTCCAGCTTCTCCGTCTCTCCCACTGCGCTTACATCCATCACCACGGTTACAGCCGGGCCCGCCGGCCGAATCATTATGGCAGAGGATTCAAGCGACACTTACTTGTTTGCGGTGGACTATGCGGGCGATCCCGACCTGACAGCCTACACCATGAGTTCGGGCACGCTTACTTCCCTTTTAACCAGCAGCACCGGAACCGACCCCGTAGGTGCGTACGCCATAGCCGCCCTGCCGTAAGCGGCAGCTTGCAGTCAACTGCTCACAGCCTTCAGTTGTCGCCCGCCGATGGCCGAACGAATACCGGTTGATTTCAACTGTCAGCTATAAGCTGTTAGTTGTCAGCTGATTTCTGCTATCCTCAATATGAACGCCACAGGCTGTGTTCACGCGATCTCCACTCCCATTCGTTTCACCTCTCAGGCGCCTCGGCGCCTCAGTCCCTGCGCTGCCTCCATTATTTTTGCTTCTCTTGTTCTGCTTTCTCACGCTTGCCACAGGCTGCGCCCGCTTCACCCGCCAGCAGCCTGAGACGGTCTATGTCTCCGCGCGCCAGATGTTTCTTCATGACCGCGTAGCCGCCGTCTCCAATCGAGTCGCCGAGGTAGTCAACGGCCAGCCCCTTGAAGTCCTCGAGCATGGCCGCCGCTTCCTTAAGGTAAAAACTCGGAAAAACGAGATCGGCTGGATTGAAGACCGCGCCGTCATTGACCAAAAAACCTACGCCGCCTTTGCCCAGCTTGCCGCCCAGCACCATCGGGACCCCGTAGTCGCCTCCGCAACCCTCCGCGACGACCTCTATCTGCACATTCTTCCCGGTCGCGAAACGGAACATTTTTATCTGCTCGCCGCCAACGCCAAGGTCCGTCTGCTGGCCCGCGCCTCAGTCTCAAAAACGCCCGCGCCCGAATTCACGCCGCCCAGGCCCGCCACGCCAAAACCCCAGCCAAAATCTGCTTCAGGCGGAAAAAATTCCGCCTCCGCGTCCCGGCGAGCTCCGGCAAGCCCCACGCCGCTGACCGGCCCACCCGCCATCCAGCCAGTCATGGAAGACTGGTGGCTGGTCAGCGATTCTCAGGGCCACATCGGCTGGCTGCTCTCAAGCCGCATGGATGTGGATGTGCCCGACGAAATTGGCACCTATGCCGAGGGCCAGCGCTACGTGGGCGCCTACGTCTTCAACAAGGTTTACGATCCACAATCTTCCGCACCCAACCATCAGGTTCCACAATACGTAACCGTCCTCGGACCGCCCAAAGCCGGCCTGCCCTTTGACTTTGACCAGGTGCGCGTCTACACTTGGAACCTGCGCCATCATCGTTACGAAACTGCCTTCCGCCTCCATCCCATCGAAGGCTATCTGCCGGTTCGTGTAACCACGCAATCCGGTCCTGAAGGCAAAGCCCCCACCTTCAGCTTCCAAATCGCCAACAGCAAAAACCTCAACGTCGATTCCGCCACCGGCATCATCCGCCCCGTCTCCCCGCGCACCATCACCTACGAGATGGACGACACGCGCGCCAAGCGACTCGGCCCCGACCTCGCTCCCATCCCCTTCACCCATTCAGCCGAACCAAAATCCAAATCCAAGTCAAAGTCCAGATCTGCCAAGCCAGCCAAAAAGAAGCACAGATAACAAGAATCCAGCACAAAAGCCCCGTGCCCCATCCATGCGACTTTTTCTGTCGCATGGGTGGGAAACCGAGAAGCTGGCCAAAAGAGAAAACCGGTGAACAACATTAAAGAAGGAGTGAACGTTTACGCGGACCTTGGCTTCAAGGACGCAGGCAGAATGCTGGTAAAGGCGCAATTGGTCGTTAAGATTGCGGAAATTCTGCGTCAACGAGGATGGAGCCAGCAGCAAGCTGCAAAGATTCTTGGCATGACTCAGCCCAAACTCTCAAGGATGTTGCGCGGGCAATTTCGCGGCATCAGCGAGATGAAGATGATGGATTGTCTGGTACGGCTGGGACACACCGTCAAGATTGTCGTGGGACCTGAGAGCAAAGCTGCTGACGAACGTGTAGAAGTTGTAGCGGCGTAGAAAGCACCACCGGTTACGATTGAGCCGGGTGCCCAATGTCTTGATTTTGTAATCGATGAATCAATTCCCCACCTCACCCCCGCCGTCTCAGCTCCAACTCCACCACCCGCATCATCTCCGACTCCGGTGCCGGCTTCCCGGTCCAGATCTCAAACTGCCGCGCCCCCTGCTGCACAAACATCTCCAGCCCCGAAATCACCGGAATCCCGCGCTCCTTCGCCAGCTTCAGTAGCGGCGTCTCCAGCGGGTTATAGACCATATCGAACACCAGCCCCGCGTTCAGCTCGCTCTCCGCAATCGGCATAGCCTGCTTGATCCCCGCCATTCCGCACGGCGTGGTGTTGATCAAAACATCGAAGTGGCCCTTCGCGAATACGTCATGCTTCAGCGCCTTTGCCTTGGCCTGCCGCGCAAGTTTCACGGCTTTCTCATGGGTACGGTTGACAACAAAAACCTCAGCGCCCTGGTTCACCAGCGCAAACACTGCGGCCCGCGCCGCGCCACCCGCGCCCAGCACGGCAATACGCGCACCCTGCAGCTTCAGCCGTTTTTCCAGCGGCCTCACCACCCCCGCCACATCGGTATTAAAGCCGTAGAGCTTGCCATCCGCGCCGGTGCGCAGCGTGTTGCATGCGCCGATTTTGGCGGTCAGCGGATCCATATTGGCCAGGTGCGGCAAAACCTCTTCTTTCAGCGGCATGGTCACGGCCACTCCGCCCAGCGGCAGCTCGTGCACCATCGTCAGCAGGTCGTTCAGCGCCTTCACCTTCAGCGGCAGCAGTACGGCATTCACATTCTCGCGGCGGAAAGCCGTCGAGTGCATCAGCGGCGAAAGCGAGTGAGCAATCGGGTTGCCGGCCACGCCAAATATCCGCGTCGCAACATCCAGCTGATCCACGCGATAAAGGTCGCGCAGCGTACGCGCCGACAGTTGTCCCGGCGCAGTCTCGTCTCCATCCGACAGCGACGCAAAAGTGAATGCCGCGCCGGCTCTCGGACCCAGCACCCGGCTCACCAGCCCCTCCTCGCCCATGGCGATGCCCACCACATGCGACGCAAGTGATCGGTTCTCAATCATCTTGAGCACTGCCAAATTATCCGACAGCGACTTTGCCGTCGTAACCACCTTCACAAAATCCGGCTCAAAGGCCTCAATCCGCTCCGCCGTCTGTTCCAGACCATCCAGTTTTCTGGTGCGGGTAAAATCGTGCGAACTCACCAGCAGTGCTGCGCCGGCATCCCGCAGCTCCGCCCGCAGGCGCTCAAACTGCTTCTTTGCAATCTCTTCCGCCGATTCCAGCTCCAGATCGACAATCTGGCAGCCGGCCTCTGCCGC
The DNA here is from genome assembly GCA_963780975.1 of uncultured Acidobacteriaceae bacterium. Taxonomy (GTDB): domain Bacteria; phylum Acidobacteriota; class Terriglobia; order Terriglobales; family Acidobacteriaceae; genus Telmatobacter. The sequence goes on along the minus strand of CAWAEU010000058.1, from coordinate 46,864 downwards.
CGCAGTCAGAACCTCCAACTCGGCCTTCAGCGACCCTTTGAACCCGCCGCCAAACTCCTTGCGCCGGCAGGTGGCAATCACCGTCACATCGCGGTGGTTCTCAAGGAACTCCCGCAACTTAGGCAGAACCGCGGCCGGCTTGGGCAGCGAATCCAGCCGGAGCTCAAGAAATTTCGAGTCTGCCAGCGCTTCTTCAGCCCGTTCCATTAACTCCGCGGGCGATTCGGCCTGCAGGGATACGCACAATTTGTCCACGCGCAACCGCATTCCAGGCGGAAAAGGGGCCTGGGGGGGAGCAAGAACCGTCGTACTGGATGCAGAAGGAGTCATATCAATCAATTGACGCATCTTAATGTGGTTCTGGTCAGGATGCAACAACAGAGTGATCATCCCGAAATTTAGTTCACCACAGCCTGAACCCCCACCCCACTGTGGCACTCTTGAACTTTGGAGGAATTTTGCCCATTATGCCCGTCGAAAACCCTACCGCCCCTGCCGCGCCCGCAATCCTTCACGCCTGGGAGGCCGGCGGAGCAGCATCCGCCGAGGCGCTCTCCACCTGGGTAACCGCCCGCCTTGAGGCTCACGAGGCGGCTTTGTCTGCTCTGCTGGCGGTTCCGGCCCCGCGCACACCTGAAAACTCCCTTCGTCTATATGATGCGGCAATCGAGCATTTGAGTCTTGCAGGCTCGCAGGCCGGTGTCCTCAACTCCGTGGCCGCCGACAAGGCCGTCCGTGACCAGGCGCAGATTGAGGCCCAGCGGGTAGCCATGGCAGCCAGCGCCCTGAGCCTTAACCGCCCTGTTTACGAGGCTTTAGCCGCCATCAGCCTCAGCAGCGCCAGCCCCGCCACAAAGCATTATCTTGAGCGCACCCTGCTCAGCTACCGCCTGGCCGGCGTAGACAAAGACCAGGCCACGCGCGACCATCTACAAAAGCTGCACGAAACGGCAACTCGACTCTCACTCGATTTCAGCCGCAACATTCAGGAGGGCGGCAAGACCATTCAGGCCACGCCAGCCGAACTCGAAGGCCTGCCTGCCGACTACCTCGCCCGCCATCCAGCCAACGCCGAAGGCCGCGTAACCCTCACCACCGACCCGCCTGACATGCAGCCGGTCATGACCTTCGCCGCCAACCCCGCATTGCGCGAGCGTATGTTCCTCGCCTACAACACCCGAGCCTATCCCGTTAACCAGCAGATTCTGCTTGACTTGCTGGCCACCCGTCAGGAAATCGCCACCGTCCTCGGCTTCCGCGGTTGGGCCGATCTGGCCACCGCCGACCAAATGATGGGTTCCGCCGCCAACGTCCGCGCCTTCCTGGCCAAGCTTAACCAGGCCAGCCTCCAAGGCGCTCGCCGCGAGCACCAGCTTGTCCTCGATTTCGCCCGCCAGCGCCAGCCGAACTTAACCGAGATCGACATCACCAGCCGCGCCTGGTGGTACGAGCAGTTCCGGCGCTCTGCCTTCGACTTCGACTCCAACTCCGTCCGCCCCTACTTCCCTTACGCGCAGGTCGAGGCAGGCGTGCTCGAAACCGCCGCGCGCCTCTTCAAAATCGAGTTCCGCCCCTCCACCGCGCCCGCCTGGGATCCCGCCGTCTCGGTCTTCGAAGTCTTCGACGGCGGCAAGGCCGTGGGCCGCTTTTATCTCGATATGCATCCCCGCGAAGGCAAGGACAAATGGTTCTCTGCCGCGCCCATTGTCACCGGCGTTCGCGGCCGTGCAATGCCCGAAGCCGCGCTCATCTGCAACTTCCCCAAGGGCGACGGCAACGACCCCGGCCTGCTGCAATACAGCGATGTAGTCACCTTCTTCCACGAATTCGGCCACCTGATGCACGCCATCCTCGGCGGACAGACCGAGTGGGCCGGCATCTCCGGCTTCGCCACTGAGGGCGACTTCATTGAAGTCCCTTCGCAAATGCTTGAAGAATTCTTCCGCGACGAAAAACTACTCCAAGCCTTCGCAAAGCATTATGAAACGGGAGAAATCCTCCCCTCCGAAATCATCAAGAAAATGAAACTAGCCGGAGCCTTTGGCCGCGCAGACTGGGTGCGCTCGCAGCTCTACTACACCACCCTCTCGCTCGATCTCCACGACCGCGACCCCAAGGGCCTAGACCTCGACAGCATCACCAGGCAACTATTCCAATCCCTCCAACCCTGGACCTGGTTCGAAGGCAACCGTATGTACGCAAGCTTCGGTCACCTGACCGGCTACTCCTCCAACTACTACACCTACGCTTTCGATAAAGTCATCGCGCTCGACTTCTTCGCCCAATTCGATCCCAAAGACCTGCTAGGCTGCGACGCCGGCGCGCGCTACCGCAAAGCCGTTCTCGAGCAAGGCGGATCGAAGCCCGGCCGCCAGATGGTCCGCGACTTCCTCGGCCGTGACGAAGAGTTTTCGGCGTTTTCAAGCTGGCTGAATGAGGAATTTGAAGGCGAACTGCTAGATCATAGCCGTTAGCTAAGTGGCTGTAAGCCCGTCTGCTTAGGTCCTCGCGGAAACCACCAATACATCATGGGCATAAAGTACCAGGAGATTATAAAGGTTGCTAGCGTTCGAAGCTCCGCCTCCTTTAGAGTGAGGTACTCTGCTTGCGTGATAACTTTCAGGATATTGCCGTGACTGCTAAGTACATATTGCCCATCGCTGATTGTTGGGACTCCCAACTTACTTTGAACAGCCAACCAGATAACATGCGCTATGAAGATTAGGAAAAATAACCAGTTGCAAGGAACGATCCAACCCGGCATGCCCCGCGCGAACCCTTTCCAGTAAAAATTCCAATCCTTTGATGAGGGATATTCAAGAATGTGAATCGGTATCATGAGTGCTAACACACAAAAGCCGAGCAGGATCACACATTGTGATGTGTTGTCCATAGTCGCTCCAGAAAAGCTTTCTATGTAAACGAGGATGCTCACAGCGAAACCGAACGCTGACAGAGTGGCAAGTATCTTACGGAGAACTGGAGTCATCTTCCCAATAATAACCATGAGGAAGTACTCTATGCTCGCCGGGTGCACCAAGTCTCGCTTCTGAGACCAATGATTCACCTACGATGGAGTTCCACGTCAATCATTGTTTCACCGATGGAATGAACGACAACCTTCTCGTCACGCCCCATCCGCTATGATGGTTCCGCAATGTCAACTGCACAAGACTTCAACGGCAAATGGGCTCTGGTAACCGGAGCCAGCGCCGGCATCGGCGTCGCACTTGCTCGCGAACTCGCCAGCCACGGCGCAAAAATCATCCTCACCGCCCGCCGCAAAGATCGGCTTGACTCCCTCGCCGCCGAACTCACCGCCAGTGGAACCGAAGTCCGCATCGTAGTCGCCGACCTAAACGATCCCGCCGCGCCTCAGCAAATCTACGACGCAACCATAGGCGCCGGCCTCACCGTCGACATACTCATCAACAACGCCGGCCTCGGACAATACGGAGCCTTCTACAAGAGCCCCGTCGACCAGGAGCTGAGCCAGGTGCGCGTCAACTGCGAAGCCGTGGTCCGCCTCACGCGCCTCTTTCTGCCTGCTATGGTTGAGCGCCGCCGCGGTTGGGTGCTCATTGTCTCCTCGGTAGCCAGCTTTCAACCGCTGCCCAACCTGAACACCTATGCCGCCACCAAAGTCTTCGACCGTTTCTTTTCCCAAGCACTCTCCGCCGAGGTAGCCGGCTTCGGCGTCAAAATCACGGCTCTCTGCCCCGGACCCACTGAAAGCGAATTCTCCCAGGTAGCCCGCAGCAACAGAATCATGCCCGGCGGCAGGCAGTCGGCTGAGGAAGTGGCCCGCCGCGGAATCGCCGGCCTTGCGCGCGGCAAGCAAACCGTCATCCCCGCATTCACCTGGCAGCTCACCGCCTTCCTCACCCGCTTTCTTCCCGTCAGCCTCATCACCCGTTCTGTCGAAAAACGCACCCGTCCCAAATAACAGCATTTGCCCACTCGGCCTGCCGAAGACGAGAATGGTATGGAAGGTTTTTCATCCAATGAGATTCATCAAACCGGCAACGGTCTTATTTCTTGCAGCACTTGCAACCGCCTCCATCGTCCCATCGCAAACCCCGGATATTCCAAAGCACGGCCCCGCCGTAGTCCTTTTTGACGGCAATGACCTCAGCCAATTCGACACCTTTCTGCGCAGCACCGGCCTCAACTCCGATCCCAACCAGGTCTTCACCGTTGAGAACGGCGCCATCCACATCTCCGGCCGCGAGTTCGGCTACATCATCACCAAACAGGAGTACAAAAACTACTACCTGCGCGCCGAATTCAAATGGGGCGAGGGCACCTTTGCTCCCCGCGCAGGCCACGCGCGCGACAGCGGCATCCTCTACAATATTCAGGGTCCAAACAAGGTATGGCCGCGTTCAATCGAGTTTCAAATCAACGAAGGCTGCACCGGCGATTTCTGGATGACCGACGGCGCTGCGCTCACCGGCACTGACGGTGTCCGCGTAACCGGCCCCGCCGGCAGCTCCCTCAAGATCGACCGCTTCAACAAAGGTGTATTCAAAGATGTAGTGGGCTATCGCGACCCCACCAACGAAGTGGAGAAGCCGCACGGCCATTGGAACGTCGTCGAACTGGTCAATCGCGATGGCCACGTCTGGCAATACGTTAACGGCAAGTTGGCCAACGAGGGAACCGACGCCTTTCCCTCTAGCGGCAAAATTCTCTTCCAGTCTGAAGGCGCAGAGGTCTACTTTCGCAACATCAAACTGTTCCCGCTGAAATAAGCAGCACAACAAAGCTTCAACTGAATGGAGAAAGCTTATGAAAATCAATCTACCCGCAGCGCTCGTCATTTTTGCTTTTACCGTCCCGGCCGTGGCCCAGCTCATCGGCGGGGCCGATCGCATCCAAACCCGCGGTCCCGCACCGGGCGGCGTTCCGCAGGCCGTCTTCTTTGCCCATCGCCTGGGCACAGACCACGCCGAAGGCATCACCACTCTCGATATGACCGGCAACGGCCGCAAAGATATTTTGAGCGGCGCCTACTGGTATGAGAATCCCGGCCCCAACGGCGGCGAGTGGGTTCGCCACCAATATCGTGAAGTGGGCATCGTCAACGAGTTCGTCGCCGACTGCGGCGAGTGGACAGTAGACGTGAACCACGACGGCGCGCCCGACGTGGTGACTGCCAGTTGGATGAGAAACGGCGTCTGGTGGTATGAGAATCCGAAAAAGCAGGGCGTAATGTGGAAGGCCCACTTCATCACCGACAGCTATGACACTGAAGGCGGCTGGATGGCCGACATCAACGGCGACGGCAAGCCTGACCTGATCCTCTCTCACTACAACCACTCTGGCATTCTCTGGATCGACTTCTCCGGCCCCACTCCCAAAGTGCATCACGTAGGCGGACGCGCTGAAGATGGTCATGGCGTAGGCATCGCCGACATTGATGGCGACGGCAAGGCCGACATCATTACCACCACCGGCTGGTTCAAGCAGATCGACGCCGACAACGACAAGTGGGAGTGGCATCCCGACTTTCACCTCGGCGACACCGGTTTCCCCATCATCGGCTACGACGTCCTCAACAACGGCAAAATGGACATCATCTACGGCCAGGGCCACAGCTACGGCCTCTATTGGCTTGAGCAGACTGAAGACACCAAGGGCAACCGCCAGTGGGTCCGTCACACTATCGACGAATCCTTCTCGCAGTCACACGCGCTCCTCATGGCTGACATTGACGGCGACGGCCAGCCGGAGCTGATCACCGGCAAGCGCTATCGCGGCCACTCCGGCCACGACGCCGGCTCCTACGACCCGCTGGTCGTCTACTACTACAAGATCAACCGCAAGACCGGCGAGTTCACCCGCTACCCCATCTCCGTCAACGGAACGGGCGGCGTAGGCACGCAGATCATCGCGGAAGATCTAGACGGTGACGGCGACATCGACATCGCCACAGCAGGAAAAACCGGCGTGCACTTCTTTGAAAACCTCACCATCAACAAAGTCTCCAAGGAGCAGCGCGAAAAAGAAAACCTCCTCGAACACAACTGGCCCTTCCCCGGCGAAGGCCCGACAGTGACCCAGGAAGAAGAGCCGGAGCAGAAAAAGTAAGTCCGCTCGCACACGCAGCAGATATCCGCGTGGAACGCATCTCACTCCGTTCCACGCGGATATTCTCAATACATATTGTTCAGATCGTGTTTCCAAAAACAGCTTTGTGTGAGGCACGACTGCATTAACAGCTTTGTATCGGGGCACGAGCAGCTCCGTGAAAAAAGCGCAGTCAGGTACGGGATGCGGGAAACATTAAGAAACGAAAGGAAAAGTGAACATGAAAATGACGAAGGCACCCACTTTATTTGCACTTCTCGCGTTGTTATTTCTAGCAAGCTGTAAAGATCGCAGTCTCTCTCGACCAACCGCTGCGGCATCGATCACGACCCAAACCAGTTTCCCGGTCGCAGAATACCGCAGGCTGTCACCGTCACAGTTCTATAAGATGGATTCGAATGGGAGCTTCTTCATCAACAACTGGCCCTTCGGTACTTCTCCAATTCCTTTGGATATAGCTCACTTCATACAGGCTGGGCTGCTTACCGCTGTGTATGTCGATCATAGCGGTAACGTAATGTCAACGGTTCGTTTGGCTTCCACAGCTACAACGAAGGCTTACGCAGGCCCGGGGGCCAGGGGCGCGTTTCAAATCAAGATTTGCGATCAGGTCTTCGGCGACGTAACCGGGATTCAGACGGACGAGCAGGCGGGAACCTCGATCGTTGAGTACTCGATCAAGCGAACAAACTGGACACCATTTGGTGAATACTATCGCCAGCAGAATCCACAACAATATCCAGAGACCATCGCGCGGAAGGCGACATTCAAACTATATGACGACGGATGGAGACTGACTCAATAAGAATTTCTCAACATTTTGAAGTCACAGTTGAGGTATTATGTGAATTTCGAACCTCCGAAACGGGAGGATAGATTGTTAAGAACTTACACTTCAATTCCCGAAGCCATCGAGGCACAGCTTAGTAAAAGGGCACGATTTCAGTCGGGCCGATAGTAGTGCAGAACGAATAGGGCTTTAGCTGTAAAGTTTCAACACGTTGTTTACTCTTCCAGCCGTTGTTTTTGAAAGGGCCTGGCGGGGTACCCTCTGGGTCCCGTGCCAATGAACGTCGCACCGAGAAAGTGGGGCTTTAGCCCCGAAGACGCGTAACATCGGCAGATTCATGCTCGTAGCCGTAGCAGGGGTTGTGGGAAAGTGGAAAGCGCTCTTCAGCTTTCCACCTTTTCCATAACCCACCGACTCTGATTGACTTGCATCGATGTAAACAGCCTCTTGATACACGACATTTAGCCCCTGCGGTCATATTTCTTCGCCTGCCGAATACTGGGGTGGTTCCTCAGAAACCGCCTAAAGCCTCGAGTGCGTGCCATCGCAGAAAACAGAATTACCGGTATGCTTGCACCCGCATAGATAAACGGTCTTCGACTCAGCAGCCTCAAACTTCACCGGCGTGTGCTCCGTGGTCTTATGGCTGCCATCGCAAAACGGCTGGTTGGCGCTCAACCCGCACGAACACCAGTGGTAGCTCTTGCCGGCTTCAACTTGTACAGGATAAGGACCTTTTTGAGCAATCTTCGGTTCTGACATTGATACTTCTCCTTGAGCAGGTGTCTCCTAATCAAAAGACGCCGCTATAAGAATAGATGTTCGATGCGGCTGTTATCGTCATTTAATCGTCTTATAAATGTCAGACAATTCAAATTGGATGAATAAAATGACCGGTCATCGCTTGCAGCAATTTATTTTTTGCCTTCTGGCTTCCCTCTGCGTTCTCTCCACGCCCGCCATGGCCCAGGTGGATGTGCTCACCCAGCACAACGATAATGCGCGCACCGGCGCAAACCTCCATGAAACCGTATTGACCCCGGCCAATGTAAACAAGGCCCACTTCGGCATGTTGTTCAAGCGCGTGGTCGACGATCAGGTTTATTCGCAGCCGCTGCTGGTTACCAATCTCTCCGTAAACGGAGGAACGCACGACGTTGTCTACGTCACCACGGTGAACAACAGTGTCTACGCCTTCGATGCCAACGATGCCGACTCCTCTGCACCGCTCTGGCATGTCAACTTCGGCACCCCCGCAAACTTGCACGACGCCAACTTCGGCTGCACTGACATCAATGGCCAAATGGGCATCATCGGCACGCCTGTTATCGACAAAGCAAAGGGCGTGCTCTATGTCGTCGCGTTAACCAAAGTCGGCGACACCTTCATGCAGCGCCTTCACGAGCTCGATCTCGCCACCGGCGCAGACCTGCCCCAGAGCCCCGCAACCATCCAAGCCGCTGACTTTAACCCGCTGATGCAAAACCAGCGCCCCGCCCTCGCGCTCGCCAACGGAATGATCTACATCGGCTATGCCTCGCACTGCGACCGCCAACCCTATCACGGCTTTCTGATGGCCTACGATGCGCAGACCCTTCAGCGGAAGGCAGTCTTCAACACCTCGCCCACCGGCTCCGAAGCCAGCATCTGGCAATCGGGCCAGGCGCCCGCTGTCGACAACGATGGCAACGTCTACGTAGTAACCGGCAATGGAAGCTGGGACGGCGTAAACAACTTCAGCGAAAGCTTCCTCAAATTCACACCCGATCTAAAACTGCTCGACTGGTTCACGCCCACCAACCACTTCAAGCTCGACAGCACCGATATGGACCTCAACTCCTCCGGCGCGACCCTCATTCCCGGAACGCATCTGGTTCTCGGCGGCGGCAAACAGGGCGTAATGTACCTGCTCGACACGCGCAACTTCGGCCACCTCGGCGACGAGCATGCACAGCAGCACTTTCAGGCCACTGCCTCTCACCTTCACAGCCTCGTCTATTGGGACAGCGCCGAGCAGGGCCCGATGCTCTATGTATGGGGTCAGCGCGACAAAACCAAGGTCTACAAATTTCAGGGCGATAAGCTGATTGAAACCCCCGCCACCATGCGCGACACGCCCAACGAAGGTCATCCCGGCGCAATGCTTTCGCTCTCCGCCAACGGCAACCGCGACGGAATTCTCTGGGCGGCAATCCACGCCACCGGCGACTCCTGGGATGAATCGCGCCCCGGCATCCTTCACGCCTTCGACGCCAACGATATTCGCCGCGAGCTGTGGAACTCGCTTGAAATCCCCGCCCGCGACGACTGCGGCGAATACTCCAAAATGGCCCCGCCCACCATCGCCAACGGCAAAGTCTACCTGCCCAGCTTCGGCAATCAAAATGTAGGCACCGGCCAATTCTGCGTCTACGGTCTGCTCCCCGATCCAGCCGCCCCAAAATTAGCAGCACCCTTCGCAGCCAAAGCCGAAGTGCAAAATCGAAAAGTGATTCTCACCTGGAGCCCTGTCCCGGAAGCCAGAATCTATCGCGTCCAGCGTATAAACGCAGAGCAACCGCAATCAAAAACCATCGCCCTCGGATTAACGACGGCCACCTTCACTGACCCCGCACCCAAACCCGGTGAATCGGCCCAGTACACCATCTTCGCGGTAAACGCCAACGGCGTCAGCGTCGCTTCGGATCCTGTAAAAGTAACCGCGCCAACCGGCAAGCCGGCCCACACCATGCATTAAAGTCAAGCGCGATTACGCTCCCTAATCGTTTCTTGGTTGTGCTTCAGGCAAAGACGCAGGGTTATTGGTCATGCTTAAGATAAACGAGTCGAAGAACCTCGTCACATCTTTATCTCTGCGCGCACTGGCCGATGGAAACGCCGCGCTCAGCAGATAGAGCCGCGGGCCGGCATAGATCATCCGCGAGCTGATCAGGCCCCCGTTCATATTGCGGCCCACAAAATCCCGCGCCGGATACCCGTCCGTATTTGTCCTGTATTCCTCAATAAGAATCGTCTGTGTCCGCGCCAGCGCATCGTCCCGTGCCATATCCATGGTTCTGTCGGGAGCATGCCCATTCACTCGCGCCACCGGCGGATCGTCCGCCCAGGCCACCGAAAAACTCGTCTCGGAGTTGGGGTTGCACAAAATCATGTTCACCTGTTCCGACCCGCCGGTTTCGTTATAGGCCGGAACCTCAGTCTCCTGAACCTCGGCCGGCATCTCCACCTTGAAGCCGTCCTGGCTCCGGTCAACCTTCCGCCAGCTCATACTCGCAGGGGTGCTCTGTTCGGCGCTGGTATCCCCCTCCACCCCGAATCCGGGCAGGCCGGTCAATCCTAGCTCCTGCCGATGCAGATAGATGTAGACGATTCCCAGAATCAGGATTCCGGTCAGGACGATAAAGTACAACTGCTTCACACTCTAAAGAGTGCCAATTCTAGGTGATATATGCAAGTTGATTATTGACCTTTTGAGCAAGTAGTGTGCCCCGCCGGTAACAATCCGCGCTACCAACCCAAAAATCTTTATTTAAAGAGCAACCTTTCACCTATTCCCGCATCTATATTTTTAACTAGCAGAGGCTTCCCCGAAACAAGATCCCTCCAAGAAAGGTATCCATTCCTTTTTGAAGGTCCAACACGGATCTCTTCTCAAAAATCCCCCCTGGATTCCCTCCAAATACAGCCTCTCAAATGGGCCCGCCGGAAGGCGGGCCCTACTATTTGCCCCCAACACCCCTAATATCCCCACCCGCATAAAATCCTCCGCCAGCTAAAATCAGATTCAGATGCCGTCTCCCTCCACCCCGAAACCTCTTCCCGACCCCGCGGTCGAGGCCATCGACAACCTTTTTCACGCCACCGGCCTGGTGCGTAATCTGCGCGGAAAGTCCCATTTTCCCAGCCGAGAGCATTTTGACCGCGCCGCTCCTGAAGAACTTCGCCAGCCGGCTCCACCGCCCCGCGTCGCCCCCAATGGAGTTCAGTGGCTTCCAGTCCCAGAATGGGGAAAACTCCGCTGGCTCTGGCACGGCTTCAGCACCCGTCGCGGCGGCTTCAGCAGGCCCAACTGTGCTGAAGATGCGCCCGGCGAGCTCAATCTCGGCTTTACTGAAGCCGACAACCGCGCAATCGTAACCCGCAACCGCCAGCTTCTCGCCGAAGCTATCACCGGCAACCCATCCACGCCTCTCGTAACCCTGCGCCAGATTCACTCCAGCGTCCTCCATTTAGCCGCCGGTGAAGCAACCAGCGATCACCTGTGTAAGGGTGACGGCCTGATGACCAACCACCCCGGCCTGCTTCTCGGCATCCAAACCGCCGACTGCATCCCCGTCCTGGTAGCCGACCGCAAGCGCCACGTCGTTGCCGCCTTCCACGCCGGCTGGCGCGGAACCGTAAAGCGCATCGTCGAAACCGGTATAGGCCGCATGCGTCTGGAGTTCGGCTCCCGCCCTGAAGATTTAATCGCCGCCATCGGCCCCGGCATCGGCTCCTGCTGCTACGCCGTCGGCGAAGAGGTGCTCTCCGCATTCGACTCCCAGTTCGCCTACGCCCGCGAGCTCTTTTGCGAGGTCTACGATTCCGAACCCGTGCGTATCAAATACCCCATGCTCTTTCTCACCCAGCGCGCCCCCGGCCACTCCCCCATTGGCCCCAGCCTTCATCTGAATCTAATCGAGGCCAACCGCCGCCAGTTGCTCGCCGCCGGCCTCAAGCCGCGCTCCATCAAAACCGTAGGCGGATGCACCAACTGCCAGCCCGATCTCTTCTTCTCCCATCGCGCCTCCCACGGCCACGCCGGCCGCATGTTAAGCGTCATCGGCATCAATCCGCCATAAATCACCCGCATATTCATACCCTTCTTATTTTTGAGGTGATACGATTGGTCTCGAAATCCGCAATCACTCCAGGAAGCGCTCTAATCCATGCAGCTCACCAGGCCCAGCGTGCGGGAACTCGTCCAAACCCTCAAGCGCCCCAGTCACCTCTGGAACGCCGCCGCTGTATTCCTCGGTGCGTTATTCATCTCCTGGCCTGCTTTTTATAACGGCTTTCCCATTCTCTACCCTGACTCAATGACCTACATCGACGACGGCCACATCGTCGCCCGCGCAATCTTTCTCCACCAATTCTCCGGGTACTACGGCATGAGGTCCTTCTTTTACAGCCTCGGCATTCTGCCCTTCCACTTGAACTTCACCCTCTGGCCCGTCGCAGCTCTGCAATGCCTTCTCGTCGCCTGGGTTCTATGGCTAGTAGTCCGCTCCTTCGCTCCCCGCCAAACCATCCCGTCTTACCTCGCTCTCGTCCTGCTGCTCAGCCTCTTTACAGGAATGAGCTGGTATTCCACGCTCATCATGCCCGATATCCTCGGCCCGCTGCTTTATCTCTCCATCTATCTGCTCGTATTCGCTCCTGAAACCCTCACCCGCGCCCAGCGCATCATTCTTTACGTCATCTCCTGGTGGGCCATTACCTCTCATTGTTCTCATCTTTTGTTGGCCGCCGCCCTGTGCATCCTCCTCGCCCTGCTCTTTGCCCTCAACCGCCAAACCTTTCGCCGCCGCATTCTTCCCGTCCTTCGCGTTGCGGCCATCGTTGCTCTCGCCGCCGCGTCCCAGTTGGCCTTGAACAGCTATCTCTACGGCCAGCCTTCGCTCAACGGCGAGCGCCCGCCATTTCTCACCGCCCGCATCATTGCAGACGGTCCCGGCCGCTGGTACCTCCTGAAGCACTGCGGAGAACTCAAGTGGGCCATCTGTAATCACGTCCAAAATCTTCCCGATGATCCTGACAATTTTCTCTGGGCCGACGACGGCATCTATCAGAAAGCCTCAGAAGAAGAAGACGTGCAGCTCGTGCAGGAGGAGATTCCCTTCGTCTTCGCCACCCTCCGCGCCTATCCCGGTGCCCAGCTTTCCCGCTCAGCCGCCAACTTCCGTGGGCAATTAGTAACCTTCGGCTACGACGATCTCGATCCCAGCAGTTGGGTGCTCGACCAATTCGCTACGGTTCTTCCACGAGCCCGGTCGAGCTACATGAAAAGCCTCCAGGCCCACGACGCGCTCCCCCTCGATCTGCTCTCATCCATTCAATTTTGCATGGTGCTGGTCTCGCTCGCCGTCATCGCAGTTTTCGTGCCGCTGCTTTGGCGTCGCCATTCCCCCCGCATCGCCGGCCTGTGCGTAGTCGTCGTCTCCATGGTCGTAGCCAACGCCATGGTCACCGGCACTTTGTCTATGGTTGAGGACCGCTTTGAATGTCGTGTAATCTGGCTCATTCCACTACTGGCCACAATTTGCGTCCTCGACTGGCTCAATCAGCCGAAGACGGCAACTGATACGAATGAAGGGAAATCGCGGGGAAATACCGAAGGGAATTTGCAGAGATATTCGATGCTTTGAAAGGGCACGGCTTTAGCCGTGCCGCAGGCAGCACAAAATAAACGTGGGCTTTAGCCCCCGAGGCATGCTTTAAAAAAGTTTCAAACTGGATTTATCCCCGTGCCAAAACCCGCACCCCATGAAATCCTTACCGGCTTCAAATAAAATGCGAGCGTCAGCTCAGGAAGCTTTCTCCGCCTCGCCCGGATTCACCAGGTCGCGCAGCTCCTTTGAAGGCTTGAAGTAGGGAACCTTCTTGGCCGGGACCTCCACGCGCTCTCCCGTCTTCGGATTCCGCCCAATACGCGAGTTGCGCTTGCGGATGCGAAAGGACCCAAAGCCGCGAATCTCGACCTTGTCCCCCTTGCAGCGCCCAGATCACGCATCCCAGGATCGTCTCCACTATAACTTCGCCATCGCGGCGAGTCAGATCTCCCAGGCCGGTCACTTTTTCCACCAGGTCTGCCTTTGTCATGTCCTTTGGCCTCCCATCACAGCATAACCGGATTTTACCCTGCCAGACGTGAAAAAAATGCTCCCGGTGTGAATTAAGCCTTTTAGCTTGGGCAAGATGCCGCTTGAGGCCCTGTAACATACTGACCACCTCCCCGCCCTCAATGTGCGCTATCATGGCGAGAGCCTTAACCTGAAAACTATCCGTTCTATTTTTCAGGATTGCAGGTGGGGACTCCAGAAGTTGGTTGCCGGTTTGGCCCAGTATCCGAAATACAGCATCGTAATTCCGGCCTATAACGAGAGAGCCCGCATACCGGCCACTCTCGAAGCGGTCGTGGACTGCATTCGCAATCGCGGGTGGTCTGCCGAGGTCATCGTCGTCAACGACGGCTCCCGCGACTCAACCGCCGAGGTCGTGCGCGCCTTTGTCGGCAACGCTCCTGAAGTCCGCCTTATTGAAAATCCCGGCAACCGCGGCAAAGGCTACAGCGTCCGCAACGGCATCCTTCAGGCCCAGGGCCAGGTGGTCATGTTCACTGACTCTGACCTCTCTGCCCCCATTGAAGAAGCAAAGCTGCTCTTTGACGCCATCGATCAAGGCGCAGACATCGCCATCGGATCACGCTGGCTCGATAAAAACCGCCAAACCCATCGCCAGCCTCTCTACCGCCAGTTCTTCGGCCGCTGCTTCAATGCCGTCACCCGCGCCATCATGGGGCTGCCCTTTGCCGATACCCAGTGCGGCTTCAAAGCCTTCACCCGCGAAGCCGCCCAAACCGTCTTCAAGCTCCAGACCATTGAGCGCTGGGGCTTCGATCCTGAGATCCTCTTCATCGCTCTCAAGCGTGGCTTCCGCATCGTCGAGGTCCCGGTTAGCTGGTCTCACGACGAGCGCTCCCGCATGAGCTATATCAAAGATGGCTTCACCATGCTCGGCGAAATTGCCCTCATCCGCTGGAACGCCCTTACCGGCCGCTACGATAAGCAGATCAATCAGATGCAAGGCACAACCAATTAGAGGTCGCCGTAGTATTTTGAAAGGGCACGGCTTTAGACGTGCCGTAAAAGTGCATTGATTTTGAAGGGTACGGGCTTTAGCTTGAAGGGTACGGGCTTTAGCTTGAAGGGTACGGGCTTTAGCCCGTACATAAATCGAGCCATAATGATCAGGGCTTTAGCCCCCAAGACGCCTAACATCGGCAGATTCATGCTCGTAGCCGTAGCCGGGGTTGTGGGAAAGTGGAAAGCACTCTTCAGCTTTCCACCTTTTCCATAACCCACCGACTCTGATTCACTTGCATCGATGTAAACAACCTCCTGATACACGACATTTAGCCCCTGAGCGAATATTTTCCAACCAACTAAAGAGGTTGCACGAACCATTTATTTCATATACCATCATATGAGACACCGTCTCCCTAATCGGGTGCACACTTAGGTATGGTCGTTATCGTGGGCAGAAGCCTCCCCTTGGTTTTTTCCCGCTCCCGTCACGTCCATTACATGTTTAAAGGGCATTCTCGTCCGGCCCGCTCTACTCAGCGGTCCGTTGTACAAACTTCTTGAGGCCGGGCTAGCTTTGAGCTAGCCGCCACGGATTTGAGCTAACAAATCCTTGCTTCCGCGGTGCATCGCAATCAGGCTTAAAGAACAGAGCTCGAAAGAGAGGGATCCATGAAAGCTGCCGCTCGCTATCCAGGAATTCGCATCACCGCAAACGGAAACCAGCTCGTCTCCTATCACACTGAGACGCGCATCGCCGATGCCGGTGTCTTTTATCCCATCACTCCCTCCACCGAGGGCGGCGAACTCTTTCAGCAGGCCTATGCCGAAGGCCACTTGAACGTCTTCGGCCACAACACCATCGCCATCGAGACTGAAGGCGAGCACGCGGCCCAGGGTGGCGCCATCGCCCACTCCGTCTGCGGCAAGCGCGTGGTCAACTTCACCTCCGGCCAGGGCGTCGTCTATGGCGTCGAGCAGTATTACCACGCCCCCGGCAAGGGCAGCACCATGGTGCTTGAAGTGGGCGCCCGCGCCCTTACCAAGCACGCCCTCAACGTCCACTGCGGACACGACGATATCTACGGCGCGCTCGACACCGGCTGGATCATGCTCTTCGGCAAAGACGCGCAGCAGGCCGCCGACCAGGCGCTCATTCTCCGCCGCGTCACCGAGCTTTCTCTCACCCCCGGCATGAACATCATGGACGGCTTCCTCACCTCGCACCTTGAGCGCACCTTCTATAAACACGAATCCGACCTGATCCGCGAGTACCTCGGCTCGCCTGAAGACATCATCGACTGCCCCACTGAAGCGCAGCGCGTTCTCTTCGGGCCCACCCGCCGCCGCGTCCCCAAGATGATGGATCTCACCAACCCTATCCTCCTCGGCCCCGTGCAAAATCAGGAACACTACATGCAGGGCATCGTAGCTCGCCGCAACAACTTCGCCGAGCCGATCCTCGACTTCCTTGAAGCCGCCTACAAAGATTTCGCCGAGCTAACCGGCCGCAGCTACGGCCTCATCTCCGAGTACAAAACTAGCGACGCCGACACCGTCTTCGTCTCCCTCGGCTCCGCAGCTGAAAACATCGAGGCCGCCGTCGATTACCTGCGCCAAACCCGCGGCGTCAAGGTCGGCTCCATTCACGTCAACGTCATTCGCCCCTTCCCTGAGGCCGCCATCATCAGCGCGCTCAAGGGAAAGAAGAATGTCATCATCCTCGAGCGCACTGACGAAGCTCTCTCCGGCGACAATCCCCTCGGCCGCGACATTCGCACCGCGCACTCCAAAGCCGTCCAATCCACCGCTGGCCTGCCCACCATCTCGCTTGCTGAAGTCCCCAAAATCTACGGCGGCAGCTACGGCCTTGGCTCCCGCGACTTCCGCCCCGAGCACATCATCGGCGCGTATGAATTTGCCACCGCCAACCGCGCCCGCACCGACGGCAAACGCGCCTCTGATGGCGTCAACTTCTTCGTACTCGGCATCGACCACCCCTACTCCGTCATCGGTGACGAAACCCCCTCCCTGCTTCCCGAGGGCGCAGTCGCCGTCCGCTTCCACTCCATCGGTGGATGGGGCGCAATCACCACAGGCAAAAACCTCGGCGCAATTCTCGGCGACCTCAACGATCTCATCTTCGAGCGCGATGGCCAGCGCGACGAACTTGGGCAACCCAAAGAAGTCATCCACGTCAGCGCCAACCCCAAATACGGTTCCGAGAAAAAAGGCGCGCCCACCAGCTACTTCATGGTCGCCGCCAAAGATCGCATCCGCGTAAACTGCGACCTGCGCCACGTAACCGTAGTTCTCTGCTGCGACCCCAAAGCCTTCACCCACACCAACCCCCTCGACGGCATGGCCGAAGGCGGTTGCCTCCTTTGGGAGTCCGACGAAGAAGGCGAGCAGGCCTGGGAGCGTCTCCCCCTCTGGGCACGTAAGCAAATCATCGATAAAAACATTCGTGTCTTCACCCTCCCCGGCTTCGCCATCGCCAAAAAAGCCACCGACCGCGGCGACTTGCAACTCCGCATGCAGGGCAACGCCTTCCTCGGCGGCTTCTTCGCCGTCAGCAATCTGCTTCAGGAGTTCGGCATCACCCAGGAGCAATATCGCGACGTCGTCCACAAGCAGTACGTCAAAAAATTCGGCAAGCTCGGCGATGCCGTCGTCGCTTCCAACATGGAAGTCATGATGCAGGGCTTCAGCCAGGTAAAAGAAATCAAAATCGGCGCACTCACCGCCGCCGACCACTCCACTCTCCGCGGTCAGGCGCTGCTCCCCATCCTTGAGCTGGCCACCGCCGGCGGTTGCAGCACCGGCTGCCGTTCCACAGCCATCCCCGATGGCCAGGCCGCACGCACGCCCATCAGCCGCGTCGCCAACTTCGACGCCGAGTTCCGCTCCACCTTCGGCTACAACCAGCCCGCCACGCCGCTCTCGGCCATGGGCGTCATCGCCGCTGCCACTGGAGACACCGCCTCCAAATACGTGGCCCGTCGCGAAACCCCGCTCTACATCCCCGAAAACTGCACCCAGTGCATGGAGTGCATCTCCGTCTGCCCCGATACCGCACTGCCCAACTGCTCGCAGGATCTCAGCACCCTACTCACCACCGCCGTCTCCTACTACATCGCCGACCCAACCGATCGCACCAAGCTCATGCGCGCCCTGCCTGAAATCGAAAAGCGCACCCGCGAGCGCATGGTCGCCGAGATGAAGACCGGAACCCCGCTGCAGACCATCCTCCGCGAGGTTACGGATTCAGTCGACGGTTTCTCTGCGCAATCCAAGCAGCAATTCTTCGACATCATCGCCAAAGTCCCCATGGCCTATCAGAAGGTGAACGCCATCTTCAGCTCGCCCGAGCGCAAAGCCCCCGGCTCCGGCGGCATCTTCAGCATCTTCGTCAGCGACCTCTGCAAAGGTTGTGCAGCCTGCGTCACCGCCTGCGGCGAACACGACGCCCTGCGCATGGTTCAGGAAACCGAAGAAGTCAACGCCGAGCACGAAAGCGGCACCCACTTCCTCGACCTGCTCCCTGACACTTCGCAAAAGTATCTCGGCCTCTTCAATGCCGCCAACCCCTCCGACTCCAAAACCGCGACGCTGCGCAACATGCTCATGGTCCGCACCAACTACGACGCTCTCGTAGCCGGCGACGGCGCCTGCGCCGGCTGCGGAGAAAAATCCGTCCTCCGCTCCATCGCCGCCGTAACCGAGGCCTACATGCGCCCCGTCTTCCATGCGAAGTCCGACCGCTTCGTTTCCAAAGCCTCCGACCTCGACAAAAACGGCGTAGCCCGCCTCGCGGCCCTCAAAGAAAAGAACCCCGGCGAATACGCCCTGCTCCGTCAGGCCATCGCTCATCTGGTCCTCGGCCTCGGCGGAGAAGACATCCCTGACACCCAGGCCCGCATCGCCGCCTACGAAGCCGAGCACGGCCCCATCACCGACGCCGAACTGGTCGAGGCCATCTCCGCCGTCCTGCTCACTGAAGCCTTCAACCACAAAAATCTCCAGGCCATCGACGGCCGCCTCGCCAACGGAATGTCCGTCATGGCCATGGCCGCCCACACCGGCTGCAACACCGTCTACGGTTCCACCGCCCCCAACAACCCCCACCCCTACCCCTGGATGAATTCTCTCTTCCAGGACGGCGTCACCGTGGGCTGGCTCATGGGCGAGAGCTTCATCGTCGACCACGCCCGCCGCTCCGTAATCCCCGAGCGCTTAGCCGACATCCTCCTCACCCGCGATACAAATGTTATTAACGACGAGCAGTACTACCACCTCAGCCACTTCACTGACGCGCTCATGACCGACCAGGAAATCGTCGAGATGCCCAAGGTCTGGGTCGTCGGCGGCGATGGCGGCATGGGCGACATCGGTTACCAGAACATGTCCAAAGTGATCCTGCAAAACCGCCCCAACATCAAGGTCCTCATGCTCGATACCCAGGTGTATTCAAACACTGGCGGCCAAAACAGTGACTCCACCCCCATGCTCGGCGGCAACGACATGAACGTCTTCGGCGCAGCCACGCAGGGCAAAAACACTGAGAAGAAGACGGTAGCCGAAACCTTCCTCGCCGGCCACGGTTCGCCCTTCGTCGGCCAGGTCTCCATGGCCAACGCACCCAAGCTCTACCGCTCCATCCTCGACGGCCTGGAGTACCGCGGCACCTCATTCATCCAGGCCTTCACCACCTGCCAGCCTGAGCACGGCGTCCCCGACGACATGGCCCTCCACCAGGCCCAGCGTGTCCGCGACTCCCGCGGCGCGCCGGAGTTCGTCTTCAATCCCCGCCTCGGCGAAACCTATCAGGAAGCCTTAGACCTGAAGGGCAACCCGTCCATCGATCTTGATTGGTACGAAACCAAAAACAAGGTCACCGGCGAAATCCAGCGCTACACCGTAGCCCACTGGTGCACAACGGAAGCCCGCTTCCGCAACCATCTGAAAAAGCTAAAGCCCGAAGCTGCGGCCAAACTCATCTCGCTCGATAACATGCTGGTCCGCATCACCCAGCAGGACATCGTCTATCGCCGCTATCTCGCGCCCGAGCACCGCGCCTTCATCCCCGACTTCGGTGTCTACATCACCGTCGAGAACGAGGGCAAGACAACTTACTACGCCCTGAGCCGCCAGTTAGTCATGTTCTGCGTAGAGCGCCGCAAAGCCTGGCGCATGCTGCAATCGAAGGCGGGAATCGTGAACAAGGAATACGCCGCCCAGAAAGCCCTTCTGGCAGAAGTAGAATCCGGCAAGCTCCATCTGGATGAGTTCCTCGCCCACGCCCACGAATTACTAACCGACCGCCTAACCGGCGGCGTCCTAGCCAAAGCCTAAATACTAAAAGCGCTGTCATCCTGAGCGGAGGTCGCCGCAGCGACCGAAGTCGAAGGACCTGCGGTTGCTTTTCGTTGCTTTGTATTAGGGCGCGACTTCAGTCGGGCCACAATAATCAACAACAATCCAATCCAAACACGAACGCGGACGCAACGTCCGCGTTCGTGTTCATGTGCAACAAAGTTCGGGACCAAAAACCCCGTGCAAAAAAGTACTGTCATCCTGAGCGGAGCGCAGCGAAGTCGAAGGATCTGCGGCTGCTTTTCGGCGCTTTGTAACAAGGGCACGAATTTATTCGTGCCGCCAGAAGCTTCTTGATTTTGAAGGGTACGGGCTTCAGCCCGTACATAACACCCAACAACAATCCAAACCAAACAAGAGCGCATACGGAGCACCCCCCGATCTCGCAGATACCCCAGCGAACGCGCCGCAGGCGCAATGTTTGTTAGCCCCACGCTACCGCGCGCCGGAGGCGCAATGTTTGTTAGCCCCGCGCTTCAGCGTGGGGATGGAGCGCATAGAATCGCCGCGAGTCCCGTAGGGACGGCGCTTTCTTAAGGTCCGAGCTGGTAGGTCCGGGCCTCAGCCCGGACAAATCAAGCCGCAGAATCAACATCTAAGACAGGAAACGAATTCCGCCAAAGAAAAAGTGCAATTAGCTGTACTATATATTCATTATCAAGGTTACGCTCGGCATGTTATGGTGCTTGTGGTCTAAGCCTATGAACTCAAATTGAGCAATGATAACCGGAATGGAGCTCAGCAGAGAATGCCAAATGTGGGAGTAAATGGAATTAACGCGCAAGGGGATAGATTTGTAAACCAGAATAGGACAGTAGACAGATTTCCAGATGAATGTCCGATTTGTCATAAGACGATAATCCCAGAGCATGTACTCCAAGGGTTTGTCGTACAAGAACTACTAGAAATGTATTTCAGGTGCGCCAACCCGAAGTGCTCTCGGCTTTTCATAGCGCTATATAGATTTGATCAAGGAATCTCTCATGGGAATCCAATGCAGCACTACAAATTTGAGCGGTCGCTACCGGTTGAGCCGAAACCGATCATTGTGACCGCGGACATTTCCGAACTGTCGCCCTTGTTCGTGAAGATAATCGCACAAGCACAAAGCGCAGAGGACCATGGCTTGGACGAAATCGCAGGACCAGGCTTTCGGAAAGCACTCGAGTTTCTAATAAAGGATTATGCGATATCGCTTACGCCAGACGACAACGCAAAGAACGAAATCCGTAGAATGCCACTCAATTCTGTAATCACAAACTATCTAGACGGTGACAAACTTCCTGTAGTATCAAAGCGCGCGGCATGGCTCGGAAATGATGAAACACATTACGAGCGTCGATGGGTCGGCAAAGATCTACAAGACCTCAAGAAACTGATAGAGGCGGTGGAGCACTTTATCGCCATGGAGAGACTAGTCGCCGCACTTCCTATTGAAATGCCTGAGGCAAATGCAGCAACAAAAGCCTAACTTCTGCTTGGCGGGTGGCCCACCTTCGGCACGTTATTGTTTTTGTGCCTAGGGTGGGAATCGATGAAGCATAGGCAGTCCGCTTTGAAAGGGCACGAATTTATTCGTACCGCAAGAGCCACTAACGTTTCAAACCAAATAAGAACGCGGACCGCAAGGTCCGCGTTCTTCGTGTTGCCCGGTTGGCACCACAGCACATCTGCAGCCAGGACTGCGACCAACACCACACAATGCTGGGGTAGAATGGCATCATCCATTAATGCAGTCTGGCTTGTAGTGCCAAATAGCGCCGGGACCAAGAGGACCGAGGAATGACCGATTGGTTATGGAACAACAGAACGTGGCTTTTTTCTGGGGCCGGCATCTCAGTTCTGTTATTCGCCTTTTGGATGATCAAAAAACTAGCGTTTCGAAGCGCGAAATCGCATTCGATGGACAACATCAGTCAAAACCTGACGACGAATCAAGCACCCGTTATCAATCAGTCGCCAGTCATAAATATCAACAATCCCCTACAGCAGCCGAGCGGGACAAGTTCAGCAACTAGCGACTCATCGGCATTTACTTCGCCTCCAGACAGCGAGGGTAGGCCACGCATATTCACCCTCCCACCAGTCATCGAGGCCCTGTCCGCGGAGTCCTTCCATGGGGCAGTAGCACACTTCAACCGCGAACCCATTACTTCCTATATAGCTAGATTCAAACTCGCCGCCGATGACTCGAACGGAGTTGGGCACGAGCTTACTGCATCCATCGAATATCGGGAATTAGTAAGGATACCCCATCGACGCGGCCCTGTCGAGAGATTGGCGTTGCGAGTCGGGCAGGCCTTCTGGAAAGAAAAGGGGGGAGAGAATCAGATCATTAGAATGGGGGAGACACTTGATCTCGTGATCGGGCTAATAGTAGATAGCAGATTGCAAGCGTTATTCGAACTTCGTGGCACCCAACTTCCTAACGGCTCACAATATCAAGCCGTACCTATCGTCGTCGGCTCCGATCCGATCGCGCGCGTCACTCTTGTCGACGTTCATTACGGATGGGAATGGCGTGTTGACTACCGTATGCACCAATACCCGATCGATTTGAGGCAAGAATCAAAACTCATCCCGATACGAAGGTAAATTGTGGACGGGCGCGTCGCCGTGTGCCTCATACCTCGCATTTTTCTGGCGAAGGGAAGGGCGACCCGAGTCTAGTTATTGTAGTTCAAATGAATTACAATGATTCCAGGAGCCTTCTTCATGCCAGCAAACGCATTAATACAAACAAGGATCGATCCTGCCGTGAAGGAACGCGCCGCAGCCGTTCTGGGCGAACTGGGGATCACGGTTTCGGACGCCGTGCGCATTCTTCTCACACGAACCGCAAACGAGGGAGCTCTCCCATTCGCGCTGGCCCAGAACTCCGCCGAACACGACGCCTGGTTTCGCGCCAAAGTGCGCGAAGCCCTGAATGATCCGCGTCCCGCCATTCCTCATGAGCAGGTTGAAGCGCACTTTGCCGAGCGGCGCGCCAAGGCGCTTCTCAAGAAACAGAGATAGTAAATGATTTTGGAATGGTCGGTCTTTGCAATTGCCGATCGTGAAGCGATCTTCGACTACATTGAGGCGGACAGCCCTCAATCCGCTGTCACCGTTGATGATCGCATCCAGGCAAGCGTGGGGAATCTAAAGCAATTTCCAGAGATGGGGCGTCCGGGCCGCATTGAAGGAACGCGCGAGTTGGTCGTCACGAATACGCCCTACATCGCCGCTTATCGCATTTCCGGCGACACCGTCCGGATATTGCGTCTATTGCACGGCGCACAGCAGTGGCCGGATGAGATGCCCGGGAAAGATTACCGGTCCATCTTATGAGTCCCCGAAACTGCGGGTGACCCCGGTGCCTCGCTTTTGGGCACCGGGGACAGCACGGACCCCAACCCTCCAGTCTCTCCGCCGGGTGCTCCATCAGTCGCCCCACCGCAGCCGGTTTGCAGATAATTACCCTCCCCCGGCGCACAATGATTCCTTAGCACCTCTCAAAACCCGTGCAGACCGAATGAGGCCCAGGGAAAGCGCAGGCAGCGACAACCTCCAACAAAACGCCCCTAACCCCTTTGCCCTCAAGAATCTGCAAACAACCCCAACAGAATCAAGAATTTACAGCCAATAACCCCCCACATCCCATTTAAAATGAGGAATTTGCCTATAGATGGGTGGGTAGGGGGTAGGGAGAATCAAAACATGCGCAACATCACCGTATCCGTCAGCGACGAAACCTATATCCAGGCCCGCATCTGGGCGGCCCAGCGCGATACTTCCGTAACGGCCATCGTGCAATATCTCCTCCAAACCCTCCCCTCGGTCACAAAAGCAGTCAGAGCTTTTCCGATCCGCGACCCCGAAATCACAGACGCTCCCACCCCCCTCCGTCGAAAAAGGCGTTTTTCGCTGTGAACCTGTGAACCTCTACCCAATCTATTCAAAACAAACCGCTTTTAAGGGCCGCACCCGCAGGAACACAGAAGCACAGCTCCACTAATTCCGTGCAGCCCCAGCCAACGCATTCAATTGAAACGATTTCCGCAGGCACCCCCTGAAGGAACACAAAAACTGTGAAGTTGTGCGGGGGCAGCTATATCTAAAAATTATTTGGAGCGGGAGACCGGGATCGAACCGGCGACATTCAGCTTGGGAAGCTGACGTTCTGCCACTGAACTACTCCCGCCGCCAATCACAACGCGCCTAAAGCGCATAACCCTCAGGCGTTAGCCTCAAGAGTTCAGAAACCATCATACCGTCAGCGATAGGCAGCGTAAAGCCGGCAGCAAGTTTTCATCCCCATCAAAGCTTGCCGATCCGCTTATAAGCCGAAGGATAACGATTCGCCGGCCCGTAAACCGGATTCGATGCAGCACGAATCTCGCGCAACGCCGCCAGATCCAGATCGCCAACCAGCACGCCCTCGTCGGCACCGAGAGAATCCTGAGTAGCGCCCTCAAAATCGAAAATCGCGCTGCTGCCATTCGATCGCGGCGCGGCATAATTCACCCGCACAATGTAAACCCGATTCTCCAGCGCGCGTGTCTGGTAAAGGTGCACCAAAAGCGGCCGCGCAAAATCGCCCGTGCAATATGGATTCAGCACAACTTCGGCTCCGCCCAGCACCAGCTCCAGCGTCGACTCAGGATGCTGAATGTCGTAGCAGATCGCAATCCCCAGCTTCACCTTCACGCCGTCGATCGCAACCTCCCAAACCGGAAATCGTCGCCGTGATTCACGCCCGAAGCCAGCATCCAGTTCTGCAGATGCACTTTGCTGTAGTTTCCAACAATCTGTCCTTCAGGATCAATCAGCACAGCAGTATTGAAGAGCTTTCCGGCACGATTCTCATCCATGCCGAAGACGATCCAGATTCCCAACTCCAGCGCCAAAGCAGCCATCCGCTTGGTCGCGGGTCCCGGAATCGTCTCCGCCGCAGCCAGAATCCTCGCCGCTCGCTAACCAGCCTCGGATCGTCAGGCGATACTCCCGGCGCGCACATCTCCTCGCTCACCCGCACGTAACCCTGCAGCGCCACTTCCGGCGTGCAAACCAGCCTGGCTCCGCGCGCGGCCGCCAGGCGGATCCACTTCTCAGCCTGCGCAAGGTTGTACTCCTTGTCATAGGTCTTCCCGTTCATCTGGATCAATCCCACCCGGATCTTCCGCCCCGGCGCAGGCGCGCTTGAACCTTCCATCGCATTCAACTCAGCAATTCCATCGCCGCTCATGCCCATCACCCCTAACGCAGATGCCGATCCAGCCAGAAATTTTCGCCTGTTCACAGTCACTTCCTTTTCTTATGCACTCAAGAAAAGAATACGACAAGTTCTGAGAACCAGTCTCGGCAGGCGCACAAAGCAAAGCAGCCCGGCTCGCAATGCGAACCGGGCTGCAAGAGCAGAACGCTCTCGGGAATAAAAACTAGCTGCATCCGCTCGTCGAACCGCAGCTCATGCAGCGGTAGCAACTGCCGTTGCGGACCATGATGGCGCCGCAGGTGGAGCAACTGGGCGCATCGCCCATCTCGTACATTTCGCGCATGGCATCGGCTGCGTGGTAGATCCGCGATCCTTGAGGTTCGGCATCGTGCGGGGCAGACTGGCGTCGTACGCAGGCTGCGTGCGATCCGATTCGGCCGCAATGCCGCCGCCGCCCGCAGTTGCCGGACCGCCGCGTCTGACCGCTCACCTGGTTCAGCCGCTTGGCCACCTCTTCGGCCAACCTGGCCAGGTGCCTGCGACGCCATCGATCTCCTCGTCCGGCTCGGTCTCGGGAAGCAGCTTGGCGATGCCGGCAGTTGCGGCGCCTGCGGAGCCAGCCCGGCAAACAGCGTCAACTGCTCGCCGGAGAGGAAGCGCAGATTGAGCCAGCGGAAGATGTAGTCCATCAGGCTCTTGGCGTAGCCGATCTGCTCGTTGCCGGTCCAGCCCGAGGGCTCAAAGCGCGTATGCGCAAACTTCTCGCACAGCACCTTCAGCGGCACGCCGTGCTGCAATGCCAGCGAGATCGAGGTGGCAAAGGCATCCATCAGTCCGGAGACCGTTGAACCCTCCTTGGCCATCTTGATGAAGATCTCGCCCGGCTGGCCGGTGGGATAGAGGCCCACAGTGATGTAGCCCTCGTGGCCGGCGATGGAGAACTTGTGAGTGATGGACGCGCGCTCTTCCGGCAACCGGTGGCGCACGGCGCGCGGCGGCCCATTGGGGTCCTGCGCCGGTCCTTGGGCTCCTGGCGCTCTCTACCGCAGCTGAGGACGTGAGCACCGGCACTGCGGCAGCCTTGGCGATCTCCTCCAGCGCGCTTCTGGAACGCTGCGGCGGCAGCGATCACCTGCTTGGCGTCACCTCCAGCTTTTCGCCGACCTTGGCCTCCAGAGCCTTCACGTCGGTCTCGGCGGCGGCTGTCCGGCAGCCAGGTGCGCCAGCACGCGGCTGCCGGCAACGTCCAGCGCCGAAGGCTCCTTCTTTGCGTCCATGCTGGTGTTCAGCGGCTGCGTGCCCTTGGATCCGTCGCGATAAATGGCCACGGCCTTGATGCCCTGACGCCAGCTCTCGGCATAGGCCTCGGCCACATCTTCCACGCTGGCCTCGTGCGGCAGGTTCACGGTCTTCGAGATGGCGCCGGAAAGAAACGGCTGCGCCGCCGCCATCATCTTGATGTGGCCCATGTAATGGATGGAGCGGGTACCCTTGGCCGGCTTGAAGCTGCAATCGAACACCGCCAGATGCTCCGGCTTGATGCCCGGCGCGCCTTCAATGGTGCCCGTCGCGTCAATGTAGCTGACGATCGCGTTCACCTCTTCGTTGTAGTAGCCCAGCTTGAAGAGCGCGGCCGGCACCGTGTTGTTGACGATCTTGATCATGCCGCCGCCCACCAGCTTCTTGTACTTCACCAGCGCCAGGTCGGGCTCAATGCCGGTCGTGTCGCAGTCCATCATGAAGCCGATGGTGCCGGTCGGCGCCAGCACGGTGGTCTGCGAGTTGCGATAGCCGTAGCGCTCGCCATAGAGCAGCGCCATGTCCCAGCACTCGCGGCTGGCATCGATCAGCGCTTCAAGCTGCGGCACGCTGAACGGCTCGCCGCCAGCGCGCGACTTGCCGATGTTGTTCACCTCGGCACGGTGCATGCGGATCACGTCGAGGAACGGCTCGCGGTTGACGTAGAAGCCGGGGCAGGCGCCGCCCTGGCGCTCCACCGAAGCGGTCAGCGGCGTGGCCGAAGCCAGCGGCGGGCAGTTGGCCGCAATCGATCGCCGATTGCAGATAAGCCTGGCCGCACATGATGGCCGTGAGAACCGCGGCCAGATCGCGTCCGGCCGCTGAATCGTAAGGCAGGCCAAAGGCCATCAGCAGCGCGCCCAGATTGGCATAGCCCAGTCCCAGCGGACGATAGTCGTGCGAGTTGCGCGCGATGGACTCGGTCGGATAGCCGGAGTTATCCACCAGAATCTCCATGGCCGTGATCACCACCGAGATTGAGTGACGATAAGCAGGAATATCGAAGACGCCCGCCGGGGTCACGTACTTCATCAGGTTGAAGCTGGCCAGGTTGCAGGCCGAGTTATCAAGGAACATGTACTCCGAGCAGGGATTCGACGCATTGATGCGCGCCGTGTTCTTGCTGGTGTGCCAGCGATTGATGGTGGTGTCGAACTGCATGCCCGGATCGCCGCACAGCCATGTGGCCTCGGCAATCTTGTGCATGATGTCGCGCGCCTTGTAGGTCTCCACCGGCTTATGGCCCTTCACCGTATAGGTGGTGAACTCGCCGTCGCTCTCATAGGCGCGCATGAACTCGTCGCTCACGCGCACTGAGTTGTTGGCGTTCTGGAAGAAGATCGACGAGTAGGCCTCGGAGTCCGGGCCCGAACCGTCGTAGCCGGCCTTGATCAGCGTGTGCGCCTTGGCTTCTTCCTTGGCCTTGCAGTCGATGAAGTCAAGAATGTCGGGGTGATCCACATCGAGATCACCATCTTGGCCGCGCGGCGCGTCTTGCCGCCGGACTTGATGACCCCGGCAAACGCGTCAAGCCCGCGCATGAAACTCAAGGGGCCGCTGGCCTGTGCCGCCGCCCGAAACAGTTCTTTGCTCGAACGCATCGTCGAAATTGGTTCCTGTGCCCGATCCCCACTTGAACAGCAGCCCTCAGTCTTGGCCAGGTCCATGAATGCGCCCATCGAATCCTCAACCGCATTGATAAAGCAGGCCGAGCACTGCGGATTCTTATAGCCGGTCGCGCGTGAACCACGCTGCCGGTGGCCGGGTCCCAATGCCAGTTCTGCCCGTCCGCATCCGGCTCCAGGCGGTCGCAGCCCACGTTGAACCACACCGGCGAGTTGAAGGCCACCTTCTGCGTCAGCAGCATGTGCGCCAGCTCGTCGTGGAAGACGGCCGCATCCACGGGGGTGGCAAAGTAGCCGCCGGCCATGCCCCAGTCGCGGATGGTCTCCGCCACGCGCCCCACCAGTTGCCGCACGCCGGTTTCCCGCTCCGGCGTGCCCATCTGCCCATGCAGGTACTTCGAAGCCACAATATTGGTGGCCGTCATCGACCAGTCCACCGGCACCTCCACGTCCTTCTGCTCAAAGATCGTGTTGCCCTTGGTGTCGGTAATGGACGCCGTGCGCTTTTCCCACTGGAACTCGTCGTAGGGCGATACGCCCTCGTGGAAAAGCGGCGGGTAAAGATCAACCCTCTGGGTGTATGGGGCTGCTGGGATGGCTGCGCAGAAGTCTGAGATGGGCCTCGTTCATGGAATCCTCCTCAATCGGAAAAATTGGTGAATACAGCCCCCCACCCGGCGCAAATGCAGCCTGGAGGCAGTGGACTGAATCTTTGACAAAGAACGCGGAAACGGGGACTTAAAAATTACCGCGAATTCTCTTCTCTCGAGCGGCTGCCAGCGGTTCTTCACGCCAGTTTCATTACAATCTGATTACAGCCGCAGATGAAAAAATACCGCTGTCTGTGGTACATGTCAACAAGAAACCACAATATCTTGTATTCAGAGCACATTCAGGGCATCTGTTTGCTAAACATTGGCAATTCCCTGTGGAAAGCTCAAAACAGCTTTGAGTGATGCGGACTTGGGACTCCAGTTTTGCCCCAAATTCTGTGCACCATGAACTCTTCACCCACACTGGCTCTTAGTCAAGCCTAGTCCTCATCGGGGTAGCGGGCAAGGAGCAGAACCAGTGCATTTGTCTGTCGTGCCTGTGCGAATTGTGGAGATTCGGGACGGAATCCGCGACAGAATTGCTTTGCCGGCAGGCGGTAAACGGCTGATAGGCTGGATTTATGTCTGCGATGAATCCTTCCCTGCTGAACTGGAAACCTGTTCCTGCGCCCGTCCCCGTAACCCTCCGCGGCCGGTACGTCACCTTGGAGCCGCTGGACGCAGCGCGCCACACTGAGCCCTCTGGCAGGCCCTCAAGGGACACGATGAGCTGTGGGCCTGGCTGCCCGATGGCCCTTACGCTACCGAATCCGATCTTGGTCGAGCCATTGAAGAAAAACAGAATGCAGCGGAAGCGGTTTTTTTTGCCATTTTGCCTGTTGCTACCGGCACGACAGCCGGGTATGCCAGCTATATGCGCATGGAGCCGGCGCAGGGGGTGGTCGAGGTGGGCAACATTCTGCTGACGCCGAGCTTGCAGCGCACCACGGAGGCTACTGAAGCCATGTATCTGATGGCCGCGCACGTCTTCGATCAGTTAGGCTATCGCCGCTACGAGTGGAAGTGCAATGCGAAAAATGAGCCGAGCCGCCGAGCCGCTCTGCGCCTGGGATTTACCTTCGAGGGTATCTTCCGCCAGCATATGGTGGTCAAAGGCGAGAACCGCGACACGGCATGGTTCTCAATGCTCGACCACGAATGGCCCGCCCGCAAACGAGCATTTGAAGCCTGGCTTGACCAAACCAATTTCGACGGCGAAGGACGGCAGCGGCAGAGACTGATTCAGCTTCCAGCTTCCAACCTCCAGCCATGATGCCTATCGATTAAGCTGCAAACCTCATTGACCATGCACAATAAGCAAAAAAACGCCGCCCGTTTCCAGGCGGCGTTTTTTGTTTCGGAGACAGAAATCAGTGACTTTCCTTGGTTTCAATTCTCATACCGTAGAACGATTTATGCACGAAGAACACTGACACCAGGAAGAATGCGACTGCCAGTACTTCCGTGAGCACCGGATTGCTCGGTGAGCGTCACCGCAAGTTCGACAGCAAGTAATCCGAACAGCGTCGTGAACTTGATTACCGGGTTCAAAGCCACCGACGAGGTGTCTTTGAACGGATCGCCGACGGTGTCTCCGATCACGGTTGCGTCGTGCAGAGGCGTCCCTTTTTGTTTCAGGTCGACTTCTACGACTTTCTTCGCGTTGTCCCATGCGCCGCCGGCATTGGCCATAAAGATCGCCTGGTACAATCCGAAGATTGCAATCGAGATCAGATAGCCGATAAAGAAGAACGGCTCAACAAACGCGAATGCAAGCGTGGCGAAGAAGACGGCGAGAAAGATGTTGAACATGCCCTTCTGCGCGTACTTGGTGCAGATCTCCACCACCTTCTTGCTGTCAGTAACCGATGCTTTCTCCGCGCCTTCAAGGTGGATGTTCGCCTTGATGAACTCCACCGCACGGTAAGCGCCGGTGGTGACCGCCTGCATTGAAGCTCCGGTGAACCAATAGATCATGGCGCCACCGGTGATCAACCCAAGCAGGAATGGAGCATGCAAAAGAGAAAGGTCACCTGCGTATTGTGGTCTGAGTCCGTGAGTCAGCGCCATGATGATCGAGAAAATCATCGTCGTTGCGCCCACCACGGCTGTGCCGATCAGCACCGGTTTGGCCGAAGCCTTGAAGGTGTTGCCGGCTCCATCGTTGGCTTCGAGCAGATATTTTGCGCGTTCAAACCTGGCTTCGATGCCGTAGTCCTTCTTCAGCTCAGCTTCGATGTTAGGAACATTTTCAATCAGCGAAAGCTCGTAGACCGATTGCGCGTTGTCGGTGACCGGCCCGTAGGAATCCACGGCGATGGTAACCGGTCCCATGCCCAGGAAACCGAAGGCAACTAAGCCAAACGCGAAGACTGCTGGTGCGAGCATCAGCGCATCCATCGATGGCCCAGTACTGAAGTAGTAGCCCATTGACATCAGGCCGACCATGCTCAATCCCAGCCAGTAGGCTGAAAAATTGCCGGCCACCAATCCCGACAGGATTCCCAGGGAAGCTCCGCCTTCCTTCGCCGAAGTTACAACTTCCTGAACGTGGCTCGAACTGGTGGAAGTAAATACCTTGACCAGTTCGGGGATGATCGCGCCGGCGAGCGTTCCGCACGAGATGATGGCAGAAAGCTTCCACCACAGTGTTCCATCACCGAGGTCGGGAATCATCAGGCGGGTGACGATGAAGGTAAGGATGATTGAAACGATTGAGGTGATCCAGACCAGCGAGGTCAACGGCGCCTCAAAGTCCATCTCGTCCGATTTCGCGTATCTCGCGTGAGCGATTGCGCCATTGAGGAAGTAAGCGCATGAGCTCGATACCAGCATGGCCACACGCATCACGAAGATCCATACCAGCAATTGCACCTGCGTCTTGGGTTCGTGTACCGCAAGCAGGATGAAGGTGATCAGGGCCACGCCGGTGACGCCGTAGGTTTCAAAGCCATCGGCGCTGGGGCCGACTGAGTCGCCCGCGTTGTCACCCGTGCAGTCGGCAATGACGCCAGGGTTGCGCGCATCATCTTCCTTGATCTTGAATACGATCTTCATCAGGTCGGCGCCGATGTCGGCGATCTTGGTGAAGATGCCACCGGCGATACGCAGCGCCGCAGCGCCCAGCGATTCGCCAATGGCGAAACCGATAAAGCAGGGGCCAGCGTAATTAGCGGGAATGAAGAGAAGGATACACAGCATGATGAGCAGTTCGACCGAGATCAGCAACATGCCGATGCTCATGCCCGCCTTCAGCGGAATCGCATAGACCGGGTACGGTTTGCCGCGCAATCCGGCGAATGCAGTCCGCGAGTTCGCGAATGTGTTCACGCGAATTCCAAACCACGCCACTCCGTAGCTGCCCGCAATGCCAACCAGGCTGAACCCGAGGATGATGGGCAGGGTTACGGCAACATTTCCCACCGGCGCCAGCCAGCCGAAGTACATGGAGATAATGACCGCAATGAAAACCCAGAGCAGAAGAATGAACTTGCCCTGCGTAATGAGATACGTCTTGCAGGTCTCATAGATCAGTTCGGAAATTTCGCGCATCGAGCGATGAACCGGCAGGTTCTTTAACTGCACATAGATCGCCAGGCCGAACAGCAGTCCGCCGACGCAGAACAGCAATCCGATCGACAGAAGATTATGTCCGTTCAAGCCGAAAAAGTTCGCGAAATTAACGCTCTTCAAATCCGGCAGCGTCAGGCTGGCTTCGCCTCCGCCCGCGTGTTCCTGCGCGCCGGCGAATGCGGGCAGCAGCAGGCCCATACCAAGGGCGGCGGCCATCTTGTACTGACGCTTAAGAAACGCTACGGTGCCCATCACCTGGCGCCCAAACAAACAGGCCATAATGAGCGAAAGCACGCTCACGCCCAGAAAAAAGTAAACACAATACTGTACTGTCACAAGTCCTCCCGAACTCAAGGTTTGAAGCCGTATTGCCAACGACCCCGGATAAACGACCCCGCTGAACAATGGGGAAAAGCCAACCGAAGGCTATCATCCGTATCTGGCGCTGTCGAGTGATTGCAGTCACAGGTTTCAGTAACCATATATTGAAAATCGGAACGGCCCAATTTGGGCGTAACTATAGACCTTCGCCAGCTAATCAACCGGAATATATATTTTATCGTCGGGAAGCGGGACGTCTAAATCCTGCTGGTTAGAGTTGCGCACCTTGCCTCCCGGCAGAGGGTACAACTTGAAGAGAACAAGCAGGTTACGCTTTGGGTCGTCAAAGGCGCGATAACTGGCTACCTGTTCCAGCGAGTAGCGGGTATGCAGTGCCTCGAGAGCGTCGGAGTCCACGTTGTTCCAGGCCGCGAACCAGCCTGGCTGGTATGCGGCTAGTTTTTTCGCGAAAGGCTGAGTGCCGAAGTCGTCGCACAGGGTGGGAATGGCGCAACAAGTGCGATTTGGTCGCCGCTGATTGATACTAGGATCCTCTTGCCATTGGGGTGCTCATCAATGTAGCGGGCTAGCTGCTGGGCCGCATCAACAAACGTGTACTCCGGATGAGTCGCATAAATCAGGGTCTGAAATCCGTTGAAGACCACGGCCATAACGGCGATTGCGATGAATGCAACGCCCAGCCAGCGCAACTGGCCGGCGAGTCCCATCAGCGCCTCAGCTCCCAGTGCCACAACAAAAAAGCTGAAAACAGCCACTACGGCAAAGTACCGCGGTTGGGGATTGTTCTGATAGGTCATGAAGAGGATATAGCCGGCGGCAGCCAACGCTGAGGCGCCAACGATGGGGTCCAGAATCAGCTTGCGGCCCACCTCAAATCGCCAGACCAATGCCGCGCCAACTACCACCAGGCCGGCCATCGGAATCAGTATGTGGTCCACCCAAAGTGTGCCGTGCAGCGACCACCAGAAACTCACCAGCGGCCAGTAGAACTCCGGTGGCCTGATGTAGTTATTGATTTTGAAGAAGTACTTGTAGTCGGCAAGCAATCCATCATGAACGATCAGGCTCATCCAAAACCCAAAGGTCAGCGCAAAGGCGCCTGCTGCGGCCAGGGCGCAGCGCAAAGCTGTTTTCCGCTCCACTGATTTGAGGCTCGGCCAAAACGGCAGCATCATTGCCCACCCCAGCGCCGGAAGAAGAAAAATAGCAGTAGTTTTGGTAAGCATCATCAGAGTGAAGAGCAGTCCGATCCAGGCTGAAGCCCATACCGGACGGCGCATCCGCGGCAGCCGGACGGCCAGATTTAGAGCGGCGAGCGTTAGCGCGGTGAGCAACGGCTCAAGAATGGCCAGACGGCTGAAACAATAAATGAAGGGGCTGGAGACCAGCAGCGTGAGCGCAAAAAGCGCCGTCCAGCGCTGGCCCCGAACCCTGAGCAGCATGTAACTCAACAGCAGATTGACAAAAAAGAATGCGATGGCTAGCCCGCGCGCTGCCTGAAGCGTGACGCCGGTAACAAAGAAGAGCAGCCACTCGAGGAACGGCCACACCGGGACCGCCGGCGCGGTATTGAAGTCCCCCGCCACATACCAGTTGCCAAACAGGTGGGCGCGAATGGCCGCGCTCCCATACCACCCCTCGTCGGTGTATTTGGCCCAGTCACTGAACCACGGCGAGTGGTTAGGAAAGTCGGCGCACAGGTTCACCGCGTGCAGCGCCGCAAAGCTGCCGATCATCACCAGCCAAACCGCGTATAGCCAACGTTTGGATGCGTTCGTCAATAGCAGATTCCCCGCAATAAAGATCTCTCGATGAGACCGCCGAATAAGGATTTTCCGGCAACCCAGCAGAATGTATAGTGCTCGAAGGGATCTACATCGAAGAAGATGATTCGAGTATAACGTGCGTTCATTGATTTTTTGCCTGATCCCTCGCAAGCAATTCTCAGGCACAAAAGCGTCGGGGTCCCAGTGGGGATCCCGAACGAGAAAAACCTTGCTTGAATAGCGCGCTAGAAGTTCATGCGCAGTCCCATGGTAATTACACGGTTGCTGCCAATGGTATTTGTGACGGATCCAAAGTTTGCGACGTTGTTCGGGCAACCCTGAGGAGTGACGTTTGACCCTCCGGTAACGCAGCTGCCCGCATCGCCAACAGGGATAAATAATGGATTGGAGAGCCCCGTACCCGTCCCGTTTGAATAAGGCAACTCATCCAGATTGGCCAGTGTGGATTGTTGATCGGCCGGGTTATTGCTGGTGACGATCTGGCCGTAGTTTACGTAGTAGTACTGGCCGGGTGAGCAGTTGTTACCCGCGATTGTCGCGCTGGCGGAGCAGGCGGAGACTTGGCGAATCTGACCCTGGTTCTGTGGCACATCCAGGCTGGTGGTGTTGGTTACATTGAAGATGTTGAACTCATATTGCAGGTTGTACTTATCCGTGGCATGGATGTTCTTGCGGATCGACAGATCAAGCCGGTACTGATGGGCCTGACGGAAAAGGTTGCGCTGTCCGGTAGGCAGCGAAGTCCGTCTCGTAGATGTCCGCTGGATCGCCGCTCACCTGGTTTGGAATGCCGTCGTCGCCTGGGGAAAGATAGTTGATGGCAATCTGGGTGGGATCGATGGTGGGAATGTAGCTGCCGGCAGTGCCGCGGTTTTTACCCGAGTTTCCGGTCAGGTTTTTTCTTGGCGCTGCTGGGATTTTTGACTCCCAATACCGGATTCAACAGATTCGGAAAGTCACCGTAGGTCGATGCTGGCCACCGCGCCATAAAACTCATAGAGCGAGTACGGTTCGCCGCTTTGCATAATGCCGATTCCGGTCAGGCTCCAGTCATTTACAAAGTACGAAGCCAATGAGTGTGGCTTGGCAAGGTTAGGAGACGTCACCTGGAAGTTGGTGGTGAATACATTGGTGCGGTTGTAGTCAGACGTAGCCCAGGAGTTGCGCAGAGTCGAGGTGCTGTTTCCGGTAAAGAACAAGCCAATGTCGCTCTGCTCGTCGAGGGTGTGGCTCCATGTGTAGCTGGCGCCGGCCATAAAGTGATGCGAGAACCGCTTTTCGAGGTGTGTTTCCAGGGCATCGTAAGCGGAGTTGCCCACCGTCGAGAAGTAAGTGGCGCTGGGGCTGTAGCCTATATAAGGTGAACGGAAGTCGGTATTGCCTCCGTCTTCGCAATTCCATGGCTCGCCGGGGATGGGATCGTAATCGTATCCATCACTCATCGAGTTCTGGTTCAGCACCTCAAAGCCATAGCTGGCCGTCTCACCCCAGATTGGATTGGTTGGAGTCGCGATGCCCGACTGGTTGAAGGGAAGTGGTATCACGGCATGGCGGCCGCGGTTGCCGGTGTAACCGATGGTGACGGCCACGTCGTTGGCCGGCTGCCATTGAATGTTGAGGGTGTAGTTAATGGTGTAGGGCAGCACGTTGTTCTTGTTATAGGCGCCGAAGTTCAACGCATACGGGCAGTAGTAAGTACCCTTCCTGGTTCTGAACGCCTCCGCAATTCGGGCCAAACTGGGAATTATAGCCCGAAGATGGAGAGCCCGTAAGGTTATTCAGTGTAGTTTGCAACACCTGATTCATCATAGAGGATTCGATGTTGGCGAACGAAGGATGTGTGAGTCTCCAGAGGATCCTCGAGAGTATGATTCCAACGCCTACCACATATGCGGCCAGCGGCGCCGCCTCGGTGACGCCGAACGGACCACCGTAGCCGGCCCCTGCAGGCTGTGACAGATACTGCAGATTCTCGCCGCGATCAAAGTAAATGCCCCCGCCGCCGCGCACGACTAACTTTCCATTGTCGAACTTGGGAGACCAGGCGAAGCCGACGCGTGGCGATATGCCCCACTGACGTCCGGTCAGAGTCGAATCTGCGACCCCCGGGCTGGGATTAATCTTATTGTTGCCGGCCACTACAAATCCGGCATTGTTGACCGTAAAGCCGGTGGTTGTGGTGCCCGACACGCTGTAAAGAGATGGATCGAAGTTGAACAGGTTGCCGAATTTTTCTGTCATGCCGCCGTGATAGTCATAGCGCACGCCAGCTGTAATGCTTAGGTTCGACCTCGCCTGCCACTTATCCTGGCCGTAGGCTTCAATCTCGTTGGTGCGGTAATAGCGGTCTGCTTCATTTACTGGTTTCGGCACAGTGGGTGGAGTTGCGATGGAATCCAGCACGTTGGATGAGTACGATTCACCTTCCAGAAAATCTTCGAAGTTCTTGGTCGTCACCTGCATGATGCCGGTGCGGTTGTTGGTGATATTCAGCTGCGTGTAGCTGTAGCCGCCGCCGGCGACAATGGTGTGATTCCCCTTGGCGAAGATAACGTTGGTTGAAGGATTGAGCCGGTTTTGGTAGAACCCGGTGTTGGCGAAGGAGTTGAATGGACCGACTTTTACGCCTGGAGAATCGTTTTGGACGCTTGGAAATTTATCCAGTATCATGCCCGGCAGCCCGGAGATCAAATTTATGCCGGAGGTATTTTCTCCTCCTACGCCAAAATTGGCAGGTCCACTTGAATTGGTGAGTGTCTGGGTGTAGTAGCTATACGACCCCTGACGCGCAAAGCCCAGGCGCTGTTCCCAGTTCAGATGGCTACCGATGATGCGTGTATTGTCGATGGCTGCCACCTGCGATCCGTTTTTCTGGGTCACCGGGAAGCCGCCTGTCTGAGAAAAATTGTACGGCTGCGTTATAGGATCGTTCTGGTAGTAGTACTTGACCCCCATGCGATCCTTGCTGTTCATGTCGTAGTCAATGGCTCCATTGAGCTGCTCGCCGGTCATTACCGAGGTCCCGATCAGGGTCACGTTCGGTACCCCGTACATATAGGGCTGCGACGGGACTTGATTGCCGGGGATCAGGTAGCTTCCATCGGGTAGCTTGGCATTCATCAGGGCGGCTGCTACGGGGTCGATTGAGTCGGAAAAGGTGTGCCGTTATTCCACGTGGTAGCCACTGCCTGCAGGCCCGCTGTGGTGCGGGAACTGGAATCGTTGGTGAGCGCCGTGGGCACAGTGAACTGCGAGAATCCCGTGGACTGGTCTGAGTCGTAAAGATGCTGGTAGGCGACAAAAAAGAACACCTTGTTCTTCACGACCGGCCCGCCGACAGTGACACCGGTAGTCCAGCGGTGCAACGCCGGATTGATCATCGACGCAGGAAACGAGCCTACTCCCTGCTGCGCGAGATCGTACTCCTGGTTGAAGAAAAACGGCGCTGCGTTCAGTGCGTTATTGGCAAAGGTTCCATACACCTGGCCATGCCAGTCATTCGTGCCTGTTTTTGTGTTCACATCGATCTGCGCGCCCGCAGTGGCTCCCTGTTGGGCGTCGTACATCGACGTGTTCACGCGCAATTCCTGAATAAACTCGGGAGGCGGAGAAGGCAGGCTATTGCCAACCGAACCGTAGACGGAGGTTCCCAGGGGAGACGCGCCGCCGATCGGTCCGGTGCCGGCATTAGAGCTGCTCGAAGGGCTGCCGCCGCCGATGTTGAAGTTATAGCGCTGTGAGGTCAGGCCGCTGGAGGTCATACCGTTGAAGAGGTTGCTGGTATCCACGCCATTCACCTGCATGGTGTTTGAGGTAGCGCGCTGGCCGTTGGCCCATATGTTCTGGTTGCCCAGGCCGGCATTGGTGTTGATGCCGCTGAGCAATTCGGCGTTCACTCCCGGCGAAAGCACGGCTAATTGGGTAAAGCTGCCAGTGGCCAGGGGAGTTCCCTCAATCTGTTTCGCGTCCAGCGTGTAGCCATTCGTCGCATCGGTGGCATTCAGCAGCGGGGTTGCGTGATACGACCACAGATGCACTCGACGCGCCTACCTTCAAAGTTGCATTCGCAGTAGTCGCGCGCGCTTCCTGAACGTCGATGTTATTCAATACCTCAGTTTCAAATCCATCGCGGCTGACCTTCACTACATAAGTTCCAATGGGAAGATTGAAGATTTGAAAGAACCCCGTCTTCTGCGTGGTAGTTTCCTGGCTGATGTTGATTGAGGCGTTGCTCACCGTAACCTTGGCTCCAGATACGGCGGCTCCCGATGGATCGAGAACAGTGCCGTTCACTGAACCCAGGGTTTGCTGTGCCAGGCCAGGCAACGTGATGACAAGTGCGGCCATAACAACCAGGCCGCACCGCGCGATACTCCTCCTGAAATTGTCCATGATCTCCTCACATTTTTTGAAATGAATATGATTTGAGCTGCAGACAGGAAACTGATACCAACCGCACACACTCAGATTGAGCGCGGATGCTGCAAAGCGTAGCACGATTACAATTAAGTGGTTATAAATAATTTATGATTGACGTGCCATTTTTCCACAGACAAGTGCGCAGCTTGAATGACGGGGATTTTAAGCGGTGGAAAAAAGAATCTGCAATTTGCACTGAAAATGAAGCAAATCATACACGCAGGTCGCGCCGATTGATCCCGGCCAAGTACCTTATTCGTAGGCCAGTGCGTCGATCGGATCCTTGCGCGCGGCCATCCACGCCGGGTAAAGTGCGCCGCATACCGCTCCCACAAAGGCGATCGCTGCGCCTTTGGCAATCCAGTCAACTGTGATCTCGAAGTGCAGAGTGGGAAACACGTGCCCCAGCAATAAACTCACGCCGAAGATGCCTACGATCCCCAGCAACACCCCGGCCACGGCCAGCACCGCAGTCTCGCGCAGCACCACGCTCACGACGGTCATCTTCGAGGCGCCCATCGACTTAAGAATCCCGATCTCGCGTGTCCGCTCAAGCACCGCCGTATACATTGACTGGAAGATCACCAGGAATCCCACGATCACCGCGATGCCGGTCACAACATCCAGCGCAATATTGAAGCCGGGCAGCTTTTCTGGAGTCATCATGGAGAGCCACTCGTCCATGGTCTGCACCTGGCTGTCTTCAAGGCCACGGGTAGCGTGGATCTCCTGGATCACTTTGGCCTCGTTGGCCGGATCGTCGACCTTGATGTAGAAGACAGAAGCTTTGCCCTCGGCGCCCATCATCTGGCCCATGGTGTCGATAGGCAGCAGCTTGCGGCCGCCCTTGCCGTGTTCCACAATGCCGGAGATGCGGAAGGGGCGCTTCATGATGGTGATCGAATCGCCCACATGATGCCCGCCATCGGAGCTGGCAAAGACGTCGTCCACAATCACGTCATCCGACCCCTTGAACGGCCCGCCGGAGATATAGACAAAGGGCTTGAGCGCATTGAAGCTCGCGTACTCAATGCCGTAGAGCACCTCGATCTTGCCTGCGGTGGTCAGGTTTTGAATCACCGGCGAGGCTACGGCCACGTGCGGCAGGCGGCGGATGGCCTCAATGTTTTTGGCAGGCATGGGAGCGCCTCCCACGCCATTCATATAGCTGGCGTTCGAGGGCCGCAGCAGCAGATCGGCGCCAATACCGTTGGTGCGCTGCTTCTGGTCGTTCAACATGCCCATGAAGATGCCCACGATGGAAAGAATCATGATGACTTCAATGGCCACTGCCAGCACGCTGATGATCGATCGCACCGGACGCTGCAGCAGATTGGCAAAGATGAGCTTATTCATTCCCGGGCAGGTCTCCAAATAATTTTCGAGGGCTGAAATCCGGCGCAAAACCCTTGCCTTCAAGGGTAACAGCCTGGGCAGGCGAATCCAGGCTCTCGGAACCTTCGCACAGTCCCGTTTTGCCGCCAGACGGTAAATTGTTTTGACTCAAGCAGAGGCCCGGTTTATTGTGGTGGTGTAAAAATATTGATGCTTTATCGGTATTACGGTCGACCATGAGCAGCTTTGGAGAAGACCTGCGCAAGGAGCGGTTGTCGCGCGGCGTTGCGCTTGAAGATATCACCGCGGTTACCAAAATCAGCCAGCGGCACCTGGTGGCGCTGGAGCAGGAGCGTTTTCGCCTGCTTCCGGGCGGCATTTTGAGCAAGGGCATCGTGCGCGGTTACACCGGCGCCATCGGCCTTGACCAGCACGACTGGACGGAGCGATTTCTCGAGGCCTACATCGCCTCAGGCCAGATGATGGACGACGAGCGCAGCTGGCTGGCCTTCGCCTCAAACGTGGGCAAAGCCCGCATCCTGCGCCACGATGCGGTTGAAGTCCGCCTGCGCTGGGCGGGAGCGATCCTGCTGCTGCTGGTGGTCTCAGCCGCAGCTTATCTCACCCTGCGTTATTACGGCCTGCGCGCCGGTTGGTGGCCAACGCTGCTGCCTACTGCGCAAGCCCGTGCCGTGGCCCATTCCATTTACTCCACCGCACACACCGTTACCAGGCACGTCCTCTCCTGGTTTAACCGCTGACCCATGAGAATTAAAACACAATCTATCTATTGGCTGGTATTTTGTATTGCCTCGCTTATTTTTTTACTAGATGGAGGACGCGAAGCACTTCACGACTCACGCGACTTCATCCCTGTTTACACGGGAGCGCAATGCCTTTTGCATGGCTGCAATCCCTACGACATTTCGCAGTTGGATCAGCAGTATTATCAAGCGGGCGGCCGTGTGGATGAACCACCGATGTGGTCAAAAACTCCACCCGTCTATCCGCCATCGACATTCCTGGCGCTTTCTGCCCTGGCTCTGTTCCGTTATCCAGTTGCCTGCGCGCTATGGTTCCTGTTGAACGGCTGTTTGTTTGTCACCTCCGCTGGACTCATGATTTACCTGTGCCCTCAATCGCACCGGTGGCTTGCCACAATTCTTGTATCACTCATTTTGATCAGGAGCGGAATTCTGCTTCAGATCGGTCAACCGGCGATATTAGCTATCTCGCTGGTAATTATTGGATGCTGTTGTTTTCTTTATCGCCGCTACATCCCTCTGGGAACTCTCTCGTTGATGTTGAGCCTGGCTCTCAAGCCTCAGATAGGCGGCTTGATTGTTCTCTATCTGATCGTGAGGAAAATCCATTGGCGTTATGCTGTGGCGGCATTAACAGGCACTCTCGTTCTTCTTCT
Organism: uncultured Acidobacteriaceae bacterium; assembly: GCA_963780975.1. Taxonomy (GTDB): domain Bacteria; phylum Acidobacteriota; class Terriglobia; order Terriglobales; family Acidobacteriaceae; genus Telmatobacter. The sequence continues at coordinate 5,171 of CAWAEU010000058.1, read as the reverse complement.
ACTTGCGGGCCTGATTCTCAAGATGCATCCGCTCAGCGCCGGCTGGACTACAAATCTGCGCACAAATGTTTCTACATCCGAGCAACCGGGCGGCGTGAATGATTGCAGGATCGACAACAAAGACAGTTTCAATTTTGTAAATCTGCAAGCAGTTACCAGTATTTTCTCTGACGACGCACGGGAATTTAACGCTATCGCCTACGCCATCTTTCTTATGTTCCTCGCGGTGTTGGTCACGGTTGTTCTGCGGACGAATGCAAGCCAGGATATGCATTTGCTTTCGATCGCAGCCCTGGCCGCGCTTACGCTGATGCCGGTTTTTCATCGCTTCTATGACACGCGATTACTCCTCATTTGCGTACCGGCTGTTGTGATCGTTTATCAACGGCGCCGGATACTGGGCGCATTGATCGGCACTCTGACCGTTCTTCTTGTTAATTATCAAGCGGTTCTGGCGCGCTTGCAGACATTCCTTCTGCATCATGATCTGTGGCAAAGTGTTGTGCAGAATAAAATTCTCTTCTTCTTGTTCCTGCGGCAGCAGAACCTGGAATTGCCGATTCTGTTTTGTCTGTATATGGTTGCTATTTTCTCCATTCGCTTTCGCAGCGCTCCGGTGATGGAAACCGCATCGCCTGGGCGCTGACGTATATGACTCGACTACATACACAACTCCTCTTTGCTATCCGCGATGTTGGATAACATCATGAAAGCAACACTTATGACTAATGCACGGGCTAACATAACAGTTACTTATACTAAAAATATTCACTGTAATGCTTCCGGCTGATTTTGCTGCAGAAAACCAACAAAATTCTCCGCTACAAGATTACTGCCGAATAAGGAGATGTGGTGCATCTCATCACGATAGAGTGGCAAACCATCCCGAATCAGGTTGCAATTTTTGTCGTCGCAGAACATATCGTTCTGATCGAAGAAGAGGACCTTGGGATTTGAAGCGTGAATGCTATCCACCAGAGGTTTGAAATGCGTATTGAGATCCTCGCGCAGACTTAGGGGCAGAGTACAGCTTCGCACTGCGGGAAACAGTGGGCGACTGAAACACTCGCGCATATCGAAGTCCACCACCAGGTGCGGGTAAAAAACAAATACCTGAACGCCCTGCGATTCGAAAAAGTCTATTCTCTCCTTCAAACGAAGGATATAATCTGCGTCTGGATTGCCTCTCAGGCCATCAAGAATGGCATAGCGGATGGTCTTATTATCGATGATAATTTTGTCAATGAACTTTTCTTGCAGGGCTATTCGGTCACGGTAGCAAGGGGTAGTCCTCGCCCCGTCGGGGTTACTGGGAGCTCCATGGCCAGGGTCGCAGGTACCAATGGATAAAAAGACCTGTTTGGCCAGCTCCGGTCTGCTTACCAGACCAGGATAAAGCTCGTTGGCATAGCTGTTACCTAATATGATGACGGTAGGCGGCTGGTCCTTCTCAAGCATGCAGAACCACCACCAGAAATCCTGCGACTCCTTCAGGGGGAATCGCCTCATGCAGGAATCGTTTTGGGTGTACTTCCAGTTAGGACCTGAGAACTGCTGGGCGACCGCCGCGCTGAATGTCATGTTTCGGATTGCGGCGCGGTCTTCAAATCCATGAAAACGCTCAATACCGACGGCCGCAGCAGCCATCAAGACCATTGCAGTCGCCAAAGCCAACACGGTTCGGTAACCACCCCTCTGACGAATCGGCTTTTCGACAAATCGATAGGTAAGCCAAGAAAGCGCGATTGCCATAACAACAGCCACGACGCGAATAATCCATCCCGCCTGGGTACCTTCACGAATTCTGATCAAAGAGAGCAGCGGCCAATGCCACAGATAGAGCGGATAACTAATCAATCCAAACCAGACGAAGATTCTGGTAGAGAGAACATATTTGTTGAACCATCCCTCCGGCCCTGCGGAGATGATGAAGAAAGAGGCAACGGTTGGCAACAGAGCCCACCAACCAGGAAATGCTGAGACCTTGTTAATCAGCGCTGCGCCAGAAATGAGAAAGATAAATCCGATGGTCGATTGCAGATTCTTGCCCTGGCGAATAAGCGCGGGTTTGTGCATCGCTGTATAAGCCAGTAATCCGCCAATCATCAGCTCCCAGAATCGCGAAATCGGCCAGTAGAACGCAGCGACCGGATTTTCCTGGGTCAAATAAATGTTAGCGGCAAATGAAAGCACGGCAACGACCGCTGTGAGGCGGAGAAAGCTCCACTTACGTTTCCACACAAAAGCCAATAGCAGCGGCCAGAAGATATAGAACTGCTCTTCGATGGCCAGGCTCCAGAGATGAACCATGGGTTTGGTCTCTGAAGTGTTATCGAAATAGCCGCTCTCGTGATAAAGCAAAAAGTTAGATATGAACGCAGCTCCGCCCGCAATGTGCTTAGCCAGTTGCGTGTATTCATCAGCAAAAAACGTGAACCATCCTAAGGCTAGACTAGAACCCATAACGATCAGCAACGCGGGGAATATCCTGCGGATGCGCCGATTATAGAAGCCGGCGATGCTGAAGCTGCCAGCCTCAAGATTGGAGAAGATAATTGATGAAATCAGAAAGCCAGAGATGACGAAGAAGATATCAACGCCGATGAACCCGCCAGGTATTCTCCTTGGGAAGGCGTGAAATATCACAACAAGAAGTACCGCAACTGCGCGCAACCCATCGATATCGGAGCGGTATTTCGGATGAAGATCGCTCACTTGTGTCTTGTCCAAAGATTGGAATCCTTCTTTTCTCAAATTGTACTGCCCACCGCAATCGCCTCAGATATCTTCACGGCGTTATCGTCACTTTATATACCTGGGTTCCGTTATTCACTGAGAGCAACCTTACAACATATCCATCGTGTGTAAGGCGCGCAGGCAACCATTCGAAATCTTCTATCGGCCCTCCTCCAGCATCCGTCACCAGAAGGAACTCCCGGTGCATTGACACAAAACCGTCATAGTCTTCAACGTTAAGCGGAGCATAGTGCTTTAACACAAGAAGAGCTTTATCAAGTGAGTCGGACTTATTACTCGACAAACGAACAGCCGCCGCGGGGTCAGCAATGAAATAAAGCATGCGATTTGACTCGGCGCGAGTGTAATAGGCCATGGGCAAATAGCGGACTCCGTTGGCAATGACAATCGGCAGGCCAGCCTGGTCATCCGCGGCAGCGATGGTTTGCAACTCGTGCGTTGCGGCGTTTCGCGGCTCGAGCAGGGAACCTCTCAGAGCGCTACTGACATCGTGAAATGAAGATAGAGCGTAATAGATCATCAAAAGCGCCAGCAGGAGCGCTCCCGCTGCTCGTGGCAATTTGTCACTCAAGTACCCCACGGCCAGCGCGCCGCCAAGGATAGTGGGCAGCATGTATCTTTCCGTCATTCCGCCGTGGCCGATCCTGGCAACGGCAATCGCGATCAGCGGCAGCCACAGGAGGGTGAGAATCAGCATCCGCTCCTCGATCGGTAATGCCTTCTGTTCTCCTTCTTTGTGATCCGAACTAGCCGGAGTGTCCGATCTAGTTATGCTGAAATATAAGATCAATGCGCTAAGGCCAGCTACCAATATCAATCCCCAATTACCGCCCAAATTGAAGAGCCAGCTATCGGCAATAATAATTTGCTTGAAGTTGATATGCGCCCAGAAGTTTTGTCCATAATAATCGCGGAGCTTCAATAAGAGAGTTGAAAATAATATCATAGGCAATGCGCCGACAATAATCGATGCCCATGCACTAACCCTGAAATGACGATGAAATATCCAAACGGAAGCTTCGGCTATAAAAAAGACCGGCCAAACAAGGAGAGCGTAATAATGCAGTGATATTGCGGCGGCAAGGCCGAAGGCTACGAGAATTACATAGAGCCTTGATTTATCGATCCGCTGCCAGGCGAGTATTGCGCAGGAGATACAAGCGATCATCAGAGAATAAGGGCGCGCCTCGTATGCATACTCCGCCAGGGGAGTGCAGAGAATAAAAGTCGCGCCCACTAACGCAGACAGCCTGCTGCTCCTCCTGGAAACAAACTTATAGATGCAAAAGATTGTGCCCAGCAATCCCAGGATCGAAGGGAGCCGATAACCCAGATGATCTTCCGGAACAAGCTGGCGCGCAAAATGGGCAACGAGATAATAGAACGGTGGATTGGTATCTACCGCATGACTCAAAGCCTTCCATATGTCTGACGCGCTGGATAAGCGGCACACAATAACCGTGCATATCTCGTCGTACCAGAAAGGCTTGGCAATGGCGTGCAATGTCGAGATCAGGCCCGCCGCCAGCAAAATGAAGATAAGGACCACGATGCTTTTTCGCGAGCGGTCTTCGGTATCAGTTGTAATGCGTAACCAGGCTTTTCTCATCGACTCTCACTTTTTTCGAGTTGCCAGATGCCGATAATCGACTTGCCGATTGAGTTGAACAGGCATTGGTCCAGGATGCGCGAAACGGGAATCACGCACTTATCCCAAATACTGAGCTGTGCTTTGGTCGGCATGGACTGCCGGAGGAGCAATAAGTTCGCGCTGGAGAGCAAAAGGCCGGCGGAATCGAGATAAAACAAGCGTTCGAGGCGCAGGCCCGGAGGAGAAATTCGACGGAGCATGGCGCGGTTATACCTTCTGAAGTGCCCGATCGCGGCATCGAACGGAGTGAAGAGCCATTGGTGGGCCGGTGAAAGAACGATGATGCGCCCGCCGGGTGAAGCCGCGACGCCGCATTTACCAGCTCTTCACGATCATCTTCGATGTGTTCGAGGACATCGATGTAAACGATGGTGTCGAACTTCAGGCCTGGGTCGAGATTCTTGAGGGTTCCGGTGATGGTTTCGTGTGTGCGCCGGTGATTGATGTTCTCAAGATTCATAGCTAATTGGTTGGCGAGACGCGCATCCGGCTCAAGGCAGACCCATTGTCCGTTACTGCCTGGATCGAGAAACGGAGTATTGGAACCGATGCTGGCTCCGACTTCAAGTACGTCTCCCGCCACGAAATGCCGGATTTGCCTTGACCAATAGGACTTCCAGTTGTGAACCGCCGCGAACAAATCCAATTCGTCGCCGACATACTTGAAATCAGTCAACGCGGTAGACCTCCAGATTTTCAAGCACGAAGAGCTCGTAGTCGCGGAGCGGCACAAAGTTGAGCATAATTCGATTGGAAAGCATCG
>CAWAEU010000057.1:0-15797 GCA_963780975.1 uncultured Acidobacteriaceae bacterium | reverse complement strand
ATGTTGTTATGTCGCCCGCATTCATTCAGTTACGTATTGCTCTGCCCATCGTCTACGTGCATACTGTCGTCGGACGCGAGAGCAAACAACGCGCTCGCCGTGCGCGGCCTGTTTTATCGGCGATGACATTGAGTGCTTCACCCAGGCCGCGGAACTTAGCCTCAAGGTGAACTTCGAAATGCTCGACGAGCCGATCAAAAAAGCCGTCGTCTATCTCGATCCGCAGCGAATTCCATTCCACCTGGCTCGGCAACAAGGCCATCTATCGCACTCGCATGGCGCTTGCCGACGGCGCGGAACTGATCATCCTCGCACCGGGAGTAAAAGAATTCGGCGAAGACAAGACCATCGACGGACTGATCCGCAAGTACGGCTACCCGGCACCCCGGCAACGCTCAAGGCCGTGAAGCCAATGCCGATCTGGCCAACGATCTGAGCGCCGCCGCGCACCTCATCCACGGCTCATCCGAGGGGCGCTTCAAGATTACCTGGTGCCCGGCCACCTTACGCAGAGAAGAAATTGAAGGCGTGGCTTCAAATACGGCGACCTGGCAACCATGCTCAAGCGCTACGATCCCGCCAAGCTAGGCCACGGTACATAACATAATCGGCGGCGAAAATATTTTTTTCATCGCCAATCCAGGGCTTGGGGCTGTGGGCGCACCGCAGCCGACTTTAAGATGCAGATCAATAGAACAAGATCAACTAACGAAATTTGAAAACGAGGTGCAATTTTGGATAAGACTGCAAATAATCTCTCCTTCGATTTAGCGGAACTGACAAAGATGTACGACTTCACGGGTAAGACCGTGGCCATCACCGGCGGCGCTGGGATTCTGGGCGGCGAAATTGCCCACGCACTTGCCGGGTGCGGCGCAAAAGTCGCCATCCTCGACGTGAATGCTGAAGCCGGCAAGGCGCTGATCGATGGTTTTGGAGAGCGCGGCAAGCAGCTCACCTTCTTCAAGTGCGACGTGCTTAATCGCGAAAACATCGGCCAGACAGCTCAAGAAGTTGTAAGCCACTTTGGCAAGCTCGATTGCCTTATTAACGGCGCGGGCGGCAACAAGCCCCAGGCCACAACCGGCGCTGACTTGAAGTTCTTCGATCTTCCCGCCGACGCCATCCGCTGGGTCTTCGAGCTGAATGTGCTGGGAACGATTCTTCCCTCTCCAGGCGTTTGGCAAGGTGATGGTGGAGCAAGGCTACGGTGTCATACTGAATATCTCGTCCATGAACAGCTTCCGCCCGCTCACCCGCATTCCCGCCTACTCTGCGGCAAAGGCAGCGGTCAGCAACTTCACTCAGTGGTTGGCTGTGCACATGGCTCAGGAATACACGCCCAAGATTCGCGTCAACGCTATCGCACCCGGTTTCTTCCTCACCAATCAAAACCGTTTTCTGATGACCGACAAAGAAACCGGCGACTGGACCCCGCGCGGCAAAACCATCATCGGCCACACGCCCATGGGCCGCCTTGGCGAATCAAAAGATCTGTTCGGCTGCGTGCTATGGCTGCTCTCGCCTGCATCGGAGTTCGTAACCGGCGTGGTAATCCCCGTCGATGGAGGCTTTTCCGCCTTTAGCGGCGTGTAAGCTCTTAGCCGGATACCATCTGCATAGGTACACTAGTCACACACTAAGACGAGGAATCGCCGCAATGAAGAGTGGAAGAAATGTCGTGCTCATCGCCAGCGCAGCCCTGGCCCTGCTTGGAGCAATGCAGTGTTTTGCGGGATAAGAAGCCGCGCCGCCCGCTAAGGCTAATCCCGCAACCATGCCGCGTGTAGCCACAATCGATGAGCGCTTTCAGTCGTACAACATTGAGATGGTCGAGGTTACCGGGGGAAGATTCTGGAAACCCTATGACCAGCCAGGAGACACGACGCAGTCGACAATTAAGGAAGCTCCTGTCAGACAAATCCTCCGGCGAAGATCAATCCCGCTTTCAATACCGGCCTCCCATTGATCCTTCCAATCCCCGTCTGCGCAAATTAGCGGCAGCTCTGAGTCCCTGCATACGTGCGCATCAGCGGCACCTGGGCTAACACCTCTTATTTTCAAAACTCCGACGATCCAGCGCCGTCCACGCCGCCCAAAGGTTTCAACGGCGTCCTCACCCGCAAGGAGTGGAAGGGCGTAATTGACTTCTCGCAAGCGGTCGATGCAAAAATCGTTACTTCCTTCGCCATTAGCGCTGGCACCCGCGATGCCAACGGCGTGTGGACCCCTGATCTGGCGAAGCAATGGGTCGCCTACACCAAATCCGTTGGCGGCAACATTGCGGCAGCGGAGTTTATAAACGAGCCAAACATAGCCATGGACGGCGACGGTGGCGCGCCCAAAGATTACAACGCGGCAGACTTTGGCCGCGATATCGCCGTATTCCATACCTTTCAAAAACAATATCTGCCCGATATGCTTTTTCTCGGGCCGGCGGCTAGCAGAAGCTACTGAGGACAGTGGCGGCCATCCCCGCACTCTCAACCGCTGACTTGATGAAGGCGACCGGCCCGATCTTCGACGCATTCTCCTACCACTTTTATGGAGCAGCTTCAAGCCGGTGCGCTGCCTTACGGTGGGGATGCAAATACTACGCTTGATGCGGCGCTGTCAGAGCGTTGGCTCGGCAAGACAGGAATCGTAGAAGAGTTTTATAGCAATCTCCGCGACCGCTTTGAGCCCGGCAAGCCTCTTTGGCTCACTGAAACGGCGCAGGCAGCATGCGGAGGCGACCGCTGGGCCTCAACTTATATTGATAGCTTCCGCTATCTCAACCAACTCGGCACGCTCGCCAAGCGCGGCGTCCAGGTAACGATCCACAACACGCTTGCCGCCAGCGACTATGCGCTCATTGACACCAAAACTTACACGCCGCGCCCCAACTACTGGTCGGCCTATATCTGGCGCAAGCTGATGGGAACCACCGTCCTCGATCCCGGCCCCTCGCCAGCGCCAACCTTGCATCTCTTTGCGCATTGCCTGCGCAACCATCCCGGCGGCGTAGTGCTGCTGGCTCTCAACACCAGTAAGACAAATTCGCAAACAATTCAAGTTCCCACAACATCGGAAAGCTACAATCTCACTGCACGGGAGCTCACCGATCGAGTTGTTTTTTTGAACGGTAGCATTCTTAAACTTGGCGTCAACGATTCCCTTCCCGAGCTGGAAGGAACCGCGACACCAGCGGGGAAAATCACCTTTGCCCCCGCGAGCATAACATTCCTCGCGTTTCCAAACGCGCACAACGCAAGCTGCCAGCAATAAGTTGCACAGTTATCATTTGCACTAACCAAACTTAAGTAGATTCAGGAGATTGTATGCCAGACGCATCGTGCGATATCGGCCTGATTGGCCTCGCAGTCATGGGACAGAATCTTGTCCTCAACATGAACGACCACGGCTTCAAGGTTGCCGTCTTCAACCGCACAGTCTCCAAAGTGGACGACTTTGTAGCCAATGAAGCCAAGGGCACCCAGGTAGTAGGCGCACACTCGATGGAAGAGCTAGCCGGCCTGCTGAAGCGGCCACGGCGCGTGATGCTGATGGTCAAGGCGGGCGATACCGTCGACCAGATGATCGACCATCTGCTGCCGTATCTTGAGGCGGGCGATATCATCATCGACGGCGGTAACTCGCTGTTTACCGACTCCAACCGCCGCACCAAAGACCTGGCCGCAAAAGGCATCCTCTTTATCGGCACCGGCGTCTCCGGCGGCGAAGAGGGCGCGCGCTTCGGCCCATCGATCATGCCCGGCGGCAATCCCGCCGCGTGGCCGCACGTGAAAGATATCTTCCAGGCCATCGCAGCCAAGGTTGAAGATGGAACGCCATGCTGCGATTGGGTGGGCGAAGATGGCGCCGGCCACTACGTAAAGATGGTGCACAACGGCATCGAATACGGCGATATGCAATTGATCTGCGAGGCCTACGATCTGCTGCAGCGCGGCTTTGACCTCACCGCCGATGAGCTGCACGAAGTCTTCGCCGAGTGGAACAAGGGCGAGCTCGACAGTTACCTGATCGAAATCTCCAGCGACATCTTCGCCAAGAAAGACGAAGACGGCAAGCCGCTCGTAGACAAGATCCTCGACACAGCCGGCCAGAAGGGCACCGGCAAGTGGACCGTCTTCAGCGCGCTCGATCTCGGCCAGCCCGTTACTCTCATCGGCGAGTCGGTCTTTGCCCGCTGCCTGTCGGCGCTCAAAGATGAACGCGTTGTGGCATCGAAGATTCTTGAAGGGCCGCGAACAAAAGCCGCAGTCGGCGACCGCGCCAAATTTATTGAGGATGTCCGCCGCGCGCTCTATTGCTCCAAGATCATCTCCTACGCACAGGGCTATATGCTGCTCAGGGCCGCAGCCCAGGAGAATGCCTGGAACCTGAATATGGGAGGCATTGCGCTGATGTGGCGTGGCGGATGCATCATTCGCAGCCGCTTCCTCGGCAAAATTAAAGAAGCCTTCGACAAGAATCCGATCCTCGATAATCTGCTGCTTGACAGCTTCTTCTACGAAGCGCTCAATCATTACCAGGAATCCTGGCGCAAGGCTCTGATTCACGCCGTGGAGCTCGGTGTGCCCACCCCCGCGTTCTCCACCGCCCTGGCGTTTTTTGATGGCTACCGTACTGAACGGCTGCCCGCCAATCTGCTCCAGGCGCAACGCGACTACTTCGGTGCACACACTTACGAACGCACAGACAAGCCGCGCGGCGAATTCTTCCACACCAACTGGACCGGCCGTGGAGGCCGCGTCTCATCATCGACTTATAACGCCTGAGCAAGACCAGGCCGGAGATGGAAAGAGCTAAAATGCCTACGCCGCGGTTTTCATTCACCAACAAGCTGAGCGCCTCAAACAAAATACCGCGGCAAATTAATCGCAACCTCATCTTCAACCAGATACGCACCCGTCAACCTGTCTCGCGCGCCGACTTGGCGCGCGTTTCAGGACTTCAGCGAAGCACCGTCTCGCTCATCGTCGAAGAACTGCTCGCCGAGCGATGGATCGTTGAGGGATCGATGGGGCGGCTTCCCCGTGGCCGCAGACCAACCTTCCTGAATCTCAACAGCCAGCGCGGCGTGCTCGCATTAGACATTCACCCCGCGCAAACCACGCTTGCTGTAACTGACCTGGGCGGAAATATCCTCGCACAAAGCCTGATCGCGCTCCCCGCAAATCCTGAAAAAGTTATCGGCGCAATCGTCGATGCAATCCAAAAAATAATTGCGGAACACAGCGACCGGTCATTTGACGGCATTGGCATGAGCCTTCCCGGCCGCCTCGATCTTCAGCTCGAAAATTCCAGCCTCGACAAACCCATCTTCGCGCCCAATATCGATTGGCCCATCAGCCGCATCAAGTCTCGCGTCGAAGAAGCTACCGGCCTGCCAGTGGTTGTGGATAACGTTGCCAACGCCTGCGCATTGTCCGAGGTCTGGTTCGGCTCGTGCGACAGCATGCATGACCTGGTGGTCGTAAACGTCTCTGAAGGATTGGGCACAGGCATCTTCGCCAATGGCAGAATCCTCCGCGGAGAAGGCGGCTTCGCCGGCGAATTCGGCCACGTGCAGGTCGATCCCAATGGATTGCCATGCGCATGCGGGAGCAAGGGATGCTGGGAAACCGTGGCCTCCAATCGCGCCGGCATGCGCTACTACACTGAGATCGCAGACAAGCCCTCGCCGTCTTTTGAATCGCTACTCAAATTAGCTGAAGAAGGAGACCCGGCTGCCAAACAGTCCATCGACAAAATGTGCGTCGCGCTCGGCCGCGGCATGCAGATGATCGCATCCGCTCTGGCGCCCAGCGAAATCGTCGTCGTGGGCGACATCACAACGCTATGGCCATTCGCAGGTCCACTAATCGAAGCGGAGATGCGCAGAAATCCCTCGGTGAGAGTTCCCAATCTTCGTCCCGCCCAGGAGGGCAACAAGGCGCGGCTGCGCAGCGCTGTCGCCCTGGTAATGAATGAGAACTTGTTGTGAGCGCGGCGCTATGAGAAGTTACGATTCTCAAGCCGGCTGCGAACCATTGCCATGGTTCGCTCTTTGCACAGCAAGGCGGCTGACGGCGTCGCCCTGCTTCACCATCTCCTGAACCGATAATCCCTTTTCCGCCAGTGCACCCGTCGGGCAGGCCTGCACGCATTTGCCGCAGCCTGTGCAGTTCCGAGCATGCCCCCAATCGTCCATCAGGTCGCTGACGATGTGGGCATAAATTCCGCGCGAAGCAACCTCCCACACATTCGCTCCTTCCAGCTCCGCGCACACCCTCACGCAGCGCGTGCACAAAATGCAGCGATTATGATCGAGCACGAAACGGCTGTGCGTCATATCCACAGGCAGGCGCGGATTGTTATAGGAATAGCGCACATGCGTAATGCCCAGCGATTGAGCCATCGCTTGCAGCTCGCAATGGCTATTCGATACGCACGCCGAACAAACGTGATTGCGCTCCACCAGCAGCAACTCCACCGCCATCTGACGATACAGCGTCAGCTTGGCCGATTCTGTCTTGATTGACATTCCCTCCTGCATCGGTGTGGTGCAGGCCGGCAGCAGCCGGTCGGTTCCGGCAAGCTCCACCATACACACCCGGCAGGCGCCCACCGCGCTCAGCCCCTTCAAATAGCAGAGCGTCGGAATCTGCTTTCCGTTGGCGCGCGCCGCCTCCAGAATCGTCTGTCCCTCCTGGGCGGTCACCAGTTCCCCATCGATGCGCACTGAAATCGTTTTGTTAGTCAACGCGACGCTCCTTTCTCTCTCCATGGGTCTCAGGTTGCGCTGGCGGTGATTCTCAAATCGCAGCGCAGGCAGCGGCGGCATTCCTCCAGCGCCTCTTCCGGATCGAGGCCGGGAATCACCTCCTGCTCCGAGCGCACGCGGATCTTCGCATTCACGGAGTGTGCCGCATGACGGCGGCTAAGGCTTGGCTCTCCCGGTGCTTGCCGGCTGTACTCGAATTCAGGAACAAGCAACTCCCAGCGGCTCTCGCCCATCAATCGCTCGTCGATCTTCCGCGCCGCCTGTTTGCCGCCGCCCATGGCATTTGAAACATTCGATGCGCCGGTAATCACGTCCCCGCCAGCATAGAAATTCGGACGGCTGGTCTCCAGCGAGAAACGATCCACAACAATCGTTCCCTCTTCTTTCAATTCCAATCCAGACGCACGGCAGAAATCCTGATCGAAGGTCTCACCCACCGCGAGAATCACGCTGTCGCACTCAAATCGCTGCACCTCGTCAGTTGGTATCGGCCTTCTGCGTCCTGATTTGTCATATTCACCCAGCCGCGTCTTCACAATCTCGATGGCCTTCACATTTCCATCCGCGTCGCCAACAATGCGATGCGGCGCTGCCAGAAAAACAAACCGCACGCCCTCTTCCTCAGCCGCCTGAATCTCCTCGTCGATAGCCGGCATGTCTTTACGCTCGCGCCGGTAGAGGATTGTGACCTGTGCACCCATGCGCAGCATAGTCCGCGCTGAATCGATCGCCGCATTGCCGCCGCCGATCACCGTCACGCGCGAGCCCATCTCCACCTTCTCCCGTTTGGCAACCGACTCCAGAAACGGCAGCGCCGGATAAACGCCCTTTAACTCCGTGCCGGGAAGATAGAGCCACGATTCCTTCCATGTGCCTATCGAAAGAAAAACCGCATCGAAACGCGTCGCCAGCTCGTTCAACGGCAGATCGAATCCCACTCTGACGCCGAACTCCATCTTCACGCCCACTCCCTCAATCAAATCTAGCTCCCGCCGCAGCATCCATTTCGGCAGCCGGTATTCAGGAATGGCGTAGCGCAGCATTCCGCCCGCTTCGTCCCGCTCTTCGAAAATTGTCACATCGTGTCCCAGCATGGCCAGATAGAACGCCGCTGTCAGTCCTGTCGGTCCGGAACCGGCCACGGCAATCCTGTGCCCCGTCGATGGCAACCGTCGCGCCACAATCCGCTTGAGCATCGGCTCAAACAAATCGGAATCATAAATCTGGTCCGCAATCGAGCGATGCACCTCGCGCATGTTCACCACTTCATCAAACGATTGACGGCGACATCTGTTGTCACAGGGATGCTGGCACACGCGCCCCGTCGATGCCGGCAGCGGATTGTCCAGAATCACTGACTCGAACGCATCTTCCAGCCGCCCCTCCTGATAAAGCTCCAGGAAGCGCGGAATGTTCATCCTCAACGGGCAACTGTTTTCGCATGGGCTGAGCGCCAGCTCTTGGCACACTCCCGCGCGGCAGCGATGAGCAACTATGTGATCTTCATACTCTTCGCGGAAATGCCTGATTGTGGTGAGCACCGGATTCGGCGCCGACTGTCCCAGTCCGCACAGCGAACATTCGCGAATCATTCGTCCCAGCTCGTCCAGAAGACTCAGGTTCTCCCGGCTTCCGCTCCCCTGCGTAATCGAATTCAAAATGCGCAGCGCCTTGTTCAGCCCAACCCGGCAGGGCACGCATTTACCGCAGGACTCCGAGTGCGTGAACTCCACAAAGTAGCGCGCCACATCCACCATGCAGTTGTCTTCGTCCATCACCACCATGCCGCCGGAACCCATGATGGAACCGATCTGCGTCAGGCTTTCGTAATCCACCGGCGTATCCAGCATCTCCACCGGAATGCAACCGCCCGATGGCCCGCCGGTCTGCACCGCCTTCACGCGGCGTCCCGTCCCCGTGCCTTCTCCGATGTCATAAATAAAACTCTTCAGCGGAGTGCCCAGCGGCATCTCCACCAAGCCGGTATTTTTCACCTTGCCCACCAGCGAAAAAACCTTTGTCCCCGGACTCTTCACGCTGCCCGTCTCCGCAAACCACGCCGGACCGCGCGTAACAATGGGAGCAATGTTGCACCACGTCTCCACATTATTAATATTGGTCGGCTTGCCCCACAGTCCTTTTTGCGCAGGGTACGGTGGCCGCGCATGAGGCCGCCCCGCAAAGCCTTCGAGCGATGCAATCAGCGCCGTCTCCTCGCCGCATACAAACGCCCCCGCGCCCTGCACCAGGTCGATATTAAAGTTGAATCCGCGCCCCAGAATGTCAGTGCCCAGCAGTCCATAAGCCCGCGCCTGCTCGATAGCCTTGTTCAGCCGCCGCACCGCCAGCGGATATTCGGCGCGCACATAAACAATCCCTTCCGTAGCGCCCATTACGTAAGCGCCGATAATCATCCCCTCCAACAGCGAGTGCGGATCGCCCTCAATCTCATTGCGGTTCATATAAGCGCCGGGGTCGCCCTCATCGGCATTGCAGATAATGTATTTTTTCTCCGCCTTGGCCTTGGCCAGAAAATCCCACTTGTTGCCGGTCAGGAATCCTGCGCCGCCGCGTCCGCGCAGCCTGGCCGCCTTGATTTGCTCGATCACCGCATCCGGCCGCCCGTCAATCAGCACCTTATACAGCGCCTGGTAGCCGCCGACAGCAATATATTCCTCAATATCTCCGGGATTGATCAGCCCGCAATTTCTCAGAACAATCCTCTTTTGCCCCTTGAAGAACGGAATCGCATTCCACGCCGGAATATCCGGATAGCCCTGCCCATATTTCAAGTGCGCGGTAATATGATCCCATTCCTCCACCTTGCAATAGATCAGATCGGCAGGCAGCGCCCCGGCCGAAAGGCTCTCCAGAATCCTTCCTGCATCGTTGGCCTGCACATGGTGCAGCACCACCAGCGGATTGCCCGGCAGCCGTACGCTCACCAGCGGTTCCTGAAAGCATGATCCAAAACAGCCCACACCGGTCAGCAGCACATCCAACCCGTTGCGCTCGATCGATTCATTCAATGCGTGATAAACCTCTTCTGCTCCGTTGCCGCGTCCGCAGGTACCCATCCCCACCGCCAGCCGCGGAACAGCCGGCATCAGCTTGGCAAGCCCGGATTCGCGCACTGAATTGAACGCACCAATATCCAGAATTCGCGGCATCATTTCCTCCCCGGCATTAACGCCTTCACTTCCCGCTGCAAGCGTGCGCTCATTCACATGGCTCAAAATGTGGTGGTTCACCTCCACCACCGGCGCCAGTGCGCATTGCCCAAAGCAGGCCACGGTGCGAATCGTAAACTTCCGGTCTGGCGTGGTCAGCGCCATCTTGTCGGCTTCGGTGGTATCGCCCGCATCATGTTCGCTCAGCCCCAGGTCGAGGCAAAGTTTCTCCAACAGGTCGCGCGAACCTCGTGTGTGGCAGGCTGTTCCGCGGCAAACGCAGATCACGTTATCGCCTTGCGGATCGAGGTTGAACAACGCATAAAAAGTTGCGGCGCTATAAATTCTTGCCGCGGGCACTCCGGTCTCTTCCGCGATATAGCGCAGGGTATCCATGGAGAGATATTTATGCGCATTGGCCGATTGCACCGCTTCAAGAATTCCCAGCAGCGCTCCGGGACGGCTCTCGTGCTCCGCAATCGACTGGTCAATCAGCAGTTTCTCATTCGCACTCAACGCCTCATGGGTGACACTCTGCATGATTCCCCCTTCTATGCAACAGCGGTCGCAGTCCGGCGTGGCCCTCGCTCAATCGAGAGAACCATGGGCGGCGAACCGCCTGACTTCTGGACCCTGTCCCGGGAGAGTAGATAGAAGAAAAAAAGACTTCGCTGTTGATGCTTCGCAGCCCGGTGAAAACAAACGCGGCGTCATTTTCAGCGCCATGCTATCTCCACTGAATTCTCTCCAAAGAGTGTCCGTGGGAACATTGAACCCGTGTGGAATCCTTCCGATGTGCCTCACATCACAGCTCGATGTGATAATCGCGCTTATCCATAACAGAATGTATAAAATAGCAACGCAATTAGCGCGCATTGCCGCAATCCAAACCAACGTGTCTATTTATGAGTGCTATCTATATATAGTTACTTACCCACACAACTATCCCTGACCGCCAAGAGCGATGCAGGCCCTCGCGCACTCACTCGGCGACTGGGCTCCGTAACGCAAACCAGTAATATCGCCGCCAGCAAAACATGCATCGAACCGGCCGCAGCGCAAACATGCTCAGCAAACCGTCAATCGAATTCAGCTCGGCCGGTTTAAATTTGACTGAGTTGCAACTGGGACATTTATGCCGCAACCAAAGCAACCGTGGTGCCCAACTCGATCTCTGCCGGCTTGCTGCGCGCATACGAATCACTCTTCAATATTGTCTGTAGTTAAGCTTCCCGGCGACCGCAATGCATCTAAAGTGAAACTGAGAGCGGAAAGCGAATGGAAGATATCATGGCTGCTCTCTTGAGCTTACTCTCTAATTGGTTCACGTGCCGCCGGCCCTTGTTATATGTAGATTCGTCCACGAAGTGCAGCTCAAGCCCACTCAAAAAGGCTCAACCGCTCTGTCCCGGCTCTTTCGAGATTTTTAATTCAGCTCCTGGCCTTTTTCCGCAGCCAGCATCGCTCCGGAAATGAGAGTTGCAGAAGGTATTTTATCGGTCATTTCAATCACAGCGTCCAGCTCTTCAAGAATCCTGGCCTTGGCCTCCAGCTTGAACTTTTCGCTGTACAATCCTTTGCGAATGAGATACTTCTCCATGTTCAGCAGGGGATCGCCTGTCTGCCGGCGTTGGCACTCAATCAGCGTCGGCCCGTCGCCTTTGCGAGCGTGGGCAATCGCCTCGCAGGCAACGCGATAGACCGCTACGGCGTCGTTGCCTTCCACGGCAATCGTGGGAAAATTCATGGCCTTTTCATGCGGCGGAATACGCCTTTTGTTGGTTTTCAGATCGGCAGTCTCAGACATTTCAGCCCCCGAGCTAAGGGAGACAAAGAGCACCGGCAGGCTATTTTCGCCGGCAAATTTTAATGCTTCCTGCCAGCAGCTCTGCGCTGTGCACTCCCCGTCGCAGAATAGTACTGCTATCTTATTCTCAAAATTTGCCTTGTAGGCAACAGCGGAGCCGATGGCGAGGTTGATATGCCCATGGACGTTCGCTGAAGCGGCAATTGACCCTGCGTAATTCGCAAACAGTTTCCCGGGCGGTAAACCCTTGATAAAAATAGAGATAAAATCGCCTTGCAGGTCGCTGACAGTGTCTTCAAGCAGCAGGTCGATCCCCACTCCGGCTATGCTTGCCTCATGGCCCGCGGCCAGGCCGTATGCTTTGCCATTCTGAGTATTCATTCCAAACAAGATGCGCACGCGTTCCTGGTGCATGCGGCACCTGAGCATAGTGCAATAGAGCGCCAGCAGCTTCTCGTCCGAAATCAGCGAGAAACCATTGCTGGCGGCTTGGGCAGGGCTTTGCTCTTTGTCGTTGATCATCAATTGAGAGTTCTCACTGTTTGTTGCGATTGTAACCGGAACTCCCGGGAAATGTTTATTTCGCGTGAACAGTCCCATACGCAGTAATCAACTAAAGTCATCGCAATCAGTAACTGGCAAGCGTCGGGCGAAACTTTAATGCTCTTTCTGTCCAGCGTTCCTAACCCTTCGCCGGTGTAGGCGAGCAGTTCACTTGTTTTTTCGATAGTTCAATCGAAATGTATTGACACAGGCACTCTGGCAAGGTAAAACGTATGAGAATCTGTCAATTATGTCCGCAGCATCCAGTTAGGCTGACATCCCTTCAGGAATGGAGCCTGCGGTCAAGAGGTCTAACCCATTACAGCTCGGCGTTGGTGCAGGAGAGACAAGTCTTCGCACAGGTTATGCAATTCAACCTTCCTTTTTTGCCGTTCCCATTAGTTTTTTGAAATTCAGGCCGCTGCTTGTGCCAGTGGTATCTCCTCATCTTTACAACCATAGGAGGATTCCATGTTCCGTCACACTGCACTCCGCTTACGTCCGTTTTGGTTCAGCATGTCACTTCTCACTCTGGCTTTCCTGTTGCTGCCGAGTGCCGCGCGAGCGCAGCTGAATCCGCAGTACGGCACAACCGCTGCCTGCTCCGCCATGACTGTTGGCACCCCCGCATACGGCCCCGACGGTGGAGGCCTGAATAGCTTTGTTCCTTTCCCTTCTACCAGTGCCTGGAACATCAACATCTCAGCTGCCGCAACCGATCCCAACAACACCGCGCTCACCGGAGTCTGGTCCACAGCCGGCGGCTACCAGCTCATCCCCCTCTTTGGTGCGTATCCCAGTGACGGCGGCATTCCCTACATTGTCGTTAACTCCGCTGCCACGCCTTCGGTGCCCGTCGACGTCATTGACTCCGCCGATCAGAGCGATGTGGTCGTAGCGCCGCTGCCAGGCTCAGATGCCGTCCCCATTGAAAGTGATGAAAGCGACTGCGCGGGCTGGCCCGACGATCACCTCTCCAACGCCCATATGCTCGTGCTTGACACCGCGCAATGCTGGCTTTATGAAACTTACAATACCAATCGCTGCAACGGACTCTACGATGCATCCAGCGAAGCCATCTGGGATATGACCGATAGCGAGTCGCGTCCCTGGGGCTGGACCTCGGCCGACGCCGGCGGCCTGCCTGTATTCGCCGGGCTGGCGCGCTACGACGAAGCTAACTCCGGCGTCATCAATCACGCCCTCGCCTTCACCATGAATCCCACCGCCGGCGATTCTAATGGCGGCTATTTTGTCCTCCCGGCCAGTGCCTCCAACAGCACCAACACAACTGCGGATCTGCTCCCCATGGAGCTCGGCTGCGTTTGCACTCCAGCCTCAACATCTCCGGCTACACTGCCACCAATCAGGCCATCCTGACCGCGTTGATGAATTATGGAATGATCCTCTCCGACGTCGGCGACAACTTTAATCTCGTCGGCGATGAAGACGCCAACTGGAATGACAGCGACTTGGCCAACCTCAGCGCCATCATGTCCTCTGACTTCGACGTCATCGACGCGCCAACGGGCCAGACCACAATGACTCCCGCATACCCCGGATACGATTTAACCACGGTACCTGTGATAACCGCGCCGTCAATCACTAACTTCACCGCCAACGGTGACACATCGTCATTGACTGTGCCCAATAACACCACCCTCGTCACCTTTGCTTTCAACGTAACCGGCGACTCCTACGATTACATTGATAACATCGGTCCGGTCAGGCTGACCGCCGGCGCAGGGTCGGTATCGATTACCCCCACGGCGAGCCAGGAATACACGCTCTACTCCACCAACGCCACAGGCCGCACCTCAAGCACGATCGATGTTACGGTTACAGGTTCAGCGGTGGCTGCGCCCACATTTACACCGCCGGGCGGCAACTACGCCTCTGCCTCGGTGCTGGCGGTAACCCTGAACACGGCCACCGCCGGCAATGGACCTGCGACGTACTATTACACCACCAACGGAACCACGCCGACGACCACCTCGACTCACTACAACGGGGTTTCGATTCCGGTAAATGTATCGGAAACCCTTAAAGCCATCGCCGTGGTTCCCGGATATGCGGCGCCCAGCGCTGTGGGCACTGCGGTTTATAACATCGCCTTGCTCACGCCTGACGTGCCGGTCTTTAACCCGCCCGGTGGCACTTATGACAATGTCATATCGGTAGTCATCAGCGACTCCACAATCGGCATTAACAACACAGGCAATATAATTTACTACACCACCAATGGAAGTACACCAACAACCAGCTCGTCGCGGTACTTAAGTCCCATTCGCCTCGTCCAATCGACCACGGTGAATGCCATTTGCGTAGCCACGGGCTATTCGATCAGCCAGGAAGCAACCGCGGTTTACACGCTTAACCTGCCGCCGGCGGCCACGCCGACCTTCAGCCCTGTCTCCGGGTCCTACTCTACGCCCCAAACGGTAACCATCAGCGATACAACTCCGGGCGCAACCATCTACTACGATACCGACGGCCTGCCGCCGACCACCGGCTCAGCCATCTACACTGGCCCGGTTGTTGTCTACGGGTCAACATCACCAACCGTAGTTGAGGCGGTTGCCATTGCTACCGGCTATAGCTTGAGCGCGGTTGGATCGGCTACTTACACCATTCCCCAGGTCTTGCCGGCGCTGGTCACTCCCACTCCGGGAACTCAGCTGACCGGTACCAGCGTTACCTTTGACTGGACACGCGGCGATGTCGGCGCAACGCAATACGAACTCTACCTGGGTAGCACCGGCGTAGGCTCGAGCAACCTCTATAACTCGGGCGCTGTAACCGGTACCTCAGCCAGCGTAACCGGCCTGCCTAACAATGGAGAGACAATCTATGCCACTCTCTCCTGGTACATCCAGGGCACCTGGTTTACGGCCAATTACCTCTACACAGCGTCGGGCACGCCAACTCCTGCGGCGCTCGTCACTCCCACTCCAGGCAGCAAGCTGGCAGGCGCGAGCGTAGCCTTCACCTGGACGCCCGGAAACATTGCCACCCAATTCCAGTTCTTTGTCGGTACCACCGCAGCTGGCTCAAGCAACCTGTATAACTCGGGTATTGTGACGGTGCTGACTGAAACCGTGACTGACTTGCCCACCAACGGTGAGCCTGTGTATGCCACTCTCGAGTGGCTCATCAACGGAACCTGGTACTCCGCCAACTACACGTACACGGCATACGGAACGGAGTTGCCGGATCCCTTATCACGCCCGCGCCAGGCTCCACTTTGACCGGTTCAACCGTAACCTTCGGTTGGAACCCCGGTAACTCTGCCTCGCACTTCCAACTCGCTATAGGCTCCACCGGTGTGGGTGCAAGCAACATCTACTCCTCAGGTAGCGTAACGGCTACTTCAGAGAAAGTAACCGGACTGCCTACCAACGGTGAGAAGTTATATGTCGAGCTCTCCTGGGAAATCGGCACAACCTGGTATTCCGCCAGCTACACCTACACGGCATATGGCAGTGTGGCGTTGCCGGCGATCACAACT
>CAWAEU010000056.1:0-39914 GCA_963780975.1 uncultured Acidobacteriaceae bacterium | reverse complement strand
AGATTGTCGCTGTCTCAGCCCAGAAACATTCCGGCAATGGAGGCCGAGATCAAGTTGGCCATTGTGCCGGCCAGCATGGCGCGGACGCCGAGCTTGGCCAGGTCGTTGCGGCGCTCGGGAACCAGTGCGCCGATGCCGCCGATCTGCATGCCGATGGAGCCGAGGTTGGCAAAGCCGCACAGGGCAAAGGTGGCGATGGTGAAGGAGCGCGGCGCGAGCGTGGCTTTTTGCGCGCCGAGCGCGATGTAGGCGATGACTTCGTTGAGCGCCATGCGCGTGCCCAGCAGGTTGCCGATGGCGCCGCAGTCGTGCCAGGGAACGCCGATGAGCCAGGCAACCGGCGCAAAGATGAAGCCGAGAATCTGGCCGAGCGAGCCGGGAACCCAGTGCATGTAGCCAGCCCGTGCGTCCAGCCGAGCAGGCTGTCGAGCAGGGCGACGAGGGCCAGAAAGCTGATGAGCATGATGGCCACGTTCAAGGCCAGCTTGCCGCCGTCGATGGTGCCGCGGGCGATGGCGCCGATGAGGTTCTCGTCCTTGTGCAGCTCGTCTTTGGGGATGACGACGCGGCCTTCGGTGGCGGGGACTTCGGTCTCAGGGACGAGCATTTTGGCCATCAGGATGGTTCCGGGCGAGGTCATGATGACGGCGGAGAGCAGATGGCGCGCCTCGACGCCCTGCGCAGATGTACATGGCCATGATGCCGCCGGAGACGTGAGCCATGCCGCTGGTCATGATGGTCATCAGTTCGCTGCGCGTGGCCTTGGAGAGAAAGGACGGATGGTGAGCGGGGCCTCGGTCTGGCCCATGAAGATGCTGGCGGCCACGTTCATGCTTTCAGCGCCGGAGATGCGCATGGTTTTGAGCATGACCCAGGCCAGGCCGCGGATGACGATCTGCATGAGGCCGATGTGATAAAGCACGGCGAAAAATGCGGAGATGAAGATGATGGTGGGCAGCACCTGGAAGGCGAAGATGGAGCCAAAGGAGGTGCCAGGCCGGGAACGCCAAGGGGACCGAAGAGAATTTTGGTGCCGGCGTAGGTGGATGCGAGCATGGATTTGACCACGCCGCCGGCCCAGGTCATGGCCTGCTGCCCGTAGTCGAAACGCAGCACGAGGAAGGCGAAGACGAGTTGCAGGCCGAGTCCCCAGGCGACGGTGCGCCAGCGGATGTGTTTGCGGTCAGTGGAGCCGAGCCAGGCTGCGAGCAGCACGGCGAGAATTCCCAGCACTCCGGTGAATCGATCCAAAGTTTTCGCTCCTCGAAAACAGCTTCTAGCTGCTAGCTTCTTGTTGCATAACGAAGTCGCCCACGCTTCTCATGTGGCTCAGCTGTTAAGAACGAAAAGCCTAATACCTCGACAACGTAGTTTCGTAGTCTCCCAGGTCCCCAAAAGCGAGGAACCTGGGGCACCCAGATTCATGGGTGGGATTACGAAATCATGAAGTCGCGACATTAGAAGCTAATTGCCGCTCTCCGACTACCTTACAGCATTCTGCAAGTAAGCTTCTGCTGTTTCGCGGGTAAAAATTTGGCTTACCAGTGGAACCTCTGGCGGTGGGGTTTCAGAAAATTGATTGCATTCTTCAGGAGGGCGATAGGCTCGGTGAGTAGCGCCGGAGTGTTGGCGTAGAGAGTGGCTATAGGCTGGCCTTTTTGAACGTGCGCGCCGCGGCGGGCGTGGAAGAGTATGCCGGCGTGGGGATCGACGGGTTCGCCGGACTTTTCGCGGCCCGCGCCAGTGCGTTGGACGGCCCAGCCGATTTCGGTGGTATCCATGGCGGAGATGTAGCCGGTCTCCCATGCATCGAGCACCTGGGTCGCGCCGGGTTTGTGGAAGGCGGGATTGTCGAAGACCGATACGTCGCCGCCCTGGGCTTCGACCATGCAGAAAAAAGCGCGCAGCGCGGAGCCGTCGGCGATCACCTCTTCGGCGCGCGAATAGCCGAGTTCGGGCGTATCCGCTTGACCGCCGAGATGAATCATCCATCCGGAAAGGATGAGCGAAAGCTCGCGCAGGTCTTCGCTCTCCGCTGGCCGCGCGCCGCGCAGCAGTTCGACGGATTCGGCGATCTCAATCCAGTTGCCGGCGGCGCGGCCAAGGGGCTGGTCCATATCTGTCATCAGGGCAACGGTGCGGGTTCCGGCGGCTTCAGCGGTGGCAACCATCAGGGCGGCCAGATACTCGGCGTCTTCGCGTTTGCGGAGAAATGCGCCGGAGCCGGTTTTTACGTCGAGAACCAGGGCGTCAAGACCCTCCGCCAACTTCTTGCTCAGGATGGAGCCGCAGATGAGACCGGGACTTTCAACCGAGCCGGTGTAGTCGCGGAGTGCGTAGAGGATGCGGTCGGCTGGGACCAGGCCGGGGTCTGGCCGACGATGGATGCGCCGCAGTGGGCGAGAACTGCCTCAAATTCATCGAGGCTAAGGGCGGTGCGGTAGCCGGGGATGGACTCCAATTTGTCCAGAGTCCCGCCGGTGTGGCCGAGGGCGCGGCCGCTGATCATAGGCACGGCCAGGCCGCAGGCGGCAGCGATGGGAGCAACCAGGAAACTGGTTTTGTCGCCGACGCCGCCGGTGGAGTGCTTATCGACGGCCACTTTGCCCAGGCGCGCGGGTGAGAATCGTTCCTTTGAATCGCGCATAGCGATGGTGAGCGCGCGGGTTTCATCCAGCGAGAGGCCTTGCAGAAAAGCGGCCATCAGCCAGGCGGCAAGTTGCTCGGATGGAATGGAACCGGAAGTTGCGCCGGAGACCAAAAAGCCGATCTCACGGTCGTCGAGCGCGCCGCCGTCGCGCTTTTTGCGGATGAGGTCGATGGTGTGGAGCGGGGCTGGTGGGGCTGGCATGGCGGTGGCCTCAATAAATCGCTGCTGAGATTATCGCAAATGGCTTCAGAGTTGGTATTTTTATATGTGCATCCCGACCAACATCTGCCTCGCTGCATAACATTACGGAGTGAAAAGGGTGATCTGAATGAAATCGACGTTTCTTGTGTTTGCTCTGGTTTTCGCGATGGGAGCGCCGTTGAGCGGCCCGGCGCAGGCTGGCGGAATGACTTCGAAGCCTGCGGCCATTACGGTGACGGAGGGGGAGATCACCCTTCCGACCTATGAGCAAGTGGGCCGGTATATGCAGCCGCCGCTCTTTGCAGATTCGACATTAGATGGAATCTATCCGTTCACTACGTTCAAGAGGCAATTTAAGGAAGGCAGCCCGCTCAAGGAGAAGTACCACGCCATTTTTGTGGAGAGCGATTATTTCAAGCTGACCTATATACCGGAGATGGGCGGGCGGTTTATGGAACTCTATGACAAGGTGCATCAGCGGGAGACGTTTTATCACAATGACGTGATCAAGCCTACCTATTTCAATCCGCGCTTTGACTGGCCGCAGGAGGGAATTGAGCTGACCGGACCGTTCGATGTGCACTCGCTGACGTGGCATGGCGAGCCTTATTGGTCGCACCTGGTGCTGAAACATAAGGATGGAAGCGTTTCGGTTTTGCTGGGAGAGCTGGACCCCATTTATCAAATGGATGTGACCTTCACGGCGACGCTGCATCCGGGCGTGGATGCACTGGAGATCAGCGCCTTCGTTTACAACGGCAACGACGGGCAGAAGCCGCAGATGCTGTGGACGAATGCGGCGTTTCCTGTGACTCCGAAGACGCGCTTTCTTTATCCGATGACGGAGACGGTGGGCCACACGACGGGCGTGGTTTCGCCATGGCCGATTTATAACGGAGTGGACCTGAGCTGGGCGCACAACCATATGAACATGCTGGGCGTCTTCGGCATCGACAGTTACGACAACTTTGGAGGCGCTTACCAGTTCGATCAGGACTACGGGGTTTTTCGTTATGCCGATCGCAGAGTAGTGCAGGGAATGAAGATGTGGACCTTTGGGTTTGGGCCGGGATCGCAAGAGGTGGAGCACGGCTATACCGATAAGGCCGGCCCTTATTGGGAGGGGCAGAGCGGGCGCATGGTTTGGGATGGCCACTATGAGTGGGTGTACCCGCACCAGGTGGAGCAGTGGCACGAGTGGTGGATTCCGGTGGCGGGCATCAACGGCCTGACCACCATGAGCCGGGATGTGGCGCTGAACCTTGACGTGCATGCCGATGCGGCGGGAGCGAATTCTTCGGTGGATGTGGCGCTTTCTCCGGTGCGGCCGATTTTGGGCGCGAAGCTGGTGGTGAAGGCAAAAAGTGGTGAATTGCTGAACGCTACTGTCGATTTGATTCCGGGAACGCCGGTGAAGAAATCGGTTGCAGGCATCCATGCGGATGCGGCGGGACTTGGGGATATGGAAGTGGTGATCACCGGACCGGATGGCGAAGTGCTGTTGGATTATCACCGTCCCGATAGCAATCCGGGCGGGCACGATACGCCGTTTGCCAAGAGCCTTAAAGATGCGCCGATTCCGCCGGAGAAGATGACGGCGGAGCAACTGCTGATAGCGGCTGAATTCAAGCAGAAGGATCTGGATGCGGACGAAGCTGCAAAGCTGGCGAAGCTGGCGTTGGAAAAGGATCCGGGATATTCCGCGGCTCACCAGTTGCTGGGAATTCTGGAGTTCAACCAGGATCATTACGGCCAAGCGGCGGAGGAGTTCCAGTTGGCTGTGGATCGCGATCCCTATGCCGATGCCAGCTGGTACTACCTGGCGACGAGCGAGATGAAGCTGGGCCTCGAGAAGCAGGCGGAGGACAATTTTTATTTTGTGTGGCCGGGTAGTGGGTACTATGGAGCACGCGAATATCAGCTTGGCCTGATTTATTTTCTGCGGCATGACCATGCGGCTGCGTCTGAACATCTGGCTGGGGCGATCAAGGCCAACGCTCAGGACCTCAATGCGCATCTGCTGCTGTCGGTGGTGGAACGGGATGAGGGAGACAAGAATGCGGCGCTCGAGCAACTGGCGCAGGTTGAGGAGATTGATCCGGCAGAGCGCGTGGCGCAAGCGGAAAAGTATTTTTTGACTGGAGACGCAGCGGCCAGAGACAAGCTGATCGAACTGATGGGCGAGCGGAGCCAGAGCGCGATGGAGGTTTCAATCTTCTATAGCTCGCTGGCGCGCTGGAAGGAAGCGGCAGCGGTGCTGAAGATGGTGGAACCGCCGCGCAACAAAGACACGTGGGGCACTCCGCCGTTGTACTACTTCACGCTGGCTTACGCGGTGAAGCAGGCAGGAGATGCGCGGGCGGCAGCGGAGTTTCGCAAGAAGGCGCAGGCTGCGGCCGGCACGGTGGAGCGGTTTGCTTATCGCGCGGAGAGTGAAGCGCCACTGGCCGATGCGGTGAAAGAAGATCCGCAGGATGTGCAGGCGCGTTTCGATCTCGGATGCCTGCTCTATTATCGCGGGCGAAAGACGGAAGCGATCGCGCAGTGGGAAGCCATCAACGAAGTGAACGCGGCGGATTTTGGCGCGCGGCGCGCGCTGGGGCTGGCCTATGAAGAAGCCGGTCAACTGGAGAAGGCGATTCAGCAACTCAAAAAGGCGGACGAAATCAATCCGGAAGATTCGGGCACGCTGGATGATCTGGCCACTGCCTATGCGCGGGCGGGAAAATTCGATGAGCAACTGGCGTTGTTAGAGGACGCAATCAAGCGCACGCCGAGCAACGATCATCTGACGGAAGGAGTTTTGGCTGTCGACCTGATTGAGGGCAAGTTCGATGCTGCGCAGGAGATTGTGGATCATCACACGTTTCTTCACGTAGAACGCAGCGATGAGTTGCGCGACGATTACCGTGAGCTGGAATATGGTCGAGGCTCCGAGGCTTATTACAAAGGCAATTATGAGCAGGCGCTGCAATTGTTCCGGGAGGCGCTGAAGCCGCCGGCCAATTTGGGATTGGGTGATTTGGAGCAGCAGACCGCACCGCGCATTGATTACTACATCGGGCGCACGCTCGATGCGCTGGGGCGGAAGCAGGAAGCTCAGCAGTCTTATCAACAGAGCGTAGGCGAAATGGATCATCTGGCAGGGGGCGGCGGCGATAGCTGGAGCCCTGATAAATTCTTTATGGTGCTGTCGTTGGAGCAGTTGGGACGGCACCGGGAAGCTGTCGATTTGGCCAAGCAGTTCAAGACGGTTGCTGAATCGAGGCAGGATGAGAAAGAGCCTTTCTATATTGCCAGGGCTACTTATTTGCTCGGCTTGATCGCGAGTTTCAATGGTGATGCCGCGGAGAGCCGCAAGTTGATTGCGCAGGCAGTGCAGATTGAGCCCAACTACATTGAGCCTCGATTTGAATTGCACGGAGATGCGATCGATCGTTCCGGGCGGTAAGAGTTCGGTAATCGCGTGTTCAGCGATTCCCTGCGGCTAGCAAACAGGTTGCAACGGTGAGCAGGGCAAGGCCGGCGTAGAGCGTGCGGCGGGCGCTGACTGGCGCGGTGGTCCATTCGCCGGTGAGCAAGCCGCCGATGTTGGCGGTCATGATGGAAAGAATCTGGATGAGTCCCCAACCGACCGATGTTCCGAGCTTGCCGAGGCAGACAGAGGCAGCGCCGTAAATCGCCAAAGCTCCCATCCAGAGGACGGCCATCAGCACCGCGAAACCGGCATCGGGCAGCCAGGGGCCAAGAAACAGACTCCACGTTTTTTTCTTGAAAAGAAGATATATGCAGTATGCGAGGTTGGGCAGCAGCCCTCCGGCGAGTGTAACCGGCCATACGGTGTAGGCTGCGCGGATAGGTGAAACGCCCAACTGGATGGCGCGAGCGGCGATCTCCTGTCCGAAGACGAAGGAGTAGTTAATCATAGGGGCGAGAAGGCCGCAGAGGATAGCCAGGGCCAGCGCCAGGGCGTAGCCGCTGCCGGTTTCATTTTTTGCCGCGTGCTCACGGCGGCTGCCAGCGCGGGCTGAAAAGACGATGCCGGCCAGCATGACGGCGAGTCCCGAAAGGATGAGCGCGCCGTTGGAGGTGCCGAAGACGGCGCGATTTTTAAAGAAGAGCGGAACCAGTGTACCGCCCAGCGATCCAAGGCTGATGACGATAGCGAAGCTGAGCGCCTGCCCGAGCCGCGCGATGGAGAGCCCGAACAATACCTGGGCTACGCCCCACGCTGCGCCGAGAACCAGCGGCAGCAGCAACTGGTTAGGTAGCAGCGAGCAGTAAAGGCCGCGCAGATTTCCGGCAAGCAGTACGGCCAGGGTCCAGGGAATAATGACGAGCGAGAAGAGACTGAAGACCAGCCAGACGTTTTCCCATTGCCAGCGGCGGGCAAACTTCATGGGCAGCATGCTGTTGCCGGAACAAAGGCCAGCCAACAGCGTTAATGCGAGCCCGCCCCAGACGATTGCCGGCATAGTTAGTACCTTTACCGCGTAGTTTCGTAGTCTCCCAGGTCCCTCCGCCGCGGCGGACGAGGGACCTGGGGCACCCAGGTTGATGGGTGGAATTAGGAAATCACGAATTCGCGGTACTAATTCCCTTTCTTTGCGTCGTACTCGTGCACTGCGTCGTACATGGCGATGAGATTTTCAGCGGGTACATTGGCCATGATGTTGTGCACCTGTTGGAAGATGAAACCGCCGCCGGGCGCAAGCGTTTCACATTGGTGGAGTACGTGCGAGCGCACTTCGGCAGGAGTGCCGCGAGGCAAAATGTTTTGCGTATCGCAGCCACCGCCCCAGAAAGTGAGGTCGCGACCGAAGTCGCGCTTCAGTCCTTCGGCCTCCATGCCGCGGCAACTGATCTGTACCGGGTTAATGGCGTCGAGTCCGGCATCGATCAGATCGGGCAACAAGGGACGCACAGCGCCGCAGCAGTGAAGCATCACTTTCGCGTTGGTCAACTGCTTGGCGCGCGCCCACATCATGGCGTGGCGCGGCTTGAAAAACTCGCGGTACATGCGGGGGGAAATCTGCGGGCTGTTTTGTGCACCCAGATCGTCGCCGAAGAGAATAATGTCGATAGAATCTCCGACCGCACCGAGGAAGCGGTCGAGGTTGCGCATATGAATTTCCATGAGAGCATCAAGAAAACGATGCGCCCGCTCCGGTTCACCGGCCAGCATCATGAGGAAGTTATCCATGCGGTAGTAAAACTGACCCATCTCAAGCAGGTTGGCACCAAAGACGCCGATGATGGCGCGGCTGGTGGATGCGCGCAGGGCGCGAGCTCCTGCTGCCAGTTGCTCCGGGCCTGAGATGGATGGCCCCGGCGGCGTGCGCACGCCGCTCCACATGTGTTCGGGGAAAAGCTCTTCGATACGCGAGAGATCTTCTTCGCCGTCGAGGAATGGCCAGTAGACCTGATCGAAGACCAGCGATCCCTCGGGCATGCGCGCCATGATTCTGCCGCTTGGCGCACGCAGCACCCAATCGGTCCCCATACGCTCAGGCAGCGCCCACACCGGCATTCTGCACGGCGATCCGTCGGGCAAGGTCCAATTGGCCCACCATTTGTCCTCGTGACAGAAGGCTCGGCCCAGCTCAATCGTATCCACGCCCAGGCGATCGAGCACATCCTCGTGAACGATGGCCAGTTGCTGGACGGGATCGTAAACGTCGACGGTGCGCGGCTCAAGGCCGAGAGCGGCTCTGAGCTTGGGATAGACGATGGGAGAGATGCCCGATGAGCGATAACCCGAGAGGTCAATCGGAACCCGATCAGGCTGATGATGATTCAGAGAGGCAAGTACACGTTCCTGCGAAGTCATTTCGATACTTCCGATCTTCGATAGTGCACAGCTATCCGAGGCAATCCTCTATCTCTTTGAGAGCCGAGTTACCTCGGATTTAGCTGACCATCCATCTTACATCTATAAGCGATTTACTTTTTCGCTTTCACCTTCGGCTTCATGCCGCACAGGCTTTGCGGCGTCTCATAGAAAATCTGGCGGGCGGTGGCGAGCGCCAGTTCCTCGTCGTACTGGCCTTGGGCGATTTTTCGCGCCAGAACATTTGCCAACTGCTTGCGGATCATTGTCGCCTTGGCGTAGGCCCAGTCAGCGCAATAGGCATCGGAAAGATACCCGATCTGCTTGCTCACGGGGAGCATGTCGAGGCGTGTTTCAATTACCTGACGCATGAACATGGGGAAAAAATTGTGCCACCAATAAGCGGCGAGAGAGAAGTTGGGCAACTCGCGGCAGAAGGTGCAGAGCGTCTGGTTGGCGTGCACGCTGGCAATGTGGCATTGGAAGTTGAGCCTGGGATGGCGAGCGATGATTTCGCCTATCTGGCGCAAGGTGGTTCTGGCGGATGCGGCTGGCGGTCTCGTAGGGCAAAGGGTCTGCGCCGAGCGAGAACTGAAACATGAAGCCCGGATGATCCTGCTCAAGGCGTTCGAGATATTGCTCAATAATATAGTTGGCGTAGATATCGCGCTCCTCGGGGCCTGCCTGGGCGCGACGCTCAAGGGCTTTGGTCATCTCTGCATCGGTTACCAGGCGGTAATCGAAGTCAGTTGAAAAATGCTGGGCGGTGTTGAGGACGCGGTCATAAGGCGTGACCGCGCAGTAATGATCGAGGCAGTCGTGCACATCCTTGAGGGTGCGGATGGGGCGGGAAACTGCGGGGCGCGCACTGAAGGTTACTGAGATGGGCGGCTCGGGAGCCGATGCAGTCCATGTGCGTTCCAGCTCAAACAACGCGGTATCAAACTCGCCCCACTGGCCACGCGAAAAGAATGCCCACTCCAGGCTGTATTGCAACAATTCATTGCTCGCGCCATCGCGGCCGCGCCAAAGCTCGGTGCAGGTGCGCTGGATTCCCGCACGGTCGAGTGTTTGCACGGCCCATGCTTTGCCTGCACGCTCACGAATCAGGCCATCGAGCTTGCGCCAGTTCTCCGCGGTAACCGGCTCGGTCCATCCATATAGATCCTTGAGGATGATGCGCACCATCCATGAACAAGAGGTGTTCTGAATCCTGGGCATATAGGGGATTGCTTGTTCGAGGCGGGAGTGCGACTCTTCGAGGGTGGGCATCTCATCGAGCCGCGCGCCGTTGGGGCAGCCTGCCGAATAGAGGTCGCTGATGACCATGTGGTAGAGGAGGATGTCGTCGAGACCGCGCGCTGAAAGGTGCGCCGCGTCAAGATGCGTGTGGGCATCGAGGAGTGGATTTCCTTGAGGGCCTCTTCAAGATGGTTTGCAGTTCTGCATGTTCATAAAAAAATCTCCTTTAATAAGTTTTTGTCATGAGGCGAATAACGTCGTCGGTGGTGGGCATATGCTGCCATCCACTGGGACGAGTGGCAAAGACCGCGGCTGCCGCGGATGCAAAACGCAGGCAATCGGGAATTTCCTTACCGCCTGCGAGTGCCGCTGCGTATGCGCCATGGAAAACGTCGCCGCATCCGGTGGTCTCAAGGCTTTCCACATGAGGAGCCGGCAGATGCTGAACGGGTGCGGAGGCTTGAAGGTAATGGCAGCCTTCAGTGCCGCAGGTGACTGTGGTGCAGGCGCGCGGGTTGCGGCGGTGCAATTGTTCGGCGGCCTGCGCGGGAGTGGACGATCGTGTGTAAGCGACGGCGAAGTCGCGTGGAACCAGCAGATGATCGGCGAGGGACATCATTTCATCGAGGCGTGGCGCGTCTAACCACTCGAGATCCATGACTACCGCTGCACCTTTTTGATGCGCCAGACTCGCGGCGTGAATGGCTGTATCGGGGCCGAGCTGGTCAACCAGCAGCACTCGGGTATTGCCCATCGTCTCCTGGTTGAGCTGGTTGAAGGGAACGGGCGTGGTGCGGCTGACGTCGTAAAAGATATTCCGCGTACCGGTTTTTTTATCGAGGATGATGACGCTGTGAATAGGTCCTGCGCCCGCGGCTCTCTGAATGAACCGGCAATCTATGCCTGCTGCTTCGAGAGCTGCAAAGGCCGCGAGAGAAAGTTCATCCTCGCCGAGGACGGCCGCATAGGCGCAATGAGCGCCCAAGCGGCTGGCAGCAGCGAGGGCTGTGGCGATTTGGCCGCCCACATTGCGGCCCTCGCGATTGATTCTGACCTTCTGATCCGGAGGCGGGTACGAATCCACGTAAAGGCAATCATCTACGGCAATGGTTCCAAGGCCAAAAATGTCGAACTGCGGCCTGGGCATTTAGCCTCCGAGCCCAGCCAGTTGCATGGCCTTTTGAGGGCTGACCTCGTCGTGGATAACGGCCTTGAATGCGTTGACCGCTTTGGTGACCTCAGGGAAGCCCCAGATGTTGCGGCCAACCACCATGCCCCTGGCGCCGCTCTGGACCACGTCTTTGGCCATTTCCAAGCTGGCGAGGAAGTTTGCGACCTTGGG
This sequence comes from uncultured Acidobacteriaceae bacterium, assembly GCA_963780975.1. Lineage (GTDB taxonomy): Bacteria > Acidobacteriota > Terriglobia > Terriglobales > Acidobacteriaceae > Telmatobacter. Next base: position 28,649 of record CAWAEU010000056.1, on the reverse strand, counting down.
CCCTCCGGCGGCCACCAACGGCACCGGGCAGTTCTCGATGATCTGTTTGTAGCTGGCCACGTCGCCACAGTAAGGCACCTTGATCACGTCAACGCCAACTTCGATTCCGCAGCGAACTGCCCAGGAAATATCTTCGGGAGTGAAACTGATATCGACTTTTCCGTTGCTGAAGGTTCTGGGATAGACGTGCAGGATGACGGGTATGTCCCAAACTTCAGCCTGGCGAACCATGTCGGCGACACGCCGAACGTGCGCCGCTTCAGTGGCTCCGCGAACGAATGCACAGGTGGCAAATGCATCCGCGCCGATGCGCACGGCATCCTCGGGGAGCGCAATCAATTCGTCGGCTGTATCGTCTGGACGAGCCGCGAGACTCTGTATGATGAGCGGAATTGTTCCCGCGTAAGGCCCCCACCAGCCCAAAGCGATTCCCTTGTTCATGGTGATGGAGTCGGGCTTGCCCGCCACAATGGCGGCGATGGTTTTGGACAGCTCGCGCAGGCCCGTTTGCATATACAGATTCTGGTGATACCCAAGAAAGTGATCAATGGCTACGGAACAAAGACGCCCCGAAGGATGACTGAATAATCGTTTTAACCGGACACTCTTACCTAATCCCATTTCATCTCCATTTTTAGATTGCAAAACTGATACACCCTGTGCGGGCAAACCGCTAAACTCTGCGCACCTCAATGTTCTGATCCGCCAATTGCTGGGCTATTTCCATGGGAAATCCGCTGTCGGTGATGATGCAATGGACATCAGACAGTGGAGCGACGCGAGCTAATGCGCGGGCGGGGAATTTGCCGGAGTCGGCCAGAAGGATGACCTGTTTGGCTGACGAAATCATGGTTCGCTTAACGCGCGCCACCTCGATCGAAAGATCGGAAAGGCCGTTTTCAAGCTCGAATGCATGTGTGCCCAAAAAGAGCTTGTCTGCGAGAAGGTCTGCCAACGCATGCTCCGTCAGCGGGCCTACCGTACCTATGGTTTGAGAGCTCAAGCTGCCCCCTGCGAGCACCACATGCACATCGGGAAGCGATCCAATCTGAATGGCAACGTTTAAAGCATTGGTTATCACCGTAAGCGGCGAAAGATTCGGCAGTCGCTTCGCCATCTCCATCAGGGTCGATCCGGCATCGAGCATGATGGTGTCGCCGGCCTGGACAAGACTGGCGGCCTCTTGCGCGATGCGCTGCTTGGCATCAAGACTTTGCCGGGCGCGTTGTTCGAAGGCAACGGATAATGCGGTGTGCGTACAGGCAATGGCGCCGCCATGATCGCGCACCAGAAGTCCTTCATGCGCAAGCAGTTCAAGGTCGTTGCGGATGGTGACCTCGGAGACTCCCAGCATGTCGCTCAGCTCAGCCACGCGCAAGCTTCCCCGAGATGCCACTAATTCGGAGATCATGCGCCGCCGGTCTGCAACCAATAGGGGACGGCCTCCTGGGGAAGGTGAGAGCATATCGTTTTGGCCACCCATAGGCATGCTTCCCTGGTTCCAAAACGGAACCATTTAATTTGCAATATATACACTATTTTAGTGTGATGTAAAGGAGAAACACAAGCAAAAGGGAATTGTACGAATACTAACGAAATAATTGACTTACGTTTACTTTCATATTCCGCGTTGACAATACAAATCTTCCTATGTTGGAATTCGTTAGCGCCTACGCCTGGCTGAAGGGATAAGTGAAAAATAGTGCTGTCGTGGATTGACACCGTTATCATTTTTGCGAGCCTGGGCCTGGTTGTTTATGCGGTGACGCGCGCCGCAAAAAAAAGCCGTATAGGGAGTGAGTACTTTCTGGCAGGCCGGGACCTGAGCTGGCCGTTTATCGGCATGTCGCTTTTTGCCTCAAACATTTCAGCGGAGCACGTACTGGGAATGGCCGGAGACGGCTATCGCATCGGCATGGTCGCCGGCGGATACGAGTGGGTGAGCGGCTGGGACCTGATGATGCTGGCCATGCTTTTTGCGCCGCTTTATCTGCGCGAGAGGATCTACACCATTCCGGAGTTTATTGAGCGCCGCTACGGTTGGCCACTGCGCGCTTTTCTTTCAGCAAATCTACTGGTCATTAATGTATTCACCAAAAACGCAATTGATATCTGGGCGGGTTCGCTGCTGTTCAATGTGCTGTTTGGGTGGAACCAGCTGTTGGTGATGATTGTGCTCTCGGCGTTCACCGCTCTCTATACGATGAAGGGCGGCTTGCGCGCGGTGGTTTACGCGGACATGGTGCAAGGGACCTGGCTGATTGTGAGCAGCGCTCTGCTGGTGGTTCTCGGCCTGCATGCCGTGGGAGGATGGCATGGCCTGGTGACGCATGCGCCCGCGGCGTCGTTGCAGATGGTGAAGCCGCTGACGGACGAGCTTCCCATTACAGGTTTTCTGATCGCCAATTTTTTCTCTGGAATGTTCTATTGGTGCATGGACCAGACCAATGTGCAGCGCGTGCTGGGCGCGCGCACATTAAAGGATGGGCAGCGAGGGGCGATCTTCGCGGGCTTCCTCAAGCTGCTGGTTCCTTTTATCCTGGTTCTCCCCGGCGTGATTGCGCGGATTCTTTATCCGGGGATTTCGCGCTACGACTACGCTTACCCACAACTGGTGACGGGGCTTTTGCCAGTGGGTATGCGCGGATTGGCGCTGGCCGGGCTGATTGCTATTTTGATGTCTTCAATGAGCGCCTGCTATAACGCCAGCGCCACGCTGGTGGTGAGGGATTTTGTTTTGCGCTTCAAGCCTGAAACCACTGAAAGCAGGCAGGTGGTGATCGGTCGCTGGGTTACGGTGCTGATGGCTGTGTTGGGCGTGGCGGCGGCTCCGCTGGTGGGGCTTTCAGTAACTATCTGGTACTACCTGCAACTGATCTCCCACTACCTTTGCGCACCGATGATGGCGGTAATCCTTACCGGGGTATTGTGGAAGAAGGCCAACACCCAGGGAGCCATTGGAGGCATCATCGCCGGGTTCTGCGTGGCAGCGGTGGTTTTTCTTGACCAGGTGCTGCACATGGGGCTGCCTATTCTTTCCCTGCCGATTTTTAACTCTTTTCTTCATCGGGATTTGGTGGTGCTGATTGTTGCCACGATTGCCACAGTGGTGGTTAGCAACATTACCAGCCAGCCGGCGGATTTGAAGAAAGCCGTGGTCAACGTTACAGCAGAATTCACCAACCGCTGGGAGGGAATCGGCGACTATCGCAATGCTGCTATCGTTTTGTTTATCTTTACGGATGTACTCTGGTATCTGTTCCGGTAGTTTGTTGGTGAGTGAGAATTTTGCGAGGCGGTAAACAAAGATGAGCAGCGCTGAAAACGTAATTATTCTTGATCCTTATCCGCGTGATTCAAATGTGGTGTTCAGCGCTGAAGACAAGCGCCGGCTGGAATCGCTGGGCCGCGCGATCTGGCATGACGGCAGCCGCGCGCCCGACGCGCTGATTGATGGGCACTTGCCGCAAGCCGTTGCACTGCTGGGCCAGGCGGATATGCCGCGCGAGCGGCTGGACCGCGCACCGAATCTACGGCTCATAGTCAACGTGGAAGGAAATTTTCTTCCCAATATCGATTACGCGGAGTGCTTCAGGCGCAATATTTATGTCACCGCGATTGCTCCGGTGTTTGCCGTCTCCGTCTCCGAGATGGCGCTGGGCATGGCGATTGCCGCCGCGCGCGGCATGGTGCATGGCGACGTGAAGATGCGAACGGGAACGGAATCGCTCTACGGCGTGGACGATACGGCGGACTCGTTTCTGTTGCGTGGAAAGACTATGGGAGTGATCGGCTGCGGGAACCTGGGAAGGGAAATGATTCCCATGCTGCGGCCGTTTCAGGGAGAGATTCTGGCGCACGATCCCTGGGTTCACGAGCAGATTCTGTGCAATATGCAATTGCATCCGGTGGGGCTGGAAGAATTGTTCCGCCGTTCTCGCGTTGTTTTTATCCTGGCGCCGCCTACCACGGAAAACGCAGGCTCGATTGACAAAAAATATTTCAGCCTTATGCAGCGAGGATCGGTGGTGGTGCTGGTGAGCCGGGCGGGGATTGTGAACTTTGACGATCTGCTCGATGCCTGCGAGTCGGGGCACATTCGCGCCGCGATCGATGTTTTTCCTGAGGAACCCATTCCGCCGGATCACCGCGCCCGCCGCACTCCGAATACAATTTTGTCGGCGCATCGAGCCGGAAATGTCCCGGAGATTATGCATGAGATTGGAAAGATGATCGTGGACGACGTGGAACTGGTACTGCGCGGGCTGCCTCCGCAGCGAACGCAGCGCGCCAGCTTCGAGACCGCGGCCAGGTATCGAAGCACGACTCCAGGGAGCACATAGTACGCGGGCGTTCGCAGCCAATGGGAACTTCCTGATACTTTAGAGGAAGAACACCACGGCTGAGTCCTCCTCCAATGCCCAACCATGCAATTTCAAAAATTCTGATTTTGCTTGCGATCGGCGCAGCGTCCTCCGCGCTCGCCCAGGTGAATACGGGCGAGTTGCGCCTGAACGTGACGGATCCGAATGGCCAGGGACTCAGAGCTGAGGTCACCCTCTCCAGCGAGGCAAATCAATATCAAAGTAGGTTTGCGACCAGTGAAAAGGGCGCGGCCGATATTCAGACGCTGGCTTATGGAATTTATCAGGTGCGCGTAGAAAAGCATGGTTTTGCCGCAGCCCAGGCAATCGTTGAAGTTCGCTCGGCCATCCCTGTCGAGTACTCAATCAAACTTGCGATTGCCCCGGTCAAGATATCGGTGGCAGTAAGTGGCACGCCGCCGCTGATCGATCCCTATCGCCCCAGCTCGATCATGCAGATTGGCTCGCAGCAGATTGCAGAGCGTGTTGGGTCGCTGCCCGGCAGGTCTGTTCAGGACCTGGTTAACTCGCAGCCCGGCTGGCTTTATGAGGGCAATGCCGTTCTGCATCCGCGCGGCTCAGAGTATCAAACGCAGTTTATCCTTGACGGAATACCGCTTACAGACAACCGTTCGCCCAGTTTTGGCCCGGAGATTGAGGCCGACGATCTCGATTCCATGAGCATCTATACCGCCGGCATTCCCGCTGAATATGGGCGCAAGATGGGCGGCGTGGTTGAACTGAATACTCTTCGCGAAACCGGCGCGGGCATGCATGGTCAGGTGGTTTTGTCCGGAGGCAGTTATGATACCGGCACCTCGTATGCGCAACTACAGGATGTGTGGGGCAAGAATAGTTTTGGGGCGAGCGCCTCGGGAAATATGTCGGCGCATTATCTTAATCCCGTAGTGCCTGAGAACTATACCAACCGCGGAACGACCGGAGATTTCGCCGTCTACTATGCGCGCGATTTGACAGCAAACGATCGTTTAAATCTCAGTGTTCGTCATGAGCTTTCGCGCTTCGAGATTCCCAATGAATTGGTGCAGGAACAAGCCGGGCAGTTACAGACCGGGGATAACTTCGAGAACATGGGCACGGTCCGCTACCAGCACAACTTTTCTCCGGATAGCCAGAGCACGCTTGCTGGTATGGTGCGTGAAAATGCTAATGATCTTAACTCGAATCAGAACTCAACCCCGATCATCGCCGCTCAGCACAATGATTTCCGTGAAGGTTACTTCAAGGCTGCCTACTCCACTCACCGCAGAAATCAGGAAATCAGGGCCGGAGTCGAATCTGATACCACCTTCCTGCATGAGAACTTCAGTTTCACTATTACCGATCCAACACAATTCGACCCCGGCACGCCTACCACCGCACCACCTTTTTTCGCCAGTCGCCCAGATCTGGAGCAAGCTGCATTTGTCGAGGATCTCATACGCCTCGGCAAGTGGACGGTGAGCGCCGGCTTGCGCTGGGACCACTACCAACTGCTGCTAAGCCGCAATGCATTCAGCCCGCGAGTTTCAATCGGACGTTCTGTGCCTTCGCTTGACATGGTGATTCATGCATCCTGGGATCGCATCTTTCAGACGCCTTCATTTGAAAATATTTTGATCACCAGTTCGCAATGGATCAACCAGCTCGATCCTTCTGTCCTGCATCTGCCTGTTCAACCATCCACGGGCACTTATTACGAAGGTGGAGTTACTGAAGCTATTGCCCATCGAATAGTTGTTGACGCCAATGTTTATCGGCGCGATGTTAGAAACTATGCCGACGACGACCAACTGCTGAATACCGGCGTCAGTTATCCCATCGCCTTTGATAAGGCGGTCATTTACGGAGCGGAAGGGAAGATATCACTGGTTCGTGCCGGAAAACTCTCCGGCTATGCGAGTTATTCCTATATGGTCGGCAACGCGTGGTATCCGGTTACCGGCGGTTTGTTTCTAGGGGATGACGCGACCGCTGCGCTCACTCAAACCACGGGGCATTTCCCTGACTCGCAGGATCAGCGCAACACGCTGCGGACTCGATTTCAATATCAGATAGCGCCGCGCATCCAGATTGCATCCGGCGCCACCTATGGGTCTGGTCTGCCTTTTGACTTTACCGGCACTGAAACGGAGGCCCTTGCGGAATACGGACCGGAGGTGGTCAGCCGCATCAACTTCACACGCGGGCGCATTCTGCCCTTGCTGGCCGTTAACGCATCAATTGGAGCAGATGTATACAAAAGCAATCGCATGAGCATACGCATTCAAGCCGACGGCGACAACCTGAACAACAGGCTCAACGTCATTGATTTCGGAGGGTTGTTTTCAGGCAACGCGATTGCACCTGGGCGCAGCTATGTTCTGCGTCTCGCAACTAACTTCTAAAACATAATAAGAAAGCCCGGGTAATTGCCCGGGCTCTCTTTGTTTGGTCAGATTAATGGTTGTTAGTTGATGGTGTAACTCGCCGAGCTTACCGAGCTTGGCGACGAATAGCCAGTCACTACGGCGATGGCCTTGATTGTCGAAGTGGTAGAGACTGTGATCGACTCCAGATTGCCCACACTCTGGGAGCCCATTGGCTGAGGCACCTGCGGGTACATCGTAGAGTTGGTCGTCGGTGTTGATCCGTCAGTGGTGTAGTAGATGGTTGCATATGGATACGTTGTCGTGTTCAGCGTAACCACCTGCGCCGCGCTATACGTGCCAGCCACCGGGGTAAAGGTTGGCGCCACAACTGTTGAACCAGGCACGACAACAGTGATCGGTGTGCTTTGGACTATTCCATACCCGTCGCCTGCTCCGTTGTTTCCGTATTGATTTACCGAGTACAACGTATAGGTTTGGGTGGCCGTGGGGTTGATGGTTACGCTGCCGTTGCCATCCTCCAGACGAACCGGTCCGATCATGTCGATGTAGTCGAAAGAGTCGCCGCTTACGCTGAAGTTGAACGTGACAGGATTCCCTGACGATACGCTGGATGCCGAAGCTGTAAAGCTGTTGATCGTTGGGGGATTGCCAGTTGGAGCCGTAACTGAATCGTAGCCAGGGTAAGCGGGAGTCATCTGGACGACGGTGAAGTCAGTTGACGGAATGCCGGCAAGGTTGACCAGATCGCTGTCGTTCCAGCGCGAATCGGTGGCTCCTGCAGGAAGAGATAACCACCGTTGTCGGCCATGATCATTCCATACTGTTGCAGTGCGGTCAGAATGGTCTGGTTGATTGCCGAGTAACTGGAGATGTTGAATGTAGAATTCAGCCGCAGCCGCATTCCTTCCACTGTGGGCGCGCCATAGCTGGTGCCCGCCGAGTGACTGGCAGGTTCTACGAAGTACCCTGCATTGGCGTCGTTCTTCGACTGTTGCATGGTGTAGCGGATGGCGTGATTGATGTGTCCTGAAGCCGCTTCATCATATTTCGTCAGACCGGCCATGACCGACAGTCCAGCGGCATCGGTTGAAGTCCAACCCCAGGGGCGATAGTTGCCGTTCTGCATATCCCAGATTGCCTCGCCAGACGCGTCATACAACCCATTGCAGCGGTTGGTGTTGTATGTCTCATAGTCCCAGCAGGTATAGCGGTCGAGCACGTTGGTGTGCGAGTCGGACTGGTAAGTGTCTGGCCAGCCCGAGCAGTCGGCCGCGGCGCCTTCAATGGGAACATTGCTTGGATACGGCGCCACAACGTTATCGCTTTGATTTGCGTAGTCGATTACATTGATGGCTACCTTTGGAGTTGAAGACGAGTCTACGATCATGAACGGAATGCCGCCGTCGCTGGGCGATGACCCGAAGTTGATGTGCAGGGATTCACCCGCAAACCCGGCCGTAGTTTGAATGGCCGCGTTGTTCGGGTCGGTAGCGGCGTTGGCGATGTTGGTGTTCCATAAAGACACCAGGCCGGTTGTCGCGCTTTGGAAGGGAACAAATCCATTCATATCCGCGGTGCCGGCTACGGACGTGCCAAGCGACATTCCGTCGCAGGTTCCGGTTGTACCCGAGTCAATGAAGTAAACCGCCTCGCCAACCAGGCTCGTATAGCCGCTGTGTGTGGCGATGGCTTGCAGCGTCTCCGTGGTCGAGACTGTAATTGCCGAGGCATAGATGCTTGAATTTGTTGTTGGCGTGCTGCCGTTGGTGGTGTAGTAGATGGTTGAGCCTGAGGTTCCGTCGCTGATGGTTACCGTCTGCGCCGCAGTATAGGTGCCGCTGGCAGGACTAAAGGCCGGCGTGGCTACCGGATTGATGAAATACACTGCCGAGGCTATTGCGCTCTGCGTATAGCCGTTAGCCGTGGCGATGGCCTCCAATGTTTCACTGGACGCCGACACCGTGATTGCCGAGTTATAAACACTCGAGTTGGTCGTCGGCGTTGTGCCATTGGTGGTGTAGTAGATGGTTGAGCCGGAGGTTCCGTCGCTGATGGTTACCGTCTGCGAAGTGGTATACGTGCCGGCACCGGGGCTGAAGGTGGGCGTGGCTGCCAGTGGAGCGATGGTATAAACGCCTGAAGCTACCGCGCTGTTGGCAAAGCCGCTGGCTGTGGCCATCGCTTCGATTGTTTCTGTGGCAGGGACCGAGATGGGGCTCGCATAAACCGTCGAGTTGGTGGTCGGCGTGGCTCCGTTGGTGGTGAAGTAAATGGTTGAGCCAGAGGTCCAATCGCTGAGGGTAACTGTCGTCGCCGAGGTGTAAGTTCCGGGCGCCGGGCCGAAGGATGGAGTCGATACCGTCGGCGTTCCTGTCGCCTTCAGAGCCACAATCACGTTAACGTCGGCGTCAGATGTATTTGACGTCGCTGTCGCCGTCTGCACTCCGGTGGCGATCACGACCTTGTTCTCAGAGAAACCGCTGTCGCCGCCATCATTGGACAGTTCAGTGTCACCATACCCTGTCCCGGCCGTCAGGGTTGCTCCATTATCGTTGTCGCTGAAGTACGCGAAAACGTAATCATCGGCATTCGTAGTGGATGCGGAAGTGGAGACAGTCTGCGACGTGCTGCTTACAGTGGAATTTCCCGTTTTGTCCACGTTTGTTGAGATGCCCTGCACCTCGTAGATGTGGCAGTGAATATTATTTGAGGCGCTGACGTTGCAGGTTACGGTATCGGCGCCGGAGCCATTGGTGGTGGCTGCGTAGACTGCTGCCACTGAATCGCCTGAAGTGCCAGCCGTCACCAACTGCGTGAAGCTGTTGCCCTTTGTATCCGTCGGCGCATCAAGAGTCTCCGCGTCGTACGTGCTCTCGGCAACCAGTATTACGTTTCCTGATGTAACGTTGCCTGGGAACGCAACTGCAAGCGAGGTGCCACTTTCAGTGGACCCGCTATTGTGCTGAACCGTCGCGATCGCTCCGCTCGCACCGATGGTGTAAGCCGCTGACGCTACCGCGCTGTTTGAGTAGCCGCTGTGTGTGGCAATGGCTTCGAGTGTTTCAGCTGCCGAAACAGTGATTGCCGAGTTATAGGTCGCCGATGCAGTGGTGGGCGTTGAACCGTTGGTGGTGTAGTAAATCGTCGATCCCGAAGTAGAATCGCTGATGGTTACTGACTGCGACGAGCTATAGTTGCCTGCGCCCGGACTGAAGCCGGATGTGGCTACCTGGAGGGTATACACTGCCGATGCCACGGCGCTCTGCGTGTAACCGCTAGCCGTGGCGATTGCTTCAAGAGTCTCAGTGGACGTGACCGAGATAGCTGAGGCATAGACACTCGATGCGGTCGTGGGTGTTGTGCCGTTTGTTGTGTAGTAGATGGTAGCGCCCGAAGTTCCGTCGCTGATGGTTACAGTTTGCGTGGAGTTATAGGTGCCGGCGCCCGGGCTGAAGCTGGGCGTGGCTGCCGCACCGGTGATGGTATAGGCTGCTGAAGCTACTGCGCTGTTTGAATAGCCGGCTTTGGCCGCGATTGCTTCAATCGTCTCAGTGGCGGAGACCGTGATGCCTGATGCATAGGTGGTGGAAGCGGTGGTGGGCGTTGAGCCGTTGGTGGTGTAGTAAATGGTTGCGCCCGAAGTGCCATCGCTGATGGTGACCGTCTGTGCCGAGGAATACGTTCCGGCTGCCGGGCTGAAGCTGGGCGTGGCTACCGCGCCGTTGATAGTGTAGGCAGCTGAACCCACAGCGCTTTGCGAATAGCCGCTGGCTATGGCAATTGCCTCCACTGTTTCTGTGGACGAAACTGTGATGGCCGAGTTATAAACTGACGAGCTTATTGTTGGCGTGGTTCCGTTAGTGGTGAAATAAATCGCCGCACCGGAGGTGGAATCGCTGATGGTGACCGACTGCGCCGGGCCATATGCACCTGCCGCCGGACTGAATGTGGGCGTGGCCGCCGCGCCGTTGATGGTATACACTGCGGAGCCCACCGCACTTTGTGTATAGCCGCTGGCTGTTGCGATGGCTTCTACAGTTTCGGTAGCCGAGACAGTGATGGCTGCGCTATAGGTGGGCGAAGCAGTCGTGGGCGTGGTGCCGTTGGTGGTGAAGTAGATGGTCGATCCTGATGTGGAATCGCTGATGGACACTGTCTGCGCCGGGCCATAGGCCCCACCCGCAGGACTGAATGTGGGCGTGGCTGTTGTAGGAGCGCCCGATCCGGCCTTGAGCGCGACGGTCATGATACTTGCCGCATCGGCGCCGCCATTGGTTGTTGTAGTAGCACACTGACCGTAGTAAGTTCCCGCTGTGCCGGCATCACCGTATTCTGCGATCAAGCCTGCTGACGCGTAACTATTCGCCGCGGTCCACGTGATTGGCGCCGTGCCTGCGGACCACTGGACGTAGGATGGAATGCCGTAGCACATGGACCACAGCAAGTCATTAGCGCCGGTCGTGGTGAAGTTACCCGTGGATACAGTCGTCGCGTCCCAGCCTCCAACTTCCGATGCTGTGCCGGTGGTATCCAGCGGAGAAGTTGTGGCTACGCCTGAATACTCCGATACCGTGATCCAGATATTCTCGTAGCCGGTGGTTGTGGCTGTAATCGTGTTGCTACCAGATGAAGTATTCGCCAAATAGTATGTGTACATTGCGCCCTGGTAGTCGGCCAGGTTAGAAATGGCGGTCGAGGGTGTGCCGGTAGTGGCTGTAACGGTCGGTGCAGCGGAGCCGGAAATATAAACGCCGATCACCAGCGCATGCCCCGAACCTACTCCACTGAGTGTGCAAGAGGCAGTTTCAACATAGCCACCGTATGAGCTGCACTGCTGAACAAACGTTGGAGTGCCTGATCCGGAGCTGATGGTATAAGCCGCCGAAGCCACAGCGCTGTTTGAATAGTTCGCCTTGGCTGCAATTGCTTCCAGCGTCTCAGTTGCCGAAACCGTGATCGCCGAGGCATAGGTGGCTGAAGCAGTCGTGGGTGTTGTTCCGTTGGTGGTGTAGTAGATGGTTGCGCCCGATGTTCCATCGCTGATGGTCACCGTCTGCGATGAGGAATACGTACCCGCCGCGGGCGAGAAGCTGGGCGTGGCTACCGCTCCATTAATTGTGTATGCCGCCGAAGCTACCGCACTGGTCGTATAGCCCGTCTCCGCACCGATGGCCTCCAGCGTCTCAGTGGCCGATACGGTGATGGCTGATGCATAGGTAGTTGAAGCGGTCGTCGGCGTGGTGCCGTTGGTTGTGTAATAAATGGTTGCGCCCGAGGTTCCATCGCTAATGGTGACCGACTGAGCCGGACCATACGCACCAGCTACTGGATTAAAGGTTGGCGTGGCTACAGTCCCGGTGATGGTGTAAGCCGCTGAACCTACTGCGCTGTTTGAATAACCCGCCTTGGCTGCAATAGCCTCCAGCGTCTCCGTAGCTGAAACCGTAATCGCCGTGCTGTAGGTGTTTGAGGCGGTTGTCGGCGTTGTTCCGTTGGTTGTGTAATAAATCGTCGCGCCAGAGGTTCCATCACTGATGGTCACCGTCTGCGATGTTGAATAAGTACCCGCTGCCGGGTTGAAGGTTGGCGTTGCCGCGGGCCCGTTGATCGTATAAGCTGCAGAACCGACAGCGCTGTTTGAGTAACCGCTGTGCGTGGCGATGGCCTCCAACGTCTCGGTAGCCGAAACCGTGATTGCCGAGGCATAGGTGGCGGAAGCGGTTGTTGGCGTTGTTCCGTTGGTTGTGTAGTAAATGGTCGCGCCGGAGGTTCCATCGCTGATGGTCACACTCTGTGCCGGGCCATATGCGCCGGCTGCCGGGTTAAAGGTTGGCGTAGCCGCCGGCCCATTAATGACGTATGCCGCGGAACCTACGGAGCTGTTTGTATCGCCACTGTGGGTGGCGAGAGCCTCCAATGTCTCATTGGCAGACACAGTGATCGCTGTGCTGTAGGTGTTTGACACGGTCGTTGGCGTTGTTCCGTTTGTGGTGTAGTAAATCGTTGAGCCGGAGGTTGAATCGCTGATGGTTACCGTCTGTGCGGAAGCATACGTCCCGGCCGCCGGGCTGAAGGTAGGTGTGGCTACAACGTTCGTCGCAGCCTTCAGCGCCACGGTCATGATGCTTGCCGCATCGGCGCCGCCATTAGTTGTAGTGGTGTTGCACTGCCCGTAGTAGGTTCCCGCTGCGCCGGCATCGCCGTATTCGGCGATGACACCCGCTGTCGAATAACTATTCGTCGCGGTCCACGTGATTGGCGCAGTGCCCGCGGACCACTGGATGTAGGATGGAATGCCGTAGCACATGGACCACAGCAAGTCGCTTGCCGCCGTCGTGGTGAAGTTACCTGTGACCGCTGTCGTAGAGTCCCAGCCACCAACCTCCGATGCAGTAGCACTGGTATCCAACGGAGAAGAGGTGGCTACGCCGGAAAACTCTGACACCGTGATCCAGATATTTTCATAGCCGCTTGTGGTGGCTGTAATCGTATTGCTTCCCGATGCGGTATTCGCCAGGATGTATGTGTCCATCGAGCCTTGATAGTCAGTAAGATTTGAAATGGCGCTCGACGGCGATCCGGTCGAGGCGGACACAGTCGGAGTGGCTGAGCCAGATACAAAAACGCCAATCACTAAAGCATGTCCCGAACCGACTCCGCTAAGCGCGCAGGAGGCAGATTCAACATAGTCGCCAAATGAACTGCACTGTTGAACAAAAGCCGGCTGGGCTGAGGCCACAGTGCTGCTCGCACAGAGTGCGAAGAGAAACATAAAAATGCCAATAACGCTCAGGGCGTTGTTTTGAAGGCGGGAGTTTATCCAAGTGGACAAGGGTTGGCTCAATACCATGACATGCTCCTTTTTGTGCTGACGTGGCTAGGGGTGGGCAGATTTCCCAACTTGACTACAGGGAAAAAAAATACAACATAATTATTGTGTTCCGCAATATTTATTAAATATTTTAGAGGTTATTCATTTTCTTGCTGGATTATTGGGCAATAGAATCAATCGGTTAGCGGTATGACTAAAGTAATGAAATGCATGATTGCGTCAGGTGTTAATCGGCGGTTCCCTCCAGGAATTCCTGCATCTTAAGATAGACTCCGTTGGTCCATCCAAACCCGATTACATTTTCTTTGTATCCTGCGGTCACATGAACCTCGGCGTCTCCTTTAACTACGTCGTACTTCTCGCGCATGTTCGCATCGCGCGCAAAGTTTCTGTCGATCGTACGCACAAAGGCTTTAGCAATACGGCGGGCATCGTCAAGGTAGCCATAGGCCATCAATGATTCCACAACAATCCAGTTGCAAGGCGCCCATCCATATGGCTCATCCCACTGCATCCCACTTGTTGTAGGGCTCATTGCAAGGCCACCGGAGCGCTCAAAGATATGCAGATTCGCGCGCAGCAGCTTAGCCTGATCTGTGGTAGCAAGGCCTGCCCACATGGGATAGTAGGTGGATAGATAGTTATATCCTGACGTTAGTTCGCGGACGAAGTTATAATCCATAAACATTCCTTTTTCCTGTCGCCACAAATATTTCTGGATTGCTTCTGCGCGATGCTTTGCCAGAGTGTTCCAATTATGCTCGTCGGCTTCAAGATTGAGATCTCGGGCCAGGCAGGCCATATCGCGCTCGTAACGGTACAGCAGACTGTTCAGGCAAACGGGCGCAAAATGGTGCGTCAATCCACAAAATGGTCCGAACCGAAAACTGCAATCAAAGCCCGACTCGCGCATGGCACGATCACCAAGATAAAAATCTTCAGTGAGACTTTGGCTCTTGACGCTGGCACGCTCACGCATGACGCCGGTTTTTGGACTGACGGCCAAATGCCCGCTTTGAGTTCCATTTGCTGAATCCATGCGGTGGCGATTCCACATAAGATATCCCGGGTCCTCGAGAGGGTGCGCGAGAAGCCAACTGATTACATCGTGGAAGTAAGTATTATGATCGGCATATTCAGGAACCGGGCCGGCTTCAAGATCAAAATAACGGGATAGTCCTGTGCTACCTGCATAGTGATGCGGCTGCATCCACGTCGCGTGATATTTATCGGCAAGCTTGTAGGCTCCTCTAAGCCAGGCGAGACCGACCTCGTGATCTGGGAAGATGTTCTTGCACTTATATACCGAGCAGATCATTGCGGTAAGAAATGGCGGCTGCGAGCGCGTAAGATAGTAACTTCGATTTGCATTTAACACGGTGCCGTAGTGTTCTATCTCGAATAGAAGGTTGTTTACCATGCCTTTGGCAAGATCATGCAAACCACTGCTGATCAATCCCAATGCAATAAAGTAGCTGTCCCACCCATACATTTCGTTAAAACGCCCTCCGGGAATCACATACGGATGGGGTAGATAAAGCAATCCCGGGGCGGGCAGATCTTCAGGCTTTACATCGCCCATTCGCTGAATTATTCGCGGCAACGATTTTATCTCAATCAGGTTATGCAGATCGGTCACTTCATTGTTGGCCGGTAATTCGGCAGGCAGGTAAAGAACAGGATTTCCTCTTACCTTTATATCTACGAAGGAAGAGTAATCGTTCATTGAGCGTGTAAGTTTCTTCCAACTGTGCCGAATATAGTTCGATGCCTGACAGTTATCCGGTTGGCTGTCGCGCTCTTCTGGCTTTAGATGTGAAGTCGATTTCATCGTGCGAGTCAGAAGACGCTCCTTTCAAAAAAGCCTTCAACAAATTGACGGAATTATTCTGGAATGGCAAGCGAGCAAATGCATCTACTTATCAAAACGGATGCATTAGTCACTGCTTTAGCGCACTCAGCCATGCAGCCAGAAAGTTGCGAAGTTCATGGGGAGGGCGGATCCAAAGACTTGCCGCACTGGGCACCCATTTGCTCCTTACCAATACCCCTAGTCCCCGATCGCCCAGAGTCTGAAAGGCATCTTCGTCGGTGGAGTCGTCTCCGAGGTACGCAACCGGTGAATCGCACTGCAGTTCTGTCAACAGCTGGAGAACTACGTCGCCCTTGTTGCGGCCGGCGCGCAGTTCCACACCTCCGTCAAACAGCAACATCTGCATGCCGGGACTCTCTGCAAATGGGCGAAATAAATCAGCATAGCTCGATTGCGCCAGTTGAATTGACTGCGTGGATGCGCCTCTCCAGTGCATTGCAATTGCATTCCATTTCTCTTCAACTCTGATTCCAGGTTTCAACGGAATTGAGTGAATCACATGGCGGGCATCAATCAGCGCCTGCATTTGCTGAGGAAGCAATGCATCACGTATAAGCTGACCGTTTGGGAACAGCCGCTCGGCACCATGCGCGCCAAAAACTTCCAAGGGCGTGCGCAAGGCTAGTTGCCGCCCCACATCAAGAGCCGGTCTTCCACTGACGACAACAATTCGGGTGCGGCCCGCATCCTGAATGTCCTGCAGCAATTTCCTGACACCAGACCACGGCCGAACAGTGGTCGGATCGATACGGAAGGGCGCCAGGGTTCCGTCAAAGTCGAGCATCAAGGCGCTCTCGCGCGAGTCAGTCACTGATTGGAAAAATCCCGATACATTCAATTTGACACGAGTATTCACATTGAGCATTTCAGATTCCAGTAGCATTTCCATAAAATGCCCCTCCTTCTTAGTTGCATTTGTTCACGCAAGCATGCGCTGCGACCGATTGAGGGCGACAGCTAAAATCTCGTCATCGAGCCGCACTGCGCATAAGTCGGTAAGGATAGTGGATGCCCACCGATACACGTTGTGCTCTCTTACCTGATGCCGCATGCGCTCCATTCGCAGCCGCCGTTCTTCCCGGCTCATTTGCAGCCCAGTGTGAATGGCTTCACTTACCTGAACAATGTCGTAGGGGTTGACGAGAAGAGCGTCACCCAGTTCCTGCGCAGCGCCGGCGAAGCGACTTAGCACCAGAACGCCATCGCAGTCATTGCGGGCGGCAAGATACTCCTTCGCAACCAGGTTCATGCCGTCGTGCAGTGAAGTTACAAGGCACAAGTCGGCAGCCCGGTAATAACGCGCAATCTCGTCATGACTGCATTGACGTTGAATCAGAATCACCGGCTTCCAGCGCGAAGTTTGAAAACGGCGGTTGATACGCTCTACGGTTTCTTCGACCTGGATGCGCAGGTTTGCGTAACTGGGTATGCGCGTGCGGCTGGGAGATGCGATTTGAACAAACACGAATTGCTCTATATACCATGGATGCTCTTCAAGCAACTGCTCAATCGCCAGCAATCGCTCCACAATGCCCTTGGTATAGTCCAAACGATCCACACCGAGCAGAAGATGCATGCCTTCGATGCCTAGTTCGCGATGCACAGGGCTGGCTCCGGCCATGGGCCTGATTTCAGATACTGTGGCCAGACCTTCATTGCCCGCAAATCGATTGAAGCCATTTGATTTGCCTGCCTTGTTATCTTCGATTTGTTTGGGTTCCTGGACGCAAGTTTCGGGCTCGTGTTCATCCCATGCCACACTGATCGGGTAAGGGCGCACGGAGGAATGATGTCCTTTGCGCCGAATGCTGAAATGCTCCCAATCCGTCCTTGACTCCAGAACTCGATCAACAGTGGCAAGAAAATTATTGCAATGAGACTGAAGATGAAAGCCAATTACATCGGCGGATACAATTCCATCTACCAACTCGGCTTGCCAGGGGCATATCGCAAAGGCCTCCGCAGTGGGCCAGGGAATATGCCAAAAGATGGCTACGCGCGCGTCGGGCCTGGCGTGCTTGATGATTTGCGGTAGCAAAGCGAAGTGATAATCCTGGACGAAGATCACCGGATGCTCGGTGTCGCGCATTTCTTCAACAAGCACTTCGCCGAACTTTTTGTTTACGTTTTGGTAATATGTCCAATCGCTGGCGCGGAAGATTGGCCGCGTATGCGCGATGTGACAAAGCGGCCACAAGCCTTCGTTTGAGAAGCCTTCGTAATAGCCGGCTTCTTCTTCAGGACTCAGCCAGACGCGGCGCAAGGTATAGCGCATTTCGTCCGGCGGAACGCGCAGCCGGTCATGCGCATCAACGAATGCGGCATCTTCACTACCGCTGCCGTGCGCAATCCAGGTTCCGTCGCAAGCCTGCAAGATTGGCTCAAGGGCGGTTACCAATCCACTTGGCGGAACGATACATTCAGTCGCGTTTCCATGCTTCACATGCATATAGGGCTCACGGTTTGAAACGACAAATAACTTGCCATTGCCTAAACGTTCGCGCACGTGCACGGCCAACCGATCAGCCGTCCAAACATGCTCTGCCGCGTCGCGGAGACGAGCTTCAGTTTCAGCCGCCACGCGCGCACGGGTCAGATTTTCAGTCAGGAAAGTAACTTCCTTTGCCAGCGGAACCAGGTAGCCAAACTCGGTTGCGCCCTCTTCAACATCAGCTTCGCCATGGCGCAGACGGCGCAGCCAATCAGCTGCGCGAGTGAGAGGCAGCAACAGAAACCAGCGAACCATGGCCAGCGTTACCACCACAACCAGAACCACCAATGCCGCTATGCGCAAAAAACTTCTTCGCCAGACTTCGTTTCCATCGGTGCGGATATAGTCAGCGTCGACGAGCATCAGTAACGCGCCGACAGAGCGATCTCCGTTGTGCAGCGGTATTGCATCTTCATACCAAAGCCGGGCTGAAGAGCCAGCACTTGGGCCTTGGTTGTCGGCGCCGGCTTTACTTGACTCGGTTTGGCTCTGGACCTGGCTCTGATCGTCCGTTATTTTGACAAAGGCGCTGGCTTCCTTTCCTGCGGAAAAGGCGCGCTTTAGAAATTCGGGATGAATGTATTTGAGCGGAACGATATCGCCGGTGGATGCAAGCAGCGCACCTTCATTGTCAAAGACTGCGAGGCTGGGTTGATCAGGATGCTGGCGAAGGTGCGCAAGTATCGCCGGCCAGTCGCCGGTTGACCCAGTGGTGAATTGCTGTTCGATCTGTGGTTGCAGGCTGGCGCCGAACCACTCTGTCCTGCGCGCAAGCTCGCTGCGCAAGGTATGCCTGTGCGCCAACACATCAAAATAGGTGGACGCTACGGATATAACCGTTATTCCAAGCAGCAGAGCCGCCACCAGTCGCAGTCGAAAGAAATGCATGTTTCTTCTCCTTCGGAAGGTGACAAAGAGTTTTGTCGACTGACTTTTCCGGATGGTTTTTTAGTTTTTAAAAACCAGGCCAGAAAACTGTGATTGAGAATTGAGGACTGTACAGGCGTGAATGAAAGTTTGCCCCCAAATAGACACGCCTCTCCCGCAATACTTACTGCAACCTGGGTTCCAAACTGTAACTTAAGGTGAACGAAGGAGATAGCTAATTTGTGCTGAAAATAGACGGCCAACGGCCAGCAATATTTACATTGCTGCGTGTAAAAAAGTACCCGGTACAATCATTTATAGAGGAGCGTTTCAGCAGAAGTTTTTCAGGCAAAGAGCGCCCACATCGACGCAGACGCTCCTTGAAAGATAAGGCATGAAACAAGTCTGATGCCCGCCCCCATGAGGGTGCATACTACTAACTGTGTCGAAAACAAATATGCACAACACTGCCAAGGTCCTGATTGTTGAAGACGAGCCTAACGCGCTGATGGGGCTTGCGGAGTTGATCTCCGGCTGGGGATATCGCACCGAGACTGCGCGCGACGGCATCGAAGGCTGGGAAAAGGCGCTGGCCTGGAACCCTGATATCGTGGTCACCGACCTGAAGATGCCACGGCTTGACGGCATAGGCCTGCTGACAAAATTGGCTGAGGAAGGATCGGGGGTCAACTCCAATCTGGCGGTGGTAGTGCTGACCGCGATGGGTTCGATCGAACTGGCCGTGGACGCCATGAAGATGGGCGCATACGACTTTTTGCAAAAGCCTGTTGACGCGACACGCCTGCGCACTATCCTGGCCAATGCAACGCGCCAGCGCGAAACCGAAATTGAACTTGAAGTGGCGCGCCGGCGTTTGCGCGAAACCGGCGTGCTGGGCGCATTGGTGGGCAGCTCACCGCAAATGCGGGAGATTTTTGCGCTGATCGAGCAGATTGCGCCTTCCAACGTTGCGGTGCTTATCACCGGCGAGAGCGGCACAGGGAAAGAGCTGGTGGCGCGCACGCTGCACAATCTCAGCCCGCGCAAGAAGCATCCGTTTGTCGCGGTCAACTGCGCCGCAATTCCCGAGACTCTGATTGAGAGCGAGATTTTCGGTCACGAGAAAGGCGCCTTCACCGGCGCGGCTGAGCGGCGAGCCGGCTGCTTCGAACTTGCTTCAGGCGGTACGTTGCTGCTGGACGAACTGGCCGAGATGCCGGTAGCCACACAAGCCAAGCTGCTGCGCGTGCTTGAAGAGCGCAAGCTCCGCCGGCTGGGGGCGCGCACCGAGCAGGAGATTGACGTGCGCGTGCTGGCCTCGACAAATCGAGATCCCGAAACGGCTATTGCCGAGGGATGCTTACGCCCCGACCTTTATTACCGGCTTAACGTCTTCCACATTCCCATGCCACCGCTGCGCGAGCATCTTGAAGATCTTCCAGCGACAATAGAAGCCATGGTAACGGAGATGAATCTGAAACATGGCCGGCGAGTTTCCGGCATAGCTGCGTCGATGCTTGACCGGATGATGGCTTATGACTGGCCGGGCAACGCACGCGAGTTGCGCAATACCATCGAGCGGGCAGTCATACTTTGCACAGACGGCGCTCCACTCGATGCCGGCCACCTGCCTCCGGGCTTTGGCAAGGGCCAGATTGCTGCCGCGCAGGTGAACGATGCAAGTTTAGTGCCGATCCACGTTGGGTCAACCGTTGACGATGCCGAGCGGCAGTTGATTCTGCGCACTCTTGAAGCTACGGGACAAAACAAGACACGCGCCGCGGAGATTCTGGGCGTGAGCCTCAAGACGCTCCACAACAAGCTCAAGCTATACAGTCAAGCCCATACCGACCGGCAAGATTGAGTCATGCGCCTCAAGACCAAACTCGTCCTGGCCATCACCGCCCTGGTGTTTCTCATCTCCGGGTTGCTCTCGCTGGTCTACGTGACCCAGCTTCTGCACTCGGCCGTTCAGCAGTCCTACGAGACTAACCGCATGGTAGCCAACCAGGTTCTGTTTGCATTGCGCAATGCACTGGAGGCGGGACTGAAAGACCAGACGGTGGATCCGGACAATCCGGCGCAGTTGCGCAATCTCGAGGCCGAAGCCGTCCGCAACAATGCTGCCCTGCAGGCGGTGGTCGAATCGGTCAACCGTTATTCGCTCACCGTATATGACATCAATATAGGTGACAGCCGGCAGAGCACGCTGCTCAGCACCAACCCCGACAATGAAGACCAGCCTTTGCCTGTACGCCCCGACCTGAGCCAGCTGATCAACGCCAATCCTATTCAGCTGATGAGAGAAGTTTTTGGTCCGCCACGCGTGTTTAACGTGGTGGTGCCGTTGGAGCGTAACGGCCAGCCATTTATTACCGTAAACGTGGGCGTGCGCACCACATTTCTGCGCGCCGTTTATCAACCGTGGCTTAACGCGGCCATAACGCTCATGGGCTTTGTACTGGGGACAGCGCTGTTGGCGGCCTTTCTGCTCAGTAACCTGGCACTGCACCCCATGGAGCAGATCAGCCGGCAACTTGACGTTTTGACAAGCGCAGACGAGACGGCAGCCGAGGAAGAAAAAGATCGCGGACAGGATATGGCGGCCCACGTCTCCAGCAAGATTGAGCGAATCGGCAAACGTATCCGCAACGTTGAAGAGGTTTTCTCAGCGTTGCAGGAAAATCTCAATCGAATTCTCGGCAACCTGCAGGATGGCATCCTGCTCTTCACCGGTGACGGGCGCGCCGTGCTGGTTTCAGAGGCGGCAAGGCGTTTTTTGCCGAATGAAAAGAATGGCATTCTGGGTCAGCATGTGGAGGAGATATTTGACCGCTCCACGGTGCTTGGCCAGGCCCTTGACGAGGCCTACGAGGCAGGCCTCACCCTGGTCCAGAAAGAGATCATTACTGAAACCGGAAGGCGTGTTCAGGCTTCACTGGATTTTATTCATGACGAAGAAAACCGCCATGGGCTGGGCGCTCTGGTTACGCTGCACGACCTGGAGTCGGCTGAGGAAATTGAATCAGAACTTGAGCTTTCCCGCCGCATGGCAGCAATCGGCAGGCTCACAGCCGGTGTCGGTCACGAGGTAAAGAATCCCATCAATGCCATCGTGGTCCATCTGGCGCTGCTCAAGAGCAAGATGACCGACGCCAGCTCCCCAGCAGCCCGTCATCTGGAAATCATCGATGCGGAGATTCACCGCCTCGATCGCGTGGTGCAAATGCTGGTGGACTTCTCGCGGCCGGTGGAACTCAAACTCCGCGAGCAGGATCTGCGAACGGTGATTGGCGATGTGCTGGAGTTGGCAACGGTGGAACTTTCTACGCGCAATGTAACTCTGGTTAGCCGCATGCCTTCAAATCCACTACTGGTTAATATCGACGCTGACCTGCTGAAGCAGGCTGTACTGAATGTGATTCAAAACGGCGCCCAGGCCATGCCGCAAGGCGGCCAGCTTGAAGTCATCCTCGAGGAGGAAAGAAAATCCGCGTGGAAGACCGCCATGCTGAGAATTTCCGATCAGGGCCCCGGCATCCCGGATGAAATCCGAGAGAAAATATTCGACCTCTATTTCACCACGCGCAGCAATGGCAGCGGCATCGGTCTCGCCATGACCTATCGCATTCTTCAGTTGCACCACGGCAACGTTGAAGTAGAATCGAAATCAGATCGCGGCGCGGTCTTCCTGCTCCGTATACCACTCGCTGCCGCGGAATGGGGACGCCTGAATCTTCCTCAGGCAAGCGTTTCACAATTTGACAAAGGTTGAATCGGATGAAGTTGCCTGCCAAAAGTGTCGCGTGGCTGCTGCCGTTTTTTCTCACGGCATGTATTCACTTGACCGGGCACAAACCGGTTCAGACTCTTCCCCGTCTATCCATGCAGCTATACCGGCCGAGCCTGTTGAGCTTCCTGACTCCATGTTGACGATTCCCAGTCAACCTCTCGTCTCCGACGATTCCGTTCTGCCACAACAAACACCAAGGCCGATTTTCAGGCACAAGAAGTTGGCCGGCGATACGCAGGAAGCCGCCGGCGAAAACCCTGGCGTGAGCGCCATCGGGCAGCTTTCATCGGGAGATCCTCCCGATCTATGGCGTGAAACAGTGGACTCGATCACGGACACTGAGCGCGGGCTAAAAAGTATCCACCGCACGCTGAACACGCAGGAGCGAAAAACAGCCGCGCAAATCAGGCGGTATCTCAAGCAGGCCAAGCAGGCGTTAACTTCAGGCGATGTGGACGGAGCGCATACGCTGGCCGCCAAGGCCAAGGTTCTGCTCAGCGAACTTACCCATACCTAATCCGGCAAAAAATCCCTGAGCGACAGCGGCTGAATCTTCATGCTAGAGCCCGCTGAGTATCTATTAGCAAGCCTCAAAGTCAGCGCAAAAAAATGCCCCCGTGGGGAACGGGGGCTAATTTGCATTGGTTCTCTCGTACGTGTTGCGAGAGATTATTGGCGGCCAACGGCGTGCGACCGTCAGGGCTGTATACCCCTGGGGAGGGGGTAAGCGGGCTTAGGGCCGCTCCGTATCGGTCAGGGAATCAGCACTCTGGGGGGATGCCTCTCCCTTGGCCGCCAGGCTATTCTCCATCAACCGGATATGCACGCTGCTGATCCGCACCGGCTTGGAGTCTTCCGCGACTTCGCTGCGCGCATTGCCGAGGGCAACGGCGTGCAAGCGATAGACGGGAATTTCATGTTGCGAGACGAGGTAGCGCTTGACCGCTTCGGCCAGCCGCTCGGAGCTCTGGATGCCGGCGCTGCCGGCGAGTGGAGAATGCGCCTCCATCTCCAGAATGTATCCTTGCTGGCCGGCGACAGTGCTTGCCATGTCGTCCAGTTGCTTGCGGGCTGCCGCCGACAACACCGGCTGCCCGCTGCGGAATTTAACGTCGGCTTCGGTGACCGGGTGGTACTGGTCAAGGCCGTTCACAGTACTGTTTAACTGGTTGACATGGCCTGAGGCGCCCTGCGCGGTGTTGCTGGCCTGCTGAGCCTGGGTGCCGGCGGTTGTGGCCAATTGATTGGCCTCATCGGCGCGGGCCTGTGCCCGGCGGATGCCTGCCTGAGACCTATCATCCACGTCCTGAATGTCCCTCGCGTTTTTACCATTCAATTCATCCAGCTCACTGAGCCGGTCGTTGATGGGGTCAGTCTGCTTTTTGACATACTTCTTGCTGGCCCATGGATTCAAGTGTCCCCAGAAACCCTCCTTCGGCTTGGGTACGTTGACCGATGCCGAATGTTGCTCTTGTTCCGCAGTAGGAGGCGCGTTCTGGTCGTCAGTGGTTGGTTGCTGATCCTGCGCTAGCGCGGGAATTCCGATTGCACATGCCAGCAGTAGGACTGCCAGCTTGCCTGAGAACGGGGCTGAGGTCGTGGATAGGCTCTTCATGCCCGTATGAATATGCAACAAAGATGCCAAACACGCTGCTCATCGGATGAAAAAATTAGCCGTTTTGATTGTTAGGTTTAACGGATTGAAACCGAGCGGGCCGGAGGTTCCGGCCGGTCTTGAAGCCTGACGGCCATGTAGTTTTTCCGAGGGTCGTGTATTTTCTACTTGGTAAAGAAGGGCTTAAGCAGTGCTTTTTTCTGCCCTGATTGCCTGTCATGAGCAGAATGACCAACTTCATAAACTTCAAGACGCGCGCAGGTCCGATCCTCGCTGTGGATCGGACCTGCGTCGCAAACTGCTAATCGGCCAGGACAGCTCTGAGCCGCGGCCTGTGCACCTGGATGCGATCCTTGTAATCGATGAGGCCCAGGTTGCGGAAGCGGTTCATAAAAAAGCTTACGCGAGGCCGGGTGGTGCCGATCATCTCCGCCAGGGTCTCCTGCGTGATGGGGGGAATCAAAGTCTGCGGCTCGTCAGGCTTTCCTGTTTCCGCCATCATCAGCAGAGTGCGCGCCAGGCGCTTTTCGCAGGTGTTGAAGAGCTGATCGACAAGGTCGGCCTGGGTGCGCATTCCACGAGCCACCAGATAAGACATGAACTGGTCACTGAATGCAGGCTCCTGATGCATGGCGCGAATCATCTCTTCTCTCTTTATCTTGAGCGCAACGCAGGTGTTCACGGCCGTTGCTGTCGCCACGCGCAGGCCGGGCTCTGCCACCAGCGAATCTTCTCCAAAGAAGTCGCCAGGCGAAAGAAGAGTAATGGTGGCTTGCTTGCCGTTAGCTGAAACAACGGTAAGTTTCGCGCGGCCCTCCTTCAGATAAAAGATGGAGTCCGCCGGATCAACCTGAGTAAAAAATGACTGTTCAGGTTCCAGTTCAACGATTCGTCGTCCAAGACCCACGCTGGAAAGAAAGGCGGGGCCGAAGGCATTGCTATCCTTGTCGCTTATCAACATAGTCCCTCCTGGTAGGCGATTTGTTCAAATGATTTGTTCTTGCTTGGGGAAGCTATCATGACGCCATGAATTGACTTACATTGACTAAGAGAGCAGGCAAGCAATGTTTCTTCTGAATTTCAGAGCATACTTACTCTCAGTTAGGCTTTGCGGGCGCCAAAGCCAGAAGCTCAGACAATGGCGCTCGCAATGCGTTCATAATCGAGTGCTATTCTGAGGCGCTACCCATATCATTTGCGCCGCCTGCCGCGCTGACTGCGCTGAGAAACGGGTATGCCGCGGGAGGCGCTTCGATTCTGCCTTGCAGAATGCGGCGCGTGGGCACGTTATACCCGTAAATGGCCTTCGTTGAGCTTTCATCGCGGCCAATCACAGCTCCATTCAGCGAAATGCCTGCAAAGACGCCCCTGGCCCGTGAGTAAGTCAGGATTTCGGCATTCATTTTCCAGTCAGTATCGGCTTCAGCATGGCGCCCCACAGGTCCGGCTGCCACTGAAGCGTCCCCGCCAAGCTCAAATTTGCTTGACATCAACCGCTGCATACCCTTGTAGTTCTGGATGATCAGCACCAGGTCCACGCCTTCGACTCCGATTTGAAATCCAAAGCTTCCGCCTGAGATGTCAAAGAAAGCCGGCGCGCTCCATTTGCCGCCTTCGACCCGGCAGGTAGCAACGCCTCTGCCACCTTCCGCGCCAAACACAAAAGCACCTTTAACCAGATGAGGCACAACGGCCACGCACCGCGCATGTTCCATTACTTCTTCAGGGATGCCCTTATCAGGGGCGGCCATGATGTCATGCAACACTGCTCCCGCATGATCCAATCGATCGTCGCTGGCTCCGCGCGAAGATCCAGCCCATGCGGTGCTTGCCAAACTGAGGATTGCCACTAGCATGAAAGCTTTTTTCATATTGCCCTCCTTGGGTTGCCGACTTATCAAAAGGTTGTCTCCGGCTGGGAATATTCGCGAGCGCTACTGCACCTCAGATATCTGGGCAGTCGCACTCGTCATATTCGACAGCAGTTGCACTTCCACGCGGCGGTTCTGCTTTCGCCCTTCCGCGGTGGTATTTGAGGCCACTTCCTTGTCCTTACCGATGCCGATCAAGTAAAACCGGTGCGGTGCGATATCGTACTTTGACGCCAGGTATTGCACCACGGCATCCGCGCGACGCTGGCTCAGCTCATAGTTGTATTGGGCCGATCCGGTAGAATCGGTTCCGCCGGTCACTTCAAGAATGTAGCTCCTGGCTGAACCAAGCTGTGCGGCAAAGCTGTCTAACTGACTGCGGTCGTCATCGGTCAATTTTGCTTTGTCGAAGCCGAAGGTCACGGTCACACTGCCCAATGCCTTGTAGTTGTCCAGGCCTTTTACAACGCTGTCCAGTGAGTCCGCCCGATGTACGGCATCGTTGGCCGCCATATCAGCATCACCGGCTGACTTGCTTGCGTTTAGTGCGTTTTGGTTGGCCGTGTCTGCCGCGCCCTGGGCATGGTTGATGCCCGCCTGCGCGCGGTCATTCACGTCGTGAATCCGCCTGTTGTTATCGGCCGTCTGAGTATCCAGTTGGTCGGTATGCTCCACCAGCGGCGTTGTCTGTGAGACCACATATTTCTTGGTTGCGCATCCTGCCGCGCCCGCCAAAATTAACATCGCTGCCAACCCGGTAACTGCAAATCGATTGCTGCTCATATTCTCAATCCTCACTAACATTGGGTTGCTAAAATTCTGTTCATAGCTACACTGTTTTGCAATGCAGCCTCATCTGGTTTCCTGTTCATAACTGCAGCAAGACTAAGCAGCCCGTAAGTGTTTCCACAAGCGCACTGCATGGCGTTGTTGCCTATCAAGCCGCACTCGCAGAGATAGCAGTTAGTAATGGGGACGTGAACGGGGGTAATTGTCATTTGGCTCCTCCATTCTTTCAACATCTCGCCGGCTGATTAATGACCGCCGGTCTATACGGCATTTTCCACGAGATAAACAAAAGCACCTATGGGGCCAAACTTTCAACCGCACCTAACGTATTGAAAATAAACGCTGTCTACAAGCCGCAGAACTCGCGCATTCCGCTGCCGGCCATGTATTTTTTACGCACATGGTAAGGATTGCCCTGCGTCTCATGGGAATTAGTATTAGCGATCGTTGATTTCAGCGCTTGCGAATTACCATTGCGGTCCATCTGGTATTGAAGAATTAAATCGGCACATGAAGTTACTAAGCTGACGGATTGTAATTATGCAATTCATATGCAACGCAAATAACTATCAGGTTATAAGTAGTCGTCACGAATAAATACACATGAACTCATCGCGAGTAATTAAATTGCATGGTCAAATCTGGACATACATACAATCTTCGAGTGAATAAAACTGTTCCCTGAGTAAGATGCCACGGGTTATAAACGGCCGGTTTAATCGGCATGCAATCTCTGGTGGAACCGACAACATAATGAGGTTGCATTCGAGCTGCCGTGGGTGCGAGTCGGAGAAAAAGAAGAGGAGAAAAGGAAATGAAATTGTTCAAAGGCGTAGTCATCGGAATGGGCGCTTTATTGTGTCTGTCTCTTCGTCGCGCCGAAAGTGAAGGCCGACGTTTGGGATAATAAGACAGTTGTCACCTTCACCGAACCGGTAGAAGTTCCGGGCGTAGGCGCCCAGGTGTTGCCTCCGGGCACATATGTGTTCAAGGTCTTGAACGCAGCTTCAGACCGGCACACTATCCAGATTTACAACGCGGACGAAACACAGGTGTTAACCACCATTCTCGCCATTCCCAACTACCGTATAAAGCCCAGCGATAAAACGGTAATCACATTCGAGGAGCGGCCTGAAGGACAGCCCCAGGCTTTGAAGGCATGGTTCTATCCAGGCCGCGAGGTTGGAGAACAATTTGTGTACGCCGAGCCCAGGGCCACGGAGTTGGCTAAGGAGACAAACGAGGACATTCTTACGTCTCCTGCAACGGATACCGCCTCAATGGAGTCGGCGCCTGTTGAGGCAGTAACCCCGAGCGGACAAACTGAAGCGTCTTCTGTGGTAGTTCAACCGCCTCCTCCCACAGAGATGGCACAGGTCACCCCACTGCCGGCGCCTGCACCGGAACCCGCACCGGCCCCGTGTCTCTTCCCAAGACAGCCAGCGATCTTTATTTGATCGGATTGATCGGACTGACGTTATTGGGCGGAGGCCTTGCTTTATCGGCTCTGTTGTGAGCCGACCCGCATAAAAATGTGCGGCAGCCTGCACGTCATTTTCGGCAACCGTGGCAGGATGAACAGAAGGAGGCGGTGCGCAAGTATCGCCTCCCTGTGCATGAGCAGTTATTTGCGTTCGACGATTGGTAACTTTGTTGAGAGGCTGAATCAATGGCAGAGCTGACCAGATTTGCGCAAAGAGATGAACTGGAGAGCCAGCAGGCATCGCCGGGAGATTATCTGCATTCAAAAGCGCATGCAGAAAAGAAGCACTCCAGCTCTTC
>CAWAEU010000055.1:0-119871 GCA_963780975.1 uncultured Acidobacteriaceae bacterium | reverse complement strand
TCGATCCGGATCCGATGGCGGACGCCCGGCGCGTCATTCTGCCAGTCGCCCGGGGTCGGCACCCGCTTCAGTGTGGCGGGGTTCAGGCGCTCCTCGGGCGGGGCGATCGGGCCCAGGGTGCCCAGATAGGCGATCAGATCCTGTCTATCCTCGAGATTCGGGACCGGGAGGGGCATGTTCGTTCCCGGCACCAACATTGAAGGCCGGGAAAGGAACTGGTCCAACGTCGCGGCATCCCAGGTCAGGCCTGAGGCCTTTAGCGCCTTGGAGTATCCGAACGAGGGCACGGAAGCCGCGGGTCTCCCGATGACTCCCGCGAGCAGCGGCCCCTGGCCCCCGGGCGGCATTCCGCGCTGCCCCGTGGCATGGCAGAGCGCGCAGCTTTGCAGAAACAGTACCTTCCCGTGCGCGGCGTCCCCCGCCTCCAGCACCTGGGCCCGCGCATTGCCGGCAATTGCGAGAGCCGAGAGAAGGCAGAGGCCCGGGGCCAGCGCGCGGGGTATGGGACGCATTCCGAGGAGAGAGGGAAGCCTATCCAAGAGTTTCATCAAGCCGTAATGGATTGAACCCCGTGGTGCCGGCAAAACTGAACCACTCAGCTTGACGGGCTGCGCGGACTTAAGTTGCGGTTTTGGGCCTCTTTTCACCCCCCGGGGCCAGCGATGAAGGACCCGTCAGGCATACCTGCGAAGGGCCTCCCCGGCGAGCCGGCAGGTCGTCCACTCGTTGAGTCGCCGCGCCCCGAGGCCCTCATAGAACCCGATCGCAGCCTCGTTCCAGTCGAGGACGGCCCATTCCATTCGGCCGCATCCCCGCTCGTTCGCGAGCCGGGCGAGGTGCAGGATGAGCGCACGGCCGATTCCGCGGCCGCGGCGTCCCGGCACGACGAAGATATCCTCGAGGTAGAGGCCGGGACGGGCCAGAAACGTGGAGTAAGTCGGGAAGAATACCGCGAAACCCGCCGGTTCCCCCTCGTCGAACGCAAGGACACACTCCGCGGCGGGCCGCCCGTCCTCCGGAAAGAGCGTCTCGCTCAGGCGGGACTCCGTCGCCTCGACCTCGTGGGCCAGCTTCTCGTATTCGGCGAGGCCGCGGATGAGCGCAAGGATGACGGGGGTATCGGCGAGGGCGGCGGATCGGATTGTCATGGCCGCGCGACTCAAATTGGGAGGCCGCGCGGTTGCAACCATTCGGCCTAGTCGGCTGCATCGGCCTGCGGGGTTGCAGGCGGCGCGCCCCGGGTCCACGTTGGACCGCCTATGTCGCTCTTCAGCCTGCTTGACGTGAACCTCTGCTTCGGCGGCCCGGCGGTCCTGGACAATGTGAACCTCCAGATCGATCCCGGCGAGCGCGTCTGCCTGCTCGGGCGAAACGGCTCCGGCAAGTCGACGCTGATGCGGATCATAGCGGGCGAGATGAAGCCGGACACGGGCGAGGTCTTCCGGCAGCCCGGCTCGCTCTTTGCCCGGCTCACCCAGGAGGTCCCCGCCGACGTCGAGGGGACGGTCTCGGAGATCGTCGCCTCCGGCCTCCGGCCCCAGGCCGGGCACGAGGAGGACTGGGAGCGCGATGTCCTTGTCCACAGCCTGATCGACCGCCTCCAGCTGCCGCCGCAGGCGGCCTTCTCCGAGCTCTCCGGGGGCCTCAAGCGCCGCGCCCTCCTCGGGCGGGCGCTTGCGGCGCGCCCCGACCTCCTCCTGCTCGACGAGCCGACCAACCACCTCGACCTCGAATCCATCCTGTGGCTGGAGGAGTTCCTCCTCACGGAGAAGATCACGCTCTTCTTCGTGACCCACGACCGCGCCTTCCTGCGCAGGCTGGCCACGAGGATCGTGGAGCTCGACCGCGGCCGGCTCGCCGGGTGGGCCTGCGACTACGACACCTACCTGGTGCGAAAGGAGGAGGTGGTGGCCGCCGAGGAGAAGCAACAGGCCGCGTTTGACAAGAAGCTCGCCCAGGAGGAGGTCTGGATCCGAAGGGGCGTGCGCGCCCAGCGCTCGAGGGCCCAGGGCCGGATCCACGCCCTCATGAAGATGCGGGCCGAGCGGGCGGCCCGCCGCAACCGCACGGGCAACGTCACGCTCCGCCTGGCCGAGGCCGAGCGCTCGGGGGTCAACGTGGTCGACGCCGAGAACGTATCGTTCTCCTATCCCGGCGGCAGGATGCTCGTGCGCGACTTCACCTCGACCCTCACCCGGGGCGACAAGATCGGCATCATCGGGCCGAACGGCGCCGGCAAGTCGACGCTGATCAGGCTCCTGCTCGGCCAGCTCGCGCCCACGGGCGGCACCATAAAGCACGGCACCCGCCTCGAGGTCACCTATCTCGACCAGATGCGCTCCCAGATCGACGACGACAAGACGGTGGCCGACAACATCGCCGGCGGCAACCAGACCGTGACGATCGGCGGCCGCTCGCGCCATGTCATCAGCTACCTCCAGGACTTCCTCTTCGAGCCGGACCGGGCGCGCACCCCCGCCCGCGTCCTCTCCGGCGGCGAGCGCAACCGCCTGCTCCTGGCGCGGCTCTTCACGAAGCCCGCGAACGTCCTCGTGATGGACGAGCCCACGAACGACCTGGACGCCGAGACGCTCGACCTCCTCGAGGACCTCCTGGTCGAGTACGAGGGCACGCTCCTGATCGTGAGCCACGACCGGGACTTCCTGGACAACGTCGTCACCAGCACGCTCGTCTTCGAGGGGGACGGCCGCATCGGCGACTATGTCGGGGGCTACGCCGACTGGGTGCGCGAGAAGGAGAAGGCCGCGGCAGGGGCGTGCGCCCCGGTCCGCACAGCCCGAGGCGGCGGCCCGGCCGGCGGCGCCGCGAAAGCTGACCAACAAGGAGCGGCGCGAGCTCGATGAGCTGCCCGCGCGGATCGACGCGATGGAGGCCGAGCAGGCGGAGCTCGGGGCGAAGCTCGCCGATCCCGTATTCTACAAACGGGAACAAAACGCCGCCGCCGGGGTCAGGGTGCGCCTGGACGAGCTTGAGCGGCGGCACGGCGCGGCCCTCGCCCGGTGGGAGGAGCTCGAGGCCCTGCGGACCAGGGCCTGATCTCCGGCCCGCCGGTCTCCCGAGGGTAACACCCCATATCTGGGGTTCCGCGCAGGGGCTACCCTTCGGGGCAACGTCGTTTGACCATGGGCACAAATGCGCATTTCACCTGTCACCTCTGCGGCCAGGATCACCTGCTGGTGCCCCTCGTTCGCGGCGAAAGGGCCCTCTGCGCGTGCTGCGGCTCGGTCATGGCAAAGGGCTCGCGCTTCGGACCCGACGCCGCGCTCGTGTTCTCGCTCACCGGCCTGATTCTTGCCGTGCCGGCGACCCTCCTGCCCTTTGTCGGCGCCGGCAAGCTGGGCAACGAGCGCATGAGCTACCTGTTCACCGGCATCGGGGCCCTCTGGGGCGGCGGCATGCAAGGGGTGGCCGTCCTTGTGTTCCTGCTCGGCGGCCTCCTGCCGATCGCCCTGCTCTGCATCCTGGCGTGCCTCCACGCCCCGGGAGTTTTCGGCCTGAGGGAGGACGGCGCCGCCCACCTGTACCGGGCCGCGCGCACGCTGGAGCACTGGGCCATCCCCGAGGTGCAGGTGCTGGCTGTCCTCGTGGCCATCATGAAGCTGGGCAATATCGTCGAGGTGACGGTCGGGCCCGCATTCTGGTGCTACTGCGCCATGGCGCTGTCGCTCATCCTGGCGCAGCAGAGCTTCAACTTCGAGTCGCCGTCCCCTCCCGGCGGGACGGCCGACCCGCAATCGCCATGAGCCAGCGCTTCGAGTTCCGGAGCAACGCGAACGCGGGGGCCTTCGCCCTGGCGGCCGCGGTGATGCTCGTGCCGGCCAACCTCCTTCCCGTCCTGGACACGCAGGCCTCCGGCAACAACCGCAGCGACACGATCCTATCCGGCGTCGTCCGAACTCTGGCACAACGGCCTTTGGGCGATCGCGGCCATCGTCTTCGTCGCCAGCATCGTCATCCCGGCCCTCAAGCTGGCCGGACTGGGCTGGCTGCTCCTGAAGACGCGCGGCGCCCCGACCGCGGGACGTGGCGCGGCGCTGACCCGCATCTATGCGGCCCTCGACTTCATCGGGAGGCTGGTCGATGCTCGACGTGTTTCTCGCGGCGTTTCTGACCGGCCTCGTGCAGTTCGGCGAATTCTCAACGGTGCACGCCCGGAGCGGCATTGTCGCCTTCGCGGCCGCCGTGGTTCTCACCGTGCTCGCCACCGAGGCATTTGACCCGCGCGCCCTCTGGCAGGCGCCGGCCGACGCTCCCCATGACCTCCCCTCGCCCAGCCGAAGGTGTCCCAGGCCCCCGCGTTCCCGCTCATCTGGGTCGTGCCGCTGCTGGCGCTCGCCGTCGGCGGATGGATGCTCCTGCGCGAGCTGGTCAACCGCGGCCCGGAGATCACGATCGACTTTGCCGACGGATCGGGAGTCGAGGCCGGAAAGACGACGCTCCACTACATGGGGGTCTCCGCGGGCACCGTGACATCGGTGACCCTCAAGCCGGGACTGGAAGGGGTCACGCTGTGCGTGCGGCTCGACAAGAGCGCTGCCGTCGCTCGCGCGGCTGGGCTCGCAGTTCTGGATCGTCCATCCCGAGATCGGCTTCTCAGGCGTCAAGGGCCTCGACACGCTCGTGACCGGCGTTCGCCTGAACGTCATACCCGGCACGGGGCCGATTGCCGTGAGGTTCAAGGGACTCGACAAGGCGCCCGCCCCGGATGTCGTCGACGAGGGCCGCGCGTTCATTCTCCAGTGCGACAGGCTCGGATCGCTGACGACGGGGGCGCCCGTCCTCTACCGGGAGCTGAAGGTCGGCTCCGTGGAGGCCAGCCGCCTCTCCGCAGACTCCACCTCGGTCCTCGTCCGAATCCACCGTGGAGGCCCCCTACGTGAACCTCGTTAGGACAAACACCCGGTTCTGGAACACCGGGGGGTTCTCGTTCAAGGTGAACCTCTTTGGGGCCGAGCTGAAGGACACCTCGCTCGAGTCGCTGGTTTCCGGAGGCATGGCCTTCGCGACCCCGGAC
The DNA here is from genome assembly GCA_963780975.1 of uncultured Acidobacteriaceae bacterium. Taxonomy (GTDB): domain Bacteria; phylum Acidobacteriota; class Terriglobia; order Terriglobales; family Acidobacteriaceae; genus Telmatobacter. The sequence continues at coordinate 114,836 of CAWAEU010000055.1, read as the reverse complement.
ACCCTGCCCCTGGCACCCGCCGCTGCTGCGGGCGCGCAGTTCGGCCTGGCATCCGAGCCCGACAAGGAATGGCTCAAGTGGGCCCCGAATATCCCGGTCGCGTCCCCGGACAACGCCTACGAGGCTTCGGCCAAGCCCGGGATCCTGCCCGCGCTCCTCAGGCCCTAGCGGTCACTTTGCCGTGCCCCAGCGCCTCGTGAACGGGTAGTAGATGAAGAGCGGCCTTCCCACCACGTCCTTCGCGGGAACGAATCCCCAGAAGCGCCCGTCAAAGCTGTCGTAGGAGTTGTCGCCCATGGCCAGGTAGCCGTGCTCGGGAACCGTGATCGTCTCGCCCTTGAAGAGCTGCCGGTAGCGGGGGTCGTCGTGGGTGGCGTTGCCGTATCCCCGGTACGGGCTCACCCGCCGCGCGTTGAGGTCGAATGCCGTCGATCCCGTGATCGGCGCCCCGTTGCGGTAGATCGCCGGCTCCCGGACCTCGATCCTGTCGCCTGGCACCCCGACCAGGCGCTTGATGAAGTACTGCGCCCCGAAGGTCCGCGCGATGTCGGGGATGTTGTCGGTCCGGAAGACGAACCCCTGCCCCACGGTCGGGCGCATGAAATGAAAGCTGATCCGGTCCACGAAAAGCTGGTCGCCCGCAAGGAGGTCGAAGCGGACAATGGGCTCGCCCGCGCGCACCGTCCTGCCGAGGGGGACCCGGTACGCCTTGTAGAGGTCGTCCTTGGCGTCGTCGATCTTCATGCAGCATCGGCTCGATCTCTCCCGACGCCTCGGCCCGCCGTATCTGCGCGGCCAGGGCGTCCCTGTCGGGGAAAAACGTCGAGAAGACGATGTCGTCGAACTTGCTGAAGTCGCTCGAGAGGCGGATGGAGACGGGCTCGCCCCCGACATAGAACGTGTACTCCCTCACCCTCGAGGGGAAGTCGAGCCACGAGCGGCCGTCCTTCAGCGTGTAGGCCACGCTGGCCGTGTCGCCGCTGATGAACAGGGGCACAGACACCGGTCCGCCGCGGGGCGCGACGATCGTGTTCCTCTGGGCCCCGTAGGCCAGGAACCGGAACGCCTGCTCGGCCAGGTTGGGCGCGGGGCTCCCCGGGCGGCAGGTTCTCAGCGACCATCCCGTAGTAGGTCGGCCACATCGAGTTCGTCGGTATCTTGAACGGCTGGACGAAGTAGGTGCGGATCCCGAGGATCACGATCGCGGCCACGAGGAAGAACTCCACGTTCTCAACGAGCGAGGTCTTCGGGTAGATCGCGCCCCCGGTGCGCCCCAGGACGCCCTCGAGGGCCTCGATCCCGAGTTTCAGCCTCGCGGCGTCGGCGCGGCCCTTCAGGAGCTTCCGAGGTCCTCCGTCCTTCCGACGAGCTCGTCGGAATCGCGGGCGCTGAGCTCGTCCCTGCGGTAGCTCCAGACCTTCGACGCGAGCTCGAGCCAGTTCGACGCGTTGTCGCGCATCTTCTTTTCCTGCGATTCAAAGAGTCCGAACATGGGCCAATGGGGGGACAGGCGCGGGCGGGTCAGTTGTTCCTCAAAACCTTTATGAAAGTGTCGGGAGGGATGGACACCTTTCCGATCAATTTCATCTTCTGCTTCCCTTCCTTCTGCTTATCAAGCAACTTGCGCTTCCTGGAGATGTCCCCCCCGTAGCACTTGGCGGTCACGTCCTTTCGCATCTCCCGGACGCTCTCGCGCGCAATGATCTTCCCGCCGATGGCCGCCTGGAGCGCTATCCGGAACATCTGCGGCGGGATGATCTCGGAGAGCCTCTTGCAGAGCTCGCGGCCGCGGGCCTCCGCCTTGTCCCGGTGCGTGATGCTCGCGAACGCGTCCACGGGGTCGCCGTTGACCAGGATCTCCATCTTCACGAGGTCGGCCGGCCTGTAGTCCCCGAGCTCGTAGTCCATCGACCCGTAGCCGTGCGTCACCCCCTTCAGGCGGTCGTTGAAGTCGACCAGGATCTCGTTCAGCGGCAGGACGCAGCTTATCATGACGCGGGTCGAGTCGAGCGTGATCGTGTGCTCGACGATGCCGCGCTTCTCCATGATGAGCGCCAGCATGTCCCCCATCGAGTCGTTCGGCATGTGTATCGAGGCCTTGAGCGTCGGCTCCAGTATCTCGAGGATCGTCCCCGGGTCGGGCAGGTTGACGGGGTTGTCCACCTCGACCGTCTCGCCGCCCTGCTTCACGACCCGGTAGATGACGCTCGGGTAGGTCGAGATGATCTCCACGTCGTGCTCGCGCCTGATCCTCTCCTGGATTATCTCCATGTGGAGGAGCCCGAGGAAGCCGCACCGGAACCCTCGATGGCTGGGTAGCGAAGTTCGGTTGTGATAACCGCTGAATGCATATAAGCGGGAAGCACGCTCCAAGATGAGATCTCCCTGAAGGGCCCAGAAAGACCATCTGGTTGATAGGCTGGGTGTGAAAGCGCAGTGATGCGTGAAGCTTACCAGTACTAATCGCCCGTTCGGCTTGTCCATAGAATTAACTCCGCGCAGTAAGGCGGATGCTCTTCTAACAAGCCTTGTAAGGCCAATCAATTTCGTTTTTACGAGCGTGTTGCCAAACCGCACACGCTCGGCAAGTTTTGGCGCCAGATTGCAGTCCGCGTTCCTGCTCGGCCCGGGAGAAACCATCCGGGACAAACTAGATGTCGCGGACAGGCTGCGGGCAACCACCCGCCAAGCGCCATCAAGTTTGCCGGTGACCATACTGCGAGGGATCACCCGTTCCCATCCCGAACACGGAAGTTAAGCCTCGCTGGGCCGATGGTACTGCACGGGTAACTGTGTGGGAGATTAGGTGATCGCCGGCAATTAATTCAAGCAAAAAGCCATGCCACAACGGCATGGCCTTTTTGCGTTTTTCGGAGTCAGTCCCATGTTTTACGTCGCTTACTGCAGATTCGGCGATTTACGCCTGTGCCCTCGCTGTGTAATCATTGTTCCGTCTTCAAATCCACGCCCGGTTGGTAAAACTCATGAGTATTCGTCTGTCTAATGGCACTGAAATTCCCATCGAGATGCACAAAATCCGCGTTGTGCAAAAAGTTCGATTGGCCCCGGCCCGCGAGCGGCTCCATGCAATGGAGGAAGCTGGCTATAACACATTTCTTCTTCGCACCCGCGACATTTTCCTGGATATGCTGACCGACAGCGGCACCAATGCCATGAGCGACAATCAGCAGTCAGCCATGTTGCTGGCCGATGACGCTTATGCCGGCTCGGAGAGCTTTTACAAGCTGGCCGATGCGGTCAAGGAGATATCTCGGCTACGAGTATCTGCTGCCGGCTCACCAGGGACGCGCCTGCGAGCACCTGCTTGCCAAGACCTTTATCAAGCCCGGCACTTACATTCCCGATGAACTACCACTTCACCACCACCAAGGCGCACTTCAATCTGATGGGCGCGACTGTCCTCGAGCTTTTTGGGCCGGAGGCTCTCAATACGCAGAGCACTATCCGTTCAAGGGCAATATGGACCTGGGGCGGCTGAAGGACGCGATCGACAAGCATGGCGTCGACAAGATTCCCTTTGTGCGCATGGAAGCGACCACCAACCTGATCGGCGGGCAGCCGTTCTCGCTGGCCAACCTACGCGAGGTCAAGGCGCTCATTGCGCCGCTTGGCATTCCGCTGGTGCTCGATGCCAGCTTGATCTCTGAGAATGCCTATTTCATTCGCCAACGCGAGCTGGCGTATAAGGATTTCTCGATTAAAGAGATCATCCTGGAGATGATGAAATTGTCGGATATCTGTTATCTTTCAGGGCGCAAGAGTTGCATGGTACGCGGCGGCCTGATTGCTACCAACCGCAAGGATCTCTACGAAGCGATACGGCCCTGGCTGCCGGTTTACGAGGGCTTCTATACCTACGGTGGTATGTCGTCGAAGGAGATTGAGGCGATGGCGGTGGGTATGCGGGAGATGACCGATCTTGAAGTCGCGGGATCATCGGCGGACGCCATCAAGTATTTTTGCGGGCGGCTGATCGAGAACGGAGTTCCCGTGGTAACGCCTCCGGGCGGACTGGCTTGCCATCTTGATGCAGGGCGGTTTGTCTCGCATCTTCCGCAAACCGATTATCCGGCTGGAGCTCTGGGCGCGGCCGTGTTTATCACTTCGGGGATCCGCGGCATGGAGCGTGGAACTCTTTCGATGGACCGCGATGAAGAAGGCAATGACGTGCCTTCGGATATCGAGCTTTTGCGGCTGGCGGTTCCGCGGCGGGTATTTACGATGTCGCATTTCGAGTATGCAACCGATCGGATCAAGTGGCTTCATGAGCACCGTGACCTAATCGGCGGACTTGAATTCTATGAGGAGCCGCCGATTCTTCGCTTCTTCGGCGGAAAGTTGAAGCCGAAGAATAATTGGGGCGCAAAATTGGCGGAGGCTTTTGAGAAGGATTTCGGGCCGGAGTGCTGATTGCTGTTCCCACCCTGGCGACAAAAATAAAAACGTCGCAAGGATGGGGCACCCACTTATTTGTATTCAATACAAAGGCCATGCCTGGCGGCATGGCCTTTTTTCAGTTGACCGAGATTACTTTGTTTTGGGTCCAGCGGCGCGGACCGCTTCCGGTGCATCGAACTGATGGAAATTTTCTTCGAAGCGAGCGGCGAGGTCGGCTGCATGAACGTCGTAGGATTCTTTGTCGGCCCAGGCGTTGCGTGGATTGAGGACCTGCGCCGGTACGTCCGGGCAATGTTCCGGGATGTGCAGGCCAAACGTCGGCTCGGTGACAAACTTCACGTTGTCCAATTGCCCGGAGAGCGCGGCGCGGACCAGCGCGCGGGAGATCATGATGCTCATGCGCTCGCCTACGCCGAATTTTCCTCCGCTCCAGCCGGTATTCACAAGCCAGCAGGCTGCCTTGTGCTCCTTGAGGCGTTTGCCGAGCATCTCAGCATAAACCCGCGGGGCCAACGGCAAAAACGGCGCTCCGAAGCAGGCTGAGAATACGGGAACTGGGTCAGATCCCATGCCGGATTCAGTTCCGGCCAGCTTGGCCGTGTAGCCAGAGAGAAAGTGGTACATGGCTTGCTCAGGAGTGAGCCGGGCGATGGGCGGCAGGACGCCGAAGGCGTCGGCGGTCAGAAACATGACATTGCGCGGATGCCCGCCTACACCGGGAATAACCGCGTTTTCGATATAGCTGACCGGATAAGCCGCGCGGGTGTTCTCAGTGAGGGAGATATTGGTGTAATCGGGTTGGCTGGTAACGGGGTCGAGCACCACGTTTTCAAGCACCGAACCGAAGCGGATGGCGCGGTAGATCTGCGGCTCATTTTTGTCGCTCAGGTTGACGCATTTGGCGTAGCAGCCACCTTCAAAGTTGAAGATGCCGGTCGCGCTCCAGCCGTGCTCGTCGTCGCCGATGAGGCGGCGGGCGGGATCGGCGGAGAGGGTGGTTTTGCCGGTACCGGAAAGGCCGAAGAACAAGGCAGTGATGCCGTCCGCGCCCACGTTGGCGGAGCAGTGCATGGGCAGCACGTTGCGCTGAGGGACGAGGAAGTTCATTACGCCGAAGATGGACTTTTTCATCTCGCCGGCATACTTTGTGCCGCCGATGAGGATAATGTTGCGGGTGAAGTTGGCAAGAATGAAGGCCCCGGAGGCGGTTCCGTCACGCTCTGGCACAGCTTCAAACTCCGGCGCCACAATGACGGTGAAGGCTGGCTCGTGGGTAGCTAGCTCGGCAGGGTCGGGCCGGACGAAGAGCTGGCGCACAAACAGGGAGTGCCATGCGTACTCTGTAATGACGCGAATAGGCAATCTGTAGGCCGGGTCGGCGCCGCTGAAAAGATCCTGGATGAAGAGGTTGCGGTTGCCCATGTGCTCGAGGACCCGCTCCAGCAGGGCGTCAAAGCGGTCCGGACTGATGGGCTGGTTTACTTTTCCCCAGTGAACCAGGTCGTGGGTCACCGCATCGTCGACGATGAACTTGTCTTTGGGACTGCGGCCGGTGCGCGGAACCGTGGTCGCCACGAATGCGCCATTGGAGGCCAGGCGGCCTTCGCCGCATAACAAAGCGCTCTCAATTAATTGAGTAACTGCCGTGTTTACATTTACTTGAGGTCCAGATGCCAATGCCTGCACCGCCTCAGATAACGATAGGTTCGCCATAGACAGAAATCCTTCCGCTGAATAAATGAATGAAAATGACTGTTAAGTCTGTAGCCATTGTGACACAGGTAGAGGATACAGGGAAATATAAACGGGGAGTAGGGAATAGAGATTAGGGATCAGAGGGCAGAGACTATGGAATAGGGAATATGGGCGATGCCATTATTGGCATAAAGTGCGACGGCCAGCGCTGGGGCTGGCCGTTTTGTGTTTTCAATGATTTTGCTGCTTAGTTTTTATGGTGGCGAGGGTGCGACTCTCCAAGGGAGATGACTTCCAAATCAACCTTGGCGGTGCCTGTCTTGATCATGGCCAGCTTTTGGGCTGCGCCATAGGAGAGGTCAAGCATACGCCCCTTGAACAGGTAGCCGCGATCGGTAATGCGGACGACGACGGAGCGGTTGTTGTCGCGGTTGGTTACGCGTACGACGGTGCCAAACGGCAAGGTGGGATGGCAGGCCGTCATGGCGGTCATGTCGAATGTTTCACCGCTGGCGGTGCGCCGTCCGTTGAAGACCCCACCGTACCAGGAAGCAACGCCGTGGAGCAGGTCTGCCGCCTTGGGGCGGGAGGTGATTTTTGGAGCCAGCAAAGCCGGCGTCGGGGCCAGAATAGGAGGCCCGGGAGGCGCAGTTGCAATTGGTCTTGGAAGCAGCGCATCTGCCTGTACGGCAGGCGTATAGAGCATGAACCCCGCGGCGGCCAGGACGACGGAAAAAGTACCCGCCAACAGCCAAATCAGAAGCGGTGTTTTCACGCTCAGATTGCGTGTTTTCTTTGTTTTACCCATCTGTCCATTTTACTAAATCGGCTCGATTCTGCTCCACCATTAGCCTGAATTCACAGTCATTTTTAGGCCCAAAATGGGCCGATTTTGGGGTTTTTCCCGGTAATCCTTTCAACGTCTGCAACTTGCCGATATTGCATAAAGTGGTACAGAATTCACTCTTTTTGGCGGTTTTCGATGAATACACTCCAGGACCGAATAAAGCACGCTTTCGCGGCGAATATAAGGCGAATTCAAGGTCGAGAGCGGTCATGAATCCAAAGCCGGCAAAGAGCACCTCTGGAGGTGCGGAATCCGGCTCTGCGCACTGGTCCGAGGGGGTCTGGCGGAGTGCGTCCGGGAGGGTTTTGCAGATTAATTCCCGCACCCTGCTAGCGTCAGTCTCAGGTACTGATGGCTATGAATGGAGGAAAGATGCAGTTGAGCGCGGCAGGGCTGGAATTACTGAAGAGATCGGAGGGTTTTCGCAAAGAACGGTATTTGGATGTGGCGGGGATTTCGTCCATTGGCTATGGACACCGGATTCTTGCCACAGAGTCCTTCCCCGATGGCATCGATGAGCCGCAGGGGGCTGGGCTGCTGGCCGGCGACGTGCGGAAAGCCGAGCAGGCCGTCCAGCGGCTGGTCAGGGTTGCCCTGACGCAGGGGCAATTCGATGCGCTGGTGGACTTCTGTTTCAACCTGGGACAGGGCAGTCTGGCGGCATCCACGCTGCTGCAGGAGCTGAATATCGGGCGGTATGACGCAGCCGCCGAGCAGTTGCTGTGCTGGGACCACGCCGGCGTCAGAGAGTACGCCGGTTTGAAGGCTCGCCGCGAGGCTGAGTTTCACCTTTGGCATGGCGCGGCGGCGTAGCCTTCGAAAAGCCAGGCCTGAAGGCTGCTCCCTCCGGGAGATTGCTATTCGAGTTCGACCACGAGCAGGCGCTCGCTGGGCTTCAGGTAGCCCTTGCGGCGAAACCAGTCTTCCATGGCGGGCTGAAGACGATCGAGAGGGACGCGGCTGCCGGCTTCGAGCAGGCCGTCGGAGGCGGGCAGCGTGTCGTCAAAGACGGCGTCATTGGTAAAGTTGCGCATCGCGAAGTTGTCGATCCAGTGGATGGGGCATGGGTGCGCCTTGTCGGAGGGGTCGATTCGCTGGATGGAGAGGCGGCGCACAAACATGCTTCCACTGTAACGGAAGCGCGGCGGAGCGACTGGGAATGATTGCCTGTGGAATTTGCCGGGCGAGAAATCTCTCAGGCTGGGGGCCGGCTCGTGGAAGCGAAAACAATTCACTTGCAGCGTCAACGAAAACGGGCAAAAAGCGTCTCAGTGATTGAGCACTTCGCCGGCGTTGCTGCTCAACGGAGCAAGGCAAGATTTGATAGAGGACGGCCTCGAAGCGGGAGCGGTTATTGACCGACGGAATTTCACTCGCGCATCGGTTCCGCTCAATTCCCCCAACCAAAGGAGCATCGCATCATGAATGAATTTGTATATTTCGTTTCCCTGGCAAGGCGTGGCCTACTGATGGCCAGCATTCTGGCTGCCAGTTGCTGTGTGTTTTGCGCACAGGCAGATGGGCAGGCGCGGGCTGGAATGCGCCAGCATGGCGGTGGCATTGAGCGCGAACTGGTCGAGCTTACGCAGGCGCTTGGACTATCAGGAGATCAGCAGGCGCAGGTAAAGGCCGTTCTTGAAGAGCGGCGGGAAAAGATGGAGGCCTTGCGCGCGAGCGGAGCACTACCGAACCGTGAGCAAATGGGGGCAATCCATAGAGACGCCAATCTAAAGATTGCTGCGCTTTTATCGGATGACCAGAAGGCCAAATTCGCCGCCTGGCAAGAGCAGAACAGAGAGCGGCGACGCGGTCAGGGAAGCGGGGAAGCTCCTCCTCCACAACCACCTAGCCTCTGAGAAGGTGATTTGACTGAAGTCAGGGCTTCGCTTTTTTGGCGGCCTTCGACTTGCTGGAACTATTGAGGGCGACGGCCTGGCGAATGAGCGTCTTGAAGGCGGACTCGTCAACTATTTCTCGTTCGTGGATGTCGATTGCGCGGCGTACGTTTCCTTCGAGACTTGAGTTGAAGAGACGGGCTGGATCTTTGAGGGCCGCGCCCTTGGCGAAGGTTAGCTTGACGACAGATTTGTAAGATTCGCCCGTGCAGAGGATGCCGTCGTGCGACCAGACTGGAGTGTTCCATTTCCACTCTTCGACGGCTTCGGGGTCTGCTTGCTTGATGAGCTTGCGCATTCTGCTTAGGGTGACCCCGCGCCAGTCTCCGAGGTCGGCGATTCTTTTCGAGATGAGCTCCGAAGCAGGCTGGTCCGGGCCCGTGGCTGGCTTTTTCATGCTTTCATCCTAGCCGATTTTTGGATTATTTAAAAAGCCTGACCCGTACATTTTTGCTTTCAACGCATTACTCAGTTTTCTTCGGAACTATCTTCATATCCTTTAACTGCTGAGTCTCCACGTGGAAGCGCTGGTAGTCAACATCGTGCTCGGTAATGTGCTGGCGGATGCCCTTGATCAGCACGCGCGCCTGCACGGTGGCCTCGCTGCCGGTGGGGAGCCAGATTTCGCCATTCACCAGCGCCTGGTCAAAATGGAAGCTGGAACCTTTTTCGATGGAGCCCAGCAGCCCGCCGCCAATACGGAAATTGTCGTTGAAAGTCGCGTCCAGATGGACCACCTGGCGATTGGCCTCATCGACCCATATGGCGCCTTGCAGCTTTTTTGAGGCGTCTTCGGCTATGCCGTGGGTGCTCGCGTCTTTGCGGCCGATGTAATCAAAAATGATTGTCGGCCTGCCGCGGTATGTCTCGCGCCTGGGGTTGCGCACGTCCATGATCTCAAGCAATCGTCTGATGCCGATGGCCTGCCCTTCCAGCGGCTGATCGCGCGGGGTCTTTTCCGCCTTCTGTGCCAGTTTGGTTACCCGCTCGGTTTCCTTCTTCAATTCGTGCTCGCTCAAAGGCTGGCCATTTTTCTTTACCATGCGCCCGATGATGTGGCCGTTGACGAAGAACTCCTCACTCTCCTCGGTTTCGGTTTTCTTCACCTGGCCGCTCGAGTCCAAATCCTGGATGGTTCGTTGAGCGTTGAAGGTGTAATTCTCGCGCACTTGATCGAGCTGCTTTTGATGGTCAACAACGTCGAGAATAAGCTGGTGAATCTCCGGCAAGGGCGCATTGGCAACCTGCTGAGCTTGTGCCAGCGGAGTCATAAAACGAAGCAGAAGGAACACAGAGAGCTTAGAGACGAATCGTGCACGCATAAAAACACATCCTCAAGAAGGCATGGGACCGGAACTGAAAACCGCGCATGGGCACATTCTGTCGGACTGGAGCATCACCAATCTGTCGCGGATGTTCGAAAACAGATTGACTCCGTAGAGGACGATCTGTGACTATGCTATACCGCAGGCTTTTTACCTGCATCCAACCCCAGGATAGCGGCCGGATGGGCCGCAACAAGGAGATAAAGAGAATGTTTAAAATGTTGATTCATTGGCTGCTGTGTGCAGTTGTGCTGATTGCCGTGGCCCAGTTTGTGCCCGGTTTCCACGTGGCAAACCTGGAGACGGCGCTGATTGCGGCGCTGGTGATCGGCCTGCTGAATGCCACGCTGGGCTTCCTGCTGAAGATCATCACCTTCCCCCTCACCGTCATTACACTGGGCTTGTTTTTGCTGGTGATCAACGCGCTGATGATTATGTTGGCATCGCATATCGTGCACGGATTCCATGTGACTCCGGTTGGATTCCCGCATTGATCGGCGCGGTGGCACTGTCACTGCTGGGCATGTTGATGCACGTGTTCTCAAAGAAGTCGTAAGCAAGCGATTCAATCAGATTGGTATGCCTGGAGTGCAGGGGCTTTCGCGCCTGCGCTTCAGGCTGCCCTTGACGGGGGCGTAAATCCCTTGAGGGCGGACCTGCATCAAATTTGTATTTGCCTGTGCAGTATCTCGGATGTGGGGCAAGTAGAGGTTAAGGAGATGCGCGCATGATTGCATTGCTGGTTCAATGGGTGCTGTATGCGGTAGCCCTGCTGGTTGTTTCAAGAATCGTGCCCGGCTTTACCGTGGCAGGGCTGTGGCCGGCGCTGATCGCGGCGCTGGTGATCGGCCTGCTGAACGCTACCCTCGGCTTCTTCCTCAAGATCATCACCTTCCCCCTCAGCATCCTTACTCTGGGAATCTTTCTGCTGGTGATCAACGGATTGATGATCATGCTGGCGTCGGGCATCGTACGCGGCTTCCACGTGCGCGGATTTGTGCCGGCCTTCTGGGGCGCGGTGGTGCTGGCGCTGCTGGGGATGCTGATCCGGGCGGTTACGAAGAACGGGTAGGTTCCGGCGGCCAAGAGAAGAAAAAATCTACTTCGTTGCCGGCGCGGCAGCTTGAGCGGCGGCATTGCCGGGCGCGACTGACGGCACATGGCGGATTCGGTTTCAGCGTGGCCGGTTTGGGGAATTTGGCCATGCGCTTGGCTGGCTTTGCGGGAGCCGTCACCGGGTGCATCACGCACCGGGCCGTTGAGGGTCTTCGGGCGTGCGCATGGCTCCGGCGCTCGAAAATCCGCCCTGGGTGGCAACGCGCTGCGGCATCACGATTACTTTGGCGCTGGGGCGGCTGAACGCGCGTGTACACGCCCCATCCGCCGCCGGCGACCACAAAAACAATTGCGGCAGCGGCCGCGCGAGCGCATCCATCCGCTTTCAAGCCGCGGGACGCGGCGGGCCAGGCAAGTATACGGCCCGTGCGCGGGCGGGCGAGCAGCGCGGCATGCACGCGGTCTTCAAGCCCCTCCGGCGCGGGAAAACGGGCGATCAGGCGCAACGTTTCTTCAGCTTCGCCGTGCGGCGGTCGGATCCCGATCGAGGATGATTCATCGCAAACTCCTGGGGTCGCGAATCTTCTCGAGTGATTCAGCAGGCCGGCCATCAGGTTGCGCGCGCGAAACAGGCGCGACCGGACGCTGGACTCGGTGATGCCCAGCACCGAGGCGATCTCCACGCTGGTCAGCTCCTCAAAGGCCGAAAGCATCAGCACCTGGCGCTCTTTGGCGGGCAGCTGCTCCACGCAGGCCAGCACATGCGCGTGGTGCTGGGCGGCGGAGGCGATCTGCTCGGCGCTCAAGCCCGTCGGACGGCAGCACGCGCGCCAGTTCGGCCACATCGTCGGTCTCCGGACGGGTCTTGGCGCGGCGCTTGCGGTCGAGCACGATGTTCCACACAATGCGGATCAGCCACACGCGCTGGTCGCGCACCTCGTCGAGCGTGTCGCGATGGCGCAGCACGCGCAGAAACGCCTCCTGCACCGCGTCTTCGGCATCGGCGGGGTTGCGCAGAACGGAGAAGGCAACGCGGTAGAGGGTTCCGGCGTACTGGCTCACCAGAGCCGCAAGCGTCTCTTCTTCCGCCTGCGTGCGGGCTTGATCGTGTCACAGCGTTGTCTGGAATCTCCATCCAACCTGCGAATATTGCCTGGCTGGCGCTCATAGCCACCAGACGCAGGCGGAGGGGAAAATGCTCAAAGCGCCGGCCTTTATAGCCTGGCCGCGCAAGAAAACGGACTCGCGAAGCCAGCGGCTCCGCGAGTCTGACCGGGCTGTTACGGCAGCCCTACTGCTTGCGCGGCCAGCTTCTGGGCGGCAATCGCGCCGGCGGCGCCGTCCTTGTCGGCATCCTTGACCTTGGCCCACAGCTCGCGCGCCTGGTCCTGCTTGCCCTCTGCGGCATAAAGATCGGCCAGGTCAAGCTGCGCCACGCCGGCCGAAACCGTCTCCGACGGCTTGGCGGCCAGCTCGTTGTAGAGGTCGATTGCCTGCGCTGTCCCGGCCCGTCTGGTGATAGAGACCGGCCAGCGCCAGCTTGGCCAGGTTGGAGAGATTGTGGTCCCAGGCACCGGCCGCGGTCTTCAACTCCGTTTCGGCCTGGGCGTTCTGGCCCAGTTCCTCGGTCGGTGATGCCGGCAAAGTAGTGGGCTTTGGCGCCCTCGGGCAGCCAGCCATACTGCTTGGCCACGGCCACAAACTTCTGCGTTGGCGGCCTTGGAGCGTCGCTGCGGTGGAAAACGCCGTCTTCCGCCGGCGCGCCGGGCTGGGCCAGCGGCGCGTCGTAGATGTCCAGGGCCGCGCCCAGCGCGCTGTCGGCTGAGGTCGAGCGCACATTCCAGTAAATCAGCCCGCCGAGAGCAAAAGCAGCACGACGGCCCACTGACGATCCATAGGCATAACGGCGGAACGGTTACCGCTGAGCCAACTGACGCTGCTAGCGGTGGCCTGGGCAAATTTATCTTTCTTGAGGGCATGACGGGTTCTGAGTATCCACGGGGTCTTTCTTGTCCTTCGTTCGATCGACTTGCAGGCGGGTCCCGTACGACGTGGAGGCACTGCGACTGCAACCCTATCAGTCTATCAGCGCGCCAAGAGCAGCGTCCACCTGTGGCGGCTGACCTGGGAACCCGGCTTAGCGCTCTATCTGGGACGGCGGAACGCAGGGCGCGGATGCGCTCGATGGCGCTGGTGAGCACCGGGGGCGCTGTTCCGCAGCCATACCGCGGTCGATCAGCGATTCTACATAATCAATAATTGGAAGGCCCGATTCCCGGCTTCGCGGACAATTGCGTCGGAGATGGTGACGGTAACTTGCATGGTCGGCAATTCCTCTTCCCCGTTTCATCGGCGCGGACGAACCGTCGGAAGAGGCCAGTCCAGAAATGAAGCAGCAGGGCGCCCTTGCCGTTCCCGACCCGGAACTATAGGCTGGAAATATGTTGAAGATTTCCACGTGACCGACCGCTGGAGAGGCGAAGATTTGCACTGCCGCTGGAAGGGTACCCTGGTTGCGATCGCCACCCGCCACGCCGATGCCGTCGATCTCCGCTACGACGTGAACGGCCGTCCCATGTGGATCGCCCTGCCGTTGGACGCCTGGGCACAGCAAAAGCAGCGCTCCGGCAAGGTGATTACCGATCAACTGGCCGCACAGATCGCCGGCCGGTATCTGAAGCAGCTGATTACTGAAGGCTACGACTCGCAGCGCGAGATTTATACCATGACGGTTGCTGAAGTGCTGGAGCATCTGGATGCGGTGGTCGAAGGCAAGGCGCAGGGCGAGATGCCTACGCTGCCGATTATGGCCTAGGGAGTCCGCGCTTATTCAGACTGTACCCTTTCACAATTTTAAAGTTCCCGCCGACCATCGATGGCGCGGGCCATGGTTACTTCGTCGGCGTATTCAATGTCGCTGCCGGCGGGGACGCCTGTAGCAATGCGTGTGATCTTGACTGATGGTCTGCGCAGCGCGGCTGCAAGCCAGTTGGCGGTGGCTTCGCCTTCGAGCGTGGGGCTGGTGGCGACGATCACTTCATCCACTTCGCCGCGCTCGACGCGGGCTAGCAGCGTGCCGGTGCGTAACTGGTCAGGGCCAATGCCGTGCAGCGGGGAGAGAGTTCCGTGCAGCACGTGGTAGACGCCCTGGTAGTTGCGTGTGCGTTCTACGGCTTCAATGTTTGTTGGTTCCTCGACCACGCAGACCAGGCGCTGATTGCGGGTGGGGCTGGCGCAGTAGGCGCAGGGGTCGACGTCGGTAACGTTGTTGCAGATGGAGCACAGGCGCAGGCTGGCTTTTAGATTGCGCACGGCTTCGGCCAGCGCCGCGGCATCGTCGTCCGTGGAGCGCAGGATGTGGAAGGCGAAGCGCTGGGCGCTTTTGGAGCCGACGCCGGGGAGTTTCTTTAATTCTTCAATGAGCCGGGCCATCGGCTCGGCATAGCGTGACAATTTGCTGCCTCCATGGATGTGCGTTCAAGAGAATTTGCGTTCAGGCTCCCATGCCGGGCAGCTTGAAGCCGCCGAGCAGGTTTTGCATGCTTGCCTGCATGGCTTCATCGGCTTTGCGTCCGGCTTCGTTTACGGCGGCGACGACCAGGTTCTCGAGCATCTCCACGTCGGGCTGGGCACCGCTTAGGCTGACTACCGCCGCTGGATCGATGTGAATATTGAGCAGCTCTTTCTTGCCGTTCATTTGTGCGGTTACAGCGCCGCCGCCGCTCGTTCCCTCAACCACCGTCTGGCCCAGCTTGCGCTGAATATCCTCCTGCATCTGGTTGGCCTGGGAGAGCATCTCGGAGATTTTTAGAGGGTTGATCATGATCGGGTTACCTCGTTGGGGTGAGAGGCTGCTTTGGCCGAGGCTACTTTTGGCGAAGATCGAGCACGCTGCGGACCTCGGCGTTGAAGATCTCCTTGGCGCGCTGGACCAACGGGTTGGCAAGCGCGGCTTCTTGTATGCTGCCGGCTTTAGGCGCTGCGGTTGCGGCAGGAGCAGGAGCTGCGGTTCCATTGCCGGGAACCACCAGGAAACGTGTGGACGCGCCCAGGCGTTGCAACTGCTGGCGAATAATTTTCTCCGCAGCGGCGTTTACCGTAAGGCTGAGCATTTTTTTCCCCATCGCGGGTACTTCAATACGCAGGCTGGAGCCGTCGAGGGTCCATGCGCCGGAGCCCAGCAACTCCGCGGCTGAGTTGTGCCCGGCGTCGACAAGAGCGCAGCCGACGGCGTGACGCACGGACTCCATGCTGGGAGCATCTGCCGGCTCGGCGGTCTGCGGCGCTTTGGCCAATGCGCCTTCAGTTAAAGTCGCGGTGGAAGCGTAGCCGGTGGATTGAGCGGTTGCGGTGGGGAAGGGCGTGGAGCCTTGAAATGTGGAGGCCTGGCTGGAGATTGCGGGCGCGGATGAAGGCGCGCTGCGTTCGATTTCGGCTACGGGGTTGGAGCTTTTGTGAGCCTGTCCCGTACTCCAGTTACTGTTTGATGAGCCAAAGGGGGAGATGGATGGAGCGGCCGGTACAGCTGCGGCTGATCGTGACGGTGCGGCTGCGGGGCGGGAAGTGGAAGGAGGCGCGGCGATACGGCCAGAAGTGCCGTGACTTGCCGCGCTGCCCGTGACTCCGCTGAGCAGCTCTTCAATGGGCAGAAGGCGTTGCGCATGGATCAGCTTGAGCAGACCAAGTTCAAGATGGAAGCGCTGCTCCTGTCGATAATTTAGATCGTCGAAGGTGCGCAGGATGATTTGCAGATTGCGGGTCAGCTCTTCTTCGGTGAAGAGGAGCGCGGTGCGGGCGGCGCGGGCGCGTTCATCGCCGGAGATTTGCAGCAGCTCAGTCTGTTCGCCGCCCAGCTTGGCCATAAGCGTGTTACGCAAATAGCGGACCAACTGGCGAGCCAGCGACGATGGGTTGTGGCCTGCATTCACCAGCAGGCTCAACTGCTCCATTAATTCAGTGCTATTTCCGGCGGCTACGGCTTCAAGTAAGCGCTCGAATACCGCGTTGGGGACGCTGCCCATCAGTTCGCGAATCTGCTCAGCCGAGAGCACGGGGCGGCCGTTTTCGACAGGCGCCGAGGCGATGGCCTGATCCATGATGGAGAGCGCGTCGCGCATGGAGCCGTCGCCGGCTTCGGCCAGCAGGGCCAGAGCGGACTCCTCGGCATCGACCTTTTCTTCACCTGCGATCATCTTCAACTGGGTGAGAATGTCGTCAAACTTTACGGCGTGAAAGCTGAAGTGCTGGCAGCGGGAGCGGATGGTTTGGGGAATGTCCTCGGGCTGCGTGGTAGCCATCATAAAGATGACGTGCGCCGGGGGCTCCTCGAGAGTTTTGAGCAGCGCATTGAATGCCGCGTCGGTGATCTGGTGGGCTTCGTCGAGGATATAAATTTTGTAGCGATCGCGGCTGGGTGCGTAACGGGCGGCGTCGCGTAACTCGCGAATTTCATCGATGCCGCGATTAGTGGCGGCGTCGATCTCGATAACGTCGACGGCGTTGCCCTGGCGAATCTCGATGCAGGAGTCGCAAATGCCGCAGGGTTCGGGGGTGGGGCGCTGGGCGCTGCCTACTTCAGTGCGGCAGTTGAGGGCCATGGCCACGATGCGCGCGATGGTGGTTTTGCCGATGCCGCGGTGGCCTGAAAAAATGTAGCCGTGGGCGATGCGGTTCTGCGAGAGCGCGTTGAGCAGGGTGCGGGTGACGTGGTCTTGGCCGGCCACATCGGCAAAGCGCTGGGGACGATATTTGCGGGCCAGAACCTGATAACCCATGGGTAAATGCGCTCCTTTAGCCGGCCGGGTTTCCCCGAAGCCTAAATGGGATTGTATTATCTCGCCGCGGTTTTGATTTCCGCATCCACAACAGCCTTCATTACGCCGCAGTTGGCAAAGAAGTGGATAAGGTTGGCGGATAGTGGTTCCATGGTTTGTGGGGATGGCGTACCTGGATAGTGTGCATTAGCCATCTTCAATTCGCCGGAGCCTTGTGCGTCTAGGACCAATGTGGCGAGTTTGCGGCCCAGGTCGAGAGGGAAGCTTTCAGAGACGAAAACCAGATTGCCACGGGTGATAATGACGACCGGGCCTTCGCTGGTGACGAAGTCCTGCTCATCTGGTGCGGCCGTAGCGGAATGTTGGGAGGCGAGATCGGGCTTGAGGCCGGAGTACTTGCGGCCCAGGTTGTTGGCATAGACCTGGGCAAAGGTCTGCGCTGAGTCGGCGTTTCTCCAGGCGGAGAGATAGAACAGGGCGAGGGAGTTGGTGCTGGCTTGCTCGGCTTGGGTTTTGGCACTGAGGCGCTGGCCGGCCCAGTAGATGCCGCCGTCCCAGGCAGGGGTCAGGTCGCGGGCGGCGTTGTCGCCGGAATAGATCTCGACGAGAATGTGCAAGTCAAGCTGGCCCACCTGGCCAATGTCATAGGGCTTGTAAAGTTTGTCGACCAGGGGATGAATGTCGGGCATCAGTGGTACGGCGGGAATGTGCCGCTTCTCATATTCGCGGGGGTTGAGGATCTCCCAACTGGAGGTGGGTGGATTGTCGAGCGCTCCGGCAAAAGCAGCGTTCTGTCCCTGGTCCATCCACACGTCCTGCTCAAAGCTGAGGCCCTCGCGATAAGGGAAGAGGAGCGACTCTGAAAGCATGAGCGGAGCGCGGGCCAGGACCGGCGAATCTTCTGAGCTGGTCATTTGCTGCTTGACCAAATCCATAACCTCGGGATCTTTGACAAGGCTTTTGCCCATGGGCTTGAGAATGTAGTCCATCATGACGGCGGTGGCCTGCCCCTCGGCGACGGCTTCGCGGGCAGTGTCCATCTCGTCTTTGGCTATGTGGTCTGTGTCGCCTGAGGAGTCGAGGGAGACGTCGTCAGGGGTCTGGTTGTTCCACTTTTCGAGGTCCGTGTGCTGGTCTTGCAGGGCGTGGGTCAGCTCGTGTGCCAGCACCGGCTTTTGCTCGTCGATGTCTACCCAGTCAAGCATGTTGACGGTCTTGGTTTTGGAGTCGTAATAGGCTTCAATCTGCTCTTTAAGCAGCGCGAGCAGAAAAGGCTTGAGGGCAAAGTCGCGATCGAGGAGGCCGAATTTCTTGAGCACGATTTCGCCGCGCTGCAATCGCTTTGCGTCTTCGTCTTCGTTGAATTTCTCGTTCAGGTAGGCTTCAACGGCGGGACGGGTGGTGATGCGGCGCTTGACGGTGCTCTTGATGGGCAGGCCGGTCTCCTGGGATGAGAACTTGAGAATTTCATCAACCAGGGCGAAGAGCTGCTTGGCCTGGTCGGCGGTGATGTGGGTAGGGGCCTTGTCAGAGGGTTGGGAAGAGGCCTGAGCCTGGGGCTGGACGGTTGTCACGGGGGGTGGCTGGGCTGGCGCTTTCTGCTGCGCCGGGGAAGCCGTGGCCGTCGCGAGAGAAAGCGCGAGTGCGACTATGCCGCTGCGACCGATCCATTGCACCGCTAATTGCTTGTGGCTCATCAAATCTCCAGAATGCTACGGGGTTTTGAGCTGGGGCTTCGGCATCTACTTCCAAGGCTATAATCAGTAAGCGGTCTGGCGCGAGGAATTGAGTGGAAATCTGGCGCAGGACAGCAGAAAAGTTTACTTATGACTGAAACCGATCTTGCAGCAACGATACAGGCAACTCCGCTTGCCTCGATGCTGGAATCCGCGACAAGGCCGCATGAACCTGAGGCGAATCAGCTTTGCGCCTATCGGGGAGTGCTTACCCCACGAGAATTGGACGCGCCAGAGAAGGAAATAGCTGCACTGGCGCGCGGCGCAGCGGTGCACGACCTGGGATGGCTGAAGCGCGTGGCAGTGCGCGGAGAAGACCGCTTCCGCTGGCTGAGCGGAATGGTTACCAACACGGTGAACGATCTGCTGCCGAACACCGGCGCCTGGAACCTGGTGTTGAATGCACAGGGACGGATACAGGGCGATCTGACGGTTTGGCGGGAGGGCGAAGAGCTTTCGCCGCAGCGCAGAAACCCCAACGGCACCAGCGCATCAGCGGAAGATCGGCTTCTGGGAACGCCTTTCGCAGGGGAATCGGGACTGGAACTTGAGATTGCAGCCGATCAATATGAGAAGTTGCTGGCTCACCTGAACCGCTTCATCATCATGGACGATGTGGAGCTGGTGACGATGGGCGAGGAGCAGGCCGGAGAAGCGGGCGTGGCGACGGCTGTGGGTGTTATGGGTCCCTTGGCCAACGAGGTTCTTGAGCGTGTGGGCCTGCCGGTGATTATGATGCCCATGTCGGGCACGCGCGTGGAGTGGAACGGGCTTGACTTGAGAATTGAGCGCGGCTATGGCGCGCTGGCGGCGCACTATCAGATTTGGGTACCGGTGTCGCGGCTGAGGAAACTTTGGAATGCGCTGCGCACTGCCGGGGCGATCCCGGTGGGAGCGGCATCGGTCGATGCGTTTCGCATTGCCGAAGGGATTCCGGCGTACGGAATCGGATATGGCAGAGCGCGACCTGCCGCAGGAAACCTCGCAGATGCGGGCGCTGAACTTTAACAAGGGTTGCTATCTGGGGCAGGAGATTGTGGAGCGTATCCACTCGCGTGGCAATGTTCATCGGCATTTGCGGGCGCTGGAGTTGAGCGGGCCGCTGCCCAGCGCCGGTACGGAGCTGAGCTACGAAAATGCAGAGAGAAAGAATGTTGTGGCGGGGCAGATTACCAGCTCGGCTGAATTGCCGTTAGCTTCGGGCAAGCGCATTTTTGCGCTGGGCATGATTCGCGGCGAGGCTGAGCAGAGTAATCAACCCTTGACTTATGTGGCCGGAACAGAATCGGGCACGGCAAAGATTTTAGTTGGGCCGCCGGGACTGTAACAGCATCAGCAAGTTAGCAAGTCAACGAGTTAGATGGTTAACTGGATGGATTGGAAAACTGAAACTATGAGCGATACACCGAAGTTCACCGTAATTGACCGCCGCAAGATCAAAGCGGAAGAAGAGAATGAGAGCGCGAAGGCTGCCCGCGAAGGAACCTGAAGCTGCAACGCCGCCTGGTGGGGGTCCGCGGCTGGTGGTCAACGAGAGCAAGCCTGCGTCTGAGTCAGCACCCGCGGCGGAAGCGCAGGAGGCTGCTGCCGCGCAACCGGAGTTGCCGCCTCCACCGACAGCCGAGGAGAGTCTGGAGCAGAAGAACGCATACGATGCTTCCTCACAGCGGCTTGAAGATATTATCCGGGCGCAGAATCCAGGCATGGGCGAGCAGCCCACGGTCACTTTTGAGCACCTGGTGCAGCAGTTCTACGTTTCCGCAATGATCCAGATGGGAGCGGGAACGCAGGAGGGGCAGCGGCCGCGAGTGGACATTCTGGGCGCGCGCACCACCATCGACCTGCTGGGCGTGCTGGCTGAAAAGACCAAAGGAACCTGACCCCATCCGAGGACCAGATGCTGCAGACGGTTCTCTTTGAGGCGCGCATGGCATTCCTCGAACTGACCAGCATGATCAACCTGCAGGCGATGCAGCCTCCGCCTCCTCCTCCGCCAACGGGTAAGAACTGAAAAAGGCAGCTTCCAGCTTTTAGCTTCTAGCCTCTAGCTAAAGGCTTAACAGGATAATCGCCTTCTTGCCTTTGGCAAACAACAAAGAGCTAGAAGCTAGGAGCTAGCAGCTAAAAGCTAACTATGAACGGCCAGCTCACATTCCTGGGGACGGGAACCTCGATGGGGGTTCCGACGCTGGGGTGCGAGTGTGTGGTGTGCACATCAAAAGATGCGCACGATCGGCGGCTGCGTCCCTCGGTGCTGGTGCGTTGGAACGACAGTGGAGACGACGGCCCTGAGCGCGTGGTGGTGATCGATACGGGGCCGGATTTTCGCGAACAGGCACTGCGCGCCGGGCTAAAGCGGGTGGACGCCGTTTTTTATACGCACTCCCATGCGGACCACATTCTGGGGCTTGACGATCTCCGGCCGTTGAGTTTTGCTGCGTTCCGCGAGGGCGGGCCGATTCCGCTTTATGCTTCCGAGGAGACGGCGGCTATTCTGGAACGAATTTACGAGTATACATTTTCTGCGCAGGCTACTTATCCGAACCGTGCGCGGGTGCAATTGGAGCCACTGCGCGATCGCAATCCGGTGCACGAGGTGGAGTTCATTCGTGTTCCAGTGCAGCACGGGGAGATGGAGATTGCGGGGTTTCGTTTTGGCAGCGCCGCTTATCTGACCGACGTGAGCGCGATACCCGAGGAAAGCTTTGCGCTGCTTGAGGGCTTAGACCACCTGATCATCTCCGCACTGCGCCACAAACCGCACCCCAGCCACGCCACCGTGGAGCAGGCGCTGGGCTGGGCGCGGCGGATTGGCGCTCAGCAAACCTGGCTGACTCACATTGCGCACGAACTGGGCCATGAAGAAACCAACCGCATGCTGCCGGCCGGTGTGGCCCTGGCTTACGATGGGCTGACGGTGCCCGTGACCCTATGAGCAACGGCGCTGACGGCATGATACCTGTTTATCGATCGGTTGCAGAGATTGTGGCCGGGTTCGGTCCCGCGGTGGCCGTCATCGGCAACTTCGATGGCGTGCATCTGGGTCATCAGGAGATTTTGCGCGCGGTTGTGCGGGATGCGCGCGAGCGGGGAGTGCGTGCGGTTGCCATTACCTTCGATCCGCATCCTGATCAGTTTTTGCGCCCGTCGCAAGCGCCCAAACTGCTGACGCCGATGGACGAGCGGATCAGGTTGCTGGCTTCGACGGGAATCGATGCAGTGGTGGTGCTCAACTTTGATGCGGCACTGGCGCAGTTGACGGCGCGGGAGTTTGTGCGCAGGATTCTGGTGGATTCTGTGGGCGTGGTTGCCGTGCACGAGGGCGGGAACTTCCGGTTCGGTCACAACGCCGAGGCTGGAGTTGGAGAGCTCAAGAGCTTTGGCGTTGAATTTGGATTTGCCGTTCACGTTCATGCGCCGGTGTGCGTGCACGGGCTTGAGGTTTCAAGCTCGGCGATTCGGGCGCTGGTGGCGGCTGGGGATGTGCGCAGGGCAAGGTGGATGCTCGGGCGGCCATTTGAAGTGCGCTCGACGCCGGCCAGGGGGCGCGGGATCGGAACGCGGCTGCTGGTGCCAACGGTGAATCTCGCGCCGTATGAGGAATTGCTGCCGGGGTTTGGGGTTTATGTTTCGCGGCTGACAGTGGGCGGGCGTTGCTTCAAGGCGGTGACCAATGTGGGCAACCGGCCTACGTTTGGCGAAGACTCATTTGCTGTCGAGTCGCACATTCTGGACTTTGAGCCGGTGGAGTTGGATGAGAGTACGCCGCTTGAACTGGAGTTTCTGCTGCGGCTGCGCGGAGAGATGGAGTGGCCAACGCCTGAAGCTCTGAAGGCGCAGATATTCAAAGACGTGGCGCGGGCTAAGAGATATTTCCGGCTGGCCGACTTAGTTTGAAGTTCTGCAGGAAACCTCGAAACTATGCAATGAGCGTCAGATTACTGTTCCAGGGACTCAACCAGCCTGTTCATCTTTCCTTCCTGCTGCTCAATAGACTCGACTAACTTGAACTGCGTGCGGCAGCGGTCGAGGTTGTGTCCTTCGCGATGCACCTTGAAATATTTGTCTCCCGCCAGATAATCGGCGAGGAAGCGAATACCGATTTCGAAGGTGATCACTTTGCCTGAGAAGGCAAGGAATTTCTTCTCCTCCTTGGTCAGGAAACCGCCGGCTGAGATGAGATAGCCGCGTACCAGCGCCTCAAACATGGGGAACTGCATCTTCACTTTGGAGAGATCCCGCTCGTCTTCGGGCGCGGGGCTGGTGGTGGTGCGCACCATATCGCCGAAATCGTAAAGCGCCAGTCCCGGCATCACGGTATCGAGGTCGATGACGCAGATGCCTTCGCCGGTAACGTCGTCGATCATCACGTTGTTCAATTTGGTGTCGTTGTGGGTAACGCGCTCAGGCAGGTTCGCATTCAGCAGGACGCCGGTGATGGATTTGTGCGCCAGGGCGAATTCAATCTCCGGCTTGGCCAGGATTGCGCGTCCGGCCGCGTCGGCGGCGATGGCCTGCTCCAGAGTCTCAAAACGCTTGGGCGTGTTGTGAAAGTCGGGGATGGTATCGTTCAATCGCGGCGCGGGCAGGCCGGCGAGCAGTTTCTGGAATCTTCCAAATGCGCTTGCCGCCTGAAAAGCCTGGTCAGTGGACTCGACGGCATCGTAAGTGCGGCGCTCGCTCAATAAAGTTATAGGCGCGCCAATAACTGGCCTCCGCATCCAAATGCCAGACCTTGCCGTCCCGCGCCGGAATCAGCGTGAGCACACGCCGGCCGCTGTCCGGCTCGCCCGCCACCTGCGCGGCAAGATGCGTGGTGACGCGCTGAATGTTTTCCATCAGGGCGACGGGATTCTTGAAGACGTTGTGATTGATGCGCTGCAGGACGTAGTGCACCGGCACGCCCGCTTCAATGAAGACGGCGCGGTAGGTATCGTTGATGTGGCCGTTGCCGTAGGGTTCAGCGCCGGAAAATTCCCCGCGGATTTTAAATTGAGCTGCCGCGGCGGCGACGTGTTGTTCTCTGCTCATGACCATAGTCTTTCTGGATAATACCCTTCGTGAATGAGATGGTTGATGCTGGCAACGACGCGTGGGTGGTCATCGCGATAGGTGATGCCGAACCAGGAATCATTCGAGGGTAATACTTTTACCCGCGTCTGTCCTGCCAAAACCAGCTCATTCACCACGCTGGGAATAAAGAATTCCGCCTTTAAATTCGAGCTATTCAACTCGAGGAATTTCTTAAATTGTTCCTGCAACTCAGGAAATATCCGGGGAGTAAATCCCCACATGTTCATTGAGACCACTTCGTCGCCCGTAAGTTTGGTAACTTTGCCCGCCGCATCGGTATTTTTGGCATGCGCGCCGTCGATTTCAATTTTTGTCAATTCAACAACGTCTTTCAGATAGCCGTCAGCTGCTTACCTGGCACACGCCGCGCGCCACCGATCCGAATTCTGAGAGCGTGTTGCGCAGAATAAATCCGACCATTGAGTAGTCCGGGGAGCCGGACTGCAATTGCTGCGCCAGCACGCGATAGCCCGCGGCGCCATAAAAATCGTCGGCATTGATTACGGCAAAGGGCTCGTGAATGGCGTTGGCGGCCATCAGAATCGCGTGCCCTGTGCCCCACGGCTTGGTGCGTCCGGCGGGCAGTTCGAAATCCGGGCGGAAGCAGGTCGAGTTCCTGAAAGACATATTCCACGGCAATGCGCTTTTCAAAACGCGCGCCGACAATCTCTTTGAACTGCTGCTCAATATCTTTGCGAATGATGAATACGAGCTTGCCGAAGCCGGCGCGTAGCGCGTCATAAATCGAATAATCGATGATGGTTTCGCCGCCCGGGCCAACCGGGTCAATTTGCTTCAGTCCGCCGTAGCGGCTGCCCATGCCGGCAGCCAGAACAAGCAGGGTAGGAGATGCCGTCGGCTTCATGAAAAGGAGTCCTTATTTCAGTATTGTTTCTATTGATTAATACTAATACCCCGAGGCTGGTTTTACAGCGGCTGTGGCCCTGCCGGATGGGGCGGGCTGCGCGGGCAATGCCGGCCTTACGCGCTGTTTGATTGCGGGCTTCGCGGGAGGTTTCGCAACCGGGTCAGTCAGCGCCGGTGCCACATGCTTGCTTACAGGAGCTATGCCTTTGACGGGCTTGGCATGCAAGGCGGCTACTGGCGCTGGATTTGCAATCGAGCGATGAAGAGTGCCGCCGCGCGGGAAGGTTGAAGCGGGGTTGGCAGGCAGTTTGGCTGAGGCTAAATGGAGCGCTGGAGTCTCCTCGTCGCCCAGAAATTGCTCGTCGTCTTTGCCGGCAATGGCTGCGCGCATCATGTTCATCCAGATGGGCAGGGCGGCTTTGGCGCCGGTTTCCTGCTTGCCCAGGGACTGGTTGCTGTCATAACCCACCCATACGCCGCAGGTGACTGAAGGCGAAAAACCCAGGAACCAGGCGTCGGTATAGTCGCTGGTGGTTCCGGTCTTGCCGCCCAGCGGATGTTTCAACTGTGCGGCGGCAGCGCCGGTTCCATATTTGGTGACCGCGCGCAGCAGCGTCATCATGGTGCGAGCCGTGGACTGATCGATGACTTCATTGACGGCGGGCGCGTCTTCCCACAGAGTGACGTTGTCAAAGTTTGAGACCTTGCGAATCATGCGCGGGGTCACGCGCAGCCCGTCGTTGGGAAAGACGGCGTAGGAGGCAACCTGCTCCTCAAGCGTAATTTCAACCGCTCCCAGCGCAATGGGCAGATAAGCGGGAATGTTGGTGGTGACGCCGAAGCGGTGGGCCACGTCGATCACCTTGTGGATGCCGACGCGGTTAGCCAGCTTGAGGGCGGGAATGTTGCGCGATTCGGCGAAGGCGCTGGTGATAGTCATCGCGCCCTTGTAGTCGTTCTCATAGTTGTGCGGCGTGTAGCCGCCAAAGTTGACCGGGCCGTCGACGATGATGTCGGTGGGTTTGGCTCCGTCTTCGATTGCGGCGGTATAAACGTATGGCTTGAAGCTGGAGCCGGTTTGCCGTTCAGCCTGAGTGGCGCGGTTAAACTCGCTGAGTGCATAGTCGCGTCCGCCCACCATGGCCAGAATGTCGCCGGTGGTGTTGTCCATGGCCAGCATAGCTCCCTGCGCGCCGGTGTCCTGCTCCAGCGTCGCGCGGTGCATTGTGCCAACCATGGTCTCTGAAAGCTTGACGTAGATAATGTCGCCGGGCTTTACCAGCAGATCGCCGCGGCGCTGGCTGGTCCATTTCCAGTCCTCGGGCAGCAGGACAATTTTGTCATCGCCGATACGGGCGCGAATTTCAAGCGGCCGGGCGTTGGTCACCAGCGCGTGCACATAGTCGCCTGGTGGCGTCTTGACGGCCCAGTCTGGATGCCTGTACTCCTCGATAGTAGAGCCGGTGGCAAGGACATTTTCCAGCTTCCCCTTCCAGCCA
The DNA here is from genome assembly GCA_963780975.1 of uncultured Acidobacteriaceae bacterium. Classification (GTDB taxonomy): domain Bacteria; phylum Acidobacteriota; class Terriglobia; order Terriglobales; family Acidobacteriaceae; genus Telmatobacter. The sequence continues at coordinate 88,650 of CAWAEU010000055.1, read as the reverse complement.
TGCCGGCGCTCATAGGTTGCAAGTCCATCGTCCACGGCACGGTTGGCGGTTTGCTGCAGGTCAAGATCGAGGGTGGTTTCAACGCGCAGGCCAGCCTCGTGAACCTCCTCAGAGCCGAATCGCTTTTCGAGCTCGCGGCGCACCTCCTCCTGGAACCACGGCGCCACTGACATCTCCGGCTGGGCAATGCGCAGGCCCAGCGGGGAATTGCGGGCCGCCTCAGCCTGGGAGTGGGTAATTACCTTATCCTGCTCCATCTCTGTAATCACCAGGTTGCGGCGGCGCAGGGCTTTGTCAGGGTTGATCAGGGGCGAAAAGCTGACCGGCGCCTTGGGCAGCCCGGCCAGCAGAGCGGCTTCAGGCAATGTGAGATCTTTGGCGTGCTTGCTGAAGTAGTATTCCGAGCCGGCCTCGAAGCCATACATGCCGCTGCCCAGGTAAATCTGATTGCCATAGAGGGTAAATATCTGCTGCTTGGTGAACGATCGTTCTATCTGAATAGCAAGATAAGCTTCCTGAATCTTGCGGCTGGCGGTGCGCTCGCGCGAGAGGAAGAGATTGCGCGCCAGTTGCATGGTCAGCGTGGATGCACCCTGGAAACGGCCGTGGGAGCGAATGTCGTGCCACACCGCTTCACCGACGCGGAAGATATTGATGCCCCAGTGAGACTCGAATTGCTTGTCTTCAATGGAGATGACGGCCTGGCGCAGCACCGGGGCAAAGTCGTCGTAGTTGATCACTTCGCGGCGCTCAAGGGCAAAGGAGCCGATGATGCGGCCCTTGCGGTCATAGAGTTCAGTATTGGTTGAGGGGCGGTAATGTTCGAGGTCGTGGATTTGAGGCAGATCGACGGAGTAGACCAGGGTGAGGCCGGCCAGCGAGCCGGTAATGACGGCGAGTAGCAGCAAAACGACAAATGTGAACTGGCCTGCGAGCTTGCGCCGCCGATGCAAAGGCACCGGCTGCATTTGCCGGCGGCGAGGCCGGGCAAACGCGCGTGGTTCGACCGTCGGAGGGGGGATTACTGCCAAACGATTCAAGCCTCGTGTATGCGTTTCTCTTCGTTAGCCGGCGAAAAAATGCCCTGGCTCAATGCTACATTTTACTGTCAGTTCGGGTTGAGCAGAACAGCGCAATGAACCCTACGGTGCAAAAGTAGACCGGAATTGCTTTCCGTTCCTGCATTGGGTCGAGAGGCCCGGTAAACGCTCTATACCCGGTTAGTAGTATTCTGAGAAGTAACGGGAAACCTCATTGTAGTCAGCAGGTAAGGCCGGAAAATCGGCTTGCGGGACAACCTTACTCGGAATAATCACAATCGGAAACAGGCAAAGATGAAAGAAGTTAAAACAACTAAGGTTGAGCTGTTCGATACCAGTTTGCGCGATGGCATGCAACAGCCGAACATCGAGATTTCAGTCCCCAATGCCGTCGGGCTGCTGCAACGGATGGCCGCGTTCGGCGTGCGCTACGCTGAAATCGGTTTTGCCGGCGCCAACCAATTTACGGCGGATCTGACCAGCGCGCTTCACTCGGCGGATACGGGAGCCATGAAGCTGGCCCTGTTTGGCCGGACGCGCGGCCGCGGCGCCAAGGTAAAAGATTGGCCCGATGTGCAATTTATCGTCGCCCACAAACAGAGCATTCCCGTCGCGGTGGTGGTGGTTAAGTCCCGGCTGCTGGACGTGATGAAGTCATTGGAAACCACGCCGGAAGAAAACCTGCTGATGACCCAGGAAACCGTTGCCTGCCTGCAAGACAACGGCCTCGAAGTAATCGTAGATCTTGAGCACGCCATGGATGCCGCATGCGGAAGGCGCGAAAACGGCGAAAAATGCGAACCCGATTTCAGCAAGCGCAGCCTTGATTACTTTCAACAGATAGCGGAACAATGCGTGCGCCAGAAAGTGAGCCGCCTGGTGGTTTGCGATACCACCGGCGGAGCCAGTCCTGAAGAAGTGACCCGGGTGATAGGCGGCCTGGTAGAGAGTTACCCTGAAGTCAAATTCGGATTTCATGGGCACACGGATCGCGGTCTTGGCATTGCCAATAGCCGCGCCGCCATTCTTGCCGGGGCGGGGCAAATTCAAGGCACGCTGCTGGGCACAGGCGAGCGCTGCGGCAACGTGAACCTGACCACGGTCATCGGCAGCATGCAGCTCCGCGGCGAGGCTGAATTTGTTACTCCGCAGGCACTCACCGGGCTTACCAACCTGGTGCAATCGGCTTACGCGGCTTTCTCGCTCGATGCGCCGCATGGCACGCCTATCGTCGGCCCTGGCGCATTTGGCACCTGGGCAGGCATGCATGGCAGCAGCGAACGCAAAAATCCGGGAGCTTATTTGTGGTGCGATCCCGCCCGCGTAGGCGCCAAGCCGGTGATCGGCGTCAACGCGCAATCAGGCAAAGCCAACATTGTTCTGCTCTCGAACGATCTTGGCGTTCCTCTCGATTCCGCACAGGCGCAGGTCTTTATGGACACCAACCTGGCGATGATTGAAGGCGGCGGTTTCACGGCCAGCGAAGTTTCATTCCGGCTGGCTTCAATGAAGGTGCTGGGAACTCTCGCGCATCGCTTCAGCATCAAGAGCTGGAGAGTTCTCGACGAATCCGACGAAGCCGGGAACAGATATGTGCAGGCATCAATGCAATTGTCGGTGGGCGATTCGGCGATTGCTACAACCCGTGCTGAGGGCTCCGGCCCGGTGGATGCTCTGACAAGGGCCATGCGCAGCGAGTTGGAAAAATGGTATCCGGCGCTGGCGAAGATGCGCCTGGGCACCTTCAGCGTGACAGCGCTTGACGTTTCCGCCCACGATACGGCGGCCCACGTGCGCGTTACTGTCAGCTTCCATGCCGACGGTCACGAACCGTGGACTACCGCCGGAGTGAGCAGCGATTTGAACCAGGCAGCGCTGATGGCCATTGTGGACGGCTTCCATTATTGGCTGCTGAAAAACCCGGAGTAACAAAGCGCAAATTTTGTTTGCATTGTTTGCAGAAAATAAGCTTCCGCCGGCGCACAATGGCAATAGTGAGGAAATATGTGCGCGGCTACTACAGAACAAAAGAACAAAAGCACCCCCCCGGGGTCGAGTTCTCCCTTTGTTTGCCATTTTCTTTGCATAAGTGATTGATTACAAACAATAATTGTCTAAAAATAGTGGATAAAAAATGCCGCAAAATGCATGATTCCTGCGTATCTCTGCTAGTAATCGGTCGTTTCTCGTCGCTATTGGTACTGAAGCGCTAGCTGGTCTTCGCCTTCAACAGATCGAGGGCCTTGTTCAGCGGTTCGTCACCTTTGGCGGGCGGAGGCGCTTCCTCGTCGTCCTCGTCGATGGTCTCGCCTACGGCCACGGTGGGAGTGACAGCATCGTCCTGAATCTTCTTGCCGTCCGGGCCTTCGAACTTCGCAACGGTCAGCAGCAGTGCTGCGCCGTCGGGTAGTTCGATGGTCTTTTGCACTGAGCCCTCGCCGAAGGTGCGCTCGCCCACTACATCGCCACGCTTCAAGTCCTCAATGGCGGCGGCGGTTAACTCAGCCGCGCCGTAGGTGCCGCGATTGACGAGCACGTCGACAGGTGCATCGGTTAGAAACTTTGCCGGATCGGCGGTAAAAACCTGCTTGGGATATTTCTGGCCTTCAAGCGTGGCCAGGGTTCCCTGTTTGATAAAGAAGTTTGCCAGGCGTATTCCCTGCTGGGGATCATCGCCCGCGGAGTCGCGGAGGTCGAGAAGCACTTTGCGGCCCTTGCCGGCAGCCTTGAGCTTGGCGGCAATTTCGTCCACGCGGGCCTGGGTAAGCAGGCCGGGCTTGAGATAAAGAATGGTGGAGTTATCGTATTCCTGCTCGGCGAGCGGTGCGGGCGAGGTGATGGTGCGGCTGAAGTTGAGCTTGTCAGGGTCGGATTTGCGCGGACGCACGACCGAGAGCGTGAGGCTGGTTCCCGGTTTGCCCTCAAGCATAAGGCGGATAACGGCCAGAGACAGCTCGCGTGTAGATTGATCGCCGATGGACTCGATGACATCGCCATCGGAGATGTGTTCCTTGTCGGCGGGCGAACCGGGCGTAACGCTTACCACGGTGGCATAGCCGAAGCGCTTTGAGACCTGAATGCCGACCTGGGCAACGCCAGTCGCGGGACGGTCCTTGTAGATTTTGTATTCTGACGGCGTAAGGTAGCTGGAATCGGAGTCGAGCGATTCAAGCAAGCCATGCAGAGCGCCGCTGGTGACATCGTTCATGTTGGGCTCAGTGACGTAATCGGACTGGATTCTCCTAGCACGTCGCCATAGACGCCCATCTGGCGGTAAGCGCCATCCTGCACGCCGCCGGCATGAACGCCCAGCAGCCCGAACTCGCCCAGGCCAAAGCCCAGGCCGAGGATGACCAGGATCGCGATGGAAAACACAAAGACAAAACGCTGCAGGAATCGAGACACACTCACCACCGAGGTCGGCTTTTTGGGGGATCAAGCCGCCCACCCATTAGACGTTAATGATAGCGCAAGGGCTGCGTGGGCGGTTTTTGAGGCATTTTGGGGCTGGGGGAAAGCCTGGAGGTCGAGTTTTGTGGTTTCCCACCCTATGCGCCCAGGAAAAAGGCGCGATGGATGGGGCACCCGGCGTAATTTTTGCGGAGAGTGGACGAAATCGCATTTAGTTTTGTGGTTTCCCACCCTAGCGACAAAAACAAAAACGTCGCGAGGATGGGGCACCCGGTTTTGTGGGAAGTATGAGGGAAAGCCTGGGTTTTCTCGATTATCCCTTCCAGAAGGCGATGACCAGGCCGCCGGCCATGATTAGGCCGCCGCCCGCGTAGATGGGCAGGGTGGGGGACTGGCCGAAACGGACCTTGTTCAGGATTTGGGCCATCAGGAAAAACAGCACCACGTAGACACCCAGCAGCTTGCCGAAATCCCAGCGGGGGACGTTGACCACCGATCCATAGGCGGCGAGGACCGCGGCGCCGGCCAGCAGGGCCAGCGCTCGGTTAAATCCCGAAGAGCGATAAAAGCCGGCCTGGAAAAAGGAGTCGCCCCAGGCCTCAAGGAATGCGGCAAATGTGAGAACGGCAAACGCGCCCAGCGGATTTGAGACCAGGCGGTCAAGAGTATTCATGATGAAAGCCTCCGGAGAAATGGAACAGCATACGGGAAACAGCAACTGAGACAAGATTAACAACACGATGCTTTAGAATTCATAAAGACGGTTCAGCCGGCTGCCCTCAGCAACAAATCACTGCATTGCGGACCCTCCTTAATCAACCGATGGTTCGGATGGGTAGGCGCTCATCAATAAGGTAGTAACTGGAATCGCACCGGCCCTTAAGCGGCTGCGGAAAGGAACGACCATGAAAATTGCCGGATTGCTGGTGATGCCTGCCGGATTTTTTCTCTCTATCGCGGCGCTGGTTCTGTTTCCTGACGCCAATGCCCGCGGGCGGCTTTTGTGGTTTGCGGGCTGGCTGTCGAGGTGCTCGGACTGGCGGTTGCGGTGCGCGGACACATGGAAGCGCGCGGGAGAGGGCCGGCCATGATGCCAGCTGCCCATCCCCGTGATCTCCGATGCAGTCTTTGCGCTGACCCTGGCGCTGCTGCTGCTGGCTCCGTTGGCTATTGCCGGTGTCGCGCTGATCAATACCGGGCTGGGACGCTGGCGCTCGGCCGCGCAGGCGCTGCTGGGCAACCTGGCGATTGTGGCCGTTACTGCGATTGTCTTTGCGCTGGTGGGCGCAACCTTTGGACGTGGCGGGCGGGGCACACGTTGCAGTTGGCCGGCAAGCCGTGGAACTGGCTGGGCGCGGGGCCGTTTTTGCTGGGCGGATTGGGCTCTGCGCCGCCGCAGGCGCAACTGGGACTGCTTTTGAATTTCTGGCCGTGGCGCTGGCGGCGCTGATTCCCTGGGGCTCGGGAGCGGACCGCTGCGGCTGAGCGCTGGTTGCGCGTCGGCCGCGGTGCTGGCCGCAATTGTTTTTCCTCTGCTGGCGCATTGGGTGTGGGGCGGCGGCTGGCTGGCGCAACTGGGCGTGAACTTCGGACTGGGCGCGGGTTTTCTGGATGGAGGCGGCGCGGCCACCGTGCAGGTGCTGGGCGGGTTGAGCGCGCTGGCCGTGGTGTGGATTGCCGGACCGCGCAAGGGCAAGTTTCCCAAGGAGGGATTCTCTACCGCGCTGCCCGGCCACAACGCCGTCTATGTGCTCTTCGGCTGCCTGCTGGCGCTGGTGGGCTGGCTGGCCTGGAATGTGGCGGGCGCGGTGATCTGGCTGCATGCGCCGCTGAGCCGCGCTGCCGGTGACGGCGATCAATACGCTGCTCTCCGCCTCGGGCGCGCTGGCGGCCACCTTCACGGTGACGCGTTTGCGCTTCGGCAAGCCCGATGCCAGCCTCTGCGCCAACGGCTGGCTGGCCGGACTGGTGGCTTCGAGCGCCTGTGCCGGGCTGGTGACGCCGGGCCAGGCGCTGTTGGTTGGATTGTCGCGGGCATTGCCACGCCGCTGCTGGTGGAGGTGCTCGAGCTCGCGCTCTCCATCGACGATCCTTCGGGCGCGATTTCGGTTCATGCCGTGGGCGGGCTGTGGGGACTGCTGGCCGTGGGCATTTTCGCCCCGCAGGCGGGGCAACTGGTGGCGCAACTAGTAGGCATCGCCACGCTGCTGGGACTGATGCTGCCCCTGGTTTATCTGTGTTTCCGGCTGCTGAACCGCGTGGTTCCCTTCCGCGTGGACCCGGATGGCGAACGCATCGGCATGGACCTGCACGAGCTGGGCGGCGGCGCTTATCCGGATTTCGTGATTCACCGCGACGAATCGTACCGCTGAAGCATTTATTGGCTCTTACGCACAGACGAGAGGTGCACAAAAGTGACACCGTGAGGCGCAACTTCCGAGAAGAGCGTGCCGGAAACGGAGCCAATCTCTTTCTGACGCCACAGATCGCGAACCTTCCAACTGCCATCGAGGCCGAGGTCGGTCAGGCTCACGCTCATATTGCGCGGGCTTTCGCTCAAGTTGAAGAGGCCTACAGCGACGGAGCCGTCTTCAAGCGGTTTCTCAAGAATGAACTCGTCGGCGGACTGGCGGACAACGCGGCCCTGCCAGCCCAGCGCATCCTGATCGACGTCGATGACTTCGCTGTTGCATGAGAATGCCCAGGTGAAGTCGTCGAGCGCGGACATATCTCCGCCGAAGAACAGCGGCGAAGCCATCAGCGCCCACATGGACATATAGCTGTACTGCTCGTCGGCGGTGAGCGAGACGCGCACGGGCGTTTGCGGCTGGTTCATACTTTGCCGGGTCGTCGATCGCGCCGATGAGGATGTAGTCGGGATCGTTCCAGTGGCCGGGCCCGGCGTAGCTGGCGTGGCTGGCGTTGGCAAATGCAATGTAATAGAAGCCCGGCAGCCGCTTGCGCTTTTCGTCGCCGAGATCGCCGGTGGTGCGCCAGGAGTGGCCGCCGGAATCCGGCCCCAGGTCCATACGTCGCCCATGCCGTACTGGCAGAGGTTGAGGACGATGTCGCGATCCTGTTGCTTGAACAGGCCGCCCATCAGGTCGTAGGGTTTGCGGTAGTCGGCAATGGTGGGATTTTTCGGCGCGATGTTGCCGTAGGAGCACCAGTCGTACTTGAGGAAGTCGAACCCCCACGCGGCAAAGGTTTTTGCGTCGAGCGCTTCGTGCTGATAAGAGCCTGTGATATCCCGCGCAGTTAAGCGGGCCGGGGATGAGTAGAGGCCGGCTTTGAGACCTTTGGAGTGGATATAGGCGGCCAGGGCAGCCATATCTTTGAAACGGTCGTTGGGACGAATCACTCCCTGCGGGTCGCGCGGCGCTCCGCTCAATTCGGGTTCGGTTGAGCCGGGCTTCATCGGCCAGCCGTCGTCGACATTTACATATTGATAGCCGAAGTCGGCCATGCCGGAGGAGATCATCGTCATCGGCTGCCTGGCGGACTTTTGCGGCGGTCGGGTTTCCGTAGTCGGAGTACCAGGTGTTCCATCCCATAGGCGGAGTCAGCGCCAGAGTATCGCCCACGACGATGCGGAAGAGACGGGAAGACTTTCCTTGTGCGTTGGATGCCAGCAGCGTGACGGCATAGGTGCCGGGTTTGCCGGAGTGGTTCCGGTGAGGATGCCGGTGGCGGGATCTAGGTGAGCGAGGGCGGCAGATCTTTGCGGCGAATTGAATGGGCCGCACGCCGGTGCAAGGGATGCGGTAAAGAAACGGGTGACCGGGACGCGCGCCGTAGATTGTGGGGCCGTTGATTTTGGCCGTTGCCGGCGGTTTGGGAGTGAGGATGGGGCGGGCGTCTTCGGCTGAAGCAGAAAAGTGGTGCTGAAAGACAGATGAGAAGAAATGCACGGCGGCTAAAACGATTCATGCTGGAGAACTCCCATTCCGGATGCGCTCCCATTCTACTTTGAGGAGCTGGATAGAGTTTTTTATATGTAATGTGGTTTACCTCTTACCGCTTGGCAAGCAGCAGCATGAGTGCGAACAGCGCCACCGGTACCAGTGCAAGGCTGGCGTAGAGGAGCATACGACGGGCGGCGGGTAAAGGATGCCGAGCGAGAGTGGACGGCGGGCGCCGTCGTCGACGCCGACTTGCTCCTGGCGCTCAAGGTCCCATGCCATCTCGTGAGCGGTTGAATAACGATGGCGTGGGTCGCGCTCCAGGGCGCGATTGATTATCTCCTGCAACGCGGCCGTGATCTGCGGATTCAGCTCGCGCGCGGGCCGGGGATCGGTCAGCACGCGCTCATTCATCACCGCCAGAGGATTGGGCCCGCTGAAGGGCGGCTCGCCGGTGAGCATCTCGTAGAGCATTATGCCGAGGGAATAGATGTCGCTGCGCTGGTCGCCGCGCTGGCCCTTCACCTGTTCGGGCGAGATGTAGTCGGGCGTGCCCAGCGTAGCCGACATATCCGACGAAGGTGATGCGCCGCGCGTCTTCCTTCATGGCGATGCCGAAGTCGATGAGCTTGATGCGGTCTTCATCGTCGACCATGATGTTTTCCGGCTTCAGGTCGCGATGGACAACGCCGTGCTTGTGCATGGAGTCGAGGGCATCGCAGATTGCGAGGGTGAGTTTGACGGCGCGATCGATGGGCAGCTTGCGCTTTTGGTTCAGGATGTCGCGCAGCAGGCGACCTTCGACCCATTCGATGACCATGTAGGCGCGACTGCGCTGCTCGCCTCGTAGGTTTTTACTACGCCGGGGTGGTCGAGCTCCTGGCCGATCTCCTCCTCGCGCTTGAAGCGCTCGACCAGGACCGGGTCGGCTTCCATTTCGGCGTGAGGAACTTTGATGGCCACCAGCCGGCCGTTTTTCAGGTCGGTGGCTTTGAAGAGCGTGGACATGCCGCCGCGCGCTACCATCTGCGTCAAGGCGGTAGTGGTCCAGCGTTTCTCCGGCTTCGAGAGTGGTCATCGGTGCGTACAGCATAACAAGTCAAGTCTTTCATGCAAATCGTAAGAAATTCGCAAGGAAGATCGAAGGTAATCGCATGGGTAGCTTAGAAGTAAATTTGCCGGGGGCAGGACGATGCGTTTTCATCCACAACTCCCATTGTGGATTTGGTCTAAAGGCAATAGGCCTAGAAATCGCGTTTAACCCGGATATAGTGGAATCAGGCTCTCCTATGCTTCGTCTATCGAAAATATTCGTGGTTTGCATTTTGCTTGCCTGGGCTTTGATGCCGGGCACAGCATATGCAAACAGCGGATCAGTCCGTCACACCGTGGCGGAGCCGGCGCAGGAGACTGGCTTTCTGAATCGCAAACTCGTGTTGCACGGGGTGAGCTACCGCTTCCAGGTTTACCTGCCTGAAGAGTGGCGGAGGGACGACCACAAGCTTTGGCCGATCATTCTGTTTTTGCATGGTCGGGGCGAACGCGGCTCTGAGGGGATGTGGCAGACGCAGATCGGCCTTCCCCAGGCGGTGCGCGATCACCCGGATCGCTGGCCGTTTGTGATCGTGATGCCGCAGTGCCCGTTGCCCAGCTACTGGACCGACGCGGATATGCTGGCCATGGCTATGGCGGCGCTGGATGAGGAGACGGCCGAGTTCCATGGCGATCCGGAACGCACCTATCTGACAGGGCTCTCGCTGGGCGGCTACGGCGCATGGGAGCTGGCGCGGCTCTATCCCAAGCGCTGGGCGGCGATTGCTATTGCAGCCGGAGGAGTTTTCTGGAGCTATGCACCGGAGCGCTGGCAAGAGGCTTCCACTTTGCCGGCGGAATATGCTCACGCTCTGGGACGCACGCCGGTGTGGCTCTTCCATGGAAGCGAAGACAATGTGGTGCCGCAGCGCGAGAGCGAGCTGATGTTTGAAGCGTTCAAGGCAGCGGGCGGGCATATTCGGCTGTGGCTTTACCAGGGCTTGAAGCACGACTGCTGGACCCGCGCCTACGATGAGCCGGAGTTGCCGCGCTGGCTACTGGCGCACCGCGGCGAGCCTCCTAGGTTCAAAGCAAGCCGCAAGGCCTGAGCTGCCGGCACTGGCGGAACGGATCGTTATTCCGCTTCATCCGCCGGCAATCAAGCTGCCCCAGGCAGTGCTCGATAGTTTGGCCGGGGAGTATTGCGACACGAAAGGGCATATCGTATTCACAGTCTTTCGCCAGGGCGAACAACTCTATGAGAAGAACACGCACGGAGAGATTGCCGAGCTGGCAGCGGAGTCGCCGGGGAGATTCTTTTATCCCAATGGCTCCAGCATCACGCGGCTTACCTTCGAGCGCGATGCCGAGCAGCGGGTCACGGCTCTCGTTCTCAACGACGACCGGCACGAGGAACGCTGGGAAAGACGGACGGCAGCTTCAAGCCGCTAGTCTTTTTGCGGGCAGGAATATGGAACGCCGCGCGACTCTCTTGCGTAGTAGTCTTTGTACGGACGTGCGATGAGGAGGCAGTATGTTTTGCAGCGGATGTGGTCAGGCTTTAGCGGCAGGGCAGGGTTTTTGTCCCCAATGCGGCCGGCAGGCAGCGGCGGCGGTTCCACCCATTCCCGGCCTTCAGTTCCAGGTGGAAAACTACGCGGGCAAGGTGAAGGCGCTCAGCATTCTCTGGTTCATTTACTCGGGCTTTTCGCTACTGATTGGGATCGCTGGACTGGCATTTGCAAAGGCGTTCCTCAATGGATTTCTGGCTCCGTGGATCCATAACGGCCCACAGCCGGGCGATGCAATGCCGGAGTGGTTTTTCCCGGCCATCATTCACTTTGCGCTGGTGTTTCTCATTATCAGATCCGGGCTAGCCCCTGGTGGCAGCGTTTGGCCTGTGGCAGCGCACTGAGTGGGGGCGCATTGTGGCCATCGTCGCGGCTGTCTTCAGCCTCCTCAAGTTTCCTCTCGGCACCGCCCTGGGAGTGTGGACCATGGTGATGCTGCTGGGCTACCGGAATACGACGCTCTACGAGCAGTTGTAAAATTACGCCAGCCACTAGGGATAAGTAGAGAGGGAATGCCGGATGGTTGGTGATGCGGCTCGAAGTCATGCCGAAGGGGATGTTGACAAGATCGTCCGGCAGCGATTTTTTCCCGGGCAGGATGCCGGAGTCTTTGTCGAAGTAGGCGCAGCCACGGCCGGATTATCTATCCATCGGCGCTCTGTACCGGTCACTGGGCTGGAAGGTCATCGCCATCGAACCCAATCCCGAATTCTGTGCGATGCACCGGAAGAGCGGCTACCCGGTTCTTGAATATGCATGCGGAGATCATGACGAGGACGGGGTGGATTTCTGCGTCGTCGATTTCAAGGGGATGCATTATGAGGGCGGCGAGGCTTCGTTTGAAGCGCTCTCTTCTTTGGCAATCAAAGACTCGTATGCACGCCACTGGCCTGACCATGAGGTTCGCAAAATAAAAGTAAATTTGAGGCGTTTGGACACGATTCTGCGCACCCATGCGTCGGAGGTGGATCGAATCGATCTGTTGACTGTGGATGTGGAAGGTTGGGAGCTGGAAGTTCTTGACGGGCTCGATTTTCAAAAGTACAAGCCCCGCGTGCTGGTGATCGAAAACATGTTTCGCGCCAGAAAATACAGGAAGTATATGCGGGCCAGGGGCTACAAGCTGTGGAGATGCATTCGCCCCAACGACATCTACACCAGCGAACCTGTCGGTTTCAGGGAGCGTTACGGATACGCGCTCTACCAATGGTTTTATCGCCGCTGGAATAGATTAAAGCGCTTTGCTGCGCGCTTGAGCAGTAAAAGCAGTAAATAAGTTGCGGTTGCTACAGGTTACTAAAGGGTAAGAGAGCTGGATATTTGCGGCTATTAAAGCATTACAATCGTAGCCATGAGTTTTCCTGAAACACGGATGCGCCGGTTGCGGCGCAGCGAAGCATTACGGGCGCTGGTGCGGGAGACGGTTATTGCAACCCGGCGACCTGATTTACCCCTTGTTTCTGTGCCCGGGCGAGGGTGTGCGCCATGCGGTTGGCTCCATGCCCGGCGTCTTCAACCTCTCTATCGACGAGGCGGTGCGCGAGGCCGAGGAAGCCGCGGGGTTGGGAGTGGGCGGATTGCTGCTCTTCGGGCTGCCTGCGACCAAGGACGTGCAGGGTTCCGGCGCATGGGATGAGTACGGCATTGTGCAGCAGGGGCTGCGCGCGCTGAAAAAGTCGGCGGCGGCTAAAAAGCTGGTGTTGATTGCCGACGTGTGCCTGTGCGAGTACACCAGTCACGGCCATTGCGGCATGGTGATTGAGACCCGCGAGGGATGGACTGTGGACAACGACTCCTCACTGCACCAACTGGCGCGCACGGCCGTGAGCCTGGCTAAAGCCGGAGCCGATGTGGTGGCGCCCAGCGACATGATGGACGGGCGCGTGGCAGCAATCCGCAAAGCGCTCGACGAAGAGGGAACTCCCGGATACGCCCATCATGAGCTATGCATCGAAGTTTGCCTCGGCTTTCTACGGACCGTTTCGCGAGGCGGCGGATTCGGCGCCCCAGTTTGGCGATCGCAAAACCTACCAGATGGACGGCGCCAACCTGCGCGAGGCCATGCGCGAAATCGATCTCGATCTCGAAGAAGGCGCAGACATGATTCTGATGAAGCCGGCCATGCCATACCTTGATGTGGTGCGGGCGGCGCGGGAGTTTGTAGACGTGCCCATGGGAGCCTACCAGGTTTCCGGCGAGTACTCCATGCTGCAAGCGGCCTTTGAGAAAGGCTGGCTTGATCGCGATCGCGCCACGCTCGAATCGCTGGTCGGCATTCGCCGCGCCGGCGCGGACTTTATTGTTACTTACTTCGCGAAGGATGCTGCCAAGCTGCTGGGCTGAGCACAATTCACTGAGCCGATGCGGGCCAGGGCAGACGCCGAAAGTTATTGCGATGCGTTAGTCGTGTAGTCTTCTAGTGATACCCGCCTATGCTCAAAAAACTTGAAAGCTATTTTGAATTTGCGCGCCTGGGGACTAACTGGCGCACTGAGATTCTGGCTGGGGTCACTACGTTTGTGACCATGGCCTATATCGTGCTGGTGAATCCCGCCATCCTGTCGGCTACCGGAATGCCGCTGGCGGCGGTTACAGCGGCTACCTGCTTGTCGGCGGCCTTCGGCTCCATTCTTATGGGCATCGTGGCGCGCTATCCCATCGCGCTGGCGCCGGGCATGGGACTGAACGCCTACTTTACTTACGCGGTTTGCATCAAGTTGCACATTCCCTGGCAGACGGCCCTGGGAGCGGTCTTTCTCTCCGGCGTTATTTTTCTTGCTCTCACCGCATCCGGCATCCGGCAGTCGATTCTTTACGCCATCCCCCATGAGCTCTACGCCGCGGTGGCCAGCGGCATCGGCCTGTTTATCGCTTTCATCGGCTTCAGTAAGGCGGGCATCGTGGTCAGCGATCCGGAGACGTTTGTCACGCTGGGCAACATGCGGAATCCCACCGTCGCGCTGGCTCTTTTTGGACTGATCGTGATGGTGGCTCTGGAAGTGAAGAAAGTTCGCGGCGCAATACTGATCGGCGTGCTGGCCACCACAGGACTGGCCTGGGCAGTTGCTTTCGCCATTTTGCATGCGGGACCGCAATCAAGCCATGCGCTCACGGCCACCACGGTTCAATGGGCGCAAACCCTGGTTAACTGGACGCCTGCTGCTGGGGACTTCCACTCGCTTTCCGCAACCGCCTTTAAGCTCGATATTCGCGGCGCTATCAACACGGGATTACTGGAGATTGTCTTCATCTTCTTTTTCGTGGACTTGTTCGATAACCTGGGCACCCTGGTGGGTGTGACCAAGCGTGCCGGATTGATTGAAGCTGACCATTCAATTCCACGGCTGAACAGGATTCTCTTTGCCGATGCAACGGCTACCATCTTCGGATCGCTGACCGGCACCTCGACGGTGACCAGCTACGTGGAGTCAACGGCCGGTGTAGCTGCAGGCGGGCGATCGGGCGTGACCGCCATTGTTACCGGGCTGCTGTTTTTGTGCGCCATCGGCGCCTCTCCTTTTGTGGGCATTGTGCCGCCGGCGGCTACCGCACCGGCGCTGATCCTGGTGGGCTCGCTGATGCTGTCTACGATTATCGAGATTCGCTGGAACGATCCGCTGATCGCGGTTCCGTCATTTCTTACTCTGATGCTGATTCCACTTACCTATTCAATCGCCAACGGGCTGGGCTTCGGAATAATCGCCTGGGCGGTGCTCCACCTGGTTACGGGGAAGTTACGGCGGCAGGATTGGTTGCTTTATTTGCTGGCTGTGCTCTTTCTGGTTCGTTTTGTTTACCTGGGAGCGAGTTAGGTGCCCTGCTAAGATTGCATTCGCATCGGGAAAGGAGCATTCATGCCCTGGTATCAGTATCTGGCGTATTTTTTCGGCGGCGCATTTCTGGCTAACAGCTTGCCTCATCTGGGCAACGGAATTTCGGGCCGATCCTTCCAGAGCCCCTTCGCATCACCACCGGGAGTGGGCTTGTCCTCTTCAAAGGTTAATGTCCTCTGGGGGTTTCTCAACCTTGTTGTGGCCTATCTATTGATTTACCGCGTGGGCAACTTCAACCAGCTTGATACCCTGCAAGTGCTTGCAGTAGGGGCGGGCTTTCTGGTTATGTCGCTCATGCTGGCCCACTCATTCGGGCGCTTCCACGGGGGAAAGTAAGCCTGCTTATTTTGAGTGCAGGCCTGGGGACGTCACAGCTTTGTTCCTGTTGAGACGCAATGCCAAAAATGTCGTAAACTCTTCCCATCCCTCCGCTGTACTATGGGTGGGAGGCTTGAGTTGCCCTCTCAAAAGATGCACGCTATGAAGATGATCTTGAATTGGCGAATGACGGGGGCGCGGTGTATGACGCTGCCCAGCCTGGCCATTACGGCAGCAGCCTCGCTGGCCGTGGCGCTTTGCCTCTCAGCCTGCGTGAACGTGGCCAGTTACACACAGCCCAGCCTGGTGAGGGTGATCGATGCATCCTACATCGCGCCGGCTGTGGATGTGGATGTGGAAGGCACACAGATTGCCAACAACATCGGCCAGGGAACCATTACCCCGTACAGCACGCTTACGGCTTCGACCAACGCTCTAATCCAGGTGTCCGCGGCAACCGGCGGTACGGCGCTGGTGACTACCAACGGCACAATTCTCGCCGGCCACCAGCACTCTGTTTTTCTAACCGACAACGGCGCTGCTCCCAATGGCTATGAGGTAACGATCCTTGAAGACCAGCAGATTCCGGCAGCCTCCGGTCACTCGGCCTTCCGTTTTCTCAATCAGGCGCCCAAGACGGGAGCTATCGACGTTTATATGGTCCCTGCCGGCACTACGCTGGCCAACACCATTCCCCTGGTTACTGATTTGCCCGTGGGCGCGACGGCGGGATACATCAGCTTTACTTCGCAGACCGTCACCATGATCATTACGCCGACGGGATTGATCACGCCACAGTACACCTCCGCTGTCCTGCCTTTGACCGGCGGTGAAGTGCGGACGATATTGGTGATGGATACGCAGTTGACGAGTAATCCGCCCGTCGAGGTTTTTACGGCCAACGACGTTAACTGAGCCCTTCCCGCCAGCAAGCTCCGGGGTCGATTTGGAACAGCCTGGCCAGCCGGCACATCGCAGTCATATTCCTGCTAATGCTCGCGCGCGCATACTCGTCGGCAAGGCAAACCGCGCATGGACATAACTACATTCCCGCTTCCGAACTCTCTTCAAAACGCTTACGTGCTGACCTTGGTTCTGGCATTTGCCGGCTACCTGGTTACCTTTATGAGTGCTCGGATGCTGGCACGGCGGCGCGACAAGCTCGACCTGGTGAACAAGCGGCTCAATGAGTTCTACGGGCCACTCTACGTTGCCTCGCAGGCGGGCAATATCGCCTACCGGTCGCTGCTGAAGAAGCAGGGCAAGACGCAGAGCTTTCCGATTCTCGATGAAGAAATGAGTGAGTGGGTACTGTGGATGACGACCATCTTCATGCCCCTCAACGACGTCCGCGAGAAGATCATCATTGAGAAAGCCTACCTGATTGTCGAGGAGCAGATGCCGCGCAGCCTGCTCGATTTTGTGACCCATGTGGTGGGTTACAAGGCGGTGCTGGCCAAGTGGGCGGAGGGCGACTACTCCGAGCGGCGATCCACGATCGGATGGCCGCCGGAGTTCGATGTATATGTGGAGCGTTCCTACGCGGCGCTTAAGTCCCAGCAGACAGAATTGCTGCACAGCGGGCTGTGGAATGCATACCAGCGGATTGTCAATCGCAAGCGGCACTAACCATAGCCGGCGCCAAAAAACTGCAAGTGCCAGGCGCGCTGTACGGGGCGCTTACCCTGCTTGCGCCAACTCGGGATTGAGCGATCTTACCTGGGCCACGGCCTTGGTCAAGCGTGCCTCCTGCTTACGGCATCCCTTGTGAATGGCCTGGGTATAGATATGCTCGATGGTCTCCACCTGGTATGCGCCGGGAATAAACTCTCCATTTGCGCCGACTCCGTGGCCGGGCAGAAGAACAACGTCTCCCGGTTTGGGCAGTGAGTGAAGGGTTTCGAGAGGAACGAGGTTGATGCATATCCCGTTGTTGCTTACGAACTCCAGGCAATTCCTGCTTACGAGCGTTCCCTCGCGCGCTGCTTTAGCCTCTTGCCTTGCCTTCCATGTTTGATAGAAGCCGGCGACCATCGCCGGCATGCCGATCAGGCACCAGACGATGGTGGCCAAAAAAGTTCCCAACGGCGATACATGAATCCAATATTCCAGCATTTTTTCTCTCTCCTGGGCAAAGTTTTGAAAGCTTGCACACGCCGGGTATTGGCGCATCTCTCTGCCTCAGCGAAACACAATTATGCTCTGTCAGTCCAGCACTGTTTTTATAGCGCCCGAAAATAAACCCCGTCCGTAGCCGGGGTTTCGCTATTTCAACTTCCTTCAATCGACAAAAGCGGGATAACGCATACCTCATGAAATCTGAATGAACGCGTCTTCAGGCCTTAACCCAAAGAACTCACCTGAGCAACTGCCTTGGTCAAGCGCGCCTCACGGGGCCGTTTTGCTTTCTGGTCCGGACGGGTATAGATATGTTCGACCCTCTCAATGCGATACGCTGCGGGAGCCAGGGTGCCTTTGTTGCCTATCCCGTCGCCGGGCAGCAGAACGATATCGCCCGGCTTGGGCAATGAGTGAAGGGTTTCAAGCGGCACCAGGTTGACGCAGGTTCCGTCACCGTCGACGAATTCCAGGCAGTTCATGCTGTGCAGCGCGCCTTCACGCGCCAGGCGCGCTTCCTCTCGCGCCTTCCACGATTGATAGTAGGCGGCAAGCACGGTTGGCAGACCGATAATGAATCCGATGATGCTGGTGTAAGGGGAAAATTGGGTAATAGGAAGGATCATAGCTCTTCTCTTCTCCAGAAAAAGTATTCGGATTATTTAGAAAGTGGTACCGCGGTTAGCGTAGTTAGAAATCGCACGGCTCCCCCATTAGTGAAAGCCGTTTATGGAGGTCGACAGACGTTCAGCATGTGCCCCGGAGCCTGCGCTCAGCTTGCCCCGGAACCCGTTATCGAATCTTCTGAGGCAATTTCCCCAGTAGAAAATACAGAGACTTCTGCTCAGTTTGCGACGGCCTTGCCCGATGTGGAGGTATGCGCCAATCGCGTGACACCGCTGAGCAGGAAGTTGACGCCCACAAGCGTTCCAATGGCCCAGGCTGAAGCTGAGGGCCATGTGAACCCGATCATCAAGCCCAGCAGCAGGGTGACAATGCCGTCGAAGAGGATCCATCGCGCTCCGGGCAGGGCGCGCAGGCTGAAGTAAGCCAGGATCTGCATAAATCCCTCGACGTAGAGAATGAACGCCAGAACCAGCGTGAGCGACAGCAGGCTGAGACCGGGGTGAAAAGCCAGGTACAAACCGCCCCCGACATAAACGATTCCCAGCAACAAACGCCAAAGGAACCCTCCCTCGCCTCGCGCCACGAATGCATAAACCAGATGCGCGAATCCGGTGAAAAAGATCAACCAGCTGACAAAGATCGATACGCCGATTCCCGCCATCAGTGGCAAGGCAATGGCAAGAATTCCCACGGCAACCATAAGAACCGAGGATGCGATGGAAAGAGCGTTGAACCGCTTCAATGAACCACTCTGATTTTCAGTCCCCATATCGTCTCCTGAAAGTATCTCGAAGTGCACGTCATTATGTGCCCGGTCTACATTACTCGCAGATTAAAATTCTGCAAAAAAATGTCCCAGGCCACCGTTATTGATGGATGCCTGGGACACGGAAAGAGTTTAAACAATTTTCAGTATCTGTAATTTTCCGCTTTGTAGGGGCCTTCAACCGGCACGCCCAGGTAGTCAGCCTGCTTCGGGGTGAGCGTGGTGAGCTTGACGCCGATCTTTTCCAGATGCAGCCGCGCTACCTCTTCGTCGAGGCGCTTGGGCAGCACGTAGACGCCAATCTTGTAGGTGTCCTTGTTGGCCCACAGATCGAGCTGCGCCAGGGTCTGGTTGGCGAAGCTGTTGCTCATCACGAAGCTGGGGTGGCCGGTTGCGCAACCGAGGTTGACTAGGCGGCCTTCAGCGAGGATGAAGATGCCGTGGCCGTCAGGGAAGGTGTAAAAGTCAACCTGTGGCTTGATGTTGAGCTTGTTCACGCCGGCTTCGCGGTTGAGCCGGTCCATCTGGATCTCGTTGTCGAAGTGGCCGATGTTGCAGACGATGGCCTGGTCTTTCATCCGCTTCATGTGCTCGAGGGTGATGATGTCCACGTTGCCGGTGGTGGTGACGTAGATATCGCCGCGGCCGAGAGTATCTTCCACCGTGGTGACTTCAAAGCCTTCCATTGCGGCTTGCAGAGCATTGATGGGATCGATCTCGGTGATGATGACGCGAGCGCCCATGCCGCGCAGCGAGTGCGCGCAGCCCTTGCCCACATCGCCATAGCCGCAGATGACCGCGACTTTGCCGGCAACCATTACATCGGTGGCGCGCTTGATTCCGTCGGCCAGCGATTCCCGGCAGCCGTAGAGATTATCGAATTTTGACTTGGTCACCGAGTCGTTTACGTTGATGGCTGGGACCAGCAGCTTGCCCTGTTCCAGCATCTTGTAGAGCCGGTGCACTCCGGTGGTGGTTTCTTCTGAAACTCCGCGCCACTCCTTGACAACTTTGTGCCAGTGCTGCGGGTCTTCGGCGTAGACCTTCTTTAGCAGGTCCTTGATAACCTGCGCCTCGTGGCTCTCTGCCGGGCCATCTACCCACTTGTCGCCCTTTTCCAACTCATAGCCCTTGTGGATGAGCAGGGTGACGTCGCCGCCGTCGTCCACCACCAGTTGCGGTCCCTTGCCGCCTTTGTGAGCCAGGGCCTGGTAGGTGCACCACCAATAATCTTCGAGCGATTCGCCCTTCCATGCAAAGACGGGAACGCCGGCGGCGGCAATGGCAGCGGCCGCATGATCCTGGGTGGAGAAAATATTGCAGCTTGCCCAGCGCACCTCGGCGCCCAGGCTGACCAGAGTCTCGATGAGCACAGCCGTCTGGATGGTCATGTGCAACGAGCCGGTGACGCGGACGCCCTTGAGCGGCTTTGCGGCGGCATACTTATTGCGGATCGAGACCAGTCCCGGCATCTCATGCTCGGCGATTGCAATCTCTTTGCGGCCCCAGTCGGCCAGCGACAGGTCGGCTACTTTATATCCCAAATCTGTGACTTCAAGCGTGGAAGTTGACATCCTTATCTCCTTATATCGTCAAATCGTGATACATTGATATGTATCAGAATAGAGCTATGGCGTCAATCGTAAAAATTCTTCGCGTGGTGGCCGACCCTAACCGGCTGAGGATTCTGCTGCTTCTGCGGGGCGAGGAGCTCTCCGTGGCCGAATTGCAGGAGATTTTGGCCATGGGGCAAAGCACTATTTCCACGCATCTTTCGCAGTTGAAGCAGGCGGGGCTGGTGGAAGACCGGCGCACGGGCAAGAGCAATTTATACAAGCTGGCTGGCGCTTCCGGTGAGGGAGGCGTTTTGGAGCAGTTGCTCGATCGAGCGAAACTCGAGATTGCAGAAGCCGCGGCCGATCAGGCATCCATGCGACGCGTGGTGAAGAAGCGGCAGGATAAAATGCGCAGCTTTTTCGACAGCGTGGCCGGGCGGTTGGGTAAGGACTATATTCCCGGAAAGTCGTGGAAGAGCGTGGCCGAGGCGCTGTTGCGGCTGATGCCGCCGCTGGTGATTGCCGATCTGGGAGCCGGTGAGGGAGCCTTTGCGCTGCTGCTGGCGCAACGGGCCAAAAAGGTGATCGCCGTCGATACCTCGGCGAAGATGATCGAGGTGGGCAGGGAGCAGGCTCTGCGTCATGGCGTGAAGAACGTGGAGTACCGGCTCGGGGATATGGAAGAGATTCCCATTGAGGACTCGAGCGTCGACCTGGTCTTTTTTTCGCAGTCACTGCATCATGCCCTGCACCCGGAGCGCGCCCTTGAAGGGAGTTGGCGGATTCTTGCTCCCGGCGGGCGCATCGTTATTCTCGACCTGGTGAAGCATCGCTTTGAAGAAGCGCGCGAGGTCTACGCCGACGAGTGGCTGGGCTTCAGCGAAGCCGAGCTGGAGACCATGCTTGAAAAAGCCGGTTTCGTGCAGGTGGAGACCTCGATATTGGATAAGGAAGCTGAAGGGCCACAGTTTCAAACGGTGTTAGCCGTGGGCGCGAAGGCGAATTAGGACGCATGGATTGAATTCTGGTGCGAAAGCGGCGGTGAAAGTATCTATATAGTTGTGAAGGAATCTCATGACGACCTCATCTAGCGCAGGTACCGCAACAGGGACTGCAAAAAAATCCGCGCAGTTGACGCGCGCGCGGCGCACCGCGATCCTTAAGGCGCTGGCTGACCCGCGCCGATTCGAGCTGCTGGAGCGGATTGCAAAGGCACACTGCCCGCTGGGGTGCGCGGATGCGCTGGCGGCGTTGCCTATCTCAGCGGCGACGCTCTCGCACCACATCAAGGAGCTGGAAACGGCCGGCCTGATCGAGGTGAGCCGTGAGGGGAAATTTGCCTATCTCAGCCTGCGGCCGGGGGTTCTAGAGTCGCTTGCCTCGGGGCTGGCCGGGCTCGGGCGGGGCTCCTGCGTGGAACGCTAAATCCCGCAGGATCAGGGTTTCCAGGCCCCGCAAATCTCCGATAAAAAGATTCCCACAGTCGATTTGAATCCTTTTCATGGCCTCCGTAATCAATTAGAAGGTTATCGAACTATCGAAATGATGACGTTTGATAGGGAGTGGAGATTATGAAGAACCTTGAAGGAAAAGTGGCATTGGTAACAGGAGCATCGAAGGGTATTGGCGCGGCCATTGCCCGTGAATTAGCGGCGCGTGGCGCTGCCGTTGCGGTGAACTATTCCGGCAGCAAAGCGGGCGCGGAAAAGGTAGTGAGAGAGATCAAAGCCGCAGGCGGCAAGGCGATTGCGGTGCAGGCCAACTTGTCTGATCCGGAAGCGATTGGGCCGTTGGTCGAGCGGACGGCGCGCGAACTGGGACCGATCAGCATTCTGGTGAACAACGCCGGCGTATACGAATTCAGCCCCATTGAAAATGTGACCCCGGAGCACTTTCACAAGCAATTCAACGTGAATGTGCTGGGATTGCTGCTGACCACGCAGGCGGCTTTGAAGCACTTTTATGCGAAGGGCGGAAGCATCATCAACATTGGATCCGTAGCGGCAGAGGGATTAGCCTCGGCAGCGGTCTATGCAGGCACCAAGGGCGCCGTGAACACCATCACCGTTTCGCTCGCCGAGGAACTCGGGCCGAAACAGATCCGAGTGAATGCCCTTAATCCCGGCATGATCGAAACCGAAGGAACTCATGCGGCTGGAATCATGGGCAGCGACTTTGAAAAGGCCGCAATCACGCATACACCGCTGGGGCGCATCGGCCAGCCTGTGACATTGCAACCATTGCAGCGACACTCGCGTCGGACGATTCAGTGTGGCTGAGCGGACAGACCATTTACGCAGCGGGCGGCTATCGCGAGTAAACGATGGATCGCCCCAGGGTCTGGAGATTGAGGGCTGTGCACTATGGTCTCGATAGTCTGATTTGCATCTAGCGCTGCTCAGCATCGAGCAGCGCTTTTTTGCGTTCTACACCCCAGCGGTATCCGGTGAGCGAGCCGTTGACACCGACGACGCGATGGCAGGGAACCACCAGAGCTACGCGATTGGTGGCGCAGGCTCGGGCGACGGCGCGGGTGGCTTTTGGATCGCCTAGTTCGCGAGCCAACTGGCTGTAACTGCGCGTTTGTCCGCGAGGGATAGCTCGCAATGCCTGCCACACGCGAAGTTGAAAGGCCGTGCCGCGCAGGTCCACCTGCGGTGGCACTTGCAGTGCGGCAGCCCCTTCGGATGGGTTCGTTTGTCCGCAGACCACATGCAGCGCCGCATCGACCAGTTGCGAGAGAGATGGATCGCGGCGCAGGGTGGCCAGGGGAAACTCATCGCGCAGGCTGGACTCGGCTTCGGATGAGGTTGCGCCGAGAGCCAGCCAGCAAAGGCCGCGTTCGGTGGCTCCAACAATAATCCAGCCAAATGGGGAACGGGCGGTTGCGTAGCTGATTTTTTCGCCGCTGCCGCCTGCGGCAAAGCGGGCTGGGGTCATGCCCAGTTGCGCGCCTGCGTATGCACGGCTGGAAGAACCGAATCCGGCGTTGTAGATTGCATCGGTCACTTTGTCTCCTTTTTTAAGAGCGGTGCGCAGGGAGCCGGCGCGAAGCGCACGTTGATATTGCAGCGGGCTCACGCCGAGTTTTTGCTTGAAGAGCCTCTGCACGGTGAAGGGGCTGAGGTGGACCAAGCGGCCAAGTTCGGCCAGAGGAACTGGGCGGTCGAGATTGGCTTCGATATGAGCTCTGATTTCGTCCAGGGGGTTGCTGTGTGTGGCATCAGGTTTGCAGCGCTTGCAGGGACGGAATCCGGCGGCACGCGCGGCGGCTGCCGAGTGAAAGAAGCGAACATTAGCCTTGAGTGGACGGCGGCTGGAGCAGTTGAGGCGGCAATAAACGCCAGTGGTAGTGACCGCGTAGAAAAGAGTGGCGGCTGAATCGCGACTGATTAGTTGCTGCCATGAGGACTCAAGATCAATGGGCGCGATTTTAATGTTACTGCTCATGGAAATCATGGTCACCGATCAACGGCGCGACTGGCAATCCGGTTCTTGCGCGTAATTCAAATATTTTTTTGACGGCTATTCACGTGTAGCCTGCTCGATTTTCCTTATTGCCGCTTCCGCCCGCAGTAAATCTTCCTCGGTATCCACGCCGATGGTGTCACGGGGAGCTTCAGCAACGTAGATGTCAATTCCGTTGTCGAGAAGGCGGAGCTGCTCCAGGCGCTCGATCTTTTCGATTGTGGAGGGCGGCAGGGCGGCGAACCGTTCCAGCGCGGCTTTGCGATAGGCGTAAATTCCCAGGTGCTTGCGATAACCGGCAAAGCCCGCGCCGTCGCGGCAAAATCGCGACCGCGACAGTTGTCGCGGTCGAAGGGGATGGTGGAGCGGGAGAAATAAAGTGCGCGGCCATCGAGGGCTGTGACCACTTTGACGGCGTTGGGATTGGCGATCTCTTCGGCGGGGCAGCGGACCGCGAGCGTGGAGACCTGAACCTCGGGTCGATCAAAGAGCGCGAGCAGGGGCGGGAAAAAATCGGGCGTGAGGGTTGGTTCGTCGCCCTGGATATTGACGTAGATATCGGCGTCGATCTGAAGGGCTGCTTCTCTCACGCGGTCTGACCCGCTCTGACAATCGGGCGAGGTTATTACGCTCGGGATGCCACGGTCACGGCACGCTGCAGCTACTTCTTCAGAATCGGTGGCTACAACCACGGGGCCCATCAGGCCGCTTTGGGCGGCGGCGCGCCAAACCCACTCCACCATGGGGCGGCCGGCGATGGGGCGCAGCACTTTGCGGCTGAGCCGCGTGGAACCGAGCCGCGCCGGAATCACACCGGCAATGCGGAACGTACTCATGCAGGCGAGTTTACACGAGAGGCGGGGGAGGGCTCACGTTTGTCACTCTTCGGCGCGGAAAACCATGCACGCAGGTTTGACCTTGAATCCTGCCGACCGTATCATCATGACTGGGACTTGTGCGCGGATTTTTCCGCCAGGTGAGTCCCTGCGCAAATGTGGCCCGCGAATTCAGGCCATTCTTTCGGCGGGGTAGCTCAGATGGTTAGAGCGACGGATTCATAACCCGTAGGTCGGCAGTTCGATCCTGCCTCCCGCCACCAACACCGGCAGGTCTGAATTCATAATCTGGGAAATCATGACCACTTCTCCACATTCGGGTGCGGTCAAGGTGCTATATTATTTTTTTCGGGGTTCTCCGCCTCTTGGGTGAGTTTTGCCCAGCAATAATTTTTGCCCACAAATAGTGTGACCGCTGTCACGTCGGTTGCATCCAACCAACAGAAAACAAAGCAGGGTAAGCATTCATGGCGCAGATATTTGACCGCAGCTCCAATGCACTGGCTCGCGCGAGCCTGGTGTTGACGGGGCTGATCGTGATCGCCCTGGGGGTCACTCTGAACGAATTGCAGCGCTCCCCGTGGGTTACGCGGCAGGGTCAGCGCCCAGATCAGCCAGTGCCTTTCAGTCATAAACATCACGTGCAGGGGCTGGGGTTGCAGTGCCAGTACTGTCACGTGACTGTGGAAAAGTCGAGCTACGCCGGAATCCCGCCTACCAAGACCTGTATCAACTGCCACGCACAAATCTGGACCAACGCCCAACTGCTTGAGCCGGTACGCACGAGTTGGGCTACCGGGCAGTCGCTGGTGTGGACCAAGGTGCACGATCTGCCGGATTACGTTTATTTCAGCCACGAGATTCACGTGAACAAGGGGATGGGCTGCTCGAGCTGCCACGGACGCGTGGACCAGATGCCGCTGATGTATGCGCAGAACACGCTGCAGATGGAGTGGTGCCTGGATTGCCACCGGAATCCTGCGAAAAATATTCGTCCGACCGGCGAGATTTATAACATGGCATGGGAGAAGCCGGCAGAGGATAGGCCGGTGTGGTGCGCGGTGGGGGAAGAGATGACCGGCTTGCCTACGGCGCAGAGCGTGAGCTGCACAACGATAGATCCGAGCGGACTGGGTGCTGAAGTTGCTTCGCTGCAGATGCCACTTGCGGTCGGACATGGAGTGGCTGGGGACGTGGCCGCGGCTGCGTTGCCGGTTGCGCTGAAGTACCAGAAATTTACCAGCCAGGATGAACTAGGGCACTTTCTTGTGGATCACTACAAGATTCGTACTCCGAAGGATCTGACCAGTTGCGAGGTCTGCCACCGATGAACGGACGAAAGATAGAGAGCACGAACAACGCGGAGCAGAATCTCGACCGGCGCCATGACGCTGGACCAGGTGCGCGCGGAGTTGAAGGGCGTGAATGGCAAGCGGTATTGGCGGTCGGTGGATGAGCTGGCCGATACGGCGGAGTTTCAGGCGGCGGTGGAGCGGGAGTTTCCCAGTGCGGCGCAGGAGTGGGTCGATCCGGTTTCGCGGCGTGGATTTATGAAGCTGATGGGCGCTTCGCTGGCGCTGGCTGGGCTGGCCGGATGCACCAAGCAGCCCGACGAGCCGATTTATACCTACGTCAAGGCGCCGGAAGATCTGATTCTGGGCAAGCCGATGTACTTTGCCACGGCGCATCCGTTTGTGACTGGCGCGGTGCCGTTGCTGGTCAAGAGCGATCAGTTCCGGCCTATCAAGATCGATGGCAATCCTGAGCACGCGTACAACCGGGGCTCGTCCGATCCTTTTTCGCAAGGGACGCTGCTCGATCTCTACGATCCTGACCGTTCGCAGCATGTTACCTATCGCGGCGAGAATCGCGAGTGGGCGGAGTTTGCCGAGGCGCTGCGCATCAAGGCGGCGGAGAGCAAGGACGGGACGGGGATTTATTTTCTGAGCGAGACGATTACTTCGCCTACGCTGGCGCGGCAGTGGAAAGAAGCGCAGAAGGCCTATCCGAAAGCAAAGCTGGTGCAGTATGACCCGGCGGTTGCTGGGACGGTGCTCGAAAAGGGCTTGAATGTTCAGTATTCGCTGGCCGATGCGGATGTGATTGTTTCGCTCGATGCGGATTTTCTTTCCGGCGCAGGCTTTCCCGGCTTTCATAAGCTGGTTCGCGAGTATGCGGAGCGGCGCAAGACCCCAGAGAAGCTGAACCGGCTGTATTCGATTGAAAGCACGCCAACCACGACGGGATTGAAGGCCGAGCATCGGCTTGGGATTGCGGGCGAGCGAGATTCCGGCGTTTGCGGCGGAGTTGGCTAAGGCTGTTGGCGTTGCGGGCATCGATCCTCCGGCGTATGCGTGGACCGATGAGCAGAAGAAGTTTTTTGCCGCTCTGGCGAAGGATTTGAAGGCTCACGCTGGCAAGAGTGTTGTGATTCCGGGGCTGTATCAAGATCGCATCTGTGACGGCGCTGGCTCTGGCGATCAACAATGCCTTAGGCAATGTGGGCAAGACTGTTGTTCTTGGGACGGCGGCTACTGATTTGCCGTCTTCCAGATCAGATTGCGGATTTCAAGGCGCTGGTTGCTGATCTGAATGCTGGCAAGGTGGATTGGCTGGTGATTCTGAATGCCAATCCGATTTATGA
Source organism: uncultured Acidobacteriaceae bacterium (assembly GCA_963780975.1). GTDB lineage: Bacteria > Acidobacteriota > Terriglobia > Terriglobales > Acidobacteriaceae > Telmatobacter. The sequence goes on along the minus strand of CAWAEU010000055.1, from coordinate 61,528 downwards.
CGCGCCTGCGGATCTCGGATTTTGCGACTGCCTTCGACAAGGCCAAGACGGTGGCGCATCTTGGCTCGCATCGTGGACGAGACGGGGCAGATTGCGCACTGGCATATTCCCGCGGCGCACTATCTTGAGTCGTGGTCGGATGCGCGGGCATATGACGGCACGGTTTCGATTGTGCAGCCGCTGATTGATCCGCTCTATGGCGGCAAGACAGCGCACAATGTGCTGCAGGTGCTGCTGAACGAGCCGGGGCTGAGCGCTTATGAGGCGGTTCGCGAGACTTGGAAGCCGTTGATCAAAGGCGACTTTGAGACGGGTTGGCGCAAGGCGCTGCACGAGGGGTGGATTGACGTGCAACGCCTGCGAAGGGCGAAGTTCATGGTGCGAGCTGGTCGAAGCTGAGCAGCAAAGTTCCCGCGCCTTCTTCAAAGGATTCGATCGAGATCATCTTCCGTCCCGATCCGAATATTTATGACGGGCGATGGTCGAATGTGGGTTGGCTTCAGGAGTTGCCCAAGCCGGTGACCAACCTTAGCTGGGATAATGCGGCGATTGTTTCGGGCGCGACGCTGACCAAGCTTGGCCTGGAAGAAGACGACATTGTCGAGTTGACGGTGGGCAACGGCAAGGTGAAAGCGCCGGTGATTGTGGCGCCGGGGCATCCGGATAATTCGGTTACCGTGTACCTGGGATATGGGCGCGAGTTTGCGGGGCGCGTGGGCTCGGGCGCGGGATTCAATGCTTACCTGATTCGGAATACGTGGGCCCCGTTTTATGCGACGGGTTCGATCACGAAAGGTGGAGGGCAAGTGGGGCGTCGCCATCACCAAGAGCCACTTCCAGGATCACCGCGGAAAGCGGTTCGGCGAGCAGGGCAACGGCAACAATTCGCTCGAAGCGGATGAGGCGATCGGCGAGCGCGGCATTATTCGCTACGCCACGCTGGACGAGTACAAGGCCGATCCGGGATTTGCCAACGAGGGCGAGACGCATACCACGACGAACAAAGATACTTCGTTGTTTCCCAATTGGGAGTACAACGAGGCCAACGCGTGGGGCATGTCGATCGACATGAACAGTTGCACGGGATGCAATGCGTGCATCGTGAGCTGTTATGCCGAGAACAACATTGCCGTAGTGGGCAAGCAGCAGGTGCGCATCGGGCGCAATATGCAGTGGCTGCGCATCGATACTTATTTCGAAGGCGATCTGGCCGCGCCGCGGGCGCATTTCCAGCCCATGGCCTGCCAGCACTGCGAGAACGCTCCCTGCGAGCAGGTTTGCCCGGTAGGCGCGACGGTGCATACGCCCGAGGGATTAAACACGATGGTCTATAACCGCTGCGTGGGCACCCGCTACTGCTCAAACAACTGCCCCTATAAGGTGCGGCGATTCAACTTCCTGCTCTTCTCTGACTATGAGACTGAGAGCCTGAAGCTGCTGCGCAATCCTGATGTTTCAGTACGCTCACGCGGCGTGATGGAGAAGTGCAGCTACTGCGTGCAGCGCATTTCCGCGGCCAAGATTGAAGCCGATAAGGAAAACCGGAACGTGCGCGACGGCGAAATTGTGACCGCGTGCCAGCAGGCCTGCCCGGCATCGGCAATTACCTTTGGCAACATCAACGACAAGGGCAGCAAGGTGGCTAAACTGCAAGCCGATGAGCGCAGCTACCAGGTGTTGGCCGATATCAATACACGTCCGCGGACGAAGTATGTGGCAGCGGTGCTGAATCCGAATTCTGAATTGCAGGAAACAATGGTGGAGCACCTGCCGGCAAAGAGTTGATATGAGACGCAGTGAAGAAGTGATTTTTTTGGCAAGTTAGCGGAGCATGATGGCGACCAGTGAGATAAAACCCGATCCCAAGTTCAAAGAGCGGATTGATCCCGCAACCGGGGAGTTCCGTGTCGTTGCGCCGGGAGAGACCTTCAAATCGGTCACCGAGAAGATTGCCGGGCTGGTGCTGACGCCGCAAACGCCGTTGGGCTGGTTTGCGATTTTCAGCCTGGCCGGCGCCGGGGCGACCATGCTGATGGTGGCCGTGACTTGGCTGTTTCTGAAAGGCACAGGTATCTGGGCCATTACGCAGCCGGTGGCGTGGGGCTTTGCGATTATCAACTTTGTCTGGTGGATCGGTATCGGCCACGCGGGAACGCTTATCTCGGCGATTCTGCTGCTGTTCAAGCAAGGTTGGCGCAACTCGATCAGCCGCTTTGCCGAGGCGATGACGATTTTTGCCGTGGTTTGCGCCGGCATGTTTCCGCTGATCCACACTGGCCGTCCCTGGCTGGCGTATTGGATGTTTCCGCTTCCTTTCACCATGAACGTGTGGCCACAGTTCCGGTCGCCGCTGATGTGGGACGTGTTCGCGGTTTCGACCTATGCGACTATCTCGGTGGTCTTCTGGTACATCGGCATGGTTCCGGATCTGGCCACATTTCGCGACCGCTCGAAATCAAAGCTGGGGCAGTATTTTTACGGCATCGTCTCGCTAGGCTGGCGGGGATCGATCAGGCACTGGATGCGTTACGAGACGGCTGCCTTGCTTTTGTCGGGGCTGGCGACGCCGCTGGTGCTCTCAGTGCATACGGTAATCAGTTTCGACTTTGCCGTGGCGATTTTGCCAGGTTGGCATACCACAATCTTTCCGCCCTACTTTGTGGCCGGAGCTATTTATTCAGGGTTTGCCATGGTGCTTACGCTGGCGATTCCGCTGCGCAAGTTCTATCACCTAGAGCACCTGGTAACCGAGCGGCATATCGACAACATGGGGAAGGTGATGCTTGCCACGGGGTTCATCGTGGCTTACGGGTACGGCATGGAAGCGTTCATGGCCTGGTACTCGGCCTCGCATTGGGAGGCGTTCACATTTTGGAATCGGGCCTTTGGTCCGATGGGCTGGGCATACTGGGTGCTGATTACCTGCAACCTGGCGATTCCGCTGACGACATTGTGGTCACGCAAGCTGCGTACGAATATCGGATACATGTTCTTCCTCTCCATCGTGGTGAACACGGGCATGTGGTTTGAGCGCTTCGTCATTATTGTCACCAGCCTCTATCGCGACTTCTTGCCATCGGCGTGGGGAACTTACCGCGCAACCAAGTGGGATTACATGACCTTTGTGGGCACGCTGGGGCTGTTCACGTTCCTGTTCCTGCTGTTTGTGCGCTTCCTGCCCATGATTCCGATGAACGAGGTTAAGATTCTGTTGCCGGGGGCCAAGATTACACCCAAGGCAAAAGCGGAGGCTGGTGACTGATGCCCGCACGCGAAGGAACTTACGGCCTGCTGGCCGAATTCGATACTCCGAGCGACCTGGTGAGGGCCGCGCGGCAGGCGCGCCTTGATGGATGGCGCCGGTTGGATTGCTACACGCCTTACCCGGTGGAGGAAGCGGCCGAGGCCATCGGCTTCCATCGCAACAAGGTCCCGCTGATTACGCTGGTGGGCGGGCTGATGGGGCTGGTAGCGATGTTTTTGCTGGAGACGTGGGTGTCAGTATGGGCGTATCCGCTGAATATTGCGGGACGGCCTTTGTACTCGTGGCCGGCATTTATTGTGCCCGCCTATGAGTGGACAATTTTGTTTGCGGGGCTATCAGCGGCTTTCGGCATGCTGGCATTGAACGGGCTGCCGGCGCTTTATCATCCGCTGTTCAACGCGCCGAATTTTCGCGATGGAGCGACGAACGACAAGTTCTTCCTGTGCCTCGAAGCGCTGGATCCGAAGTTCGATCTGCTGGAGACAAGGGCCTACCTGGCCAGCTTTGAGCCGGTTTCAGTGGTGGAGGTGGCGTACTGATGCGAAGGCAGCTTAAAGCTTTCAGCTCTCAGCTCCCAGCCTCCGGTGCTGTGGGTCGGGTTGTGCGCGGCGGTGTTACGGTTGTTGGGCTTGCGGCACTGCTCGCCATAGCCGGTTGCCGGCAGGATATGCAGGACCAGCCGAAGTTGATTCCGCAGCGGGGCTCGGTTATCTTTGCCGACCATCGCGGTGCTCGCCCGCAGGTGGCGAATACCGTGGCGCGCGGGCAGTTGCACGAGGACAGTTATTTTTATACCGGCGTGGTTCAGGGCGCGAACGGCTATCGCGAAGAGAAAAATGAGATGCCCTTCCCGGTGACGCTTGACGTGCTGAAGCGCGGGCAGGAGCGTTTCAACATTTATTGTTCGCCGTGCCACTCGCGGGTGGGCAACGGGCTGGGCGCGATTGTGGATCGTGGCTACAAGCCGGCAGGGAACCTGCACGACCAGGTGCGGCTGGCGCAGCCGATTTCGCACTACTTCTATGTGATGACGCACGGATACGGAGCGATGCCGGACTACTCAGCGCAACTGACTCCCGTTGACCGCTGGGCGGTTGCCGCGTACATCAGGGCTTTGCAGTTGAGCCAGGCAGCGACAGAGAAGGATGTGCCCCCGGGTGTGACGGTGAAAAACCTGAAGGATCTGGCAGACGAGAAGCATCTGCCGGAGGGTTTTGCCGAACCGTGGACGTTGCCTGCGACGGCGATCCAGGCTTATCCGCACGATGTACGCCAGGGAAACCCTGGGATGGCTCCGGCTAATCCTGCGGACCCGGCAATCAAGATTCCATTAAGCAAACCGGCCGCACCGGCCGCGAAGTAAGGACTGAAGGAATGGCTCACGAGACGCACGCCAAAACGCTGCCTGCCGATTTAGGCGCCCCGGCCTTTGTAAACGGCTGGAGATCGCGCGCGCTGGCCATTGGGTTGGTTTTTTCGGTTATCGCCGCCGGGCTGGCACTCGCCGACGGGTCCATCGAGCACGTGCTGCGGGCATGGCTGCTGGGAATGATGATGACCTTCGGGTTTTCAGTGGGTGGGCTGGCTCTGCTGATGGTGCAGTATTGCTCCGGCGGCAAATGGGGCCTGCTGCTGCGCCGTCCACTGGAGGCGATGAGCCGCACGCTGCCTTTAGTTTTTGTTTATTGGGTCGTGGTCGCGCTCTACATGAAGAAGCTTTACCTGTGGGCGGCGGTTGGCGACGTGACGGCTGCGCTAAAATCGGGCGCCATCACAGAATTTCAGGCGCATTGCATCGAGTTCAAGCGGCCCATGCTCAACCCGATGGCATTCGTTGTCACCAGCCTGGTGTGCTTCGCCATCTGGGGCTATTACACATGGAGGCTGAACTCATTAGGACTCAAGCGTGATGCGGCTTCCCCCGATACCACGCCCATGTGGATCAAGAAGTTTGAAAACATCAGCGGGCCCGGAATTGTTGTGTATGCCGTTACAATGTCCGCTGCCGCAATTTATTGGGTCATGTCGCTCGATCCCACCTGGTACTCGTCGGTTTACGGCCTGCTGTTCCTGGTTGGGCAGGGATACATGGTGCTGGCACTGGGCATTCTGGTTTCGATTTCGCTGTCGAAAGCCGAGCCTTTCCGCACCATTCTGCGCCAGACCGAGCAGCACGACCTGGGCAAGTTTACCTTTGCATTCGTGATGCTCAACATCTACCTGGCCTTCGGGCAGTTCCTCATCATCTGGTCAGGGAATCTGCCGGACGAGATTAACTGGTACCTTGACCGCATACGCGGCGGCTGGGGCGTCATCATCACGCTAGATTTCATCTTTCACTGGCTGATTCCGTTCACGCTGCTTTTGTCGCGCGACCTGAAGCGGAACAAGAAGCGGCTGGTGCGCGTGTGCCAATGGATGATTTTTGCTCGTGCCTTCGATTTGTTCTGGCTGATTGAGCCGAACTTCAAAGATGCGGCGCGCAACCTGCACTTCAGCTGGGGAATTTTCGAATATATTGCCGTTCCGGTGGCGATGGTGGCTTTCTGGACGGCCTACTACTGCACGCGTTTAGAGGCGCGCCCGCTGGTGCAAACCAACGATCCGCATCTGGCAGAAATATTGGAGCCTGAACATGCCAACGCATAACGACAACGAACAGGGCCACGGCATTTGGCAACAGCCGGAAGATCACTCGCCGGAAGAACTCGACGTATCCGCGGGCTATGAGAAATCCGACGTGCGGATTACGGGCATTCTGGTTTTTCTTACCGCGCTGGGAATTTTTGTGGTGGTGACGGCGGTGCTTTGCTACGGCATCGGCATGGTGATCAACGCCAATATGAAGAAGGAAGATGGGCCGAGGAACAAGTGGTCAAAATCGGTAGACGTTTCTACGCTGGGCAATCTGGCTTCGAGCCCTGAGTTGCAGAACAAAGTGGCCACCATGACGCAGCAGTTTCCCACGCCGCGTCTGCAGACCGATGACGGGAACCAGGAGATTGCCGATCTGCATGCGAAAGAGGACTTGCTGCTGGAGAACTACAGTTGGGCCGATCAGTCGCATGGCTCGCCGCGGCGAGTGAGGATTCCGATCGAGCGGGCAATGGAGTTGATTGCGCAGCAGGGATTGCCGGTGGCTCCTACGGTGGAACCCGCGCCGCTGATGTTTGGAGATGCAAAGCCGGTAGTGGCCGTGCCGTTGACCAATGGGTTTGCGCGCACGGGTTATGAGCAGGATGTGGCGCAGGCTGAGAAGATTGCTGGCCAGCGTTCGGAACAGAAGTAGAAGGGAAGCGAGATTGATGAAGAAGGCAGACACAATGCGGAGAAGTTGGCTACGCACAGTTACAGCTACGGCCGCGGCTGCGTTTTGCTTCGTTGTTTTAGCTCCTTCACTCACGGCGCAGGTCTCAAGTTACGGCGACAAGCAGATGGGGCCGGCGAACGACAAGCCGCCGTCGATTCTGAATGGCGTGGGCATTGCGCAGAATTTGAACCAGCAGTTGCCGCTCTCGCTGACGTTTACCGATGATGCGGGCAAGCAGGTGCAACTTGCAAGCTACTTCGGCAAGAAGCCGGCGATTCTTGCGCTGGTTTACTACCAGTGCCCGATGCTTTGCTCAGAAGAATTGAACGGGCTGACAGGCGCTCTGAAGATGGTGGACGAAGTTCCGGGCAAGGACTTCAACGTGATCGTGGTGAGCATCGATCCCACCGAGGGTACGGATCTGGCCGCGGCCAAGAAGCTGAATTATCTCAAGCGGTATGGGCATCCGGAGACAGCGTCGGGCTGGCATTTCATGACCGGTACCCAGGCCAATATTGATGCGCTGACCAAAGCGGTGGGGTTTGGCTACGTGAAGATTCCCGGGCCGGACGGCAAGCTGACGCAGTTTGCGCATGCCAGCTCAATACAGATTGTGACGCCTGAGGGCAAGTTGGCCCAGTACTACATGGGAGTGGAGTACTCGCCGAAAGATCTGCGGCTGGGACTTGCGGAAGCTTCTTCAAACCGCATCGGCTCGCCGGTAGACAATATTCTGACCTACTGCTATCACTACGATCCCGCCACCAATAAACATTCGCTGATCGTTGCGCGGGTGGTGCAACTGGGCGGATTGGTAACGGTGCTCACGCTGGGCAGTTTCATGCTGGTGATGTTCCGCCGGGACGCGCGGCACGATAATAACCAGAACGGCAATGGAAAAACGGGGACAGGCACAAAGGTGAACGGATAACGGAATGAATGAGATCAGTCCAGTACTCTGGCAGTTTCTCGTCAAGTGGTTGACGAACTTCGCGCTGTTGCCGCCTGAGGCGTCGAAGATCGCGCCGCAGATGGACGCGCTGTTTTTCTTCATGGTGCTGGTGAGCCTGATTGGGCTGACGATTGTAATTCTGCTGGTGACCAGTTTTTCAATCCTCTACAGCAAGAAGCGTCATCCGGTTGCGGTGCAGATAGAAGGTTCCACGGTGCTTGAGGCGACGTGGACCATCATTCCTTTAGGGCTTTTCCTGGTGATGTTCGTGTGGGGCGCGCTGATTTATTTCCGTGTTTACACACCGCCGGTCAACTCCATGAACATATATGTTGTGGGCAAGCAGTGGATGTGGAAGGCAGAGCATCCTGGCGGACAGCATGAGATCAATTCGCTGCACATTCCCACCGGTAAGCCGATCCAGTTGACGCTGATTTCGCAGGACGTGTTTCACAGCTTTTCGATCCCGGCATTCCGGGTTAAGCGCGAAGCGATTCCAGGCCGTTATACGACGGTGTGGTTTGAGGCTACGACGCCGGGAACTTATCACTTGTTCTGCACCCAATATTGCGGGACCAACCACTCGGCGATGATCGGCGACGTCGTGGTGCTGTCGCCTGAGGGCTACAAGAAGTGGCTCGACGAGTCGACCAGCGGAATGTCGCTGGCACAGAACGGCGAACGGCTTTTTGCCAGCCTGAGTTGCGCGGCTTGCCACAATACGCGACCGGACGCGAGGGGGCCGAATCTGGCTAACGTCTACGGGTCCAAATTAACGCTCTCAAGCGGCGGAACGATCACCGCCGACGAAGCTTACCTGCGCGAGTCAATTCTGAATCCCTCGCAGCACGTTACCCAGGGCTTTGCGCCCATTATGCCCACCTACCAGGGGCAGATCAGCGAAGAAGGTGTTATTGCGCTGGTTGAATACATCAAGAATCTGAACTCCGACTACCGCATTCAGCAGACGCTGACGACGACCGATCTTCCGCCGGAGAATCAAGGCAATGCTGGTGCCGCGGCAGCCGGTCATGCGGGGCAAAAGTCCGCCCCGAAAGGGATGGTGAAGCAATGAGCGACACAATCGTGAATCTTCCCGATCAGTCCACGGCCAGAATTCCAAAGATGAACTACCTCAGCAAAGAGAACGGCCTTCTGAGCTGGCTGCTGACCGGCGACCATAAGCGGATTGCAATTCTCTATCTGATCTCGCTGAGCTTCTTCTTCTTTATCGGCGGGTCGCTGGCTGCGCTCATCCGCCTGGAACTGCTGACGCCGCAGGCCGATCTGATGGCTACCGACACCTACAACAAGGTGTTCTCAATGCATGGCGTCATCATGGTCTTCTTTTTCCTGGTGCCGTCAGTTCCAGCCACGCTTGGCAATTTTCTAATCCCCATGATGATTGGCGCCAAGGACCTGGCGCTGCCCAAGATCAACCTGCTGAGTTGGTACCTCTATATAATCGGTGGCCTGCTGGCCATTTACACCATGGCGGCCGGTGGCGTGGATACGGGCTGGACCTTCACTACGCCGCTCTCAACGCACTACGTAAATACCAACGTACTCACTACAGGTATGGCGGTCTTCGTTGCCGGCTTCAGCTCCATCTTTACCGGGCTGAACTTTATTGTCACCATCCACAAGATGCGCTGCCCGGGGATGACCTGGTTCAGAATGCCGCTGTTTGTGTGGGCCCACTATGCGGCCAGCATCCTGATGGTTCTGGGCACGCCGGTAGTGGCCATCGCCCTGGTGCTGGTCATGCTTGAGCGCACCATGGGAATCGGCGTCTTCGACCCCACCAAGGGCGGCGACCCACTGCTCTTCCAGCATTTGTTCTGGTTCTACTCGCACCCGGCGGTTTACATCATGATTCTGCCCGGCATGGGAGTGATCTCAGAGACTATCTCGACCTTCAGCCGCAAGCGGGTCTTTGGCTATACGGCGGTGGCTTTCTCGTCCGTGGCCATCGCGGTTTTCGGATTTTTTGTCTGGGCCCATCACATGTTCATCATGGGCATCTCAAACTATGCGGTGCTGGTCTTTTCTCTGCTCACCATGCTGGTGGCTGTGCCTTCGGCAATCAAGATCTTCAACTGGACGTTTACGCTCTACAAGGGGTCAATCACCTTTGAGACGCCGATGCTTTATACCTTCGGCTTCATGGGACTGTTTACCATCGGCGGGTTGACGGGCGTTTTTCTTGGAGCCTCTGGAACCGACATTCACCTCACGGAAACATACTTCATCGTGGCGCACTTCCATTTCGTCATGGTGGGCGGCATGTTGATGGCATTCCTGGCCGGCCTCCATTTCTGGTGGCCAAAGATGACCGGGCGCATGTATCCAGAGAAGATTTCGCAACTTGCGGCGGTGGTCACGTTCATCGGCTTCAACTTTACTTTCTTTCCGCAGTTCATCCTCGGCGTGCTGGGAATGCCGAGGCGCTACGCGGCTTACCCGCCGGAGTTTCAGATTCTGAATGTGTTCTCGACCGCGGGCGCGACCATTCTGGGCGTAGGCTACCTGCTGCCGGTTCTCTACCTCACCTGGTCGCTGAAGTACGGCGAAATCGCGGGTGACAATCCCTGGCAGGCGACCGGGCTTGAATGGCAAACACAATCGCCGCCGCTGACCGAGAATTTTCCAGTAACGCCCATCATGGACCACGAAGCCTACGACTACGAATGGCTTGAGAACGAAGAACGCCGCAAACAAAAAGAGGTGACCAGTGCCTGATAGCACAGCAATTGCGCATGGCGCCCCAGAGGCGCGGACATCACGAGCACCCGGCCTACCTGCGCCATCATTTTGAGAACACCGGCCAGCAGGCGGACGCGGCAGGCTTTGCCATGTGGATATTCCTGCTGACTGAAGTGATGTTCTTCGGCGGGCTGTTTACCGCCTATCTGATCTACCGCAACTGGTACTACCCGGCGTTTGTGGCCGGCTCGCACCAGTTGAATGTGTTTTGGGGAACGCTGAACACGCTGGTTTTGATCTCTTCCAGCTTTACCATGGCCATGGGCGTATGGTGCGCGGAGACAAGGCGCAGGCGTGGGCTGGTTCTGTGCCTCATTCTCACCTTCATCCTGGGGTTGGGATTTCTGGGTATCAAGACCATCGAGTATTCAGAGAAGATTGAGAAGCACCACGTTCCCGGCTTCCACTACAGTTTGCAGTCGTTCACCAACCCCGCATCCGATCCTGAGATTTTCAAGGAATACCACGACAAGCCGCTGCCGGCGGATATGGCAATTCACACTGAGGTCTACTTCTCGCTCTACTTCCTCATGACCGGCATGCACGCGCTGCACATGATTATCGGTATCGGGATTCTGGCCTTCATGATCTTTCGTGCCCGGGCCGGGGCTTATACAACCGGGCACGTTACCTTTGTTGAGAACTTCGGGCTTTACTGGCACTTTGTCGACATTATCTGGATATATCTCTTCGCGCTGCTCTACCTGATCAGCAGGCATGGGACATAAAAGGACATAAACACGGAGGGAAACTTGAGCATGAGCGAGCCAATGGAACACAAAGAACACGCGCATCATATCGTAAGCCCACTGGTATACGTGATTGTCCTTATCTCGTTGCTGATCGGCACGGGGCTCACGGTATGGGCTTCGTTCATTGATCTGGGCTTTTGGAATCCCATCATCGCACTGGCCATTGCAACCGCCAAGGCCATGCTCGTGGTGCTTTTCTTCATGCACGTGAAATACAGCTCCAAGCTGACCAAGATGACCGTTGGTGCGGGTATCTTTACGTTCCTGACGCTGATCAGCATGACGCTGGCAGACTACATCAGCCGGGCTTGGGGAAGCTGGTAGGAGAGCAGTGAAAAAGTGAAAGAGTGAAGGGCTGCCTGCTTCAGGTGGCCCTTTTTTCTGGTGCGTTCCTTGAATCGCCATTAATTGAGCCAATTTGCAGTACTTTCTCCGCGGAAAGCCTGCCCACTTTTTTCTATCGATCGTTTGCAGATTATTAAACCTCCCAGGTGCACAATTGAAATAGAGATCCTATGAAAAGCATTCCAGGAATTAGTCCAAGTCTAATTATGTCGAACATGCGCCCGGTCTATACCACCCCACCCCCTCCCCCTTTTTCACCTAAGAGAATGAAACAAAATATATTAGGTCTTACTTTTGCGAATGAAAGGCGAAATATCAAACCACCCCCCGGGGTCAACTTCCCCACTTGTTCGCCATTATTAGAGAATAAGTTATTGATTCTAAACGATTATCATCTGAAAAAGAAGGTTAAAAAATGACATAAAATGTTAAATTTCGACCCCAAACCGTCGTTTTCAGGGCAAATGGGCCTTTTGAGCTTTGAGCCGAAAAAAGCCCTCGATGGTGCCATTAGGGACCGCTACAAGTACGAGAGCGTCATGGCCATCCGATATTTGTCACCGGACGGAATCGTGACTGCGCCATCCGCCACGTCGCAGCGTTCTACACAGATATATCCGATGTGATTGTCTTCGCCTATATCGGCTACGTTCTTATCATTATTCCAGCAATTCCAGACCACGGCGCACTTGGCGCTTGATTCGATCTTCACATTGCCGGTGGGGATTTTCAGCACTTGCACGGCGGGAACATCAAGATAAACACGATCGGTAAACGCAGTGATCGCAACTTCTCCCTGCTGCACCTTGCGGGCTGTCTTGTCGGTATCGTCGATGAACGTGGTGTTTTCAAGGCCGGCAACTCGCACATCGGCGATATTCGGCACGGCAAAATAGGTGTGGAATGCGAAGGCAAAGGGCGCGTCCGTGGCGCTCAGATTGGCGGCGCTCATTGTGAGTTTCAGGCTGGTTCCGACCACGGCTTCAAGGCGGAAGCGGAACGCATGCGGCCACAAGGCAGAGACCGAAGCGTCTCCGGCCAGCTCGAGCACCACGCGAGTCGAGCCGTCCGCGCTAGCCTCAACCGCAACCAGCGACCACTCCATGATGCGGCCAAAGCCGTGTTGCAGCTTGCCGTCCGCGCTGGGACCAAACCAGGGCAGGCACAAAGGAACGCCGCCGCGTATTGGTTTTCCTGCCTGGAGCACGCATTGGGGTGATAGCCAAAGCACCTCCGGCTTGCCGGCCGGTTGGAACGACATCAGGTGCGCCCCTTGCAGTGAAATAACGGCGCGAGCGAGCTTGTTCTCCACAACCAGCATGGGCAAACCGGCGTCGTCTGCATGGTGCAACGCGGGATAAAGTACGTTGGAGTTGATTTGCCTGAGGCCGGCGGTTTTGAAAAGTAGTTCGGAAGCGGATTGCACTGGCAAAGTAATCTCCTTGGAAATATCTATTGTAGAAGCCTGGATTCACACCGGATGTGCTTGCACTGTGCTTCACGCACGGCCCTAATTAAAAGGCCCTCAGGCAACTGTCCCGTTTCTGGACTATAATCTCTGCAAATTCCAATCCCGGAAACTGTTGTTTCGTACAGCGTATTCCATTGGATTCCGTTCATCTCCCCCTCGGAATATGTGGAGAGGGGAACCGGAATCGGATTCCGGACGTGTGCGTATATGTCGGCTTTTTTTTGGGTTTCTGGTGAGACTGGTCAGAAAGCTGTGTTTGGGCCAGGCGGTTTTCAATCATCGAACGGCAGCCGGGGCAAGGAATGGGCAGGCCTGAAACTTGGGTTGCTGGCTCTGGCCGTTTTAACTAGTCTTGCGGTTACGCCGTCAGCGGCAGCGCAGGCGCATAGGTTTGAGACAGGTCGAACTCAGGGGTCTTCTACCCATGCGATAGAAAAAAATCGCAACGATGGTGCGCCGAACTTTTCGGTGCGGTCGGTGAAAAATCTCCCTCCACGCGTGACGCAGGCCCAGCGATTTCTTGCCCAACGCGGCTGGTCGCAAGCTAGAAAAAACATTCATACAAACTGGCGTGCCGGCGTGCGTGCGGGAGCTATGCGTTCCAGCGCGAAAATAAATGCGGCGCAGGCAGAGACGCCGGCGACTGCGACCTGGCAGGCGTTGGGGCCGACAGCGGTTACATCGGCCAACTTCGGACTGGTGACGGGACGGATTTCCACGCTGGCGCTGGACCCATCGGACACCACTGGAAATCATCTTTACGCGGGAACCACCGGAGGCGGGGTTTGGGTCTCGCAAAATGCTGGCGCATCCAGCACGTCTTCAATCACCTTTACGCCGCTGACAGACAGCCTGGGGATATTGAGCGGGGCGGTGGATGCTTCAATCAGCATTGGAGCGTTGACGGTGCAGCCTGGTGGGACGGGAGTGATTCTGGCCGGCACCGGCGACCCGAACGATGTGCTGGACTCCTATTACGGAGCTGGCATCCTGCGCTCGGCAGACGGGGGCAATACCTGGAGCCTGATTGAAACAACCGTGGATGTGGAGTCAGGCTTCAGCAGCCAGGATTACAGCTTTGTCGGGGAAGGCTTTGCCGGCTTTGCGTGGAGCACCACGAGCCCGCAACTGGTGGTGGCAGCGGTCTCGCAGGCTTACGAAGGCACTCTGGTGAATGCGGAACGGTCTTCGCATAGTTGTGATGGGCTCTACTACTCCTCTGATGGCGGAGTTACATGGCACCTGTCGACCATTACGGACGGCAGCGGTAAGGACGTGCAAGGGCCTACAGATGCGTTTGCGGAGCCTGATGGGAATGCAGCGACCTCGGTGGTGTGGAACCCGGTGCGGCAATTGTTTGTGGCGGCGGTGCGCTTCCACGGATATTACCAGTCGCCAGATGGAGTGACCTGGACGCGATTAACGGCACAGCCCGGCGCTAACCTGACCACGACAAATTGCCCCAACAATCCGGGCAGCATCGGGTCCCTCGGCTGCCCCGTCTTTCGCGGGACTCTGGCAGTGAATTTCGAAACCGGCGACACCTTTGCCTGGACAGTGGACGACTACAACCAGGACCAGGGGCTGTGGCAGGACCAGTGTGCAATCAACACCAGCGGAAGCGCGTGTACCAACCAGTCCATCACCTTTGCACAGCAATGGAACACGCTGGCGCTGGAGACCAGCACCAACGACGGCGCCGCCACCATTTTGAATGGCGACTACAACCTGGCGCTGGCAGCGGTTCCATATGCGTTGGGGCAGGGTGAGGATACGCTGCTGTTTGCCGGTGCCAACGACCTGTGGAAGTGCAGCCTGGCCATGGGCTGCGTGTGGCGCAATACCACCAACTCGACGGTCGGCTTCTGCGCGCAGGTGGGTGAGTTTCAGCATGCTTTGGCCTGGGATATGTCGAATCCGTTGGAAATTTTTATAGGCAACGACAGCGGGCTGTGGCGTTCGGTTGATCAGGTACCTTCGCGTGCGGAACGCTTCCGACCAATGCACTTTGCATCTTTGACCCTACAGGCGAAAACGTAAGCGGCGGGAGCACCGGATACGTGACGGTGGAGATTTCCACTGGGCAGGCCACGACTTCGTCGCTCACTCGCGATCCTGACAGGGGTAAATCATGGACGCTGCTCTGCGGGCTGGTTTTGCTGCCGTTAGCTTGGAGGCGACGCCAGAAAATCTTGTTCCTGGTTGCGCTGCTTACGATCCTTGCGGGGGGTATGAGCAGTTGCGTAAGTTCGGGAGGCGGCTCCGGCGGGGGCGGCGGCGGTTCGGGCAACTCCGGCTTAACACCGCCGGGGACATATACGATTACTGTGAACGTTACTTCCAATGGATTGACGCATCCGCTGGCCACGCCTACCGGGCCTCTTATCCTGACTGTGGATTGAGATGCTGGAGCAATGCATGCACGGCGGAAATGCAGGACGCTATACTTTATCTTCGGGCTTCCTTGATGAGCGTAAAGAAGTGGAAGCCCGACAAGACTAAGGATGGAGAACAGCGGGGAATGACCTCCAAAGTTACCGTGGAAGATGTGAAACGCGTGGCCGAGCTGGCTCACTTGGAGCTGAAGCCGGAGGAGACTCCGGCCATGCTGCGCGATCTGAATGCCATTCTCGACTACGTGGCCGAGCTGAACGAGCTGGATACGTCAGGCGTGGTTCCGCTAGCCCAGGTGAGCGAACTCGGCGATGGCTCCGGCAATGGGGTGCTGCGCGTCGATCTGCCTGTGCCTTCGCTGGATCGGGCTGAGGTACTCTCTCAGGCTCCAGAGACCGACGGTGCTTTCTTCAAGGTGCCCAAAGTGATTGAGCGGTAAGCGGGAAGAGGATTTGCGGACGGCGGGAATGCAATAGAAACCGGAAAAGAATAAATGAACGAGGCCATTGAGAGGAAAGTCTGATTGTCCAGCGAAAATAAAGCACTGGAAAGCTACGTAGAAAAACCGAAGACGCTGGCGGCGCTGCGCGCGGAGATTGTCGCCGGCGGCACCAAGGCTGCCGATCTGGCCGCAAGCTACTATGACCGCATTGCGCGTGTGAATCCGCGGTTGAATGTTTATCTGAACCTGACCAAAGAGCGAGCTCTTACGCAGGCTGCGCTCGTGGATGCGATTGCGGCCAAGGGCGATCCGTTGCCCGTCCTGGCCGGCATTCCAGTAGGCATCAAGGATGTGCTGGTGATGAAGGGTGCTCCTGCTACCGCGGGGTCAAAGATTCTTGAGGGCTACCGGCCTCCTTATGACGCGACGGTAGTCAAAAAACTTGATGCCGCGGGTGCGGTACTGCTGGGCAAGATCAACTGTGACGAGTTTGCCATGGGCTCGTCGAATGAGAATTCAGCCTACGGTCCTGTGCGTAATCCGGTGGATACGGAGAGGGTTCCAGGCGGCTCAAGCGGCGGCTCGGCGGCTGCGGTTGCGGCTAATCTTGCCGTGGCTACGCTGGGGTCCGATACCGGCGGCTCGATTCGCCAGCCGGCCAGTTTTTGCGGGGTGGTGGGTGTATTGCCTACCTATGGGCGTGTTTCACGCTATGGGCTGATCGCCTTTGCCTCTTCGCTTGACCGCGTGGGGCCGTTTGCCGCCAATGTGCGCGACGCGGCCACGCTGTTGGGAGTGATTGCGGGGCACGATCCCTGTGATGCGACCAGCTCCCCGGCTCCGGTTCTGGACTATGCGGCGGAGTGCGACAAACCTGTGGAGAAATTGCGCATCGGCGTTCCTGCCGAATACTTTGCCGAGGGGCTCGATCCGGAGGTGCGGACGGCGATTGAAGCTGGAATTGCGGCGCTGAAGGTAGATGGCTGTGTGATCAAGCCGGTCTCAATGCCGCTGACCAAATACGCCGTTCCCGTCTACTACCTGATTGCCACAGCAGAGGCCAGCGCCAACCTGGCTCGCTTTGACGGCGTACGCTACGGGTACCGATCGCCGGCATCTGAGAATTTGTCGGCCATGTACTCGCACTCCCGCGATGAAGGGTTCGGAGCCGAGGTCAAGCGGCGCATTTTGCTGGGGACCTACGCGCTGAGTGCCGGCTACTACGACGCCTACTACCTGAAGGCGCAACAGGTAAGGCGGCTGCTGGCAGAGGAGTATCTGCGCGCCTTTGCCGAGGTGGATGCGATTGTGACGCCGACCGCGCCCATGCCCGCTTTCAAAATTGGCGAGAAGACGGGCGATCCTCTGGCTATGTACCTGGCCGACATTTATACGGTCACGGCAAGTTTGGCTGGAATCTGCGGAGTGACGGTGCCTTGCGGAACGACCATGGCCGGTTTGCCGGTGGGGATGCAGGTGCTGGCAACGCATTTTAATGAAGGCACTGCCTTCCGCGTGGCGCGGGCCGTGGAGGCAGCAAAGGTTTAGGCATTTGTTTTATTGAGAGACGCCAGGGATAGTTAGAGCTCGCGTCCTCACTAGGTTCGCCGCGGCGAACCCCTATTTTTACGGCATTTTTTTGCGGTACATTATCTCTCCCATTAATCTGCGCCATCTTACGAGGAGACGGCGGAATGAGGATTTGGGGGCGAATTGTATTGGTCACAGTCACAGTGGCGTTGCTTGCAGCAGTCCCGGCAGCGATGGCAGCTCGCAGAACGCACAGTGTGGTTCTGGGTGCGGCGAAGAAGGTTCCCTACACGAAAACTGGCGATC
The DNA here is from genome assembly GCA_963780975.1 of uncultured Acidobacteriaceae bacterium. Taxonomy (GTDB): domain Bacteria; phylum Acidobacteriota; class Terriglobia; order Terriglobales; family Acidobacteriaceae; genus Telmatobacter. The sequence goes on along the minus strand of CAWAEU010000055.1, from coordinate 43,995 downwards.
CGGCAGGCGCAGCTGTGGACGATAAGGAACTCAAGATTCGCGCGTTGCTGGTGGACGGGGTTCTGAAGGAGTGGACCACGGGTGATGCCCACGACGTGACCGATCGCAGCTTTGTGGTCCGGCGGGTGATCCGGCTGAATGACGCATTGCCGGGCGACAAACCGGTAGACAAGCAGGGGCATTGGGTGTGGCAGCGCGGCCCGTGGCTGCTGGTTGACCGCGTAACCGGCCGTATATCTCCCCTCAAGCTGCCCGACTACGATCCCGGGGTAAGCCAGGTGAGCTGGTTCAGGGACTACGGTGCTTATTGCGGGGTGACCGCGAGTGGCAAAAGCTTATACGCCGTGGTGGCGCAGGTGGCGGCGCGCAAACCGCTGCTGGCCAAAAAACTTGCTGCCTTCGATGCTGAAAATCATCCCGACCCTGTTTGCGCAGCGCCAGATTGGCAGCGCGAACCCTTGCGCATCACCTTTCATCCAGCCGGCAAGGATCCCGTGGGCTATGATCTTGTTCCCGGTTCGGCGGTGCTGGTGGAGGACTCGGGCGACGAATTGGAGACGCCGTCCAAGGGCGCCAAGCCAAAGTAGCAAAAATCGATTAGCGTTTGCCGGATGCCTTGCAGAAGTTCCAGAATGCCCAGACCATGAAGGCCACGGCAAGAGCAACCGGAATCAGAGCTAGCGAGTAGAGATAGGGATTTTGCATGATTTCTCCTGTTTTGCTTTCCCGTGTGCAAGGCGAGAGTTTGTCCCAGGCCGCCGGGAGCGGAAAGCCTTCGAAGACAAGAAGAAATCAGACGCGATAAATAAGGGATATGTGACCTGTAAAGTCTTTATAAAGGGCGAAAAAGGGGACGGTTATGCCGGGATCGAATGGGTCAAACGGGTAATGGCGGGTGGGTCTCTCCTTGACAGGCCACCGGCCGCGCGTATCTTATCTTATAGGCAATCTTTTTAGGAACCCGGGCGGAATGAGCACGGCCTTAAGTGTTAATTCCGGAATCCGGTAGTTGAAAGAAAGCTGTGTCGAACAGGAAGCAGACGGCAGTTGGGTCCGAGATATGAATAGGGCGCGGGATTTGAATCCAGTCCCCGGCGCGTGAAAATAGGACTCTCCTTCCAGGGCCGGGCCGGATTAATCAGCGGCCAGGACGATTCCCGGAGACAAATTTTTATTGAGGCGCCAGGTTGATAGCCGGGCGTGCCTTAGCCCTGAACGGCGGTGAGGGTTTGCGGCCGGGGGCGGGAAAAGGATGAGTGTGGCGACGAGTTTCGCATTTTGGCAAGGTGGGACTGGCGGGGCCGGTGGAAGCAGCCTTCCCATGCTTTTGCCTTTGTTGTTAATTCCGGTTTTGTACCTGGTGATGATCCGCCCACAGCAGAAGCGGCAAAAACAGTGGCAGACGATGTTGAGCTCGATCAAGGCTGGCGACCGTGTGACCACTGCGGGAGGCATCCGCGGCATCATTCTCTCCATCAAGGACGATGTGATTATCATCCGCGTGGCGCCAGACAACCTGAAGCTTGAAGTGGCCAAGAACGCGATAGCCTCGGTGACTACACAGGACTCCTCATCTGGGTCTTGATTTTGCATTCAAGGTTTTCACATGCATACGGACATTTAGGGTCGCGCAAAATTTTCAGTATTTGAACTAGAGAAACGGGACGATGAAGAAGAATCTCAATAACAAAATAATCCTGATTGTTGCTGTCCTTGTGGTTTGCGTCTACGGCATCATCGGTGTGCCCTCGGGGGTTACCGGCAAAGCTCTGCAGGACGCCATGAGCAAGCGCATTCATTTGGGCCTTGACCTGCGCGGCGGCGCTCACCTGATCTTGCAGGTGGTGGTCTCTGAGGCGGTCAGTGCCGAAACCGACAATATGGTGGGGCGCATACAGCAGGACCTGAAAACGGCCAACCTGAGCTTTTCGCAGGTCTACAAACCCGATCCGAACAAACCGCAGGCGATCCGTATAGAAGGTATTGCACCCGGCAAGGCCAATGACGTGCGCTCGGTGCTGGATGACAAGTATTCCAACGAATACGACGTGACCGGCGGTGGGGCCGATAACAGTTTCACGCTGACCATGAAGCCGATGATTGTGACGGCTCTTGAAAAGAAGACTGTCCAGCAGGCTATCGAGACCATTCGCGACCGCGTAGATGAGTTAGGCGTCAGCGAACCGGTAATCCAAGAGTATGGCCTGGGCGACAATCAAATTCTGGTGGAGTTGCCCGGCATCGACGACCTCGACCGGGTGAAGAGCATTATCCAATCCACGGCCCGGCTGGAGATTCACGCTGTGGCAGGCGGTCCCTATAAGGACGATCAGGAGGCCCAGGCCAGCACAGGCGGTGAAATTCCGTCAGACGAGGAAATTGTCCATGGCTCAGGCACGGTTGGATCTGGTTCGGATGCAGATGGCGTGTGGTTGCTGCATCGTATTTCAGTGGTCTCCGGCACCGACTTCCGCTCTGCCGATCCGGGTACTGATCAAAATGGACGCCGCAATGTCCGCTTTACGCTGACCAATGAAGCCGGCGACAAGTTCTACGAATACACCAGCAAGAACGTGGGACAAAGCATGGCGGTAGTGATGGGCGGCCGGGTAAAAGAAGTAGCCACCATCAAGAGCGCTATTCGCGACACGGGCGAGATCAGCGGCAGCTTCTCGCCGGACGAAGTCGAAATCCTGTCAAAGATGTTGAGGACTGGCGCATTACCGGCATCTCTGAATTATCTAGAGGACCGCACGGTAGGCGCGTCGCTGGGCGCAGATTCCATCAAGGAAGGCGTCACGGCCGCCATTGTGGGCGTGCTGGTGGTTATGGCCTTCATGCTCGTCTATTACAGGGGTTCGGGCATCAACGCCGATGTGGCGCTGCTGTTGAATCTTGTGATTTTGCTCGGCTTTCTGGGCTTTAGCAGTGCCGCGCTCACCCTGCCGGGCATCGCCGGAGTCATTCTGACGATTGGTATGGGCGTTGACTCCAACGTGCTGATCTTCGAGCGAATTCGCGAAGAGGTACGCGCCGGCAAGGCGCCCTCGGCGGCCATCGACCAGGGCTTTGCCCATGCCTGGGTCACCATCGTCGATACCCACGTAACCACCATCGTCTCGGCGGCCATCCTGTTTATGTTTGGCACCGGCCCGGTAAAGGGATTTGCAACTACCCTGACCATCGGCCTTGCGGCCAATCTGTTTACGGCGGTATTCGTTTCGAGAGTCATCTTCGATGCCCATTTAAACAAGATGAAACCGGGGCAAATGGTATCCATTTAATCCCGGTAAGAACTCCCCCGGCAAGCCAGGCTTGACCGGTACAGGAAAAAACAAGAACGCTGGAGCCCCAAGGGGTTCCGGCTTCTCAGGAAGCGGAGAAATTCAGTGGAATTGTTTCGCAGCGTAAATGTGGACTGGCTAAGGCTGAAGTGGTACTTTCTTGGCTTTTCTTTGATCTTCAGTGTGCTTGGGTTAGTCAAAATGGGTGTAAACATGGCCCAAATCGGCACTCCGGTGCTTGTGGGCGTGGACTTCCGTGGCGGCACGCAGGTGCGTGTAAAGTTCGATCAGACGCCGGATCTGAACAAGATCCGCAGCGCCACTTCGGCGGCAGGCATCAAGGATGCCAGCGTTGTGACCTTCGATGTACCTTCAAACAATGAGGTGCTCATCGGCCTGCCGGAGCAACATGTTGAGACCTCACTTGATGCCGGCCGCCAGCAGATTGTCGATGCGCTCCATGCGCATTACAGCAATTCCTTCATCGTGCGCGACGTCGCGGTGGTGGGCCCAACGGTGGGTAAGCAGCTTGAAAAGCAGGCTTTGCTGGCTACGCTCTACTCCATGGCCGGAATGCTGGTCTACCTGTGGTTCCGTTTCCAATTGATCTATGGCGTGGCCGCTGTGGTGGCTTGTTTCCACGACACCCTGATCACCCTCGGCGCCTTCGCCCTGACCAACCAGGAGATCAGCCTGACCGTGATTGCTGCCATTCTGACGCTGGTCGGCTACTCGATGAACGACACTATCGTGGTCTTTGACCGTATTCGCGAGAATCTGCGCCTGAGCAGGCGTGAATCTCTGCCTGACGTAGTCAACCGCAGCATCAACCAGACCCTGAGCCGGACCGTACTTACCTCAGGTCTGACCTTCCTGACCGTTCTGTCGCTGTACATTTTCGGAGGCCAGGTGTTGCGCGGATTTTCTTTTGCGTTGGTGGTGGGAATTCTGATCGGAACGTACTCATCTATCGCCGTAGCCGCGCCGATGTTAGTGGCATGGCAGGAGTGGCGTGCAAGACATGGGAAAGCGGCTGTTCTGCCTGCAACTAAACGCTCCAGAGTATAAGGTTTAGCTTGTGAGTTGCACTGTTTTTGCAGCAGCTTTTTAAGGCGATGTGCTGAGAGGAACATGGTTGTAGGCGCATCATGTGATAACTTTTAATGCTTGGGAACATTCGGCGTTCCCACGGTGTCTAAATAAAAGTAAGAGACACCCGATTCCGAGGCTGGCCATGTTTGAAGATTCAACATTTGAATCCGCGCACAGAATCAAGAGCAAGAGCGGGCGCTGGATGATTGTGACAGGCGTCATCAACGCTTCCGTTCTCGTTGTGATGATCCTCATTCCGCTTATCTATCCCGAAGCGCTGCCCAGGGCCGCGATGCTGACAGTACTGACTGTACCGCCTCCACCGCCTCCACCGCCTCCGCCACCTCCACCCCCAGAAGTTAAGGTTATCAAGGTGCAGTCGGAGATGATGAACAATCAATTAGTGGCTCCCACTCGGATTCCGAAAGAAATCAAGATTGTCACCGCTCCTGAAAATGCGCCAACGCAGGGCTTTGGCGTGGCCGGTATGAAAGGTCTTGGCGGAAGCCCGGGCGGCGCGATCGGCGGCTTCTTCACCGGCGCTAACGCACCCAAGGTGCAGGTTGCACCGCCAAAGAAAATTACCATCTCAGGCGGCGTCGCGGCAGGCAATCTGATCCAGAAGACCCAGCCTATTTATCCGCCTATCGCCAAGGCTGCTCGCATTCAGGGCACCGTGGTATTGCAGGCCACTATTTCAAAGAATGGAACAATCGAAAACCTTCGCGTAATGAGCGGGCCGGCCATGTTGCAACAGTCCGCACTGGATGCCGTGAGAACCTGGCGTTACAGACCTACCCTGCTCAGTGGCGAGCCGGTGGAGGTTGAGACCACGGTGGATGTAATCTTCACATTGGGTGGATGATGATTCTCTGGCTTCTTCCTGCTCTATTTGGAAGAGGCCTTGCTTTTGACTTGAATGCGAAACGGAAAGACCGCATTCCCAGCAATCCGCCGCGGCGGATAGTCGCAGTTCACAAGAAACTCCTAGGAGGAACGATTCAGTGATTCTCGCTCAGCTCGCACACTTCGCTTCGCACACGGTCAGCAGTCTTGCCCTCTTCCAGGAAGAGCAGACAGTCAGCTTCAGCCCTATGGGGCTGTGGGATCACATGGGATGGCCCGCACGGACCATCGCCATCATACTTTTCATTGAGTCGATCTGGTCGCTGGCCGTAATGATCGACCGCTACCTGTACTTCCGCGCCGCCCGTAACCAGTCACGGGAGTTCGCTCCCAAGGTTGCCGGCGCGCTGAAAGACAGCAAACTGGAAGAAGCCATCCGGATCGCCGACCGCAACAAGAAGTCGCATCTGGCCGAGGTTGTCACCGCCGGCTTGCAGGAGTTCCGCGCCTCAGCCGGTTTGCCGACTGATGAGACCATCGCGAGCTCGGGACGCGCATTGGAGAGGGCCGAGGCCATCGTTCACTCCAAGCTGAAGAGGGGCCTTGCTGTTCTGGCCACTATCGGCGCTACCGCACCCTTCGTGGGCTTGCTAGGCACCGTCATCGGCATTCTGAACGCCTTCCAGCAGATCGCAACCCAGAAGACCTCGGGCATCGGCGCAGTTGCCGGCGGCATCTCTGAAGCGCTGGTCACCACGGCTTTCGGCCTGCTCGTGGCCATCCCCGCCGTGATGGCGTTCAACTACTTTACCGGGCGTGTCGAGGCTTTCGACGTGGAGATGGATAACTCCTCGAGCGAACTGATCGACTACTTCATCAAGCAGAACCACAGGCGCTAAGCGAGGCCTTTGCCGGTTCGAGCGAGAATCTATGGTGGGCGGCAGAGCGTAACTCTTCCGCCCTCCGATTTCAGACTCGCTGGGACTAAGCGGATTTTGGGCAATGCCGGTAGCCATCCGGGAAAACAAATTCTTTAGGCATGGAGCCAACTAATGGCACAAGCAATTCGCAACGAAGGTAAAAAAGTCAGTTCCAACATCAACGTAACCCCCATGGTGGACGTGATGCTGGTGCTGCTGATCATCTTCATGGTCATCACCCCCATGCTCCAGAACAAGGTGGCTGTCGATATGGCCAAGGTGGATAATCCCATCGCTATGCCCGACGCCGACAAAGAAGACGCCATTGTCGTAGCCATCACCAAGGACGGAAGCGTATTCCTGGGGCAGAACAAGGTCGCCCCCAATGAGCTTGGTGGCCTGGTTCGCGCCAAGCTGGAAGACAAGCCTGGCAAGACGATCTATGTTCGCGCCGATGCTCGGGCGCAGTTCCGGGCCGTAGAAGATGCCATTGACGGCGTGCGTACAGCTGGCGTGGACGATGTGGGCCTGTTGACGCAGAAGCGCGAAAGCGGCGCCCTCATCGGGCGGCGAGTAATTTTTCCGCCCTTCCTTTAACGAGTTTTTGGAATCGAGGAGTTTATAGCCATGGGAATGACAATGGGGGGCGGGGGTGGTTACTCGTCCGACATCAATGTTACGCCGATGATCGACGTTCTTCTGGTGCTGCTGATCATCTTCATGGTCATCGTGCCGGTAACGCCCAAGGGACTGGATGCGCTGGTGCCCCAGCCACCCAAGAACCCACAGCAGCAGCGCCGGATCCGAGCGCACGATTGTGGTGCAGGTTTTGTATCGCCCTGGCAAGCCGCCGGCATACAAGATCAATGAGACGACGTTGCCAAGGCGGATCTGCTGCCCAAGCTGACCGAGATCTACGCGAATCGCGCCGAGCGCGTGATGTTCGTCCGCGGCGACGATAATGTCGACTTCCGCTATGTGGCTGAAGTGATTGATCTTGGCCGCGCTGCGAACGTCGATCACGTCGGCTTGATGACGCCCAAGATCATGGCCGGCCAGTAGCCGGTCCGGCAGCTGCCTCCGGAGGCTGTTGATCCGGGCGAAAGCGGGAGTACAATTTTCGCATCTTGGCTTTGGCGTCTCCCGCCCGCAGCCGGATGCATCAGGAGATTCCAGGCGCTGCGGCCGAATGGCGCTTGTCTGAAGGAGAAGGATACGAAGATGAATGGACCCGCACGTATTACGGCGCTCGCGGTGGTCTTGGCCGGCATGGTGCTCACCATGAGCGGGTGCGACAAGCTGGCAGCCCGCAACGAGCTCAACAAGGGAGTGGATGCATACAAGGGCGCTCACTACGAAGAAGCTATTGACCACTTCCAGAGAGCCACTGAGCTTGATCCGACCCTGCCGATGGCCAAAAGCTATCTGGCCACGGCGCTGGCGCAGAATGTTGTGCCGGGTCTGGAGACGCCGGAGAATATCAGGAACGCCCAGCAGGCGATCGACATCTTCAAAGATGTTCTTAACAATAACCCTCATGACATCAACAGCATGAAGCAGATTGCCGGCATTGATTTCAGCATCAAGCGCCTGCAGGATGCCAAGGATTGGCAGAAGCGTGTGCTGGGCGAGGATCCAAAGGATCCGGAGGCCGCTTACACGGTTGGCGTGATCGATTGGTCGCTGGCGCACATGAATACACTGGCGGCGCTGGTGCCGGCCGGCATCAATGACGACGGCGAGGGCAATGTGAAGGCTCCGAAAAATGTGATGGAGTCGCTGAAGGCGAAAATGCCCCCCTGGTCGATGAAGGATTGCAGTATCTGAATCAGGCAGTGGAGAACCGTCCCAACTACGACGAAGCCATGGCCTATCTGAATCTGATCTACCGCCGCAAGGCCGATGTGGATTTCGGCAATGCGGCTGCGGTAAAGCCGATATGGCCCTGCCGAGGAATGGAGCACCAAGGCGATGGGCACGCGCAAGGCAAACGAAGAAAAGAAGAATGCGGGCCCCGGCGGCATCACCATGGATGCAAATGGCACCTTGAAGTAGCCGGCGTCTGCTCAAGCACGAATTCAAACGGCCTCCGCCATCCGCGGGGGCCGTTCTACGTTAGCCAACAAAGTGAACGGCCCGCCCCTTGCAAGCGGCAGGCCGTTATTATGTTTCGTGTTGAGGTTTACTTCAGCATCAGCGCCGCACTGAGCGGCGTGTTTTCGCTGGAGTCACCGACGCGAATCACAAACTTGCCCGGATCGATGGTCCACTGGTGGGCACCTGAGTCCCAGTAACTGAAGGCCCGTGCGTCGAGGTTGAGGGTGACGTGTTGTGTTTCGCCGGCAGCCAAACGAACCTTGGCAAATCCCTTGAGCTCGCGTTCAGGGCGGCTGACCTTGGCGGATGGGTCAGAGACATAGAGTTGGGCCACTTCTGCTCCCGCGACGCTGCCGGTGTTGGTTACGTCGAGGGTCACTGAAACGGTTGAACCGGAGGTAGCCGTAGGCTGCACGTGCAGATTGGAGAAACTGAAGGTGGTGTAGCTGAGGCCGAAGCCGAAAGGGAAGAGCGGATGTTTACCGGTGGTAGTCCAATAGCGATAGCCGACCAGAAGGCCGTCTCCGTACTTCACGTGGCCGATGATGTAATCAACCGGATTCACGCCAGGTTCGGTCACGTGCAGCGAAGTGTCGGCACCCTTGATCGGGTAGTACCAGGCTGCCGAGGGATTCTCGTCCCAGCTGTGATCGAAGCTAACCGGCAGTTTGCCTTCGGGGTTGTGCTTGCCAAAAAGAACCTCACCGATGGCCGTGCCACCTTCCTGGCCGGGATAGTAGGCATCAAGCAGCGCCGGAACCTTGCTGAGCCAACGGCGAGTATCCATGCAACCGCCTCCGTTGAGGGTGACAATGGTGCGCGGATTTGCCGCTGCCACCGCTTCGATCAGAGCATCCTGGCCCCATGGCAGTTCGAATGTGCGGTCGAATCCCTCACCCTCCGTAGCAGGACCGAAGCCGGCAGCTACAATAACCACATCCGCAGCGGCAGCAAGGGTCTTAGTTTCCGCGGAGATCAGATCCGGCTCATAAGCGATGCCAAGTCCGAAACGGACTCCGGGAGAAGTTGGCATGTATTCCACTTTGACGTTTACAGTTTGACCGGTCTGGAGGTCGAGCGACTTGTAACGGGGAGACTGGCCTTCCGCATGGGACTGCTCCAGCACGGCGTTGCCGTCGATAATCACCTTGTAGGAGTCTTCTTCTGAGGCTGCGGCCAGTAGCAGATATTTACCTGCTTTGGAGGCTTTGTATGCGGCCATATAGCGAATGCTGCGTGGAGTCTTGTCCTTCGGGCCCCACATAGCGGGTCTCCAATTGGCGATATTCTCCGCGGTAATGGTTTCCGGCGTACCGGTAAAGTCCTTGCTGGGATAAGTGGCCACATTGACCGTCCCCTCCCAGTGCGTATTCCTGAAGAGCTCGTTTGTATCGGGCAGGCCTCGGCTGTAAAGCACGCTGACATTGGGACCAGCCACATTGGCGATGCCGGTGAGAATGCTGACCGGCTCAAAGGCGTGTGCTTGAGAGGAACCTCCGCCGCCGGTGACCGCCGGATAAGCATTGGGGCCAATGACGGCGATAGTTTTGATTCTGGTCGAATCAAGCGGGAGCAGCGATCCCTCATTCTTGAGCAAAGTGATGCTCTCGCGGGCGCCGTCGAGAGCAACAGCGCGATCGGCCACAGAGTAAGATGCATCGGCGGGGTCAAACTGGGGGTGATCGAGAAAGCCGTAACGTAGCACAAGGCGGATCAGGCGCAGCACCTTGTCGTCGATGGTCGATTCCTTTACCGATCCATCCTTGACCGCGGCAGGCAGAGCTTTGGAATTCATGAAGCGCGGGCCCGGCATTTCCAGGTCGAGGCCGTTGTTTGCCGCGCCTACCGTGTCGTAGGTGGCGTCCCAATCGGACATCAAAATTCCCTGGAATCCCCAATCGCCCTTGAGCACCTTTAGATTGAGAAACTCGCTCTGAGTTGCATGGACGCCGTTGATCAGGTTGTAGGAGTTCATCACGGCGTCTACGTGGGCCTGGGTCACTGCTGCTTCGAAGGCCGGCAGGTAGATTTCACGCATGGTGCGCTCGTCGGCATCGGAGCTGACGTTGTGCCGGTCGTACTCCTGATCATTGAGAGCATAATGCTTTACCGTGGCGATAACGCCCTGGGCCTGGACGCCCTCAATCCACGGAACCGTCATGCTCGCGGCCAGAAAGGGATCCTCAGAAAAATATTCAAAGTTGCGGCCGGCAAGGGGAGAGCGGGCAATATTCACTCCGGGTCCGAGCAGAAAATTCACGCTGCGGGCGCGGGCATCCCTGCCCAGACCCTCGCCTATCCTGCGCGCCAGGGCTGTATCCCATGTTGCGGCGAGCGCTGCTCCGCCGGGCCACGCAGTGGTAGGTCCCCATGTGCGTACGCCCTCAGGTCCATCGGACATTTTCAAGCGTGGCAGCCCGATGGAAGGTGCGGCGTGAGTGTACATTTCTTCAACTCCACCGAGCAGATCGATTTTTTGCTCAAGAGTGAGTTTGGCTAGCATGGCGTGTGCTCTGGCTTCAATTGCGGGTGAGTCCGGCGCGGGTGCCTGGGCCGAAGACAGTACGCACGAAAGTACGACCGGCAACAGGCACGTGAAAGCAAAAAGAATAAATTGCGATGCAGATATTTTTGAGTTTCTCATAACCCCAAAAGGCTAATGCATTTGCCCGGTACGTGTATACCGGTTGAATCGTGATCTAAGGCTGGTGCATTTGAGATGAAACCAACTTTCAATCAGAGTGGTTCGAAGGAGCGCAAAGCAAGCCTACTAAGCGTCAAGCGCGTGTGGGGATTTCCCTGCTATACTAACCCGGATCAGCCGAAAATCACGCAACAAAACGCGATCAATACAAGTACCTCGTTATCGATTCAATGAGAGTGATCGCTGTTACAACGACTATTCATAACGAAGCATTAATTTCGGAACTCCCCAACTAAGGAATTGGAACAGCGAGTTGAAATGAATCCAGTGAATGGCACGCAACAAGCAGGGAAATCACCTAAGAGCGCCAGTCCGGGACGAGTGCGGTGGTGGATTGTTTGGACGCTCTTTTTTTCAACGGTGATCAACTACATCAGCCGTCAGACCTTCTCTGTTTTGGCGCCGATGATCTCGGCGCAATATCATCTGTCGCACACTGACCTGTCCAAAATCTTTGGAGCGTTTCAGGTCTCGTATGCGATCACATGGTTTCTCGGCGGTATTTTTCTTGATGCTGTGGGAACGCGGCTTGGACTGGCGCTGGCTGTTGTCTTCTGGTCTGTAGTTAACATTCTCACCGGATTCGCCTCGTCTGTCTTTGGCTTCGCATCCTTTCGATTTCTACTCGGCATAGGGGAAGGTCTCAACTGGCCCGGCGCCAGCAAGACGGTTGCCGAATGGTTTCCCAGCCAGGAACGCAGCCTTGCAGTAGCCATCTTTGACAGCGGCTCCAGCGTGGGAGGAGCCGTTGCGGCGCTGTCAATTCCCTTGATCGCCATCAAATTTGGCTGGCAAGCGGCTTTTGTTGTTACGGGCTTGCTGGGCTTTATCTGGCTGTTGATGTGGTTGCGCGTCTACCATACACTGGATCGTCATCCGAGGGTGACCGCGGCAGAGGTTGCGTATATTCGCGCCGGCCAGGAAGTACCCAGCGCCTCTCCGGAGCGCGGCGCAATGCGTTGGCTCAAGCTCTTAAAAGAGCGAAACGTATGGGGCATCGTTCTGGGCCGTGCGCTTACTGATCCTATCTGGTGGTTCTACGTGTTCTGGCTGCCGCAGTACCTGAGCGACGCGCGCGGTTTCAGCTTGCAACGTATCGCCCTTTTTGCATGGATGCCGTTTGTCGCCGCTGATCTTGGTAATTTCACAGGCGGTCTCATCTCCGGCTACTGCATTCGCCGCGGTATTCCTGTGGTACGCGCACGCCTTTGGGTATGCGTCTTCAGTTGCCTACCGATTCTTGCCGGCATTCCCGCCGCCAGTGTGCACAGTGTCTATGCGGCACTGGGGTTGATCTGTTTCGCCCTTTGGGGTTACGCGAGTTGGTCCACCATGGGACTCACGCTGCCCTCTGACTTGTTTCCCCACGACGTTGTGGCCACGGTTACAGGACTTAGCGGACTGGCGGCAGGCCTGGTCGGCTTTGTCTTCACCATTGCCGTTGGCGTACTGGTCGATCGCTTTTCATACGGACCTGCGTTTCTGGTTGCAGGATTGATGCCTCTGTTCGCTACCGCAAGCGTATTGCTCCTGGTCAGAACGCCTCACAGCATAAAAGTAGTCAATCAGGAAGGTTGACGATCATCAGGATGCCTGACGTGATGATTGAGAGCCATTGAAGTGAAGCGGTTCACTCTAAGCATTTACCAATGACGATGGACACCGTACTGCATTGTCGCAGATTAACGCTTTCTGAGAATTATCCGATAAGTTGAGGAGAGATATAAGATAGTAAAGAGTTCTCGCAATGGGAGTGTGGCACATGCGGGCTCAACTCAACGAAGAATCTGTCATCAAGGCCAACTCCCAGTTTTGGGAGCAGATGCTGCAAATGAAGTTGGATACCCTGCCGGTTGCGGATGAGTTTTGCGTGGGCGCCGGACATATGCTGGCGTGCGTGGATCTATCGGGCCAATGGAAGGGTCGCATTGAGGTGCGGATGGCAGGTAAGCTGGCCTACGAGGCTACGGCGGCCATGCTGATGCAGCCTGTGGACGATGTTGGCGAGGCAGAAGCGCTGGACGCCACCAAGGAGATTGCCAATATGATCGCGGGCGTGCTCAAGTCATCGTTGCCCCGGCCCTGTGCAATGGCCGTGCCCGAGTCAGCCGTGGAGTTGAAGTGTTTTTGCGGCCAGCCGCAGACGGAGGACACGCTGGTAGTAGCCTTCCGCCACGCCACAGGAGACCTGATGGTGCGCGTCTGGGAGCAGGAATGCCATTAGTATTCGTCTAAGTATTCGACTGCATCTTCTGTTTTCATTGAAGAAATTGTGCAACGCATTGCCAGATGACAGTGATATGTTAAACTTCGTCGGGTAAACGCTTACCGAACCAGGATTCGCTCTATATTCGGGTTGTTCGGAAATGCCTGGGAATATGGGCCAGTGGCCAGATCCTTTATTTGAAGGCGTCTGTTTGCCGCTTGACAAGTTTAGTAGTAAAGCCATTTACTTAGGGGCGCACGTCCAAAGGTTTAGGGGACGAATTCACCCATTCAGGGGTCGCAATGTTTGCATTGGTTCCAGCATCAATCGCCTCAGATCTGTTCTCTTCATTACCGTCCCTATTGGCTCTCGGCGCCGTGCCTCTGGCGCATCTGAGGCCACTCGATATCGCTATCATCGCCATCTATTTCGCGATGGTTCTCTGGATCGGCTTTTACCTGAAGGGCAGATCGAACACCAGCGAAGAATTCTTTATGGCGGGACGCGAAATGACCGCCTGGATCGCTGGCTTGAGCTTCGTTTCAGCCAATCTGGGATCACTGGAACTGATGGGCTGGGCAGGCTCTGCTTACCAGTACGGCATTCTTGCCACTCATTGGTATTGGGTGGGCGCTATCCCCGCCATGCTCTTCCTCGGCCTGGTGATGATGCCCTTCTATTACGTATCGAAGACACACTCGGTCCCCGGCTATCTCGATCTGCGCTACGGCGGATCGGCCCGCAGCGTAGCCGCCATCTCTTTTGCCACGGAGATGATACTGATGAGCGGCGTAAACATGTTTGCCATGGCCGTAGTGATGAAAGTTGTGCTGGGTTGGGATATCACTTTCAGCATTCTGGTCTCGTCCGTCGCGGTTGCTTTGTATGTGGGACTGGGAGGGCTGCGCTCGGCCATTTTTAACGAAGTTCTTCAGTTCGTACTTATCTGGGGCGGCGCACTGTTGGTGCCAATCCTGGGCATGATTCAAGCCGGCGGAGTGAGCGGTCTGAAAACAAAGATCATCGCCAATATGCACTCCGACAGCTATTTCCATCTATGGCGCGACACCGGGCATTTTTCCGCCAATCCGATGGGCGTGCATTGGACTGGCATCATCTTCGGCCTGGGCTTTGTGATCAGCTTTGGCTACTGGACCACTGATTTTCTTGTAGTTCAACGCGTGCTTGCAGCGCACAATTTGCGTGCCGCGCGCATGGCGCCCATTATCGGGTCATTCTTCAAGATGGCAGTTCCGTTCATCGTCATCCTGCCCGGCCTGTTAGGACTGGTTCTCTTACAGAATCCCGACGGCAGCCGTCGCCAACTGGTGGGCGAAGATGTGGTGGCCTCGTGTTCGGTCTCGTCCGCCACTGCAAAGATCGACAATGCTTCGGCCTGTTCGGCGGCAATGGCCAAGACCACGCTGCCTGCCGCATATCAGCAGAGAGTTTTAAGCGCTGCGCCGGATGCGGAGTTGCACAGCTACAACCAGGCTTTGCCACTGATGATGGTGCGTTATCTTGGCCCCGGCCTTCTTGGTCTCGGCATCACTGCACTGATTGCCGGATTCATGAGCGGCATGGCCGGCAACGTGAGCGCCTTCTCCACGGTGTGGACCTACGATATTTACAAACCTCTCATTAACAAAAAAGGAACTGACAGCCACTATGTGCTGGTGGGGAGGCTCTCCATCATGATTGGCGTTGCGGTGTCCATCGGCGCGGCCTACCTGGTGATGCATGCGCACGGCATCATGGACTACGTACAGGCGCTGTTCAGCATCTTCATCGCGCCGCTTCTGGGCACTATCTTATTGGGAATGTTTTGGAAGCGCGCTACGGCGCTGGCCGGATTTCTGGGTTTGCTTCTAGGCATCATTTTTTCAGCCAGTTTGTTTATGTGGGTCAAGCTGGTACCCGCGGCGTTGGCCAACGTCGCTCTTTCGCCCGACGCCAAGCCAATGGCCGAGAATGTTTTTCGCGCGTTGTGGGCATTTCTATTCACCGCCATCATCGTGATCGTAGTGAGTTTGTTTACCAAGGCCAGGCCGGTAGCGGAGCTGAACGGGCTGGTCTATGGAGCGACAATTCTGCCCAAGGAAGATACGGTTCCGTTTTATAAGAACGAATACACGTGGGCGATTCTGGTAGTCATCATCTTTGCGGTGCTCAACATTTTGTTCTGGTAACGAGGGCGTATTTTTCTCAGCGAGATAAGGAAAAGGAAGGTTAAGCGATATGCGTGGTTCCGGAATTCCTATTTGGTTCTTCATTGGAGTACTGCTGTTGATCTATGGGCTGATGATCTTCGGCTATGGCGTCTATGAGTGGGACACCGGAAGCTATCCGCCGCTGGTGCAGTTGACCAACCTGCACACGCCGGTTTGGTGGGGCGGCGTTCTGGCGCTGCTCGGGTTTTTCTACGTAGTGAAGTTTCGTCCGGGGCGCGCCGGCAAATAGAAGGCGTTTGAATGATCAGATTTGTGTCAGGGCACGAAATTTGTTGTGCCGCAAATTTAACAATTTGAACCTGGAGTCCGCCGCGGCGGACCTTTGAGGGAGTGAAAGAGATGACAGAACAGCGAGTAATGACGTTTGGGGTGATAGTTGGCAACCGCGGTTTTTTCCCGGATCAACTGGCCAAGGCAGGCCGTGAAAAAATCATTTCGGTTCTTGAAGCAGCGGGAGCACGGGCCGTGGTACTGAGCCCGTCGGAGTCGAAGCACGGCGCGGTAGAAACCTATGCTGAGTCAGAGCGTTGCGCCGAGCTGTTCAAAAAGCATGCAGAGGAGATTGACGGCATCATCGTTACCTTGCCCAACTTCGGTGAGGAGCGCGGCATTGTCGATGCCATCCGGCTCTCCGGGCTGAAGGTTCCGGTGCTGGTGCAAGCTACGCCCGACCACGCCGACGCCATGACTGTTGCGACGCGTGGAGATAGTTTTTGCGGCAAGATGAGCGCGTGTAACAACATGATGCAGTATGGGATTGCGTATTCGCTGACCACGCTGCACACAGAGAGCCTTGATTCGCCGGAGTTCAAGGCCGACCTGGAATGGTTCTCAGCGGTCTGCCGCATCGTGAAGGGGCTGAAAAATCTGCGCATCGGCTCGATCGGCGCGCGGCCGACGGCCTTCAACACCGTGCGCTACTCCGAGCGCATATTAGAGACCAACGGCATCTCCGTCGAGACGATTGATCTGTCGGAGATCTTCGGCCGCATCAACCGCATGAAGGATGCCGACGACGCGGCCCAGGCCAAACTGGCCGCCATCAAGAGCTATGTGACCACAGCGGGCATTCCCGACACGGCGCTGCTGAAGATGGCCAAGCTGGGCGCGGTGATCGATGGGTGGATGAAGCAGGCTCACGTGACCATCAGCGCGGTTCAGTGCTGGACCTCGATGGAAGAATTCTTTGGCGTGGTGCCTTGCACCATTATGAGCATGATGAGCAACAACCTGATTCCATCGGCCTGCGAGGTGGACGTACCCGGCACGCTGAGCATGTATATGCTGGCCCTGGCAAGTGGCACGCCTTCGGCGCTGCTGGATTGGAATAATAATTACGGCAGCCGATCCCAACAAGTGCGTCTGCTTCCACTGCTCCAACCTGCCCAAGCACTTCTTTAAGGAAGTGAAGATGGACTACCAGGGGATCATCGCCGGCTCGGTGGGCAAGGAAAACACCTTCGGCACCTGCGTGGGCCGCGTAAAGGCAGGCGCTATGAGCTATGCGCGCTATTCCACCGACGATCGGCACGGCGTGGTGCGCGGCTACACGGGGCCGGGTAAATTCACCGACGATCCGCTGGAAACCTTTGGCGGCGCAGGAGTGGCGGAGATTCCGCAAGCTGCAGAAGCTGCTGAAGTATATTTGCCGCGAAGGCTTCGAGCACCATGTGGCCGCCAACTTCAGCGATGTTTCAAAGGCTGTGCATGAGGCGGCGCGCTACCTGGGATGGGAGAGCCACTATCATCCTGAGCTTGAGGACTGAGAAACAGGGACAGAGAATAGGGAATAGAAACGGCATTCAGCACCGTGATCGCCCCTGCGCGTATGTTCTCATTTTGCGGCTAGTTTCCGGAGCTCTTACTCATGATTCGCACCATAAAAGGCCTCTCATCCTCAGCAGATCCGGGGCCCCCGGCGACAGGTCTTCGTCGCTGGGGTGGGGATCGGGGCCCCAAACGCTTTTCAGTTTGGGGGTGGTGAGCGAAGTATCCGCGGTTGTTCTTCAACGAACTTCTGACTCACCACACCAGAGAGCTTTGGATTGAGCCAGCCGCGTCTACGACGCGTTGGCGGGTTGGCTCAAGCGTGAGGCGCGCGGTGAGCACGACCAGAGCGACCCACAGCGTATCCGCGCCGAGCAGATGCGCCACCTGCAGCCATAACGGCGCAAGATAAAAACGTCGAGCACGCCCAGAGTATAAACAAGGCCAGCAGCAATAGCACCAGTGCGGAGAGGCCGCGATTGTCCCAGTGCGCTGCCGCGCGCTGCGCGGCGCGAACCAGCAGCCAGATGAGCAAGATGCTGGCGAGGAATGCGACGGTGGGATGCGTCCAGCGCCAGCGCACCAGCCAGCCGCTGGTCGCCGGAGAAATCCTGCGCAAAGGCCAGGCCCAGCGAAGTGGCCGGGAAGAGCGTATCGCCCAGCGCGGCCAGCGAGCCGGTGACGCCGACAATCATCACCACGAGGACGCTGGCGACGGCGCCGAAGGGCGCGACCAGGCGGATGCTGCCGCGCAGGTAGCCCTTGCTTGCGGCTGAGCAGGTGCGCGGTTAGGGTGAGCGCGGCCAGCAGCAGCAGCGTGTTGGTGAGGTGCAGCGCCAGATAGGCCGGCCGCAGGGGCGACTGGCTCTGCGCCGTGAGTCCGAGCTTGACCAGCAGCGCGCCGAGGATTGCCTCAATCAGCGTGAACGCGACCGAGGCCGCGGCCGCCGCGCGCGCCAGGTGGCCGCGCACGGTGCCTGCGCAAGGTCCACGCCAGCAGGCCCACGACGGAGAAGAACGAGAGGCCGCTGGTGAGGCGATGGGTGAACTCGATCATCGTGTTCGACGCTGGCCGAGTGCTGCATCACGGTGCCGTTGCAGAGCGGCCAGTGGTTGCCGCAGCCGGCGCCGGAGCCGGTGGCGCGCACCAGCGTGCCCCAGAGAATGACGGCGATAAAGTAAACCAGTACGCCCCAGGCAAAGCGGCGCAGAGCGGGCGAAGGAAGGCGCGAAGTAATCGGCGATTGCAGCTCAGCAGGCATAGAAGAAGACTCCGGATGGAACCCACCAGTGTAGAACAAGTTGCATGGGTTCTAAAAGTAGGTAGTGGGTCAGTTTGAAGAAACCATCCTATGCGGGGCTAGAGCCGAGCCGTTCAAGACAGTTTCAAATGCTGATCTGTTACCTACTCCGCCAGCAGCCGCACTACGTGGTTGACGATGATCAGGTCTTCGGCGGGCGGAATGACGCGCACTGTGACCGGTGAGTTTTCGGCCGAGATCACGGCCTCGCCGCGGACGTTGTTGCGCTCCGGGTCGAGCACGATGCCCAGAGTCGCCGAGGCCGGCGCAGATCTCGGCGCGGCAGGCGATGTCGTTTTCGCCGATGCCGCCGGTGAAGACCAGCATGTCGAGCCCGCCGAACTCGGCGACATAGCTGCCGATCCACTTGGCGATGGTCCAGGTGAATTTGTCCACGGCCAGGCGCGCTTTGGCGTTGCCTTCCTTGATGGCTTCGCGCAGGTCGCGCATGTCGTTGGAGAGGTCGCTGACGCCGAGCAGGCCGGCCTTCTTGCTGGCCACGGCCTCGAGCTTGTCGGCGGCCTCGGAGGCGCTCTTGGCTGGTTTCGGCAATCTTGCGCAGGATGAACAGCAGCACGCCGGGATCGATGTCGCCGGTGCGCGTGCCGCTGATGATGCCGCCGGTGGGCGTGAGGCCCATCGAAGTATCGAGGCACTTGCCGTTGCGGATGGCGGAGATGGAGGCGCCGTTGCCGAGATGGGCGACGATCAGTTTCTCCGGCACGTTGGGCTGCAACTGGTAGACGATCGACTCGTACGAGATGCCGTGATAGCCGTAGCGGCGCACGCCCATGGCGGAATACTCCTCGGGGATGGGCATGTGGGTGACGACTTCAGGCATGGTGCGATGGAAGTAGGTGTCGAGGATGACGAAGTTGGGAACGCCGGGAAACAGGCGCAGCGCCTCGCGCATGATGTAGACGGCGATGGGCGTGTGCAGCGGCGCGAAGGCGGTGTAGCGCTCCATCTCGTCAATCAATTCAGGCGTGATGAGCTGGTTTTCCTGCACCGTGGGCCCGCCGCAGACCATGCGATGGCCGATGGCAGCCGGGGCGGGGAAGTCGCCGGAGTGGAGCGCGTCGGCGACCAGCTTGAATGCGACGGCGCGGTTGGGCAGAGCCGGCGTTTGATCGACCAGCTTGTTGCCGTCGGCGTCCTTGATCCAGAACTTGCCCAGATCGGTGCCGATGCCGTCGACCGCGCCCTCGTGGAGCTTGCGCCGTTCGCCGTCGCCGGCTTCATAGACTGAAAACTTGATGGAAGAAGAACCGCTATTCAAAACCAATACAGGCAAAGAAGACATGAATGAGAAACCTTTCAGAAGTTATGGCTGGATAAGCGAGTCAGCAAGTGAGTAAGTCAGCGAGTTAGCCGCGAAATTAGCAAGTCAGCTACGCTGCTGCCGACGGCAGTTCAGCGACTTGCTAGTTTCTTTCGGCCAGCGCCAGTTTTTGATTTCCGGCAGATCGTCGCCGTTTTCCGCAACGTAGAGGTGTGGCGCTGGATCGCTTCGGAGTACCATTGCTCGGCGGCGTCGACCTGCGAGGCCATGCGCGGCACGCGGCGGATGGCGTCGAGAGACAGCTGAAACCGGTCGATGTTGTTGAGCACGCACATATCGAAGGGCGTGGTTGTGGTTCCTTCTTCCTTGTATCCGCGCACGTGGAGGCCGTCGTGGTTGTGCCGCCGGTAAGTGAGGCGGTGAATGCAGCCACGGATAACCGTGGAAGGCGAAGACGACAGGAACGCCGGCGGGAAATATCTGATCGTATTCCTCGTCGGGAAGCCGTGCGGATGCTCGGATGTGGGCTGCAGAGTCATCAGGTCGACGACGTTGACGACGCGTATGCGCAGATCGGGATCCGTGTCGCGCAGCAGAGCAAACCGCGGCCAGAGCCTCCAGCGTGGGCACGTCGCCGCAGCAGGCCATGACGACTTCGGGATCGCCTTCGTCGTTCGAGGCCCACGGCCAGATGCCGAGTCCGGTGGTGCAGTGGGCTACGGCCTCGTCGATGGTGAGCCACTGCGGCGCGGGCTGCTTGCCGGCGACGATGAGGTTGATGTAGTTGCGGCTGCGCAGGCAGTGGTCGGCGACCGAGAGCAGGGTATTGGCGTCGGGCGGCAGATAGATGCGGACCACGTCGGCCTTCTTGTTGAGCAGGTGGTCGATGAAGCCGGGGTCCTGGTGGCGAGAAGCCGTTGTGATCCTGCCGCCAGACCAGCGAACTGAGCAGATAGTTGAGCGAGGCGATGGGTTTGCGCCAGGGAATTTCGCGCGTGGTCTTGAGCCACTTGGCGTGCTGGTTGGCCATGGAATCGATGATGTGGATGAAGGCCTCATAGCAGGAGAAGAAGCCGTGGCGGCCGGTGAGCAGGTAGCCCTCAAGCCAGCCCTGGCACATGTGCTCGCTCAGCACCTCCATTACGCGGCCGGTTTGGGAGAGGTTCTCGTCGACGGGCAGCGTCTCGGCCATCCATTCCTTGCCGGTGCCGGTAATCACGTCGCTCGAGGCGGTTGGAAGCGGTTTCGTCGGGGCCGAAGACGCGGAAGTTTTTCGTCGCCATGTTGGCCTGCATGACCGCATGCAACAAATGGCCAAGCACGCGCGTGGATTCAACGTCCTGCTGTCCGCGACCCTCAATCTTGACGGCGAAGTCGCGGAAGTTGGGCACCATGAGCGGCTGCAGCAGCAGGCCGCCGTTGGCGTGGTCGTTCATGCCCATGCGCAGACGGCCCTTGGGCGCGAGATCGGCGAGGTCAGCGCGGAACTGGCCTTTTTCGTCGAAGAGCTCTTCGGGCTTGTAGCTGCGCATCCACTCTTCAAGCAGGCGGAGGTGTTCGGGCTTCTCGCGCAGCTCGGCGAATGGAACCTGGTGAGCGCGCCAGGTATTTTCGACGGGCTTGCCGTCGACAAACTTGGGGCCGGTCCAGCCCTTGGGCGTGCGCATGATGAGCATGGGCCAGGCTGGACGCTCGACGTAGTGTCCTTAGCCAGCCTTCGCGGGCTGCCTTCTGGATCGCCGGCGATGCGGTCCATCATGGTGTCGAAGACGGCTGCGGCCTGCTGGTGCATCACCATGGGGTCGTCGCCTTCGAGGGTGAAAGGCTCGTAGCCGTAGCCGCGCATCAGGCTCTTCCAACTCGGCGTGAGGAATGCGGGCAAGGATGGTGGGGTTGGCGATCTTGTAGCCGTTGAGATGAAGGATGGGCAGGACCGCGCCGTCGGTGGCGGGATTGAGGAACTTGTTGGAGTGCCAGCTGGTGGCGAGGGGGCCGGTCTCAGCTTCGCCATCGCCGACCACGCAGGCGACGATCAGGTTGGGATTGTCAAAGGCCGCGCCGTAGGCGTGCACCAGCGAGTAGCCGAGCTCGCCGCCTTCGTGGATGGAGCCGGGCGTCTCCGGCGCGACGTGGCTGGGAATTCCATAGGGCCAACTGAACTGGCGGAAGAGGCGCTTGATGCCGTCGCGATTCTGCTCGATGGGCGGATAAATCTCGGTGTACGAGCCTTCAAGATAAGTGTTTGCCACTATCCCGGGCCCGCCGTGGCCCGGGCCGATGATGTAGATCATGTTCAGATTGCGCTCGCGGATGAGGCGGTTCCAGTGGACGTAGAGGAAGTTGAGGCCGGGAGTGGTGCCCCAGTGGCCGAGCAGGCGCGGCTTTACGTCGTCGATGGTGAGCGGGCGCTCAAGGAGGGGATTGTCTTTGAGGTAGATTTGGCCGACGGAAAGGTAGTTGGCGGCGCGCCAGTAGGCGTTCATTTTGTCTAACAATTCCGGGCTCAGGGGACCTTGGCTCGCATTTTTTGATTCCGCTTTTTCGGTCATAACGCACCTCGTAACGGTTGAATTGCGTGACATGTTCAGGCTAGCAGCGGCAGGTTAAAGCCAGAGGTGATTGAAGTCACAATCAGTGGGACTCAGGCCCATTTTGTGGGACAAGCCTTGTTGGGTCCATTTTCAGATTAAGGGTGGATTGGGCGATGTATTGTTTTGATCTTTGCTATCATGCCGTTCCTACAGGACGGCGGGTTATTTTGGGCATTCCTTACCCGGGTTGCACCCTCACCCCAGCGACGAAGGCCTGTCGCCGGGGACCCCGAGCCCCGGGCTAGTTTCATACGCTCCCTACGGGAGCGTAGCGGTCGATATGGTGGAACTTGTGATATCCCAATCTAGCGGCAAAACAAAGACGCCGTGCCCAAAGGACTCCCAGGTGAGGCACCCGGTTTTTGTGGTATCCCAGGTCTCATCCGCCGCGGCGGACGAGACCTGGGGCAACCGGCTTTTGTGAGGTCTCCCGCCTTAGACACAAAAACAAAACGCTGTGCCCAGAGTGCTCCCAGGTGGAGCACCCGGTGGAAATTTGAGAATAGTGTAATTCGCATAATCTATAGACCTAGAGATGAGCGATATTTGCGGGGATAAAAGTATAGGGAAAGGGGAAAGATGCTCTGTGGCTGAAAAATGCAGGCATAGAAGCTTAGATATTTTGCGAAAATGACCGTTTCCGGGTTGACTAAAACATTCAAATCCAATGCAGAATGGAGCGCGCCTGAGTGCATTTGCAGATAATTAGGTGCTTTTTGGGTAGGGTTGAAATAGGGACCAGGGAGCAGGGAACAGGGAATAAGAATCGGAGGAGTGTTTGATGCGGGAACGGGAACGGGTTTTGGCGCGGAGACGGCTGGACGTGGAGATGAGGCCTTACCGGCGCGCGGGGTTGACGAAGAAGCCAACCAACGGGTTGTTGAGAGCGGTGCGGCAGGCGCTGCGGGTTCCGATGGCGGAGATTGCGGGGAAGATGGGGGTTGTGCCTTCGGTGGTATTCGATATGGAGAAAAGGGAACCGAAAAATTTGATTTCCCTGCGGTCGCTGTCCCGCGTGGCACAGGCGATGGGGTGCAAGGTGGTTTACGGGATTGTGCCGCTGGGTGGAAAGACGCTGGCGGAGTTGGCTGAGGAACGGCTGTGGGCTAGCGTGCTGGGAACAGAGATCAAGGATCAGGGGTCAGGTGTCAGTCAGGCGATTGCAGATAATTAGGTTGGTTTGGAGTAGGTTGGAATTCATTGATGGCGAAATTTTACTGACGTAGTGAGGACGGAGTTGGTGGAGAGATGGCGGAGACGGAATTGGTGTTGATGACCGGTGTGACGGGAGAGAAGAGCAGAAGCACAACAAAGAAGGAGCTATGGAAATGGCCGAAGAAAAAGAGGGGGGCGAGCAAGAGCGGGGTTGAACGGCTGCGGCGGGCGTTGGATAAACGAGTGGGCCGGAACTCAGAGAAACTTGCCGAATTACTGACAGGGAAGGCGATGGTTGGAAGCCTGGCCGAGGCCAAGATTCTGGTTGAGCTTGCGGAAGGCAAGAAGCCGGTTGAGAAGCCGAAGAAGAAGCGGGGCAGGAGCGCTGCGCTGGCGCTGGCTGCGGAGCCGCAATGGGTTGAGCCGCCAGAGGGGACTAAGGAGTATGGTGACCTGGTATTGGACGACGGAGAATGGAAGCTGCCATGTGAAATAGGGACTAGGGAATAGGGAATAGAGAATTGGGACCCTGGACGGATTCGTGGTATCCCACCCTTGCCGCAAAGAACGCGGCAAGGATGGGGCACCCGGTGGTGTTGGACTCGTGCATATCCCAGGTCTCATCCGCCGCGGCGGACGAGACCTGGGGCAACCGGAACCCGACAGGCACTTTAGAAGTAGCGCTTGAGTTTTAGGATTTGTGATTCGAAGCAGTACCAGAGGGCGGCGGCACATGCCGTTGAGGCTGCCAGGCGGAAGGCTACGACGGCGAGGTTGCCGGCTATGCCGTATTTATCCATGCGCAGATCGAACCAGCCGAAATAGATGAAGACCGAGATGTGGATCATGTAGAGGCCGTAGCTGATACGGCCGTAGAAGGCCAGGGGTCCGCGGCGTAGGGCGGCGTTGATTGGGTTGCGCGCGCCGGTTGAAGCGATCAGGGCCAGGACTGCTCCGGTGAAGCAGACGGCCAGAGCGGAATCAAGAAAGGCGGTGCCGCCGGCTACGGTTGCGGCTGCTATGAAGCCGGCGGCGATGGCGGACAGGCCAATCCAGAGCCAGGTGCGGCGGTTGAGGGTGAGCGTATGCACACCGAGCGCGAGCAGGCTGCCGAGGGCGATGCCGTCAAGGTGAATGAGCGTATGGGTGGGGGTGAGCCAGGGGAAGTGGCTGAGGCGCAGCATTGGTGAGGCGACCAGTGCGCCGGCCAGTACGATGGTGAGCATCCATGGTTGGCGCAGGTAGCGAACCAGCGGCGCCCAGAGAAAGTAATACTGCTCCTCAATGGCCAGAGCCCAGGTGGGGCCGATGGCCGGGGGCAGCGTTAGATGGAAGAGATTTTGCACCAGGAAGAGGTAGGCAAGCCAGGGCGCGGTTTTGACGGCGTCGATGACGCTGGGGCCGATGAACCAGGGGGCGTTGAGGTAAACGACTACCAGCAGCAAGATATAGACCGGCCAGATGCGGAGCGCGCGGCGGGCATGGAAGTTGTGGAAGTAATGCGGCTTGTCGCGGGTTGCGAGCAGTATGGAGGTGATGAGGAAACCGGAGAGAGCGAAGAAGAGAATTACGCCGGCCCATCCCCAGATGGAGGCGTAGTAGATCCATGTGCCTTTGAGGCGCGGGTTGCAGTGATAGAGGACTACCCAGAGAATTGCGAGGCCGCGCAGGCCGTCGAGTTCAGGCAGGTAGGAGGGGAGCCAGGTTGGGCGTTGGATGGGCATGATGGTGAGTTAGCCTTTGGTGATTCCCAGGTCCCCAAAAGCGAGGGACCTGGGGCACCCGCATCAGCGAGTCAGCGTAGTTTGTGCTTTCCCATGTCTCAAAATCGAGACATGGGGCAACCGGGATTTTTGTGCTTTCCCATGTCTCAAAATCTACACCTGGGGCAACCGGTTTTGTGAGTATCAATTATCCGGAGGCCAGTTGCTTGGCGCGCTCGGTGGCGCGCATTACGGCTTTGATCAGCGTGACGCGCAGGCCGCCTTCTTCGAGTTCGAGAATGCCGTCGACGGTGCAGCCGGCGGGGGTGGTTACGGCGTCTTTGAGCAGGGCGGGATGGTAGCCGGTTTCGAGGACCATTTTGCCGGCTCCGTAGACGGTTTGCGCGGCCAACTGCGTTGCGGTTTCGCGGGGCAGGCCTACCTTAACGCCTGCTTCGGCGAGGGCCTCAATGATGATGTAGATGTAGGCCGGGCCGGAACCGGAGAGACCGGTTACGGCGTCCATATGCTTCTCGTCGACGGTGACGGTGCGGCCCACGGTTTGAAAGATGCGCTCAGCCAGCTCCATCTGCTTGGCGCTGACGAAACGGCCGCGGCAGAGCGCGGCGGCGCCTGCTCCCAGGGCCGAGGGGGTGTTGGGCATGGCGCGGATGACGGCGATATCGAGGCCCGCGGCGTCTTCAATGGCGCGGGTCTTTACCGATGCGGCGAAGGAGACGAGGGTCTTGGTTTTGGTGAGCGCGGGACGAATTTCGGCGATCAGGTCAGGCACCTGGAGGGGCTTTACGCCGAGGAGAATCAGGTCGGCGTGGCTGGCGGCTTTGAGGTTGTTGGTGCTCACATCCACGCCCCACTGCGTGCTCAAGGCCAGGGCTCGCTCGGCGTGGCCTACGGTAGCGCGAATCTGGTCGGGCGCAAAGAGGTTTTGCTTGAGAAAAGCCTGGAGCAGGATGCCGCCCATTTTGCCGGCTCCCAGGACGGCTACACGGACTTTGGGCAACTGCGCGGGTACTTCGGTGGCCTCAACGGCTATCTCCGTCATGTGTTTTCCTTGTTTGAAGAGTTTGGGCTCTAGTCTTCAAGGATACTCGCAAGTGGCGTGTGAAGGCTACAGAGGACGCTTTCAGGCGAGGACTTCGCTGAGGATTTTTTCGAGGTAGATTTTTTCCTGGCGAACATCTTCAATCTGCTGCGGGCCGCTGGTTTCACGCTCGATGGTTACGGCGCCGGTGTAGCCGATGCGATGGAGTTTGGTGAAGACCTGGCGGAAATCGACCAGGCCCTTGCCGATGAGGACCTCTTCGCCGAGTTTATCGGGGTCTGTGGGCCAGAGGCCGTCTTTGGCGTGGATGCTGCGGATGTGGGGGCCGAGAATATCTACCGCGTCAACCGGATTGGCTTTGCCGTAGAGGATGAGGTTGGCGGTGTCGAGGCCGACGGCGAGGTTGGGCATGGCGACGTCGCGGATCATGCGCGACATGGTGGTTGGAGTTTCCTGGCCGGTTTCCATCAGGAAGTATTGGCCGTTGCCGTGGCAATGCTGGGCGACGGTGCGAATGGCTTCGACTGCGCCGGGATAGAGGGGGTTGGCGGGATCTTCAGGAATGAAGCCGCAATGGGTTTGCACCTGGGGAATGCTAAGGAGCCTGGCAAAGTCAGAGGCCTGGCGCAGGGCATCGATGCGGGCTGCGCGCGTTTTGGGAGGGACCAGGCCGATGGTGGATGGGCCCTGGGTGAAGTTCCAAACGAGAGGCGGAGGGCCGACTACTTCGACTGTTGTGGCTATGAGCGAGTATTTGGCAAGCAGGTCGCGGATTTGGGTTGCAAGCTGAGGGGTGAATTTGCCAATGTAGCTGTCGAGTGATGGGAAGCAGTTGGTGAAGCCGAGATCGCGCACGCGGCGGAGGGTTGGCTCGGGGTCGGCAGAAAGGCTGATCTTCAGGCCTAATTCCATGGGCTTGAGTGGAGCGGCGAGAGCGGCGGCGGGGCGATGCGCCTGCATCAGTATGGCGGCGGATGCTAAGCCGAGGAACGTTCTGCGGTCCATTGCGTTTCCTTTCTATGAGGAGTTACGCCTGCGAGCTGCGCGACATTTGGCTCAAGGATGATTTGGAGGGGCGGGCTGCTGGCGGCAGGCGGGGATGTAGCTGACCTCAAGGAAGCGCGCAAAGCGCATGTAGGCAGGCAGAACTTCTTTGCCGATGGCGGTGAGCATCTCATCTTTGATACGGGCCTGCTCGTCGGGTTTGATGGAGGCGGGAAAGCTTTTGAGCGGCAGGGCGAAGGGCGAGTCTTCAGGCTTTTGAGCGGCGAGGTGTTTCACCTGGTCGAGGACTTTGGCCATCGAATCGGCTGACGGGAGGTGGTGATCATCCATGCCGATGGACATATTGGTTGTGACCTGGTCAAAGGCTGTGGGGATCAAGTGCAGGCGGGCGATCCATGCGTCGTAATCTTCGACGGTGGTGAAGCTCAGTTTGGCCACCAGGTCGGGATAGATGGTATGGATGCCGGTTGATTCGGTGATGGGAATTTCCCACAGCTTGAACTCCGAGAACACCTGGTCGTCGGCAAACTTGCGCAGGAGTTGATCACGGCTGGCTGCTTCCTGTGGGGTGAAGCCATCGGGATCGATGGCGGCCAATTGGAGCATGAAGTTAGTTTCGCGGGCGAGCTTGTCGTTGATGGCTTTTACGGTGTAATCGGAGATCTGATCGTTGTAGCGCTTGTCACCCTGTTCCGAGGCGTATTCGGGATCGTGCTTTAGGAGGTCTTCGTTGTAGTCGTGAAGGATGGAGTTGAGGGCCAGGCGGCGGTCTTCAAGGGAGGTGGGTGCGGATTGGGTCAACGGGGGCTGCGCATGGAAGGATGGCGCAAAGGCGATGAGCAGGAAGGCGGAGATGGCTGCGGTGTGGCGGATGGATTTTCTCAACGGAACGAGTCCTTGCAGTGAATTTGGCCTGCGTTGAGTTTAGAGCACGGGGCGCATGACAGGGAGAGGTTCGGGGTTTCCCACCCTTTCCGCGGAAAAAAGCGGAAAGGATGGGGCACGGGGTTGTACCCGTTCCCTCTGATGTTGACTATTTTGTGATGCGCCTCTCTATCTCGTAGTGACACATCGTATCTCTTCTGGGTCAGGCGCATTGGGGTCTGGCAATCGACCGCTGCAAACATTCATGTTGCGCACGTCAATTTTCATCAGGCGGTCTAACTTGCATTCGGCTAGCAGATTCGTATCTGTCTGACCATTGCGCTGCAATATATTTTGTTTGCTTACCTGCCACTTCGACGCGTCGT
The DNA here is from genome assembly GCA_963780975.1 of uncultured Acidobacteriaceae bacterium. GTDB lineage: Bacteria > Acidobacteriota > Terriglobia > Terriglobales > Acidobacteriaceae > Telmatobacter. The sequence goes on along the minus strand of CAWAEU010000055.1, from coordinate 15,498 downwards.
AGCCATATTGCGAGAGGAATTTATCCAAATCGAATGTGCCGCTTAGAACCGGCTTTAACCCCATATTGAGTGCATTCAAGGCCTGATCGAGGCCTTGCCCTTCGAGCATCACGCGCAAATCCGGATCGCCGGCGAGCGCGGTCCAGGAGGAATTCAGCGCGCTAGTCTTTTTTCTGGCATTGTCCGCCCACCTCTGTAGCTCGACCCAGGTATCCACTGCGTTCATCCCCGACGCCAACCCTGATTTCAGGTCGCTGGAGAGACCGCTCCATTCAGCGTATGCACTTTCGAATGCACGCACCTTTTCCAGCTTAGCGGCAATCGCTGCACCTTCCGACGCCCTTCGGTTCAGGTCACTTTGCAATCTGGCAATTTTCTCATTCACCTGATTGGCAGAAAAGGCCGAAAGCGTCCCAATCAATGTGTCCGTGGCTTCTTTCAGTGCGGCCTTCTGCGCCGCTTCATTCTGCTGCGCCCAAACCCTCAAATCCGCATTGTTCTCCTCTATGGAGTGTTGGAGGGTCCTCTGCGCGTTTATATCCTGACCGACACGTTGAGAGATCTGCTCGCAACTCACTCGGGAGCAATAGACAATAATCTCATCGGCTGTTTCCTGACGTCCGATCTCAATATCGCCGGGCCGACAAGCAGCGGCTGCATCTTGCGAGGCTATACCCACGGTCATGTACAAACTCATTGTCCTTGCAGGCGTTAGATAAAATGCAGCTGCCGACTGTGCATAAAGAGCACCGGTTGCGTACAAGGCAGCAGCGGTCAGAATGTACCTGAAAAGAGCCATCGTTGACCTTCAAGCCTCCGTGATTTGAAATCTCGCATGTAGCGCAGATTATATGTACGCCCTACACAATTAACAATAGCTTGACCAATAAGATACAGATTGCTGATGAGTCCCTCGTCGCGCTGATTGATTTCGAATGTACGGGTCGGTTATGTACGGGCTAAGCCCGTACCCTTATCAGAGCGAAAAAAGTAAACACATGTCCTTCGACTCCGCTTCGCTTAGGATGACAAGACTTAAGAGAAGTTTGGAAGAATTACTTTCTTAGTTTTGGTGCAGTGGTATCCCAGGTCTCAAAATCGAGACCTGGGGCACCCGGATTTTTTGTTAGGAATTTTCTGCTTCTGGTTTGGAATTGAATTGCTTTTTAGCGGTGACTGCCGTGGCCAAAGCCGCGCGCACCGGGAAGGGCATGCTCGCCTCCACCATCGTGGCCTGCGTTGCCTATGTGGCCCTGGCCGTCGCGGGCTTCGTTGGCGTGGAAGTGGTTGAAGCGCGCCTCTCCGCGGCCGGGCAGCGGGCCGTTGTAGCCGTGATGCGGGTCAAAGCGGTTGTCGACATGGCCGTAAAAGCCACCATGGCCGTGGAACCAGGGGCCGGCACCGATGAATACGCCGCCTATAAACCAGTCAGGGCCGTAGTAGCCGTAGGGGGCGCAGTCGTAGGGGGCGTAGTCGAAGTAGCCGTAGGGGCAATCGGGCGCCACGCCAATGTCGACGCCGACGGCAACCTGGGCTGGGGCCGCTGAGGCCATGGATGCTGAGCATAGCAGTGTAATTGCAAGAACCGAGAAAGCTAAGAGTTTTCTGTGGGACATAGATTCTCCTTTGTCTTGATTAGAGACACAAAGAGGGCTGTTGGTTGCATGGGCGGTGAATTTCGTTACTGGGGGTGGTCAATTTTGTACTAATGGGTTTCGGCATACATCATGTCAATGCGCTGCCTCTGCGGGACTCGGTAACCAGCCTGTGGGATCTTTTTTCCACGCCAAGAAACAAAGATCGTTTCTTTGGGGCCCCGGTGAAGTGCGGGACTAACCAACGTGCACCTACGGCGCGAGTGTGCGAGGGTAATTTTTATCTTTGGATGGTTTGGGTTGTGGTATATTTCGGGAGGCTTTAAGGGCCAAGGCCTGGCTTTTCCCCAACTTCCCTTTTGATCGGCAACAAGTGAAACCTCCGACCTTTGCCGCCGTTGATATTTTTGCGGATGCGAAGGCGGTGAAGGCGCTGCGGAATGGAAATCCCGGCTAAGTAGCCGGCAGGCCCTCAAAAAAAAATCATTGATCAAGTTTTTCGGTTTGGAAATGGAGAGTCCAGTTCATCTGACCGGATACGGCTTTCTGCACGCAAACTGTCTGAAAGGAAGGTAGGGGGAGAGATGACAAAGAGCTCGAAAAAGTGGCTGGTCTTGCTGGGTACGGTTATGGTTATGTTGGCAACCGCAACCCTGATCATGTCAGGGTGCTCGGGGTCCTCCGGAGGGGGGGCTTCGGCGGTCATGGAGGTCCGATGGTGGTGACGGACTCTTTAAATGATCGAGTGCTGATCTTTAATCCGCCCTTCACCACGGAGGAGAATGCATCTATTGTGCTGGGACAATCCAGCTTTACAACGTACGCGACTGGAACGACAGCATCAACATTATCGGACCCCACGAATGCAACCGTGGACTCATCGGGCAACCTGTGGGTGACGGATTTTGGTAATAGCCGCATCCTCGAATACACGGCTCCTTTCTCGAACGGGATGTCAGCCTCGGTGGTGATCGGGCAGGCGAACTTTACTGACGGCGGCACCTCAGCAACCGCCAGCACCATGAATAGCCCGGCCGGTTCTACATTCGACAGCTCAGGGCATCTTTGGGTCAGCGACTACGACAACAACCGTGTACTGCGCTTCACTCCACCGTTCAGCAATGGCATGTCCGCTGACCTGGTGCTGGGCCAGGCTAACTTTACCGCACACACCTGCACAACCGGGGCGAGTGGACTATGCGAACCATGGGTAGGCGTGCGCTTTGATAGCAACGGGAATCTCTGGGTTGCCGACTACGGGCACTGCCGGGTACTGGAATATATGCCACCCTTCTCAACCAACATGGCTGCCTCGGTGGCCATTGGCCAAGCCAATCTTACAAACTCAGGTTGCGGAACCACGGCAACAACAAATGACGGACCCTGGAGCATCGACTTTGATTCGAGCGGCAATCTATGGTTGGCTGATGGATATGACAGCCGCGTTCTGGAGTTCAATCCGCCGTTCACCACAGGCATGGCGGCCAGCGTCGTGCTGGGCCAGACGGACTTCACCTCCGATACCGCAAATATCACAGCGAGCGGGCTTGACTACCCATCGGATATCCCATTTGACTCGGCCGGCAATGTTTATGTGAGCGACTACGGTAACAACCGCGTGCTCAAATTTTCTCCGCCGTTTACCACCGGCATGAGCGCCAGCATTGTGATAGGCCAGGCGAACTTTACCAGTGACGAATATAACCTGACCAATACCCTCACACCCGCCGCTAATACGTTATACGCCCCCTATGGCGTGCTGATTCTGCCGTAAGGGGGCAGAACCGGGTCGAGGCTGATGAGGTTGTTCTTGTTGCTCCGGACTGGGTGATGTTGGCGAGGGCGTAGACTGTGCCGTCTTTGGCGACGGCGATGGAGTTGACGCCGGTGGGGTGAGCACCGTCGGCGTAGAAGATTGCGCCGTGATCGATGTAGTGGGCGGTGGGAATGTCGTAGGTGATGAGGTGCAGGTCTTCATCGCCTTTGGAGGGAACGCCGGATTGGATGGGCGCACCGGTGAGGTAGTAGAGGGTGCGGCCATCGGGGGCGAGGGTGAAACTTAGATAGCCGTAGGGAGGCTGGTCGAATATGCCACTGCGCTGCGAGGGCTGAGAGGTTATGCGATCAAGTAACTCGACTTTTTCGGCGGTGGGATTGAAGCGGAAGAGATAGCCTGAGTTGCCGTGGACGCCGTAGAAGTTATTGTCGGAAGGGTTCCAGATTATTTGACGCCAGTTATAGGCCATATTAGCTGGCCGGGTGGGATCGTAGACGCCGAAGTAATCCTTTTTCATGGAGTCGCCGGTGATGGTTTCTACGGCGTCGAGCTGGTAGCGATAGCGATGGATTGCGCCTTCGCCGGTGGTGAAGTATGCTGACCCGTCGCGAGGATCGAGCCCGATGGCGCGGCAAATGGTGCGGTATGTGGGACCGGAGCCGGCTTCGCCGCGTTCGAAGAAAGAGCCGAGTTCTTTGAGTTCGCGTTTGGCGAGGTCGTAGCGGTAGAAGGTTCCAGTGGGCCAGGTGAGGAAGTAGATGCGGCCGCGGACGGTGTCCATGTTCATGGCGATGATGCCTTCGTTGCGCGGGGCTTTGACGAGGTCTTGAAAGCTGCCGGTGGCGAGCGAATAAGAGAGCAGGTGGCCGCCGGGGTAGGGCTGATAGCCGGGAGGTGGGACGCCGCGTTTTTCGACTCCGCCGGCGGTGTAATAGTAGCCGAGGTGGGTGGCGAAGTAGAGCTTGCCGTTGGATTCGACGAAGCGGACGTGGCTCTTGCCTTGCGCGACCTGATGGGTTCCTTTTTCACCGCAGATTTCAGAGAGATCGCCGAGGTGCGGATTTTTTTGGTAGCGGGATCGAAGGAGTACATCTGGCCGGCGGTCGCGTAATTTTCAGAGCTGAGGACATAGTAGAGTTTTCCGTCGCTGGCGAAGCCAATGGCGTTGTAGGAGTCGTGGGCCTGGGGGAAGCCGGAGTTGTAGGTTTTGGCCTGGAGGGTTGGGGGTTGCTGGGCTGGGGTGGTGGCGCAGGTTAGTACGGAGAGTAGCAGGACGAGGAATGATTTTTTTGCGGTGGTCATTGGGCCTCTGTTTGAAACGCTGCGCTGGGTTGGGAGTATTTTAGCTGGTTGGTGGGGGAGATGGGCTCGTGCATATCCCAGGTCCCCAAAAGCGAGGGACCTGGGGCACCCATACTTTTTCGATAGCCTGAATAAAAACAACCGCCGGCCTCTTCGACTCCGGTCGCCACGGCGACCTTCGCTCAGGATGACAGTTAATTTTTGATCGCTCAGGATGACAACTTATTGAGGGAGTATCTGAGAATGATTTCTTATTCACTGCTTTGCGCTTTTTTCTAATTCACTATGAGGACGTTCATGCTCCAGGGATCGAGGGTTAGAACGAGGGGGAAGGTTTCGGCGCCGAGGTCGGTGCTGGTGGGCGGGGCCCAGATGTTGTTTTGGGACTGGTCGTAGATGGCCTTGCTGTAGGTTTGCATGGTGACGTCGGTGGAGGTGGTTTGGTTGGAGAGGGAGATGGTGACCTGCTCAGGGGTGGTCTCGTTGTCGTTGAAGAGGACGAGCGCTGTGCCGGTGCTGTGAGTAGCGGCGTAGGCGCGGACGTCGATGGTGTCGCCGGTTGTGTTTGCGGTGAGGACATGTTCGCCGTTGACGGCTACGCTGCTGAAGAGCTGGAAGGCGCGCGCGGTGGGCAGCGGGGTTCCGGTGGGAATGGTGGGAATATCGGTGCCATCGCAACCGTATTCGGGCAGGCCATCGGACCAGACCATGTAGCCGCCGAAGTTTTGCCAGCCGTAGAGCGAGCTGGAAAAGTTTTCGTTGGTTGGATCGCTGTCGCAACTGCCGAAGCCGAGCCACCAGGCGGAGAGCGAGACGCCCTGGTTCATCATTTCGCCCAGCACCTGGCCGGCAAACAAGGCCTGGGTAATGGACATGGTTTGCTTGCCGGGTTCGGCGTAGACGGAACCTAATTCGCCGATATAGATGGGTGTGTTGGGAACGCCGGCGGTGACCAGTTCCTGCTTGATGGCGATGATGGCCCAGGTTAGCTGCTGTGCACCCTGCTGGACGAGGAAAGCATCGCCTTCGTAGCGCGGACCCTGGGGATAGAAATGGTATTCGACGAAGTCGTACTTTGCCTGGGCGAGAACGATGGGATCCCATGGAGGGGTGTTCCAGGGGTTGAGGCCTACACCGACCAGCACGTTGGGATTGACCGCTTTGATTTGCGGATAGTACCCGTTGGCGGTGGCGTCGGCGTAGGTTGTGGGGTCGTAGGGGATGGGATGCAGATCGGTTACCCAGCTTCCCCAATCCTCGTTGCCCACTGTAACGTGGCTGACATTGTTGCCGTTGTTGGTGGCGTTTTGAACCCAGGCGGCAGCTTCGGAGGGATCGCCGGGGCCGGTGCAGGCGGCGTCAGTGCCGTAGTTAGCGGTGAGCGCGAGGTCGAAATTTCCCGGATGAATTACGTCGGCGAGGAAGGTGTCAAAGGAAGATGCGGCCGGTATGGGGGTGGTGCTGAAACAGACGGAATTGGTGGCCCAGTGGTAGGTGTTTGCCGCTGTTCCGCCGGGCCAGCGGATGGAGGTGATGCCTGCGCCCTGGTATGCGGGTACGATTCCGGGGGTGGAAGGGTCATACCAGTAAGCCATGTTCATGCCCATCAGGCCGCGGGATACGGGAGGGCCGAGGGTTGACTGGTCAATAGAAATGGTGTTGGGCCCGGTGGTGATGGCGGTGACGGTGACAGGCGTAGATGTGCCGGATGATACGGAGTAGAGGGGTGTGCTGGCGGAGTCGGGCGTGTAACCGGCCTGCAGCGTGTTAGGGCCAACTGCCAGCGAACCGGCGGGAATATTGACGACGTAACTTCCAGATTCGAGAGCGATGGGCGTGGTGGCGAAGCCTCCGCTGGAAAGGATGATGTTGCCGGTGGGTATGGCGTCGCCGGTGGGGCCAAATACGGTGACGGTTACGGCCAGAGCCTGGGCGGTGGTGATCCCTGTGGACCAGGGAATTACGGTGACGGTCGGCGCAACGATGACGGGAGGGAGATAGTTAGCGGTCACGGTGGTATTGGCGGTCAACGTTACCGCGCAGGTGACGTTGGTGGAGTATGCGCAACCAGTCCATGAAGTGAAAGTGTTGAGACCGACTTTGGCGGGCGCGGTGAGGGTGAAAGAGGAGCCGGAAGTATAGGTGAGCGTAGCTCCGGTGGTTTGGTAGGTCGTGCTGTTATTTCCGGCGGAGGTTAAGGCGATGGAGACGCCGTAGGAAGGGTTGGTGGATGCGATGGTGAGATTGTAGGTAGCGGTGGTTGTGGTGGTGACATTGTTGCACGCAGTTATGAGGAGGCTCGCAGCTGCCATCATTGCCAGAGCTATATGCCTTCTCACGTTTCGCACCTACAGGACTGATCTCGCTGCGTTTTGATCGGAGATTTTCCGGTTTGAGCAGTTTATGCGTGGTGTCTCCGATTGAGAGTTATTTTACAGGAGATTGCGGGCGCTGATTTGCGGATGGGATCAGGCAGTGTCTAACGAATCAACTCAGCAATTGGGTGGCGAATAAATTATGTTCCGCAGGGGCTAAAGCCCACAATCATATTTTGGCGTTTACGGCACGACTGAAGAGCTTGCGGAAAAAGTCCGAATGAAAAGCGAATTTGCCAACGGATGGATTAGCAGGGGCTAAAGCCCGACTCATTCTACTGACCTTATCGGCCCGGCTGAAGCCGTGCTCTTGTTACATAGCCCATTCGATTGAGTTTTTCCGCAGCCTGTGATGTCGTGCCCTGACGCTTGTTCCATCCGTCAGAGTCTTTCCGCATCTTGTGCAGTCGTGCTCTGAAAGTATCCAGGATTGAGTTTTGTGGTATCCCACCCTTTCGCAAAGAGCGCGAAAGGATGGGGCACCCCGACGACCGCAAAGACAACCGCAGGTCCTTCGACTGCGGTCGCCACGGCGACCTTCACTCAGGATGACAATTTTTTGTAGTTAGTGGGCGAGGATGGTTTGGTTGCCGAGGATGCGGTAGAGGGTGGAGCGGGAGATGGCCAGCTGGCGGGCGGCGCGGAGTTTGTTGCCGCGGTTGAGGTCGAGGACGTATTGGACGTGATGGCGGATTACGGCGTCGAGGGAGAGGCTGTCAGCGGGTTGGTGCTGGAGCTGGTCGGGCTGTGGCTCGAGGCCGGTGGGGATGGCGAGGTCGTTAGGACGGATGACGCCGTTGACGGCTTCAAGGAGGGCGGCTTCAAGAACGGAGGCGAGCTCACGAACATTGCCGGGCCAGTTGTGCTGGAGGAGGCGGGCGAGTGCGCCGGGGCCAAGCATAACGGGGCGCTGCTGGTAGCGTGCGCAGATGCGGTCAAGGAGTGACTGGGCGAGGGGGGCGATATCTTCGCGGCGCTGGCGCAAGGGAGGAATGGCGAAGCGGACGGCGGAGAGACGGAAGGCGAGGTCGGGCATGAGCAGGCCCTGACCGGCCATCTGGCGAAGCGGAGTTTGCGAGGATGCGAGGACGACGGCGCGACCGGGAGGACGATCCTGGAGCGCCTTGAGTACGCCGAGGAGCAGGCCCTGGCCGGGAGGGGCGAGCAGGTCAACGCGATCGAGATAGGTGAAGCCGGCGAGGGTGGAGGGGTCGGCGTCGGCTACCAGCCACTCGCGGGCATCGCGGCGCTGGAAGCTGGAGCCGGCGAGGGGCGAGTGGCTGAATAGGTAGTGGGCCAGGGTCTGCTTGCCGCTGCCGTGCTCGCCCTCGATGGCGGCCACCTGCACGTGGGGCGCGGCCATCTCCGCCTGCATGAGGAGCTTGCGCCAGGCGGCGCTTACGCCTACGACCTGGAAGGATTGAGGGGAATCCAGCTCGACCAGGGTAAGGCCGGAGGTAGGTTGAGGCTGGAATTGCGCGGCGGTCTGCATCGATCTCAACGTGCCTCGCCTCCCTGGCCAATGAGGTGATTCCGGCCAACAGAGGTCTTATCGGCGGGGGTGGGGAAAACATGAACAGGGGAGGGACAGGGACTAGGGGGCTAGGGAATAGGGGTGGGACTCGGACGGTGCATGCCGTTTTCGGGTTTTGTGGTTTCCCATGTCTCAAAAGCGAGACATGGGAGCAGCATGGTTCAGCCTAGGGATGAGGCTGGCAACCCGATTTATTGTGGAGTGGACGAGATTTGGGTTTTTAGTTGAAGCGCTTGCTGGGTTCGTCGGAGAAGATCTGACCGTCGCGGATGTGGATTACGCGGTGGGCGTATTCAGCGACATCGGGCTCGTGGGTGACTACGACGATGGTGTTGCCGTTGGCGTGGAGGGTATCGAGGAGGGCCATGATCTCGAGGCCGGTTTTGGAGTCGAGGTTGCCGGTGGGCTCGTCGGCGAGGATGATGGAGGGCCGGTTGACGAGGGCGCGGGCGATGGCTACGCGCTGGCGCTGTCCGCCGGAGAGCTCGCTGGGCTTGTGGTTCATGCGGGACTCGAGGCCGACGTCGGCGAGGGATTCCCTGGCGCGCTCGAGGCGCTCGGCGGCGGGAGTGCCGTTGTAGATGAGGGGCAGCTCGACGTTGTGGAGAGCGGTGGCGCGGGCGAGCAGGTTGAAGGTCTGGAAGACGAAGCCGATTTCCTTATTGCGGATGCGGGCGAGCTGATCGTCGTCAAGCTCGCTGACCAGTTGGCCATTGAGCCAGTAGCGGCCTTTGGAAGGGGTATCGAGGCAGCCGATGAGGTTCATGAGGGTAGATTTGCCGGAGCCAGAGGGGCCCATGATGGCTACGTATTCGTTGTGGCGGATGGTGAGGGAGACGCCGCGCAGGGCAAGCACCTGCTGTTCGGAACCCATATCGTAGGTGCGCCAGAGGTCTTCAACGACGATGATGTTACCCTGCGGCCTGGTGGCCGATTGGGTGCGTGGTTCGGTGGTGATGGTTTCCAGGGCCATGCTTGTCCTATTGGTTAGTCTAGTCCGTCAGGGGATGGGTGGTTTTCTCCGTTTTCCGGTCGTTAAGTTTTGTGGTTTCCCATGTCTCAAAATCGAGATATCCACCCCACGGACGAAAGCCTGTCCGCGGGGACCCTGGTCCTGGGGCAACCGGCTGTTACCACTATGAGGAACCGCTGGATGCTGTTGCCGGTTTGATAGTGTCGCGCTTTACCAGCGCGTTGTTTTTGAGAGTGCGCAGGGTTTTGTAGGGGCCGGTTACGATTTCCTGGCCCTCGGTGAGGCCGTTGAGCACCTCAATATCTGTGGCTCCGGTGATGCCGGTGGTGACGGGCACAAATTTGGCGCGCAGCTTGCCTTTGACTTTGTCCATGACATAAACGCCCTGCACGGGAGTCGATTTGCCGGCTGTCGTGGAAGTGGATGCGGCCTGGACGCCGCCCTTGGGCTTGTCGTCATCGGGGTTATGCATGACCAGTGCCTGGATGGGCATGGTGAGGACGCTGATTTTGTGGGCGGTGGTGATTTTGGCGGTGGTGGAAAGGCCGGGACGGAGATCGGCGGTGGGCGCGTCAAGGGTGATGACAACCTTGAAGTCCTTGGCTTCTTCAGTGCCGGTGGTGGATTGCGAGGTGGCCACGCCGGTGGAGCGCAGCAGGGCCTGGTCGCCAGCCAGGGTTACGTGGCCCTTGAAGATTTTTCCGGGCAGGGCGTCGACGGAGACATCGGCGGGTTGGCCGACCTGAATGTTGACGATGTCGGTCTCGTCTACCTTTACCTCGGCGGTGATGACGCTCATATCGGCGAGGGTCATGAGGGTTGAGCCCTGGTATCCCTCAATGCCTTCGACGACTGTTTCGCCTTCGCGGACGGGGAGGTTGGTGACGATGGCGTCAAAGGGCGCGATAGCGTAGGTGAGGTCAAGCGCATTCTGGTTGGCGCGCAAGGCGGCTTCCTGCATGTGCAGATGGCCGCGCAGGGAGTTGGTTTGCGCATGGGCCTGATTCTGTGCAGCCACGGACTCCGCCAGGGCAGCCACATCGGTATCGTAGGCGGCTTTTTTGGCGTCGTAGTCCTGCTTGGCCATGATGCCGTCACTATAGAGACTTTGGGCGCGATCCCAGTCGAGTTTTTTCTGCTCGAGGTCGGCCTTGGCGCGCTCCACGTTTGCCTGGGCAGTTTTCTCGGCGGCAATATCGGCGTCAATGTCGGTTTTGGCGGCGGAGACGGCAGCCTGCTGGCTGGTGACATTGGCTTCCTGCTGCACGTTCTCAATGCTGGCTACCGTCTGGCCCATCTTTACCGTATCGCCTTCTTTGACGTAGAGGTGGGTGACACGGCCAAAGGAGGTAGCGCCCAGGTTCGCGTAGGTTCTGGGCTTGATTTGTCCGGTGCCGCTGACGACAGAGGATAGATCTTGCCGGCGATTTTGGCGGTGAGAACCTTGGTATAGCCGGATTGCTGTCTATAGATGAAGACGCCGACAAGAACGGCGGCCACTACAACAGCAAGAACGATTAAGAGAATCTTCTTCATGGCAGGTTGTTCTCCGAGTGGCTCCCATTCTAGTTTACGCAATTGTTGCCTGCCAGGTTCCAGAAGGGTGAAAAAACCGCAGGGAAAAGTAATGAAGCGGTTCATGGCGGATGCTCAAGGCTTTTTCCGCCGTAGGAAGGGGATGTTTTCGGGTGACTTTGGGGGCTGGTGCGCGTCAAACGAGGGGATGAACCGAAAGGAAGCCTGCAATATGAATGATGGCATTCCTACAGGGGCTAAAGCCAGGTTAATTTTGGGATTTGAATGACGGGCTGAGCCCGTCCCTTCCTAGCCGGGTTGATTATTGGGGTTAAATGATAGGGTTGATCCTGTAGACTAGAAGGTGACCCTCAGCACTTTATACGGAAGATTGCCCAACCCTACCGGGACCCGTAGAATAAGGGATCGCAGGAGTTTTTAAGGCAATGATGCTTAATGGTCGTTTTTTTCGTTTTGCAGTGCTCGGATGCGGGCTGGTTTTCAGCTTGCGCTGCCGGGCTCCTGGCCCAGCAGACGGACAACGCGCCGCCACCGGCGCCAGCGCAAGCAGGGCAGGCAACGGGGCAAAATCAGGAGCCTGATCCGCTGAAGCGGGAGCGCTCAGACAAGGAAAAGTTTGCCGCCCAGAAGGCCGTGAAGCAGGAGTTGAAGGGCGCCTACAAGACCTGGCTGAATGAGGACGTGGCCTGGATCATCTCAGAAGAGGAACGCAAAGCCTTCAAGTCGCTGAGCAACGATGAGGAGCGGGATGCCTTTATCGAGCAGTTCTGGCTGAGGCGCAACCCCAATCCGGACTCGCCTGAGAACGAATTTCGCGAAGAGCACTACCGGCGCATCGCCTATGCCAACGAGCACTATGCCGCAGGCAAGCCAGGCTGGAAGACGGACCGCGGGCGCATTTACATTTCCTTTGGCCCTCCCGACTCGATTGAATGCCATCCCTCGGGCGGCAACTATGACCGGCCGATTGAAGAGGGCGGCGGCTCTACATCGCACGTTTCCATTCGAGAACTGGCACTACCGGTATATTGAAGGCATTGGCGAAAACATCGACCTGGAGTTTGTGGACACCTGCCAATGCGGCGACTACCACTTCACGATCGACCGAAGCGAGAAGGACGCACTGTTGCACACTCCCGGCGCCGCCCGACGCACGCTGAATCGATGGGCATGGCCAAGCAATCTGACCGCTTCAAGGGCGGCCTGGAGGCACTGGGCACCGGCCCGATGTCTTTCAGGCTCGCAGCAGAACAAGGAATTTGACCGCATTGAATTGGCGCGCAAGATATTTTCGCCACCGCCGATCAAGTTCACCGATCTTGACGCATTTCATCTCCGAGCACAAGCTGCTGACCGGCCCGGTGTTTCCCTTCGATGTGCGCACCGACTTTGTGAAGGTGACGGAAAATACCGACCTGGTGCCCATCACCCTGAATATCAAGAACCGCGACATCACCTTTGTGACCAAGGACGGGGTGTCAAAGGGCGTGGTGAACATTCTGGGCAAGGTGACCACGCTGACACACAAGACAGTGCAGAGCTTTGAGGATACGGTGGAGGTGGACCAGCCGGCTGAGTTGCTGGAAAAGACGCTGGACAGAAGTCGCTCTACTGGAAGGCGCTGCCGCTGCTTCCGGGGCTCTATCGCCTGGATATCGTGATCAAGGACGTAAACAACCCGGAACACAAGGGCTACTACGGGCGCGGGCATTGAGGTGCCGACTTACCACGACGAGAAACTGGGCACCTCGACGCTGATTCTGGCCGACCAGATGTACTCTGTCTCCTCGCACGATATCGGCAGCCGGAACCTGCGTGATTGGCAATACGCATTATCTGTCCGCGTGTGAGCCCGAACCCGGCCACACCGATCAACTTCAAGCGCAACCAGGAGCTGAACTTCTGGATGCAGGTCTACAATCTGAGCATCAACGATAGCCACCAAGAGCAATCGAAGCCACGGTGACCTACCAGATCACCGATATCCGGCGACCAAAACGGTTGTGCTTGAGAAACACTTGGATTCTAAGGACTTAGGTTCGCACAGCGATCAGATGACAGTGGAAAAATCGCTGCCTCTGGCTGGTCTGGAACCAGGAAAGTACAAGGTGACGATCAAAATTAATGACGCAATTTCAAAACAAGAGATTGCGCAATCGGCACCTTTTGTCGTGGAATAGGATGTAATCTCACTTGCAAGCTGACCGGACACGAGATTCGGAGAGCCGCCGGGGATTCTACTTGTAACAAGATTGCCAGCGACGCTGCCAGGTCACCAATAACAGCGATGATCCGCAGGGTCCATCTCGTTGTTTTTGCCATGCTGATTGTCTTGGCGGACGCTCCTCTCCACGGAGCCACTCCAGGGACAGTGACAGGAGTGGTGCGCGACTCGGCGGGCGTTCCGCAAATCGGCGCACAGGTTCAGTTGCTCCGTCCCGATTTGACGGTGGTCGCCAGCGTCTATACCAACGACCAGGGCCGCTACTCGATACCTTCGGTCCTGCCCGGCCGCTATGCGGTCAAGGCGATGGCCGCCTGGTTCCTTCCTTCGCTCTGCGAGGATGTCCGCGTCCGTTCGAAGACCATTGTCAACCTCACATTAAGTACTCTCTACGAAGCGATGCAATGGCTGCCGGCGGAGCCGCGCGCCGGTAACTCGCAAAAAGACGATTGGGCCTGGACCCTGCGTTCGGCCGCCAATCGTCCCCTGCTGCGCTGGCTTGAAGACGGTCCACTGGTTGTCGCCTCCGATTCAACGGGAGCGCACCCGCGGCTGAAGGCCCGAATTGTGGCTAATGGGCAGGAAGGCGCCTTTGCAGAGAGCGGCGAGCGCATTTCGACATCGATGGAAGAGACGCCATCCAACAGCCGCGAGCTGCTGGCCAGCGTCGATTTCGCCCCCGGCAGCGATGGCAGCATGGAGTCGATGCTCGGCTTCCGGCAGGATCTCGGCTTTTCCGGCTCCGTGCAATCGGTGGCCGCCATCACCCTCCATCCGGAGATTGACGCCGGCGGCGGCGAGGGAGTGGACGAGGCAGCCATGCGCAGTTGGGAGACGATGCGCCTGGGCGATGAGTTCGAGGCCGAAGCAGGCTCGAGCAGGTGGTGGCGCGGCTTGCTGAGAATCCACCCGACACGGTAGCCGCGGCGCTGCCGTTCCGCGGCGTGGGCTGGCACGATGGGCAACTGACGTTTCGCTACCGGATGGCCAGCGTGTTGCCAGGCGCGCAGGATGCGGATGAGACGGATCCCGGGGCTGGCTGCCGGCGGTTTCAATGCGCGATGGCGATTTGGCTATTGAGCACGGGCTGCACCAGGAATTTGGCTGGGAAGGCGCACTGAGAGCTCGCGCATGGCTTTGATGGTTTATGGCGATAACATCGACAATCCGGTGATGGAGGCCATGGGCCACTTTGCGCCGGGAATTCAGCGGCTCTCCCATTGCAGCGAACTGCTTTACGATCCCGATGAGCGGTCTGCTGCACGCTGCCGGACCGAATTTTCTTCAACGCCGGGTTGCTGGCCACCGTGGAGCATCGGCTGCCGGGCAGAAACCAGATTCGGCTCAGTTATGCCACGGAAATGCGCTGGTGATGGGAGTCGCAATATTGCCGCGCGGCGGGGTTGGCGCAACTGCTGGCTACAGCACATCCGAGCTATGTGCAGAGCTATTCCATCTGCCTCTCGGGCACGCTGGATGGGAGCGGAACACAATGGCAGGCGAGCTATCGATGGCAGCCGGAATCGACGATTACCAGCGTTGCTCCGTTCGCACTGAATGCTGTGCAGCCCTACCTGATATTCGGTTCCGACAACGGCTGCACGCGCGCAGCGATGGGAACGTGCGGCTTGCAGGCGCTGATCGATATGCGCAATCTGCTGGCGCAGGGCTACCGGCCCTACCTGTTGAGCGACGGCTCAATGCTGTTTTTCGCGCAGGACCAGCGCGGCATCAGCGGCGGGCTGGCGTTGACCTTCTAGAGTAAATTTCCTTAGTGCATTTGAGTTCCGACTGCGTGCGGAAGAAGCGATCTGGAGTGCGCTGCGCTTTGGCGGCTGCTGCTGTTTTGTGCTATATTTTTCAAGGGTCAGCAGTGATTTCCTGCCTGCTCAGGCTGTGCGGAATGAGTTCCGCTGCACGGCTTATCCCGATTCACTGGACGCGTAGCTCAACTGGCAGAGCATTCGGCTCTTAACCGACAGGTTGTAGGTTCGATTCCTACCGCGTCCACCATATCAATTCAATCATTTTAAAATTACTGGGCATTTTTCCTGCTGCATCGGGCGGGTGCGGCTATTTTTTTGAGCCGATGAGGCGGATGCTGGCCGTGAAGGCTCGGCCCAGATTTCCGGAAATTCCGAGTAACGGGTTAGTTTGGGACAGATTTCCTCAGGGGGCTAAA
>CAWAEU010000054.1:0-7748 GCA_963780975.1 uncultured Acidobacteriaceae bacterium | reverse complement strand
AACTCCATTTGCCACAACTCGACGACACAACTCAACACCTTCACAACGTTTCACCCAGATGAGCAACTCAACATTCCTGTAGCAACAGTTGGCTGAATTGCATTATTGTTGGCACGATCTTCAATTGGCGCAGGTTGTTGAGGCCAATGATGCTGTGAATGGCGTAGCCGAACTGATTGGCCTTGATGGCTGCTGACGGATATAGTTTGATGTTGAATGTGGAGCCCACCGGACGGCGTAGTGAAAACGATCGTTGGAGATGGTGGATAATTTTCATTATGTTGGATATGAATATGTATGAGAGTGGGTGTGAATCCAATTTTTATGATGGATCCAGTGGCTTGTGCAACGAGTAAACATGAGAATCATGCTTTTCTGGCAAATGTTTTGTTATGAGCTTGCAAATTGGATGATAACATTTTCATAAAAACCGCGACAACCACTAAATGCATAACATTTTCATTCAATGATGATGATATTGTGGACATTGACAATACTCCAATTCATTTGAACTTGAGCAGAAGTACTGACTGGCACTAGTAATAATCAAATGCAGCAAACTTCTAGAAATGCAGACTATGGTGCAGTTTTTCCTCAAGCAGTTGTAGAAGAAAATAATAATGATAAGTGTTTTTCAATAAGTAACTGAAAGCCTACATTGCTTCACTATCCTCATGTATTTGGTTGTAATGCTGGTTTTGCCATTGATCACAGTGGTCGGCATCATATCAACCTTCGAGATATGAACAATGGGCTAAGCTGCCTATGGATTATAACCCTTTGTTTGAACCATGATGGAAGACGGTGGGGGCAGTGGTTTCTTGGACTTATAAGAACTGAGGTTGTGCAACGCTTGAGGAGCTTGATAATAAAAATAATAATCATGCGTTTTGTGCCATTCCCTATTTTTTTATTGGATCAAAGTATTCAGTGCAAATTATGAATTGGGTTATTCTCACTTTGATTATATTCACTGTATTTGGTATTGGCGTTTCTAATCTTTATCTCTTGATTTTCAACAGTCGCACTAGGCAAGGGCTTCATGATGTTGCAGTCGGGACGTTTGTTGTCAAACCCGGTGTAGCCGGGCCTTTAAATCCAGAACCAATCTGGAATCTGCATTGGTGGGTTATCATCTGCTTCTTGTTTATGATCGCCCTAACAGCATTATCCAAGGGGATTAGCGTCGATTGGCAACAGAAATCAGGCTACGTCAGTCAGCACTTACAGGATGAACGACTGATTGAAAAACTGGGCGGTGTTCAGATGGCTGATGTGCTGATATGGAGCCCAATTCGGTCGGACAGTGGTACACGTGGGAACTTTCTTCCGAAGAAAGAGCCTGCTACTGTTATTGTTCAATGGACGGGGAAAATAGAGGCCCGGGAGGCCTTTGCCGACCAAGTGGCAAGAGTCATTCTCCAAAACGATCCACATGTGCAGAAGCAGGAGTTGATTCGGATTGAAATTGGCCGCAGCTATGATCTGGGCATTGCCTCCGGTAATGACTTGTCGATATTTATACACACACCAATAGAGTGGTCCCGACGTGTGCA
This sequence comes from uncultured Acidobacteriaceae bacterium, assembly GCA_963780975.1. Taxonomy (GTDB): domain Bacteria; phylum Acidobacteriota; class Terriglobia; order Terriglobales; family Acidobacteriaceae; genus Telmatobacter. The sequence goes on along the minus strand of CAWAEU010000054.1, from coordinate 6,192 downwards.
AGGGATAAGTGGTGCAGGTCCACATAATTGAAGCTGGGTGCCCCAGAGCCTGCACTGAGCGAAGTCGAAGTGTCCCGATATTGGGACGTTGGAACTAAGTAGGTCACGTGATAAACATCGGCTATGACACCAAAGCCGCCCCCGCCGGCACGCTGACGTATAGCTACGACGGTGCAGGCAATCTTGCGTCGATCTCGTCGAACCATGTCAACGGAATTCAGGTTAGCTATGCCTGGGATGAACTCAATCGGCTCAGCACAGTGACCGACAGCCGCTTGCTTGGCAATCAAACCACCACCTACACCTACGATCCAGCCAGCAACGTGGCCACGGTCGCCACTCCCAACGGTTTGACCTCCGGCTTCAACTACGATCAAATGAACCGGCTCACAGAGATGTCCACGCCGGTCTCCAGCTACACCTACACGCTCGGCCCTACTGGCAATCGCACCAAGGCAGTCGAGTCCAACCACAGCCGCACTGTTATCTGGAGCTATGACGACATCTACCGCCTGACCGGCGAAAGCATCAACTCCGACGAGCCTCAAAATAGCGGTAGCGTCAGCTACGGTCTCGACCCCGTCGGCAACCGCACCTCGGTCAACTCCACCTTCAACGGCTTCAACCCCATCGCAGGCGTCTATAACGCTGACGATCAAATCTCCTCGGAATCGGGGTTCCTTACAAACCTCCTGGGCTGCTGCTCCCAAAATTAGAACCAAGAGTCGATCGGCATCCGAGCTGAAATGGCCGTCGATAGTTCGGAATAGCGCAATCGGCACCTCCGCGAAGACATTACCCTCATAGAGGCATTCCATTAAGTGACTCAAAGCCGTAAAAGACATCCAGACGGCGAACTGCTCCGGTACGCTCGAATATAGCGGCGCTGGTCTGCTCGTCGAGGCAGAGCGCATCAATCGTATGGCGAGAGCCGTCATGCCGGGTGATCTCGATCTTTTGCGGCCCGGAACGACGCGCAATCACGGGAACCTGGCAGGTGGTGAATGCCATGGTACCGGGATCAAGATCGAGGGTGTGTTGGCGGTTGTCAATGTCGTAGAAATCGAAACGCGAGGGCTGCGTCAGAAACTCGTTGCTGCTGACCAAGTGCCGGTGGAATCCGAGACGTCCCTCTTCGACGACAACGCCCATTTCGCCGAGCCGCGAGATGAGGTCCTCTTTTACCTGACCCGTCATGCCAGGCTGCTGCACTCCGGCAAAGCCTGGTGTATGGGAGTAAGGATCAGTAGGAATCGCGGGTTACTGATAAGAACATCTGAAAGGCTGCAAATCATTGGGCAGCTGGATCAGGGCGCTCCTCACATCCAAGCTCGATCTGGCCAAAATCTTCGCCGCCTTCCGCATGGATTCCACGCATCCGAAGCGCACACCGTTTGTCGCGCTAAAGACCTGGCGCTGGCGAAACAGGTAATCCGATTGCTAAAGTGGACATGATCTCTAGGTCGAGCGCCGCCTCATCGCGCACCCCCAGCACAGGTCGATGGCTTGGAGCATAGCTCGTATCCAGCTAAAACGCAACGCGGGAGATGGCCTCTCAACCATCTCCCGCGCGAGTACTGTCTGGGTTGTTTACGGACGAAGTGCTGCTGCCTGTCGACGCCAGGCGAAGAGCATCAAGAGGGCAAAGGGCAGGCTCATGAGAATCCAGGAGGCCGGCTCGGGGGTGACAGCCACTTGTATCGGGTCTGAAAATGTTCCGGAGCCTATAAAGTCCGTGTCTGGGTCAAACAGTGGGTTGTTTGGATCGCACGCTGAACAGGTCGTAGTCAACGTTGATAGTCCCGGAAAAGGAGACGCTGGGATCGGTAGGGTAGAGATCGAACTCACCCGTTCCCGTCATATTCGTCTGGTTCCAGGGTGAAACAATCGTCGTACCCTCCCCGGGCCCGGCTATATAAAACTGGCTTCCGATATAGTCCGAGTAGCTTCCATAGAGTGGCGTGCCGACGAAATAGGAGTCGGCCAGAACCACCCATTCGGACCCACTGTTGTCGGTGAGGGTAAAGCCCCAGCCCACCGCCTGCCCGGCATGCCCCGGCTACGACGCCGTTTGTAGGGGTGAGAGTGAGCGAGATATCGTCAGCATGCGCGCCGAAGGCAAAAGCCACGGCAGCCATGAGCATCAACACAGATCGTATTGCAAAGCATTTCATTGGATGGCCTCTCCTTTTGTCCTTCTTATCGGAACTGGTTGCCTAGCACATAGGTGCCGGTATCGTAGGTTGCCGAACTCCACGGCGCACTCATCGTGAACCGCGCCAGCGTGGCGCAGCCGGTGAAGTCGATGGTAAAGGATGCGCTCGCGCTTCCGCTGGCCGGGATGTCACCCAGGGAAACCGGGAACGAACTCGGCGGAGTAATCACCGGCGTGCAGGCCGCTCCAGCTACCTGTGTCAGCGTCAGGCCGGTAATCTGCGTGGTATAGGCCGTACCCACCGTGCCGTTGGTTGCGGTCAAGGTCCACACGCGCGCGTTTTGCGCGCCTGTCTTGTTGGTCACCGAGAATGTCATGCCGGATCCCGGCAACTTGGTTGGATCGACAATGCCCCAATACGCGGGCTTGGCTTGCAGGTTCATGTCAAAAGGCAGCGGATAGTCGGTGCGAGTGACCGGGAAGCTATCCAGCCATGTGTCGTCGTCCGCCATGCCCCAGATGGTCACGTCGCTGATCTTGCCCTTCAACTGGCGGAAGGCGTCAAAGTACTGCTCGTAGAGCCAGCCTTCTTCGGCGAGAACCGCTGGCGGAATGCTGCTTCCGTAGTTAGCAGCGTTGTCGCCTGCGTTGTAGACGCTGATGATCCATCTCGGTGATCTGCTGGTTAATGCCGGGGAACTTCGCGGCGATGGTATCGACCGCATTGACCACTGCGGCGACCGATGGATAATTGATGGCGCTGTGCATCTCATGGCCGACGCCATCGATGGGAATGCCACGGCTCTTCAGGTCCTGAATCACGCTTACCAGGCAGGCCAGGCGGTTGGGGTCCGCGGTGCTGTAATCGTTGATGAACAGCAGTGTGCCGGCGGGCGCATACTGCCGGGCCGCCTGCAGGGCAACGTCAATGTAGCTCTTGCCCAGCACCTGGTAGAACGGCCCATGCACCAGGCAATCCGGCTGGCTGGGATCGATCGGTTCATTCACCACATCCCAGAGCATACACCTTGTTGCCGAAGTGCTGCACCTCGCTCTGAATGTGCTCCTGGATATTCGCAATCACCGTCGCCTGATTGGCAGGCGAGTTCGTTCCGTCCCCAGTTGCATACGACGGCGTCTGCGCTGCCGTTGCCCAAACCAGATTATGGCCGCGCACCTTCATGTTGGCGCAGACAGCCTCGTTCACCAGGTTGTCGCCGTTGCCATAGGTGTAGGTGCCCAGCGAGGCTTCCACCGAACTCCACTTCAGGTCGTTGCCCGGCGTCATGCTGTCAAAGTGCTTCGCCAGCAGTTGCGCATGCGCGCCCGACAGATCGGTCGTGATCCACCGCCGCGCCGATCGGGAAGTACGGCGAAAGCGTCTGGTAGATCGATGGAATGCCGGTCTGAATGCGTCGGCGGCGGCACATAGCTCAACTGGAAGTCGTCGATGTAGAACGAGACCAGGTCGTTGCCTGACGCGGGCACGGTCTGCAGATAGAGCGAGGCCTGGCCGGTGTCATAGGCGCTGGACATGGTGTAGCCCATCACGCTGATCTGGTGCCAGTTGCCATCGGCCAGAACCGTAACGCCCGGGATAGCCGCTCACGCTGGGATAGCTGGTGGTTCCGCTCAAGGTCGTCTGCAGGCTCATGTTGATCACGTGGCGACGAGCCATCGGTCGGCGTGCAGCATCACCCACACACTCATGTTATACGTCGAGCCGACATACATCTTGTTGCTGACGTTGATCGATGGCCCATCCCAGTTGGCGACGCGGCCCGTGGTCAGCAGGCTGTGCGTGCCGGTATGCGCCACTCCGCTGGCCACCGCAACGGTCGAGCTTCCGGAGCGCGAACCCCATCCGTCCGTCGTGCCATCCTCGAAGGTGCGTCGTGATGCCCGTGTTGTCCTGCTGGCTCGGGTTGAGCGGCGCCGGAGAAAGCTCGCCGATTGTCACATCGCTCACATAGAAAGAATCCGTCGCGCTGCTTGATTGAAGATAGAGATCCAGAGTCGTTGGCGGTCCCGGCAGATTGCTGTAGCTGAATGTGCCCTGCACCTTGGTCCACGCCGTGCTCGACAAGGCCGCTGAGGTGGCAATTGTTCCATACGATCCGCTGGTCGCGCAGTCGGCTGTCTTGGTCGATAGCGAGACCGTCGGATTGCTCGAGTCCGGCGCTGCCAGCATCACATACGCGCTGATCTGGTAGGTCGCTCCGGCCACCATGTTGTTCACGCTCAACAGGTTCAGGCGTCGGGCCCATGTAGCCCGCCGTCCGATTTGACACCAGCAGGCCAGTCGTAATGCCATTCGGGTCGGCCAGCGGCGAGCTCGACGGGGTCAGCGTCGGCGATCCGAAAGGGAACCAGCCGTCCGTGCTCCCGTTGAAGGTATAGCTCGCGATCGTCGCGCCGTTCGGCGGCGGCGCGGTCTCGGTGATCACCACATCGTCCAGATAGAATGCCTATCGCGCTGGTTGCGCCTACCATCTGCGCATACAGGAGCAGGCTGGTCGCGCTCGTGGTCACCGTGTAGCTGCCGCCGATCTGTGCCCAACCGGAGTCCGTCACGGCAACTGTGTAGTTGCCGATGGTGTCATAGTTGGTGCCGCTCGAATCGACCCGGACCATCGAGAAGTTCGCATTGGCGCTGGTGGCGCCGGAGGCCAGCCTGACCCATCCGGTAATCGTGTATGTGCGCGCCGGGCAGCAATACGCTGTTCAGAGAGATGGACGGCCCGCCGTGTCCGGCGGAGGCGGTCGTCGTCAACAGGCTGTAAGAGCCCGTATAAGCGGCCGCGTTCGTTGCTACCGGCGTGCTCGCTCCATAAAACGAGCCCCAGCCTTCGGCGGTCCCGTCTTCAAAGTCATATGTTGCCACTGTCTGTGATCTCAAGTACCCGCTTCCGAGCATTGCAATAGTTACTGTCAGCAACGCGGCGCGAGTGATCAAGCCAATTGACAGACCCTTATTCGGACATAGATGTGAGGGATTCATCTCGTCTCTCCTATTCAGTTATGTTGTCGGAACGGACTCGAACAGTTTTTCGTTCGCCCCAATTTTTAGGGCTGCCAAGTAATGTGATTAACTTGGGCACAGAAAGTATAAGTACGTCTTGGAAAAACTGTCAAGAAAAACTTGGCCTGACACCAGGGCCGGCGCTTATCCATAATTATATGAAGCAGATGCCGATCTCCCCGGCGATAAAATCGGCCTAGCCCGCGAAGGCGCGCACCTCAACGCGAATGTCGTTCGGGTCGGCCAACAAACGCGAACCAGTCCACAAACCAACAGCAAGCTATCGGTTCGTCATGGCAAAATCATCCTTCCGGCGCCTTAAGGAACTGGAATAGAATTAACAACCGAATTACTCTCAGCAGGGTTGAACCCAAACTATTGTCTTCTTTGCATAAGTCGCGAATTTTTTCGCGCCTGTCGTAATCTGGCGCATGGGTTACAATCTTCGCTTAACAAGGCTTACGTAATATTACGCAAGGAGAAATCCACCCATGCTGCCCAATGCCGGTGAAATCCCTGCAACGGCTGCCGGCTTGACGGCACAGGAAGCTCAGGCGCGGTTAGACCAGTTCGGGCCAAATGAACCCGCGGCCACGACACACTACAACCCTGTTGCCGATCTCCTGCACATATTCATGAATCCGCTGACGCTGATCCTGCTAATTGCCGCGGGGGCTTCGGCATTTCTGGGCGATAAGGTCGATGCGGGCATCATTGGCGCCATCGTTCTTTTGAGCGCGGCGATGGACTTCAGCCAGACCTATCGCTCCCAGCAGGCCATCGAACGGCTGCACGATCAGGTAGCCCCAACGGCAACCGTCCAGCGCGATGGCGCTTGGAAAGAACTTCGGCGGCGCGATGTAGTGCCCGGAGATGTGATCCGGCTCTCCGCAGGGGACTTGGTTCCCGCTGACGCGCGTCTTCTGGTTGCGCGCGATCTCTATGTGCAGCAGGCGGCGTTAACGGGCGAGTCGCTTCCCACCGCAAAGGAAGCAACCGCAGAACCGGCCTCGAC
>CAWAEU010000053.1:0-6474 GCA_963780975.1 uncultured Acidobacteriaceae bacterium | reverse complement strand
CAGCGCAATGCTTCCTGTTGCGCCACTTCCGGGCTGTAGCCCAGATTCACCTCGGTAAAGCAGGTGGAGCGTAACTCCGCGGGCTGCTCGGGCATGGCCTGCCGCGGAACTTTCATGCGCTCCTTGAGCGGCAAAACATTCAGCGATGGCTTGGTTGGCTGAGTCATCGCTTGGCTCCTTCAACGGCGCAAACCACGTCTTTTCCTGCGGGAGCGGCATCGGCCCGCCATTCCTGTGCGCACTTGAATTCCTTCAGAGCCTGCTGCTCCTGCTGGCGATAGGTCGTATTGCGCCGGACCAACATGTCAAAGTTCACGCGATGGGCGTCGAACTCCGGTCCATCCACGCAGGCGAATTCACTCTTGCCGTCGATCAGCACGCGGCAGCCGCCGCACATCCCAGTGCCGTCAATCATGATCGGATTCAGGCTGACCAGCGTGCGAATGCCTTGCCCGCGGGTCACGTCTGCCACTGCCTTCATCATGGGAATGGGACCAACCGCCAGCACCAGGTCAATGGCCTCGCCCTTTTCCATCAGCTGGCGCAGTTTGTCGGTAACGAAACCCTGGTCTGCATAACTTCCATCGTCGGTGGTGATCATCAGCACATCGCTGACCTCGCGCATCTCGCGCTCCAGGATCACCAGCTCTTTGTCGCGCGCGCCGACAATCGAAATGATGCGGTTCCCTGCCCTTTTCAACGCTGCCGCCGTCGCATAGGCCATGGCCGTCCCGACGCCTCCGCCCATCACCACCACCGTGCCGAACTTCGCAATCTCGGAAGGCTTCCGAGCCGGCCCACTACATCCAGGATGTGGTCGCCGGCGTTCAGAGAATTCAGCAGGTGGGTGGTCTTGCCCAGGGACTGCACCACAATGCTTATGGTTCCGAGCTGCGGATTGGAACTTTCGATAGTGAGGGGAATGCGCTCCCCTTCTTCATGAATTCGCACGATGACAAATTGTCCCGGTTTCTGTTTGCGGGAAATACGGGGAGCTTCAATGAACAACCGCTTGATGCCGGGCGCAATGAACTCGGCGTGGGTGATATTGAACAACGAGCACCTCGGAAATCAGTACAACTTCATTGTTCAAGAAGACAGGGCTTGCCGACTGTGATTGCAATCACGACTGGGGGACCGCCTGGCGGCAGGCGGGCGGAACGGGGATCACAAGATGGATTGACCCACCAGCCCAGGCGGGATGGAGGTCATCCAGCCAGTGCTTGTAAAATTATGGTGAGCGCGGCAGGAATCGAACCTGCGACCCATGCCTTAAAAGGGCATTGCTCTACCAACTGAGCTACGCGCCCAACCTTCCCGAAGAAAAGACTTACAAAGGCTCCGCCTACTCGATTCAGAGTAGACCCAGTCGCTTCTGCGAACCGCAGCAGCGTCTTTGTGCTGGGGAGAGTTTGTCCGCTCTCAAGCCGCGCGACGGCGGATTGGCTGGTGCGCATCCGCCTGGCCAGCGGCTTGAGACAAGCCGGCGCGGAGACGCGCCCGCAGCAACTCGGCGGAGATTTCAAACTCCGGAGCGAGCGCGTCATATTCTCTATGGACCTTGGGATCAGCCAGTAGCCGTGCCTTGAACTCTTCAAAGGGAATGGTCATTGAGCCTCCTGTGCTCGCCGCATCGCTAAATCAATTTCGGCGCGTGGCGTCTTCTGGGTCTTTTTCACAAATGCGCGAACCACAATCACACGTTTGCCGATCGCAGTCACATACAAGGCGCGTGCAATACCATCCCGCCCGGTGAGTCTCATCTCCCAGAGCTTGCCTTCCAGGTGCTTGACATGCGGCTCGCCCAGACTTTCCAGGCCTATTTGCTCGATGCGTTCGCCAAGACGGACAAATCGTGCCTGCATATCCGCCGGAAGTGCTGCAATCTCCTCGGCAACCGTTTCGTTCAGAATTTCCACGTGCCAAGGCATAATTTAGTATATCTCAAATATGAGATAACGACATAATCATCTCGACTGCTCATATGCCTTTCCCATCAATATTTAAAGTGCGTACATTGAGAGAGATTTTGCTATCGCACCAAAATCTGTAAAGATAGAGGGGCTATGACAGTTTCCACTCCTTCTAAAGTCTTTGCCGACCGGATTGGCCGGATCGAAGTTTCCGCAACCATGGCGGTGGCCGCAGAGGCCGCCAAACTGCGCGCACAGGGCGCCAACCTGGTGGATTTTGGGGCCGGGGAGCCGCACTTCCCTACTCCGCGGCATATCAAGGACGCGGCGATTGCCGCTATTGACGCCAATTTCACGCGCTAACGGTGGTTCCGGGCATTCCTGACGTGCGTAAGGCCATTGTGGAGCGGCACGCTGCCGACTTCGGTCGGACTACGGCGTGGACGAGGCGATCTTTACCGCCGGCGGGAAGCTGGCGCTGTTTAATACGCTGCAGATCCTGGTGGACCACGGGGACGAGGTGATTCTGCCTGTGCCCTACTGGGTGAGCTTCAAGGACATCATCCAGTATGCGGGCGGCAAGGTCGTCTACCTCGAGACGAGCGAGGCAGAGAGCTTCCGATTACGGCGGACGCGATTGAAAAGGCCATTACGCCGAAGACCAAGGCGATTATTTTGAACTCGCCGTCGAACCCGGCGGGGTCGGTGGTGAGTGCCGACGACCTTGAGCGGATTGTGCACCTGGCGCACGATCGCGGGATTTATCTGCTTTTGGACGAGTGCTACGTCTACCTCAACTATGCCGGCAAGCCGGTGAGCGGGGGGTCGTTTACATGGGCTAAGGAGCACATCGTGGTGCTGGGGTCGTTGTCGAAGACTTATGCCATGACGGGCTGGCGGGCGGGGTATGCGCTGGCGACTAAGCCGGTGGTGGCTAACCTGAGCAAGCTGCAGTCGCAGTCGACCTCGAATGCGACCAGCATTGTGCAGAAGGCGGCGATTGCGGCGCTTTCGGCTCGCAGGAGTGCGTAAGCGAGTTTCGCGCGGAGTTCATTGAGCTGCGCGACTATATGCTGGCGAAGTTGATGGCGATTCCGGGGATTACCTGCACCAAGCCGGAGGGTGCGTTCTACGTTTATCCCAACATGTCGGCGTATATTGGCAAGGGCGGCATCAAGACGGCTACCGAGCTGGCTACGCGGCTGCTGCATGAGGCGCACGTGGTGACTGTGCCCGGCGAGGCGTTTGGGACGGCCGAGCATATTCGGATCTCCTACCCGGTGACCAAGCAGAATATCGACGAGGGAACGCGGCGGATGGGCGAATTCCTGACCAAGCTGATTTAGAGCAGAATGCCGGCTTTGGCGGTGGATTAAGGGCTACAGCGAGTGAGAATTTGCTGTAGCCTTTTCACTATCTGGGCGAAACTGCGGCAAATGATACATTCACCCTGTGCAAACGTAGTGCAAGTCCGGTAGGATGCTCTTCGATGCCGAAGACAGTAGATTTTCGTCCAGTGATACTTGCCGGGGGAAGCGGAACCCGCTTCTGGCCCCGATCCCGCCGCGCCCATGCCAAGCAGGTTCTTGCGCTGGACGGCGAGCGCTCGATGATCCAACAGACCGTGGAGCGGCTCAAGCCGCTAGCCACGCTGGATAAAACCTGGATCATCACCAACGAATATCTGGCCCACGAGATTGCCGACCAACTGAAGGGCATGCCCGCCGGACAGATTGTGCAGGAGCCGGTGGCGCGCAATACTGCGCCGGCCTGCGGACTGGCCGCGTTTCTGATCGAGCGGCAGAATCCCGATGCGGTGCTTGGTGTTTTTCCCTCCGACCACGTCATTGGCGACGAGCCGCGCTTTCTGAAGGCGCTGCAAAAAGGCATTGCCGTGGCCGCGGCCGGTGACAACATTGTGGTGCTGGGCATTGAGCCAACGCGCGCGGAAACCGGCTATGGCTACATTGAGACCGGCGATCTGACACCAGACGATTCCGCGCTGCATGTGCGCCGCTTTACTGAGAAGCCCAACCAGAACAAGGCCGAGGAGTTTGTGGCGGCGGGCAACTACTTCTGGAATTCGGGGATTTTTCTGTGGTCGCGCGGACGCTGGCCAATGCTGTGCGCGAGCACCTGCCGGAGACCGCTCCGCTGCTGGAGACGATCGCCGCTGCCTATGGCACGCCTCAGTTCGATGAGGTCTTTCACGACGTCTATTCCAAGTGCGAGAACATTTCAGTGGACTACGCCGTGCTTGAGCCGCGCTCGGCCAAGGGCGAGCATCTTTCCAATCTCTACTGCATTCCGGCCGAATTCAGCTGGAACGATCTGGGCTCGTGGACCTCGCTGTAGATACCAGCATAAACCAGGCTGCGCGGAGATCCGGAGGGCAACGTGGCGGAGACCGAAGGTCTGATCGCTTTGGAATCTGCGAACAACTATATTTACAGCCCAAAGAAGTTTGTGGCACTGGTGGGCGTGGAGAACCTGGTTATCGTGGATACCGAAGACGCTCTGCTGATTGCTCACCGCGACCACTCCCAGGATGTAGGCAAGATTGTGAAGGAGCTGGGAACTTCAGGGCGCGATAAGTTGATTTGAAGCTGCCGCAGACGGGGATGAGGAGCGACAAATAACTACATGATTGGGGAACTCAAGATGAAGAACACACATTAGATTTGCTGAGCAGAAGAAGGCTGATTCAGAGCGGATTGTTGATGGCGGCCGGGTGCGCGTGGAAGCCTTCGCTGCTCGCCGCTGCACAAGGCGCGGTTGGCAGTTCCGATTCCAAGGCCGCTGCGAAGACGTGGACTATCGGCAACGACAGGATTGGGAGAACGCTGGCGTTCGACCCAAAGACGGGACTGTTTACGCAGCAATTATCTGACCTGTCAACGCACACTGACTATATCCAGCCGGGGAAGATCGTCCCTGGTATGGCCACGGAGTTCTCATTCGTGTGCGACGGGCGGCTGTGCGCGGGCACCCACGCGGAGTTCGAGCTGGTGAGCGCCGATGAGGCCGAAATCGAACACGGGAAATCTCTGACCATACGATTGCGCCACAAGGAACTGGCGCTCGAAGTCGCGGTGGTTTACTGCGCTTACTACTATCATCCGGCCATCCGCAAGCATCTGGTTTTGCGCAACACCGGCAAGAGCGCGTTGCATATTTCCCACCTGAATATCGAAGCCATCGAAATTGCGCTTGGGCCTGAGAATGAGACCACTCTGCTGACGCAGTATGGAACGATTCCGCGCGAGATTTTTTATACCGGGCGCTCTGAAGATGCGGGACTGATGGTGGCCAATGGGCTAACCGGCGTGGGCATGGCTATGTTGAGCGAGGTTCCTGGGGCTATGAAGCGCACCGAGATTGTCGGCTGGGACGATCCGGAGCATGTGCGCATCGGCGTTCTCTACGATACCGATCTGATGCCCTTCGAACGCGCTATCGCGGCGGTGAGGAGTTCACCACGGCGAGCGTTTCGCTGGTGACCTTTCGCAATGGCGACGGATTCAACGATCCGCATTGGGTGCTGCCGACTTATACGGCGCAAGTGCTGGAGCGGCGCGTGGATGCGCATGGTCCGCCGTGGATTTACAACACATGGGAGCCTTTTGAGCGCGACATCAATCACGATATGGTGATGGGCTTGATTGATGCAGCGGGCGCGATGGGGATCGATGTTTTTACCATCGACGATGGCTGGCAACAGGACTACGGCGAGAACACGGTGAACCTGACCGCGTTTCCCGGCGGATTGAAGCCGATTCAGGACGCCGTGGAAGCGCAAGTATGCGGCTCGGGCTTTGGATTCCGATGGCGCGATTGGAACCATCGACCGCGGACTATCGCGAACATCCTGAATGGGCGGCGCTTGACCAGGATGGAAAGCCCAAGATCACCTGTACGGCTGCGGGGCGAAGGCTGTGATGTGTATGGCGAGCGCCTATCGAGATGCAGCAGCCGCACGCATCATCGACGCGATTGAGCGCTTCCACCTGGCTTATGTGAAGCTCGACCTGACTACCGTCTTCAATGCATATGGCGAAGCGCCGGGCTGCTGGGCGAAGAGTCACGATCATGGCAATTGGGCCGAATCGCTGAACATGATCTACGAAGGCATTTCGTATGTGACCGGCAAGATTTATCACAAGTATCCAGACGTGCTTCTGGACCTGACCTTCGAGCTCTGGGGCCAGAAGCACATTATCGATGCGGGGCTGCTTGCCGCCGGGATCTTGACTGGATGAGCAACGTAGACGACGGGAGAGGGATTCGGCCGGGCCGGGCAGGCTCGGCAATTGCTTTACCAGCGCGCGGCGTCGATGCCGGTGGAGGCCATGCTGATCGGCAATTGCACGCGGATTTGCCCAGATTGAGGAGAGCTTTGCCACCGCGATTGGCTCGGCGTCTCTGCTGCTGGGCGATTTGAGGAAGCTGAGCGTCAGCGACCGCCATTGGTACCACGAAAGATTGCCTGGTTCAAAAATCTGAGGCTCTATAACAAAATCAGCGAAAGCTTTTTCCCGCTCGGTAGCTGGCTGAGAGTAAC
>CAWAEU010000052.1:0-30468 GCA_963780975.1 uncultured Acidobacteriaceae bacterium | reverse complement strand
GCGCCTGCCTCGGCCCGGCTGAATCCTTCTCTCCATCGGCTACGTTGCTCATCCAGTCAAGATCGCCGGCGGCAAGCAGGCCCGCATCAATAATGTGCTTCTGGCCCCAGAGCTCGAAGGTCAAGTCGAGAAGCACGTCTGGATACTTGTGATAAATTTTGCCGGTCACATACGAAATGCCTTCGTAGATCATGTTGAGCGATTGTGCCCAATTGCCATGATTGTGATTCTTCGCCCAGCAGCCCGGCGCTTCGCCGTATGCATTGAAGACGGTAGTCAGGTCGAGCTTCACATAAGCCAGGTTGAAGCGCTCAATCGCGTCGATGATGCGTGCGGCTGCTGCTTCTCGATAGGCGCTGGCCATACACATCACAGCCTTCGCTCCCGCCAGCCGTATAGGTGATCTTCGGATTTCCATCCTGGTCGAGCGCGCCCATTCGGGATGTTGGCGATAGTCCGCGCTCGTGGTGCCGATCGCGGCCATCGGAATCCACAGTCCCGAGCCGCATTCTCTCGCTTCCACCGCGTCCTGAATTGGCTTCAATCCTCCCGGAAACGCGGTCAGGTTCACCCCGTTCTCGCCGTAGTCCTGTTGCCAGCCGTCGTCGATCGTGAACATGTCGAGCCCCATTGCGCCTGCTGCATCCATCAAGTCCAGCACAATATCGTGATTGACGTTGCGCTCGAATGGCTCCCATGTGTTGTAAATCCACGGTGGACCATGCGCGTCCACGCGCCGCCTCCAGCACCTGCGCGGTATAAGTCGGCAGCACCCAATGCGGATCGTTGAAATCCATCTCCGTTACGAAACGCGACCAGCGAAACGCTGCCGTTGTGAACTCCTCTCCGCGGCGCGAAGCGCGTTCGAAGGGCATCAGATCGGTATCGTAGAGAACGCCGATGCCCACATGCTCCGGATCGTCCCAGCCGGCAATCTCGGTGCGCTTCATGGCCCCAGGAACCTCGCTCAAGATAGCCATGCCAACGCCGGTTAGCCCATTTGCAACCATCAGTCCCGCATCTTCAATGCGCCCGGTATAAAAAATCTCGCGCTGAATCGTTCCATACTGCGTCAGCAGAGTGGTTTCACTCTCCGGCCCAATCGCAATTCCGATGGCTTCGATATTCAGGTGGGTAATATGCAACGCGCTCTTGCCGCTGTTGCGCAAAACCAGATGCTTGCGGATGGCCGGATGATAGTAGTAAGCGCAGTAAACCACCGCGACTTCGAGCGCCAGTTCCTTGTGGCGCAATCGTATGGTCAGAGATTTCCCGTGTTCGATGTCGGCCTCATCTGTGCTCACCAGCTCGAACTCCGCGTGGGTGCCCGCGCACAGCCGCCCGTCGCACACGAATGAGAACTCCGTGGCCATACCAGGGACGATCTTCCCCGGCTGGATATAGTCAGTGTGCGTTGACAGGTCAGATAATTGCTGCGTAAACAGTCCCGTCTTTGGGTCGAAACGCGAGCGTTCTACCAATCCTGTCGTTGCCGATGGTCCACGTCTTCGCAGCGGCCTTGGAATCGGAACTGCCAACCGCGCCTTGTGCAGCGGCGAGCAGCGAAGGCTTCCACGCGCACCCGGCCGCCATCAACAATCCGCTCTGAATCAGCCTTCTTCTGCTCAGCAAATCTAATGTAGTGTTCTTCATTCTTGAGTTCCCCAATCATGTAGTTATTTGTCGCTCCTCATCCCCGTCTGCGGCAGCTTCAAATCAACTTATCGCGCCCTGAAGTTCCCAGCTCCTTCACAATCTTGCCTACATCCTGGGAGTGGTCGCGGTGAGCAATCAGCAGAGCGTCTTTGGTATCCACGATAACCAGGTTCTCCACGCCCACCAGTGCCACAAACTTCTTTGGGCTGTAATATATAGTTGTTCGCAGATTCCAAAGCGATCAGACCTTCGGTCTCCGCCACGTTGCCCTCTCGGATCTCCGCGCAGCCTGGTTTTGATGCTGGTACTCGTAGAGCGAGGTCCACGAGCCCAGATCGTTCCAGCTGAATTCGGCCGGAATGCAGTAGAGATTGGAAAGATGCTCGCCCTTGGCCGAGCGCGGCTCAAGCACGGCGTAGTCCACTGAAATGTTCTCGCACTTGGAGTAGACGTCGTGAAAGACCTCATCGAACTGAGGCGTGCCATAGGCAGCGGCGATCGTCTCCAGCAGCGGAGCGGTCTCCGGCAGGTGCTCGCGCACAGCATTGGCCAGCGTCCGCGCCGACCACAGAAAAATCCCCGAGTTCCAAAAGTAGTTGCCCGCGGCCACAAACTCCTCAGCCTTGTTCTGGTTGGGCTTCTCAATAAAGCGGCGCACGTGCAGCGCGGAATCGTCTGGCTGTCAGATCACCGGTCTCAATGTAGCCATAGCCGGTTTCCGCGCGCGTTGGTTCAATGCCCAACACCACGATATTGTCTCCGGCGGCGGCCACGGCAATGCCCTTTTGCAGCGCCTTGAGAAAGCGCGGCTCGTCGCCGATCACGTGATCGGAAGGAAAGACTCCCAGCACCGCCTCGGGATTCTGCCGCTCTATCAGGAATGCGGCCAGTCCGCAGGCCGGCGCCGTTCGGCGAGCCACCGGCTCCTGGACGATCTGTCCGGCGGGTATGCCCTTCAACTGGCCGGCTATCTCGTGGGCCAGGTATTCGTTGGTGATGATCCAGGTTTTATCCAGCGTAGCTAGCGGCTTGAGCCGCTCCACGGTTGGTCGGGATCATCCAGCGCTCGCCGTCCAGCGCAAGAACCTGCTTGGCATGGGCGCGGCGGGATCGGGGCCAGAAGCG
Organism: uncultured Acidobacteriaceae bacterium; assembly: GCA_963780975.1. Classification (GTDB taxonomy): domain Bacteria; phylum Acidobacteriota; class Terriglobia; order Terriglobales; family Acidobacteriaceae; genus Telmatobacter. The sequence goes on along the minus strand of CAWAEU010000052.1, from coordinate 27,687 downwards.
GGTTCCGCTTCCCCCGGCAAGTATCACAGGACGAAAATCTACTGTCTTCGGCATCGAAGAGCATCCTACCGGACTTGCACTACGTTTGCACAGGGTGAATGTATCTTTTGCCGCAGTTTCGCCCAGATAGTGAAAAGGCTACAGCAAATTCTCACTCGCTGTAGCCCTTAATCCACCGCCAAAGCCGGCATTCTGCTCTAAATCAGCTTGGTCAGGAATTCGCCCATCCGCCGCGTTCCCTCGTCGATATTCTGCTTGGTCACCGGGTAGGAGATGCGAATATGCTCGGCCGTCCCAAACGCCTCGCCGGGCACAGTCACCACGTGCGCCTCGGGCAGCAGCCGCGTAGCCAGCTCGGTAGCCGTCTTGATGCCGCCCTTGCCAATGTACGCCGACATGTTCGGGTAAACGTAGAAGGCGCCCTCCGGCTTGGTGCAGGTAATCCCCGGAATCTCGGCCAGCTTGGCCAGCATGTAATCCCGCAGGTCGATAAACTCGGCCCGGAACTCGCTCACGCACTCCTGCGAGCCGGCCAGGGCCGCAATCGCCGCCTTCTGCACAAAGCTGGTCGCGTTCGAGGTCGACTGCGACTGCAGCTTGCTCAGATTAGCCATGACCGGCTTCGAGGCCAGCGCGTACCCAGCCCGCCAGCCGGTCATCGCATACGTCTTTGACAGCGACCCCAGAATTACGATGTGCTCCTTGGCCCATGTGTACGACCCGCCGCTAACGGGCTTGCCGGCATAGTTCAGGTAGACGTAGCACTCGTCCAGAAGCAAATAGATTCCGCGGTCGTGCGCCAGGTGCACAATCCGCTCCAGGTCTTCCGCGCTCACCACGCCCCCCGCCGGGTTCGATGGAGAGTTCGAAATGATCGCCTTGGTCTTCGGCGTAATGGCCTTCTCAATCGCGTCCGCCGTAATGCGGAAGTCTCTGCTCGCTGTCTCCAGCAAGACGACCTTGCCGCCCGCATACTGAATGATGTCCTTGAAGCTCACCCAGTAGGGACGGGCAGAATTACCTCGTCCCCGTGATCCACCAGCACCTGAATGGCGTTGAACAGCGCCAGCTTGCCGCCGGTGGTAAAGATCGCCTCGTCACGCCGTAGTCCGACCCGAAGTCGGTAGCGTGCCGCTCCACAATCGCCTTGCGCAGCTCAGGAATCCCCGGAACCACCGTATAGCGCGTGAAGTTGGCGTCAATAGCGGCAATCGCCGCATCCTTGATATGCCGCGGGGTAGGGAAATGCGGCTCCCCAGCCCCAAAATCCACCAGGTTAGCGCCCTGTGCGCGCAGTTTAGCGGCCTCGGCAGCCACTGCCATGGTTGCGGAAACCTCGATCCGGCCAATCCGGTCGGCAAAGACTTTAGAAGGAGTAGAAACTGTCATAGCACCTCTATCTTTACAGATTTTGGTGCGATAGCAAAATCTCTCTCAATGTACGCACTTTAAATATTGATGGGAAAGGCATATGAGCAGTCGAGATGATTATGTCGTTATCTCATATTTGAGATATACTAAATTATGCCTTGGCACGTGGAAATTCTGAACGAAACGGTTGCCGAGGAGATTGCAGCACTTCCGGCGGATATGCAGGCACGATTTGTCCGTCTTGGCGAACGCATCGAGCAAATAGGCCTGGAAAGTCTGGGCGAGCCGCATGTCAAGCACCTGGAAGGCAAGCTCTGGGAGATGAGACTCACCGGGCGGGATGGTATTGCACGCGCCTTGTATGTGACTGCGATCGGCAAACGTGTGATTGTGGTTCGCGCATTTGTGAAAAAGACCCAGAAGACGCCACGCGCCGAAATTGATTTAGCGATGCGGCGAGCACAGGAGGCTCAATGACCATTCCCTTTGAAGAGTTCAAGGCACGGCTACTGGCTGATCCCAAGGTCCATAGAGAATATGACGCGCTCGCTCCGGAGTTTGAAATCTCCGCCGAGTTGCTGCGGGCGCGTCTCCGCGCCGGCTTGTCTCAAGCCGAGCTGGCCAGGCGGATGCGCACCAGCCAATCCGCCGTCGCGCGGCTTGAGAGCGGACAAACTCTCCCCAGCACAAAGACGCTGCTGCGGTTCGCAGAAGCGACTGGGTCTAAAATCCAACTCCGCCTGTCCGCTGCGTAATGAATCAGGCTGAACAAGATAACAGTAAAGAAATAACAAAGACTCTCAAATCATCGTCCAACCAGCACAAAAGCCCCCCAGTAAAACGGCAAGTCCCGGCCGTCGTGGCTTTTCTTCACTTCTTCGCGCACTTCAAGCTGCGCTTTTTTCAGCGCCTCATGAATCTCCATCCCCGCCAGCCACTTCGCATAAAAACTCTGCATCAGTTCCAGCGTCTCCTTGTCGGGCACAGACCACAACGACATAAGCACTGACTGCGCCCCAGCCTCCTCAAACGCCCGCCGTAGCCCAAAAACTCCCTCGCCATTTTTCACGTCGCCCTGCCCGGTGTTGCATGCGCTCAGAACTACCAATTCCGTGCCACTGAGATTCAGGCTGCCGGCTTCCATGGCAGTCAGCACGCCGTTATCCAGCCCTTCGGCCGCGGGCTTTCCGGCCAGCGTACGATTGGCTCCGGCAAAATAAAGCCCCGAGCGGAGCATGGGATCCTCGAGTCCTGAAGGCTGCCCATCGCCGAGGCTCATGCGATCGGTCTTGATTTGTTGGTCGGGAAGAAAAAATCCATGCGTGGCCACATGGACGACGCGTGGATTGTTGGCCTGCTCCACCACGCGCTTCAGTGCAAGATCGTTCGTATAAACGCTGGTCTTCCACTGCACATCCTGCATCAGCTTCGCAATAGCATTCACTTCAGCGCCGGTACCGGGAAGCCGCGCCAGCGTGGAACCGTTACTCTGATCGCGCTTGACCAAAGCAGGCGATAGAGCGTCTGGTGGCAAAGCAGCCATCAGTGCAGGCGTTTGCTGCTGCGGAAGAGCCAGCTTCTGCATCGCCGCCCGCTGTTGATCTACGCTCAAGTCAAAAACAGGATCGCCGACCAGCAAAGCCGTCGCCGCCGCAGGTGCGGGCCGTGAACGAAGAATGTCCCTGGTGCTCGAGAGCAGCCGCAGGTCATATTTTTCCATCAGCAGTTTCCCGTCAGGCGCCGGGATAATGCCCAGTGGAAGCTGGTTCAGCACGCCGTCCGGGGAAAGATACACGCGCGCTATTCCCGCGAGAGGCGTCTCCAATGGCTTCCACAGCAAATCGTATGCATTTGCGCAGGGAGGCTGGCTTGCGGACGCGAAGCTCCGCGCGTTTGCAAGTCGTGCTCAAAGCTCGTTGTCGAGCTGCCTTCAATCTGCTTGTCGTCGCCCAGGAAAATATACTGCGGTTGCTCTTTGGTTTCGCGCGTCACCACCAGCGCAACATAGTAGCTGGCGTCTGTCCATCGCTTGTCGTAGTAGCGAAAGCGCGCGAACTCAACCGCCGCTTCTCCCGGCTTGAGCGCGTCGCGCACTTGCTGCCACGTAGCCCGTTCCAGCTTTTTCCGTTCCGCAAAAACAGAGGAGCGCGCGACGAGAGCTTTTTCAATCTCGTTTGCTTCTGTCCGCAGTTGTTCAATTTGCTTGCGCCACAACTCGCGGTCCGGCGGCTCCACGTTCAGCAGTGCGGCAATCTGTGTACGCTTGGCGGATAGCTGCTCCAGCAGCTTGAGAGCTTCCGCATCGCCCGAAGCCTCCACCTGGCGGTGCATATCCGCCACGCTCCCGGCGACGAACCCCTTTTCCCAGAGCAACAGGTCATACATTGAGCCAGTCAGCTGCGGGTCCTTGTCGCGGAAGCGGTGCACAAAGCTGAAATAAACTGGAAAGCGGTAAGCGACAGTATCGAGGAATCCCAGCCTCTCCTTCTCGCTCATGTACGTGAAGTTATATTGAAACTGATCAAATAGGTTATCGAAGCCGCGTTGGAAGAACGGCTGCGCCTCGGCATATTTGCCCTGGTCGCCGTAGAGCAAGGCGAGATTGTTGAGGTCCGTAGCGACATCGGGATGGTCAAGCCCGAGCGCCTTTTCGTCGATACGCAGCGCGCGCTGGTAAAGTGCCTCCGCCTGGGCATATTTACCCTGCTCGCCGTAGACCGCGGCCAGGTTGTTGAGCCCCCTGGCAACATTGGGATGATCTGCGGCAAAAGCTTTTTCCTCGATGCGCAGCGCGCGTTGGTAAAGGGTCTCCGCTTCGGCAAATTTATCCTGGTCGTCGTAGAGCAACGCGAGGTTGTTCAAATCAGTAGCGAGACCGGGGTGGTCTGGCCCCAGCGCCTTTTCATCCGTGCTGAGGGCACGTTTGATGAGAGGCTCCGCTTCGGCGCTCCTGCCCTGATCCATGTAGAGCAGCGCGAGATTGTTGAGATCGGTGGCGACATCGGTGTGGTCAGGTCCGAGCGCCTTTTCGTCAATGCTCAAGGCGCGCTGGTAGAGCGGTTCCGCCTCGTCGTACTTACCCTGGTATACGTAGAGCAAGGCGAGATTGTTAAGATCGGTGGCGACATCCGTAGGGTCGGGGCCGGCCGCTTTTTCGTCGATGTGGAGCGCGCGCTGGTAGAGAGGTTCCGCACTCGCGTATAGACCCTGGCGGAAGTAGAGCGCAGCAAGATTATTCAGGTCGGCTCCGACACCGGGATCGGCAGGCCCAAGAGCTTTTTCATCGATGCTGAGGGCACGCTGGTAAAGAGGCTCGGCCTCAATATATCTGCCCTGATCTCCGTAAAGCGAAGCAAGATTGCCGAGGTAGGTGGCCACATCGGGGGCTTCGGGGCCCAGTGCCTTTTCCTCGATACCAAGTGCGCGCACAAAAGAGAGGCTCCGCCTCGGTATATTTGCCCTGGTCGTCGTAGATCGTGGCTAGATTGCTGAGAGCGGTGGCAACCTTTTGATCGCTACTGCCAAAGGTTGCCTCAGCTACCTTCAGCGCTTCGGCGGCAATCGGCAGGGCCTCGGCATACTTGCCATTGTGCTCAAGGTCTAACGATTGCTCATTAAGCTTTTTCCAGCGTGACTCCTGCGCTTGCAAAGCGGGTGCGCAGAGCATTGCGATCAGCAGCAGCGAGCAAAACGCAACCGAACCGCGCGACAAAGTCATCCGAACTTTCTCCAGAGAAAAACTATGGGCTGTCATGCGGAAGGGAAAAATGAATGTGCCGAGTATAGCATTTGGCTTGCTTGCGTCCTGATCAAAGATCGCAGCTATATTCGCTTCTGAGTCCGTAGGAATTGCTCTCTCGGCTAGCTCTTATTAAGCCGTCCGCGCAGGCGCTTCAGCACGTTCGGCGGCACCAACCCGGTCACGTCGCCGCCAAAGGTGAACACCTCTTTCAGCATCCGCGAACTGATAAACGAGTAGCGCCCAGCCGGCTGCATAAAAACCGTCTCAATCTCCGGCGCCAGCCGCCGGTTCATCAGCGCCATCTGGAACTCGTACTCGTAGTCGCTGATTGCTCGAATCCCGCGCAGCACCACTGACGCTCCCAGCTTGCGCGCAAAATCCACCATCATCCCGTCAAAGGTGGCCACTGAAACGTTGCCCAGCGGGCTGGTGACTTCGGTCAGCATCTCCACCCGCTCTTCCACCGTGAACAGCGGATTCTTCACCGGGTTATTGAGAATTGCAACCGTCAGATGTTCAAACAGCTTGGCCCCCCGCTGAATCAGATCAACGTGCCCGTTGGTAGGTGGGTCAAACGTGCCGGGATAGAGGGCCTTTACGCTCATAATGCTCTATGCGGATTTTAGCAGCGGAAGCTCCAGACTTACCCCAGCCGATGTCCCCGGCTAATGGTTCTCGTATAAGAGGCGGCTTTTAGTCCCTAGTCCCTGTTCTACCCCTTGCGTCCGCGCACAGCTTCCTTGGCTTCCGCGTGGCCGCTGGCTGGAACCTCCGGCACCTCGGCTTTGATGGCGCCGATGTTCAGCTTCTTGCGCACTTCTGCGTCCATCTTGACGAATGTTTCTTTGTTTTCCTTGAGAAAGCTGCGGGTGTTCTCGCGTCCCTGGCCAATGCGCTCGCCTGCATAGCTATACCAGGCGCCCGACTTCTCAACAATATTGTTGGCCACGGCAAGGTCAAGCACGTCGCCCTCGCGGCTAATGCCTTCGCCGTAAAGAATGTCGAACTCCGCCTCGCGGAACGGCGCAGCCACCTTGTTCTTCACGATCTTTACCTTGGTGCGGTTGCCGGTTACCACATCGCCTTCCTTGATGGCGGCGATGCGCCGAATATCGACGCGCACTGAGGAGTAAAACTTCAACGCCCGTCCGCCGGTGGTGGTCTCGGGATTGCCAAACATCACGCCGATCTTCTCGCGAATCTGGTTAATAAAAATCAGCGCCGTGCGCGACTTTGAGACGCTGCCCGTGAGCTTGCGCAAGGCTTGCGACATCAGCCGCGCCTGCAAACCCATATGCGAGTCGCCCATTTCGCCGTCCAGTTCCGCCTTGGGCACCAGTGCAGCCACCGAGTCCACCACCAGCACATCAATGGCGCCAGACTTCACCAGCGCCTCGGTAATCTCCAACGCCTGCTCGCCGCTGTCGGGCTGCGACACCAGCAGATTGTCCACATCCACGCCGAGCTTTTTTGCGTAAGCAGGGTCCAGTGCATGCTCCGCGTCAACAAACGCCGCCAGCCCGCCCAGCTTCTGCGCCTCGGCAATGATCTGCAGCGTAATCGTCGTCTTGCCCGACGACTCCGGCCCAAAAACCTCCGTCACCCGCCCGCGTGGAATCCCACCCACGCCAAGCGCCGCATCAAAACTGATTGACCCGGTTGAGACCACCGCAATAGGCAGCAATGCTTCCTTCGATCCGAGCCGCACGATCGATCCTTTGCCAAACTGTTTTTCGATTTGTGAGAGGGCTAGTTCTACGGCTTTTGTGCGGTCGTCTGCAATGGCCATTGGTAGTGCTCCTGACAATGCTCGCCTTGCTTTTCATCACAGATAACGGCGCGGCGGCTGGATTGATTTCGATGGAATTGTAGCAGGGCTGGACAGACAATGGCAGAAAAAGCGAAGAAATGGAGAAATAATTTGCCTTGCATCAAAATTCGTAATATACATCAATATTCATATATTGCATCAATCTACTAATTGATGCATAATTATCAAATGAGAACCACTATAACACTTGATGACGAGGCCCACGAGTTCGCTTCCATCTACGCCGCCGCAAAAGGAATGACTCTTAGCGCCGCGATCAGTGAGCTTCTCCACAAAGCCGAGGCTGCGCCAGCTCCTCCTGTACCCGAAATCGAGTATTCGGAGATTGGCCTCCCAATGTTGCCTCGGAGTGGGAGGACGATCACTTGCGAGATGGTGAAGAAGCTTGAAGAGGAAGAGTATGATCCGGCGAAATTTGCTTGATTTGAATGTGCTGATCGCACTGACCGACACTGAACACATTCATCGCCAGAAGGCAGTGCTCTGGTTTCTCTCAACGGGCAAGGATAACTGGGGCGTTTGCCCGCTCACCGAAGCAGGGTTCATCCGCATTACGACAAATCCTGCGATGCAGGCAGGCACAATCACACTGGAGCGAGCCATAGCTATCCTTCAATCGCTCAGGGCACATCCAGGGTATGACTATTGGCCGATTACTGATATGGAAAGCTGGGTCTCTGTGACTGCCCGCTTCGCGGCTCGCATCTCAGGCCATCAACAAATTACAGACGCTTACCTGCTGGGCCTCGCCATCAAGGAAAACGGCATGCTGGTCACCTTCGACCGCGGCATCAAATATATGGCTGGACCAGAATTCAGCCGCAACGTCCTGGTCCTCGAATAATCCATGCCTTGAAACTCAAACCGTATAAGCCCCAATACGGGTCTCGTGGCTGGTCAGTGAGTCCGACAACCGGTCCAGCGCTTCATATTCCCTGTCATGCTCTTTGCGAAATGCGCGGAAGGCGTCCTCGCTGGCCCAGCGGTCGATGGTCAGGTAGCTCAAAGGAATATAAGCGTCGCGCAGGAGCTCTGTCCCAAGGTACTCAGGCGATGCGCTGAAGAGTTTCGCCCACGCGCCCTGCGCTCCATAGGCGGCCTCAAAAGCCGCAACCTGCTCCTCGGCTATTTCAAACTTCCAAACCACGACAAACATGCTTGGCTCCCATTCCATCTTCGTGATCGCTGACCTTATGGTAGCGCAATGGGTCAGCAGCGCCATGATTGCTGCACGGGCTTCTGCAGCTTGCTGTGTTACCGTTGCATTACGGCGTCCCCACGCCGGGCCGGGCTTTCCGGCCTACGGCGAATGCCTGCGATTTGGGCTGGAATCGGGGGCAATGTACGTACAAAAAGCATGTCTCAGCAGCCGGATTTGATATCACCTCCATTGCCCGCTAGCCCGGCTCCCACGCCTGAGCCGGCGCCGCAGCGGGTTCCGCGCTGGCTCGAGCGTGGCGAACTCTTTTTGCGTGTATTGTTGCGGATGTATATCGGCCTGGCGGTTTGTTATGTCCCCTGGTCAAAGATGTTTTGGGATCAGAACCCCATCTTTTTGCACTTCCCCACGCTCGGCAGTTTCGCCACGTATGGCGCAGTGCGGGGCGTCATTTCAGGATTAGGTCTGTTGAACCTGTGGATTGCATTTGACGATGCGATCCGTCACCGGACAGATGAGAGCTGAGCAATGAGCGACAAACCGGCAGAGATCAAAAATCAGAGTTCAGCCCCAACATCAACGCCCACGCCGCTTCAGTTGGCTCCGCTGGCCTATGAGAATCCCGGCTTTCTAAACTCCGCCGATGGCCGCCCCATCCGCATTGTCGCGGAGTATCTTGAGCCCCTCGCTCGCTTCAGGCGCGAACAGATTCGCGACACAGTCGTGTTTTTCGGGTCGGCCCGCTTTCGCGCGCGCGTTGAGGCCGCTCACGAGCTGGAACTGCTTGAGAACACCGGATCGACCCAGGCAGCCCCAAGCCACGAGCAGCCCGCCGGTCATCCTCAAGTTGCCACCGGCAGCGCCACCGAACTCCAGATCAAGCGCGCTGAAGCAGCCGTAAAAATGGCCCGCTACTACGAAGATGCCCGCCGTCTCTCGGGACTGCTCACCAAGTGGGCCAAAAAAATCCCCACCCGCGGCCACCGCTTTGTAGTCACCTCCGGCGGCGGTCCCGGAATCATGGAAGCAGCCAATCGCGGCGCATACGAAGCCGGCGGAAAAACCATCGGACTCAATATCCGCCTTCCCTTTGAGCAGGCCCCCAACCCCTACATCACCCCCAGCCTTAACTTTGAGTTCCACTACTTCTTCATGCGCAAGCTGTGGTTTGCTTACCTCGCCAAGGCTCTGGTCGTCTTTCCAGGCGGATTCGGAACCCTCGACGAGATGTTTGAAATCCTCACCCTGGCACAAACCCAGAAGCTGGCCAAAAAAATCACAGTGGTCATTTATGGACAGGATTATTGGAAGAAAGTAATTAATCTTGATGCCCTGGTCGACGCAGGCACAATTTCGCCTGATGACCTTAAGCTCTTCCAGTTTGCTGACACGCCCGATCAGGCCTTTGAAATTCTGCGCAACGGACTGACCCAGAACTACCTTGCAGCTGAAGCGGCCGTCTCGCACTCGGATAATGATGAAAGTCCAGACACCAACGCCGCATGGGAGGACCTGATGGCAGGCTGGTCGCCGGACGACTTCCATGGGCCCGAGTTGGCCAAGACCAACAATTAAGCCCATACTAAGCACATACAGCAATTCTCGGAATCTTCCCTGTATTTTCCGGGTATTTGCCTTTACTTCACCGGAGTTTTAGTTAACTCCTTTGATTCCTTCGTGAATTGAACTTGTATTCGCGCCATCTTAACGCGTTGTTTATGCGTGCCAGTCAATACTAGGTACAGTAGCCAGTGCACGAACAGCAAAGGAGCAGACATGGCCAATTCGACCATCTCGTATCTGTGGCGCGACCCCAACGCACCACAAGCCTTCCGGACCGGTGTTTCGCTGCACAGCCATACCAACCAATCGCAGGAGACGCTCGATTTTCTGGCCAACTTCGGCAACCAGTATCCGTTGATGCGTCCGCTGCTCTCGCGCCTTGAGCGCCGCTCTGAGTCCGTCTACGGTGTGCGCATTAACTATGCCGCCAGCTACTGGACTCCGCCCATGACCCCCAAGCTCGCCTACGACCTTGAGCGCGAGCAAATTGAAAAGCTCGGCATTGCCGCCATGGTCTCCATCTCTGACCACGACAACATCCGCGCCCCCATGCTTCTGCGCACCGTTCCCAGCGCCCGTCAAATTCCCGTATCCGTTGAGTGGAGCGCCCCCTATGGCACGCAATCCTTCCACCTCGGCATTCACAATCTGCCCAGCGCCCGCGCTACTGAATGGATGAGCACGCTCAACGACTACACCGCCAACCCCAGCAGCGCCCGCCTCACTGAGATTCTGGTTGCGCTCAACAACGAGCCCAACGTCCTGGTCATCTTCAACCACCCTATGTGGGACCTCTACCTGGTCGGCGCGGAAAAGCACGAGTTCCTGGTCAACGAATTCCTGCAGAAAAATGGCGCACACCTCCACGCTCTTGAGCTCAACGGCCTCCGTCACTGGGACGAAAATCGCAAGGTCCGCCGCCTGGCTGAAAAGTGGAACATGCTCCTCATCAGCGGCGGTGACCGTCATGGCGTGGAACCGAACGCCAACATCAACCTCACCAACGCCGGCAGCTTCACTGAGTTTGTGCACGAAATCCGCCGCGAAAAGAAGAGCAACATGCTCTTCATGCCCCAGTACGCCGAGCCCTGGAAGCATCGCATTCTCCAGTCGGCTATCGACGCCGTGCGCCACTATCCTGAGTTCCCACAGGGTTCGCGCACCTGGGACGAGCGCGTCTACCATCCCGATGCGGTTGGAGCCATCCGCCCTTTGAGCGAGCTCTGGCCCAACGGAAAAGCGCCTCGCGCCATGCGCCTCGGCGTAGGCCTCGTACAAATGATGGGTCGCGGTCTCGTCTCAGGCGGCCTGCGCATGGCCTGGAGCGAAGCCCACCAGCTACGCCTGGCCCTCGGCGAAACCGACGTCTAAAGGCTGCATGAGTGATGTCCGCACAAACGCGCCATAAATGCGGGCTTTATTGATGATTGCAAACGAGCCATAGGCATAGTGTTTGTTAGCCCCGCGCTTCACCGGGGTCCCCAAGAAACGGACTTTGTTTCTTGGGGTGGAAGAGTGGGGAAAAGGGACTCGACAAGTTTGTTTCGGAGTCCTGTAGGGACGGCGCAAGCAATGTACAACAACTTGGCTTTTGGTGAAGGGTACGGGCTTTAGCCCGTACATCATAGGCATAAAATTGATCGCGGGCTTTAGCCCCTGAGGGAATTTTTAAACCTCAACCGCCAAAGCCCAACACCAAATCCACCTCCCAACGCACGGTTTAAACCCCGTCCCCTACAAACACCGCCCTTCAGGACATATCCTAAAAACATGAGCGCAAGCCAGCCCCGTGTGGCCTACTTCCCCGACTCCTTCCACGAAGTAAACGGGGTCGCCCACACCAGCCGTCATTTCCAGGCCTTCGCCCGCCGCCGCAATCTTCCCTTCCTCTGCGTCCGCGCCGGCAACCGGGCCCAGCCCCTCCTTGAAGAAGGCAATCTCTGGTCCCTTGAGCTCCCCCGCGGCTTTCTCTCCTTCGCTCTCGAGAAAGATCTACGCTTTGACCCCGCCTACATCCGCCATCTCTCGCTCATCGGCAAAACCCTCAGGCGATTCAAGCCCGACCTCATCCACATCACCGGCCCCAGCGAGATCGGCATCATCGGCGCATGGTTCGCCCATCATCTCGGCATCCCTCTCGCCGCAAGCTGGCACACCAACGTCCACGAATACGCCGCCCGCCGCTCCAAGTGGTTTCTCCGCATGCTCCCCAAACGCCAATCAACATCCACCGGCCAAAAAATTGAGGATCTCTCCCTCGCTGTCATAGCCCGCTTCTACTCAGCCGCCAAAGTGCTCTTCGCCCCCAACCCCGATCTCTGCCGTCTCCTTGAGCACGCCACCCACCGCCCCTGCCACCTCATGCCCCGCGGAGTAGACGCCGACCTCTTCCATCCCAACAAGCGCAACCGCAACCCCGATGACCGCGACCAGGTCCTCGGTTATGTAGGCCGTCTCTCCGTCGAAAAGAACATCACCCTCCTGGCTCAAGTCCAAAATGAGCTAGAGCAATCTGCCGGGGTCCCCGGCGACAGGTCTTCGTCGCTGGGGTGGGAATCCGGCCACAAAAGCTTCCGCTTCCTCATCGTCGGCCACGGCAGCGAAGATGCCTGGCTCCGCGAGCGCCTCCCCCGCGCCCAGTTCACCGGAGTCCTAAAAGGCGAACCCCTTTCCACCGCCTACGCCAACATGGACCTCTTCGTCTTCCCCTCCCACACTGACACCTTCGGCAACGTAGTCCTTGAGGCCCTTGCCAGCGGAGTCCCCGCAATCGTCACTCCCAACGGCGGCCCATGCACCATCGTCCACGACAACGAAACCGGCCGCATAGTCCCCGATAGCGAATTCGCCTCCGCAGTAGCCGGCATCCTCGCCGACCCCGAAAAACACCAGCAGATGCGCCAGTCAGCCCGAGCCTACGCCCTGACCATGAGCTGGGGCTCAGTCTTCGAAGGCGTCTACGCAGCCTACGAAACCATCCTGCCGCAATAGAAGCATGCATCGGGGTAGTGTCTAATTGTGGATACCCTGTCATCCTGAGCGAAGGTCGCCGCGGCGACCAAGTCGAAGGACCTGCGTCTCGTCTTTTCGCGTCAAGGGTGGGATACCAGGAAACTTAATCATCAATGTTTTGAAAGGGCACGGCTTTAGCCCCTGAGGGATGCTTTTTCCAAACTGATCCACCACCCCACCACAACAAATTCCCCTATTCCTCCAAAAGATGAGAACATAAAAGTTTGCTCACATGAAGAATATAGGCTTCCTCTCCTTCGGTCATTGGACACGCTCACAGCAGTCACAAGTGCAGTCGGGTGCTGACGCGCTCCTGCAATCAATCGACCTCGCCATCGAGGCCGAGCGCCTCGGAATGGACGGCGCTTACTTCCGCGTTCATCACTTCGCGCAGCAGCTCGCGTCCCCGTTCCCGCTCCTCGCGGCCGTCGGCGCCAAAACCCGCAAGATTGAAATCGGCACCGCGGTCATCGACATGCGCTATGAGAATCCTCATTACATGGCCGAGGATGCCGGCGCTGCCGATCTTATCTCCAGCGGCCGCCTCCAATTGGGAATCAGCCGCGGTTCCCCAGAGCAGGTCATCGAAGGCTGGCGTTATTTTGGCTACCGTTTGAATGAAGGCGAGGACGATGCAGCCATGGGCCGCCGTCACACCGAAGAATTTCTTCAGTTGCTCGACGGCAAAGGCTTCGCCAAACCCAACCCGCATCCCATGTTTCCCAATCCGCCCGGCCTCCTGCGTCTTGAGCCATACTCTGCCGGATTGCGAGATCGCATCTGGTGGGGATCAGCATCCAACGCCACAGCCGTATGGGCCGCGAAGCTGGGAATGAACATGCAGACCTCAACCCTCAAATTTGACGAGACCGGCGAGCCCCTCCACATTCAGCAAGCCGCCCAGATTCGCGCCTTTCGCGCCGCCTGGCAGCAAGCCGGCCACACCCGCACTCCGCGCGTTTCCGTTAGCCGCAGCATCTTCGCCCTGGTCGACGACCGCGACCGCGCCTACTTCGGGCGAGGCTCTCACGAAGAAGACTCAATCGGCTTCCTTGATGAAAATACAAAGGCCATCTTCGGCCGCAGCTACGCCGCCGAGCCGGCTATTCTCATCGAGCAACTCAGGAAAGACACGGCTATCGCTGAAGCCGACACCCTCTTGTTAACCATCCCCAATCAACTGGGTGTTGCCTACAACGCCCATGTCATTGAGGCAATTCTCACCCAGGTCGCCCCAGCCCTCGGTTGGCGCTAAATCGCCCAGCCACTCATCAAAGCTGATCATCAACAGTCAGCCAGTGCTTCGCTAGCCCCTCAGAACAGCTCCTTCGGCGCCTGCTCCGGATGACTCGCGCACAACTGCACCAGGTGTTGGATGGCCTTCGCAACGTGCGTACTTGTGGCGCCTTTGCCGGGCTCCGCGAACCGGATCATCAAAATAGGAAGTCCGGCTTTGGTAATGCTTCCGCTCTGGTTTGTTGGTTCGTCTCCAGTATTGTCTGAGCTGACCCAACTGATCCCTAGATCTTTGGGCACAATCCAAACGGAATCGTGCCAATCCTGATGGTCAGGTGTGCCCGATTCGATCGCTTTTGTCGGCGGCAGTTGCTCGATCATTACGTTCAGCGCTGACTCGATGTGGTACCCATCGGCAGTCAAGGTTCCGACCGTAGTTTGTATCGGTTCGTGCGTTGAAAACACCGCCGGCACTTGTTGACTGCCATTCAGATAGGTTCCAACTGACGCGAATGGAATCGTGTAGCTCGTGACCGTCTGTCCGTCTTTGCGATGCCAGGTCTTGTCGTCGTTGGAATAGTCATTCGGCGTGTGCGGTCACCGAACTGCCAATTGTCATGCTCTGGCAGCCGTCGACGCTAAACGAGTATTGTGCATCTTCGTATGCAATGGTAAAGGCCACTCCTACACTATCTCCCACAACGCCGTTCAGCTTTGCGCCCTGCATTGGATATCCTGCATCCCTGATCTTGTCCTGGATATAGCGAACTGTCTCGTCATAACTCGGACCAGGGTCAGGCGCGCCATTTGCAGGTGACGCCGCCGCCGGCCCGCTGTCAGCCGGATTGGGCTGGGGTGCAACGGCCTGCTGCGCTACTACTGCACCGACAGATAAAGGCTCGGGCGTGCTGCCTCCGCCGCAAAGTTCTGCCGCGTGAGTCATGGCCTTGGCCACGCTGTCAGCCATATTGGCGTCAGCAAAATGGAACAAATTTACTGAGCTATTCTGGCGGCGCACCAGCAGCACCGTCAGCGGTGGATTGTCGGATGCGACGATGTTCGGGGAACCTGATTTTGCATTCGTGTCATTCAAAAACGCTCGTAGGGCTCGACAACAATATCCTTCACATCCTTCAGTGCGATCCACAGATTCATCACCCGATCCCCTGTTGTTTTCCATTGGTAAGAAACTTTGCACTGGTTCGCATCCGCGACAGCGTTGGCCACTTCAAAGCTCAAAGTGCTGCTGACGGTGCTTCCGTCGGCTGTGTTCCTTGAGGATGCGACAAAGTTGACTTTGCCAATGCCGTTCAGCTTGTCCTGAATAAATTTCATAGTGGTTTCGATTGAAGGTCCGCTATCGGCCGGCTTGGGTGGCGGCGCAACGGCAGTTTGGGCAGCTGCATAGACGCCTGGCAGGCCCACAAAGGATACAACAAACATCATGCGAAATAGATTCTTCATTCGCGTGCTCCTTAAAAGGGTTCCTTGTTGCCGCCACCACATAGCTCCACGGCATGAACCATGGCTTTGGCAACGCGGTCGGCGAGATCGTCGTCGGTGAAAGGAAAGCCACCGATCCACCCCCCCTTAATGAAGTTGCGTCCCCCCTTATCGATACTAGGCACAATCAGCAGCATTACGGGTGGATTGGTTGAGGTGGTGACAATGTCAGGGTGCCCCTCGGCTGCATTCGTATCGTTTTGAGCTTGCACAAATGGCTTTATTACCACCTTCTGCACAATGGGCAGCATGGCTGACATATCCAGGTCCCACACATTCATACCGTCCTGATTCCATGTCCAGTGGTAGCTGATCGAGCAGTGGACAGGGTCAGCGACGACGTTGCTGACCTGAAGTACAACGATGTTACTGAAAGTGCTACCGTCTGTTATGTGCTGTGAAAAAGAGGCTAAGCTGACTTTGCCTATATCGTTCAGCTTGTCCTGAATGAACTGCATGGTGACGGCCAGCGATGGTCCGCTGTCGGCGGGCTTGGGTGGGCGGCGCAACGGCAGTCTGGGGAACCGCAAAGACGCCAAGCAGAGCTGCAAAAGAAACAACGAACGTCATGCGCAATACATTCTTCATTCACATACTCCTTAGAATGGTTCCGGTTTTTGTCCGCCGCCGCAAAGTTCTACCGCGTGGGTAAGAGCTTTGGCTACGCGATCGGCTAGATCGGCATCGGTGAATGGGAACGAATTCACATAGCCATGCGGGTGGCGCAATAGTAGCGTCGTCATGGGCGGACTGGTGGCTGTAGTAATCATGTTGGGCTGGCCCTGGCTCGCATCACTTTCTGTTTGAAACTGCGTCATGGGCTTTACAACTATATCCTGAACATCGTTCAGTTTGAAAAACGAATCGAACTCTATCGGAGCTCTACCATTAAACGCATTTTTTTGATGGTAGGTGATACGGCATCTGTTCGGATCTGCGACAATGTTGCGGAGCTCATACGCAACGGTGTTACTAAAGGTGCTGCCGTCGGAGGTGTTTTGGCTAAAAATGACGTAGTTGACTATGCCTATATCGCTCAGCTTGTCCTGAATGAATTGCATAGTAACGGCCAGCGACGGTCGGCTGTCAGCGGGCTTGGGTGGCGGCGCAACGGCAGTCTGGGCACTGAGAGCGAAAGCGATTCCGCACATCAGGCTCGATGGAATCATATTTCCCATTTTCATTACTCTCGTCTCCATTGTCTTCATCAAAAGTGCCCCGCAAGAGAAAGCTATTGCCGGTTGGCAAAGGCCGTTTGGGCTGACGCCAGCCTCGGCCTGGCTGGAAGTTTCTGCTGTGCGTCCAGTTGCGCCTGCACATACTGTGTATCGGCCGGAAGCTCGTCTGCCGGCCTCGGCAGTGGAGCGATGGCAGAGTAGGGCGCTGTGGGCAATCCGCCCTGGCCCTGCTGGTCCGTGAAGGGTTTGCAGACCCGAGTCCAACTGGGCTCGGAAGTTATTCTGCATCTCCTCGAGGTCCTGAAGCGCGACGGTGACATGAACGCCAACCGGACAATCCCCTTGCGGCTGCTGACCACGGTCAAATCGGCTGCTGCTGCATCAACGGCTGGTGCGGCAATCAGGCGCAAAACATTGCCGGCCTCAAGTGCGCACGATTGCGAGTCAGCAGTAAAGATGTTCAGCGGCTGGCTCACGACAAATACGTGGTTCGGAGTGAGCACCTGGGGAAGGTCGGTCAGGTTTGAAGCGGTAGCCGGGTCCGGTTGTGTTGAGGCGGCATTCTCATAGGCCAGTTGCTGCTGCACCTCGTCCGCAATAGCCTGTTGGATGTCGGGCGAAATAGGCGTATCGGACTGCGCATCAAGATCGTCCCCCGTCGCGTCTGCATCGACGCCGGCATCATCCGCCTGCGCATCATCGCCAGGGCAGCCGCTTGCCGGGGCATCTGCGTAGTAGCCCGCTGCCAGCGTTTGGCCCAGCAGATAGTCGGTCAGCCAGCTTGCCGCGCCCGGATAGGTATGCAATGGAGAGAAATATCCCTGGTCGCACCCGTACCAGGCCAGGCCCGACCAATCCCACGCATAGGCCGCCGGCGCATCCCAGGGATAATACGCCCAGCCATAAAATTCCGGCGCGTAATAATCTTCCGGCACATAGTGGTCGAGAGTCTGGCCGTGGAAGTTGTATGCGGTGTAAGTGCGAGAGAAGCTTTTGCCTCCGCTGACGTAGGTGCGCTGGATGTAGGCGTGGCCGTTATGGACGACGGGCCGCTCGACATATCCGCTGCGCCGCCCGGTTGAGACCACGATGCTGTGATCGGGCCGCTGGGTGACGATCGTCCTTTCTCCGTGGGCTCCATGTTCGATGTCGAGCGTGCCAGTATGCAGCGAGGCCAGTTTGCCATTGCCGCGAAAGTTGGCTGTTTCGCCCGGCTTGTGGAAAGATGCCAGGGTTCCATCGGGCGCACGTCAAATCTCCGCCCGTTGGCGGCGTTCACGGTAACTGCCATCGAAGCTGACGTCATCGGCAGCCGGCCAGGGGGCGCTTATTGATCCCGCTAAGGCCGCTGCGGGCAGTGTTGATCTGGCTGACGGTAGGGTGCGTACCCGAAATGCGCACCGGACCCTTTACAGCATTAGTGTCTTCGCTGGTCTTTAATCGTGCGCTTGGGTTGTCAATAACGCGGGCGTTGCCGGCATCCGCGTGTGTGTCACTGGAGCCAACCGATGCGCGGGGAGTGTAGGTGGTAACACCGTTCGCGCTCCTCACTCCCTCTGCGCTCGACGAGGAAGCGTTGGACGAATGTGGCGTAACACCCCCTCCCGCCGAAGAGGAACCCGGCGTATAGACATGGGGCGTATATATGGTTACTCCGGATGAGGTTGCCGGCTGCGTTGAGTTACCGGTGGATGATCCCGGTGTATAGGTGTGCGGCGTATAGGTCGTTCCACCAGTCGATGTCGCTCCCGGCGTGTAACTGTGCGGCGGTGTATAAGGACTCCCTGTCCTGTCTCCGCCGTTCGACGACGGTGGACTATATGGATGCGAGGCGGGCTGCGTATAGGATGGGCGCTCCGGCGAGGTGTATACCAAGGCCACTCCGGTGGTGGCGTATACGACGGCCTCTCTGCCGGGGGTGTGTACGACGGGCGCTCTGGTGGAGGCGTATACGTCGGCCTCTCGGCCGAGGCGAGTAGGATGGCCGCTCCGGTGGAGGTGTATAGGAAGGACGCTGCGGAGGAGGAGTGTACGTGGGTTTGTACTGAGCTGGCGCTATGGTGGCAGCCGGCAACAGGATTGCAACACAGAGCAGCAACCTGTTCATCTGTGCGGAAATTCTCATTCTCAATCCTCCGGATGGCCTCACAAGATAGAGAAGTGTCCAAATAGAGCATGTTTCAATACGCAGGGTGTGTTTAATTTTTTTTACAAGAGAAGAAGGGCGGGAAACCACGCTCAATATGTAACACCCTTTGTGTGGATTTACAAGTTAACCTGCTCAGGTGTTTCTGACGATGGTCTGAAACCATGAAATCGGCATGTTTTTATCAGCACTCGCATGCCGGGTCAGTGCATCCTATTGCATTCGTCAATGGCTCGTTTGGTGCCGGCAACTCAACCCCCTCATGGAGGAGTTAGAACTGCACTCGCCACTGATGCGATCATTCTCCCGTTGCGCTCCCCGAAGGTAAATGTGCAGCGGATTTTTCTCTCCCCCATTTGCAGATTATTACCTTCCCTTGTTGCACAATTGAAATGAGAGGAAAAACGGAGTAGTCATAGCCCATCCTGGCGCTACACCAACCCCCTCCCCCCATTTTTCCCGCAAGAGAATGAAGCAAGATACGTTAGTTTTTACTTTTGCAAACAAAAGGTGAAAACATAAACCACCCCCCGGGGGTCATTTTCCTTTTTTGTTCGCCATTTTTATCTCCTAAGTGATTGATTATAAACAATATTTACCGATAAATTCGATGTAAAAAAATGCGCTAAAATGTCATTTTTTGTCGAAATCCGTACAAATCCTGTCAGAATTCACCCTCTCAAAAACGCCTAAGTCGGTGCCTTTAATCCTCAGTCCCTTAGTCCCTCAGTCCCTGCCTTATCCCTTTTCCCTGTCTTCAACTCCAGCGCAAACGGCTCTTCCTTATCTGTAATCAAATTCCATCCCAATCCATGCAGCACGTCGCCTTCGATCCCTGTAATCGTCAGCCCTTCCGAAGACAGCCTTGCCGATTGCCAGGCCTGTCCGTTCGCGCCCCACGCAAGAATCGAATGATGCCCGACGAAGAGCAGCAATCCCTGCGCGGCCAGCGGGCGAATCTCCAGCACAGGTCTGTAATTGATCATCGTGAACCGCTCCGGCGCTGTGGTGTCGATGATGTACGCATAACCGCCTGAGACCGCGCAGATCTCCTTGGAATTCGGCGTGGACCAAAGTCCGTTGGGAACAACTGGATCGTGGAAACCCAGAGCACAGGTAGCCAGAAACTCCTGCGCTGAGGCAGCGCGCTTATCTTTGCCCGGCTTCGCGTCAGGCCTGATGAGCACTTCCAGCGCGCCGCGTTCCACCTCTTCCGCCTCGCCTGGATAGACGAAATGCCGCGAAGGGAGAATCAGTGGCCGCTCGGGAAGTATCTCAGCCTGCCAGCGGTGCGGAAAGGTTCCATCGAAGACGGGAGCAACTTTATGGTCAATCACGGCCGTCAGACTCCTATAAATTTGGCAAATTGCGCAATGCGATCGCGCACGCCGCGAATGGGAAGGTCCAGCGCCGCGCCGTCTTCAATCAGCGGGATGAGCTTGTCAAACTCGCGCCCGGAATGAAACCCGGTGAGAGCGATGCGCACCGGATTATAGAGCTCCTTGCCCTTGATGCCCGTTGCGGCCTGGATCTCGTTCAGCCAGCCTTTGAAGGCCTCCGCGGTTACATAGTCGCTGCTTGCGCCGGCGCGCTTGGCAAGCTCTCCCAGCACAGTGCGGGCTGATGCGGCGGCCAGAAAGGTCGGCATTCTCAGGGTCGCGCTGCGCTGCGCCAGGATCAAACAGGAAGATGGGCGACGTCTTCGCCGGCAGCTCGTCAAGATGATCTACAGCGGGCAGAAACAGGGCCAGCAGGCGGTCAAACCACGCCTTGCGCTGATTGATCAGCTCGATTGAGGGGAAGTTCAGTTCAATCGGAGGGTCAAGACTCTTGAGGACGGCCATGGCCTCGGCGCTGTAGAACTCCGTGGTTGTCCACAGCGGGAAGATATCCGGCCGTTGCAGCAGAAACTGCCGCTCGGCCAGCTTGGCAATGCGCTCCGGATCGGCAAGCTTGATGTAGTGACGGTTGAGCCAGTTCAGCTTGTCAAAGTCGAAAACGGCTGGACTGGGAGTCACGCGTTCGATAGTGAAGATCTTTGTCAGCTCGGCCAGGGTGAAGGTCTCGGTTTTGCCGTCTTCCGCGCCCCATCCAAGCAGGCCAAGGTAGTTGGCCAGCGCCTCAGGCAGATAGCCCATGCGCCGGAAGGCGGAGATAGACGCGGCTCCGTGGCGCTTTGAGAGCCGCTCGCGGTCGGGTCCGAGAATGGTGGAGAGATGGGCAAACTCCGGCACCGGCCAGCCGAAGGCCTCGTAGATGGCCACCTGCTTGGGAGTGTTGGAGATGTGGTCGTCGCCGCGAATGACGTGGGTAATGCCCATCAGCGCGTCGTCTATGGTGACAACGTAGTTGTAAACCGGAACGCCTGCGGAGGCTCCGCTGGCTGACGGCAGAGTCACCGCCGCGGGCTCGCGGATCATGTCCAGCAGTTCATCTCCGCGCGGCGCAAGCAGAGTGTATGGCGGACTGCGGCGCAGCAACGCCATGATCTCCGGGTGGCTCTCGAGACGGTGCATGAAATCGCTCCGCAACGTCGCGACGACCCACACGCTCGGGAGCGCCGACAGGGCCGCCACGACATCGAGCAGAGCAGCGGATTGCGCAGCGACCGACGGCAGCGTGAAGATCTCTTCCAATTGATCGATATAGATTAATAGGCGGACCTGCTCCGCCGGGACCTGGCTTCCGCCGCCTCCGCTGCCAGGTACGTCTCGATCCGCCAGCAGTGGCCCCGGCTCCGTGCGCAGTACTTCGGCGAATCGCGGGGCGCCAAGCCAAACCGGGCCGCACCCGGAAGCGTCGCCCATATCCGGGCGGCGAGGGCGCCCAGCATCCGCCCGTCCGGGGCACTACCATCCACGTCCGAGGGGCGTACGCAGACGGTGTACCAGGCCGCAATGCCCTCGACGGGCCGGTCCGCCAGAAACGGCAGCAATCCCGCCCGGACCAGCGAGGTCTTGCCATTGCCACTCATGCCGTTGATGAGCAGCAGTCGAGCCCGCGCCCCCCGGCTTCGCCCCTTGAGTTCCGCGTCCCCAGCCGGCGGATCACCTCGCCAACCGCCTGCGAGCGGCCGAAGAACACGTCCTGGTGTTCCGCGTCGAACGACTGAAGTCCCCGGAATGGCGAGCCGAAGTCCAGCGCGGGCGTAACTCGTGCTCGCCGGCCTTCTCGAGCTCACGGACAATCCACTTAC
This sequence comes from uncultured Acidobacteriaceae bacterium, assembly GCA_963780975.1. Classification (GTDB taxonomy): domain Bacteria; phylum Acidobacteriota; class Terriglobia; order Terriglobales; family Acidobacteriaceae; genus Telmatobacter. The sequence continues at coordinate 5,750 of CAWAEU010000052.1, read as the reverse complement.
GCGCGTGTTCGGTCAGTTGGCGCTCGAAATCAGCGCCGTCCGCGAAGCCGTGGTGCGCAACGATCGCCGCTCCCTCGGCGTCGTAGAACGCCGTGCGACAAAATTCCGTGAGCTGTTTGTACTGTCGAAAGCGTTCCTCCGCGTCGGCGCTCGCCATGTCCATGTGAGGCGCTGCGCGCTTGCGATAGATCAAGAGGTTGGGCGACCGAACTTCTCATATGCGGAAATGGCATCCCTGACCTCGAACTCCGTCCCCGTTGGTGGCGGATGCCCGGGTTCGGAAGCGAAGTCGGCTGGCAGGCGCGCTCCCAGCCGCGACCACAGGATGCTGCGGCCGCAGCGCCGCCCACATCGCCGGTCGGTGGCATCCAGGTCGAATGGCCCGTTGCCGACGGACAGCTTGTCGCCGGCGCCTGACACGAATTGTAATTCGGTCGGTAACACGGGTTGTAGCAGCGAGCCCGGCAGGCCCAGCGGCCGGCGGCCGCGGGATCGACCACCATCAGCACGACGATCGTCCAAGCGATCAACGTCTTACCAACTCGTCGCATGCAAATGTCTCCCCATGTTCCTGGGTTGGCGAAGGTCCGGCTGCCCCGATAGATGGGCAGATTACCGATAAAGCGAGCATTTATGCTAACTTCGTGTCCAGGCATCCGCAACCACGTGGGGGGCGCAGGGTCCCCAAATTGGCCAATCCAGCCGCAGCCCCGGCGTATCCATGACGAATTTAACGGGCGTGTCGGCAAAGGCCTGGGCCGGCAACCCGGGAAAGGATCACCGCTTCCGCGAGCCCGGGGCGGTTCACTTCCGGAGCAGCGATCCGGTTTCCTGCCGGGTCAATCTGCGGCGGGAGATGTGGAAATCTTCGATGAGAAGGCTTGGAGTCGTAAGGCCCCCGTCGCGATGCGGCCCCCGCTGCGGAGCGGAGGACGGTGGGGCACTGGCGGCTGGAGCACGCCGGTTTGCTCTTTGACGAGTTGACCATTCGAGTCCAGCCGCACGACGCCCGTTTCGCAAACCGCGACATGCGACCAATCGCTCGGCGGCGGAATCTCGCTGTCGGTCGCGTTCGATCCTGGCAATCCACTGCGGATGGCCCGCGGCTCGGCTAAGATGACAAAATGAGAGCCCTTCGCTGGAAGCTGATCGCCTTGCTTCCCGCTCTTTCGCTGAGTGGCCAGTGTCAAAAACACTACCCATTACACGTGTCTTGCATTGCTAACGCCGCACTAGCGCTCGGCTAACCGGCGATTGCCTGGACTCGCTCGCGCCTGTGCCGGGCGTATGATTTTCGACGTTGCTGCGATCTAATGCGGCACGCCTGCGCCATGATTGATTCCTCGCAACTGGCGCATGCAGGAATCTGCGAAGCAAAGAAATTGGAAGCGAACCGATGAGCGGCGCAAGGAAGTCCACCGTCGCTGGCTATCTGGCGCGGGCCTGCTACTCGTCGCGGCGCCGGGCTGCGACGCGGTCGAACGCGTGCAACAGCTGGCTCCCAGCTTTACACCTCCATTCCCGCGCCGCCGATACCGCCAGCGGCCAATCCGGTCGGCTCGGGCAGCATCGAATGCGTTTTCGGCCCCTCGCCGACTGCCGGCGACACCGCCGCCAAGACCGCGGCCTGCCAAGCCCCAACCATACATCTGCCGAATCGACCGGCCGTGCGGCAAATGACCAGCACTCTCGATCCGGCGCGAGACGTTTCCGAGCGTGCTGGTGCGTCACGCCCGCAGCCAATCAGTCCGACCTGACCACCGTACCTACAGCCGCGCAAATATCTTCGTGCAAAAAATACCCGACGGGCCGATCTGGCACAGCTCGCGGGATCAGCCGGTGGAACTGAAAATCGTCGAGATCGGACCCGATTTCATCCAAGCGGAATTCCAAGCGCGCTCATCGACAGTTCGACTCGCGAGGCAGTGACCGTATCGGGCAAATTGCAACCGGCCGGTCAGTCGATTTCCGCTTGGGCAGTAGGCCGCGATGAACATTATGCTCTCCCGACAAGAAAACCAGACGGGCGGCGGCGGCCAACTGTTACTCTTGCCGCGCCTAGCGGCATCGCACCGGCGCACGGTTCCAGCACCGTGGCTGCGATGGCTGTGTGCCGTGGCGTTGAATCCGCATTGGCGGCCGTGGCGCAGCCGGCCGAGACCGCTGCGGAAGAGACTTTGGCCAGTCTAAATCGCGGCTGCCGGCGGTTAAGGTCGACGTCCGGGCGTCGCTCGGCGGACCCAGCAACGAACAGCCCGAGCATGTACTGAGCTTGTGGAGCGACGGGACCCGCCGTCGGCTGGCGGGCCGAGGGCTGGTGCTGGACCGGCGGGCCGATCGCATCCTGACCGACATCGAACAGACGAGCGACGACACGCTGAAAAGCAAGCTGACCGACATCGGCCGCGTGCGCGTGTTGCTGCTGCGGCTGGCTCGGGTGATCGAAAATCTGGCGATCTGGTCGGAACCGGCCTGCTTGATGATCTCAACGTGTGCTCCGTGTATCTGGAAAAAACGCTTGCAGGATCGAATCCAAGCTGCCCTGGCGGTGCCGGCCTGCCGCACCATCGTCCACGATCACTTGCCTGTTTTCCAAGAGTGCATCGCCAAACAATCCAAGGCCCTGGCAGCACTGCAAGCAGGCCGAGCACGACGACGTCGAGGCCGTCTACCGCCGCTCGACTTGTACGACGACCTGGCGGTCGAAGAAACCGGTACCCCAAAACACCTCAAAGCTATCTCTACGAATTCGAGCGCCTGGTGACGAGTCTGAAGGACCAGGTGCAGCATCAGCGGGCCCAAGCGGCACGCGAAGCCCGGGCGACGATTCCCAATCCTCAGCCGGATTTCCCGGCGGTGCTCAAGACGCTGGAAGCCGTCGTGGCCGCACTCGGCGAACATCGGCCGGCACAGATCGACGGCCGCGACGTCGATGGGCCGCAGGCACTGCGGTGGGCGGTGGCCCAGTGGCAACAGCTGCATGGCCAGGCATTGCGGGTGTGGGCCGTCAACTGCCCGGTCAATGCCGGCGGCTATCCCGATAATGTGGCACAGCGAATTGGTGAAGGCGGCCGATGGCACTTTCCAGTCGAAGATCTCGCCCGCTCTGATCAGACTGATCGCAACCGACACGGCCCACGTGGCGGCGGCCGATGTTCGCACGCGCTACCTGGCCTATCTCGACGCGTTGGCGCCCGTCGTGGCGACCCTGTCGGCCGATTCTGCGGCCGCGGTCGAACCCTGGCGCTGTGCTGGACAAGCTGGCCGCCAAGGATCCGGCTCTGGCGGCCGAAGTCGCGGCCTATCGACAGGCGACCGGCGGCTTGCTCCTCTGGCGCAGCCGGCTGGCCGCCGCCGAGAGCCAGGGGGGCAAAAAGTCGTCATCCGGCGGTTGAAGAGAAGTCGTTCAACGGACAATTCAGCTCCCCCCTGCCGCAGCTGATGCAGACGCTCAGCGAAACTCTCGTGGGCCAGCCGCTGGTCGGCAGCCAATTTGTGGTGCTGCCGGGCGAACCTGCTTGCAGCGATTGCGATTCGCAGCGGCGGTATTTTGTGGTCCGCCCGGATCCGGGCTTGGCAGACGAGGCCCTGGCGCGACGCGCCGAACTGCTGGCGGCCGGGGTGCCGAACCGCTGACACTGGAAGCGGCCATCGCCGTGGCCTGTGTGCGCGGCGACCTGGCCGAGGTGGGAGGTACGGTGCGGCGCATTGAATTAGAGGCCGTTACCACGCTCATGCCGGCGCCGACGCAAACCTCGACAACCTGCGGATCAACCAATTTCCACAATCCCTGTCCGGCGCCGATTTGCGGCTGCGAGTGGAGCTGGAGCCGTCGTGGTATCGGATGCCCTTCGCGTTTGTAGAATTGCAATCCCCCGACTGTCGATCCACCGGGCCTCAGCGCGGTCGACTGGTGGCTCTAATCAAATTGTCGTGCAACCATGCCACACTCGTGGTCGATTTCCTGCATCAGCAGGGCGGAATCGAACTGGACCGACCCTTGCGGAAACAGCTCGCGGTTGTCGAAGAAGCTCGACTCGACCTGTTCGACCTCAAGTGGCATCATTGCCCAACTCAGGCAACGCAGTTCCAGCCCATCGAACCGGCCGGGCTGCCGGGCGGCGGAATACCCCAGCGATCCGGCCCTGGAAGTGGACGCCGCGTCGAGCGAGGGAAATATCGAGCCCGACGGCCATTTGTCGGCTACCCGGCCGGCGACGAGTAAGTGCGCTTGACCATCGTCGCTGTCCAGGCCGACGCGGTAGCGGCCGTGCTGTTCGTGACTCTCGAACCGGGCGTGGTGATGGATGCCCGGAAACAGTTGGCTGCCAGCCAACGCATTGAACCGCGAGGAAGTGTCGCGGCGGGGTACGACAGACACGCCTTCACGCAGTTTACCACCTTGCTCCCACGTGACCGCAATCCGGTGGGCAGCGTTTTCAGACCCCAGGCCCAGCACCTGCGGCACGCTGCGCAGTCGGAGGTGTTTTAGCCGAATCAGGCATACGCCAGCCATGCCGAAGCCCGCCACGAGATTTGGGCGAAACGGGGCTGGAGCAATTTTGCCAAAACACTCGGGTCGACTCGGAAGTTGACGAGGATTCGCCGATCGATGACTCCGCGAATCGTCGGGACGGGAAAGCAGGTCGGCAGTGGCATCGGCAGTCTCACGGGATTGGATGGTTTCAATCCGCAAACCGCAGGGGCCGAACAGAATTAACCGTCGAAACTCCCTGCTCGGTGCTCGTGACCGCCGGGGGCCGGGACATGCCGCGCCAATCTCGGCTATGATCCAGAATCCGGCACTCCCACGCCCAAGACTCAGAGCGCGGGCTCCCTTTCGGCCCGGTCTGGCCGAAATTTCTCTGATTTTTCCATCCTGATTGCCGGGTCTGGTTTGATTAGCTAGTGGGGAAGACCCTTTGCTGCTTGGCGGATGAGCCAGATGTCGCCCGAGTTGGACCACAGCGAACCGTCCGATCCCCAGGCCGACCTGAGCCGTCAGGAGGCCTTCGTGCGGCTGTTTGTCAAGCACGAATCGATGGTTTTGGGGTTCATTATCACACTCGTGCCGACGCGGGACGACGCCCTGGAGATCCTGCAAGAGGCCAGCGTCGTGGCCTGGCGGAAGTTCGAAGAGTTTCAGCCAGGCACCGATTTTTTGAATTGGATGTGCCCGATTGCGGAATTCAAGGTCCGCGTCTTCCGCTCGCAGCGCAATCGCCGGTTGTTGCAATTCGACGACGACGTGGTGAAATGCCGGCACTGGTTGTTCATCCCCCCGGTCGTCATGGCCCGGGCAGCCGATAGCAGGCCGCCTCGCGGCCGTTGCGACACCAGCAGCAAATTGCCGGACAATACAGGATGATTCCATGTGCGGTCGGAAGATCGCTGGCAGGCGACCGAGTTCCTGATGCCGTTCTGCACAGGCCGCGACCGCTACAACGTCGCCGGCTTCTGCTTATGCAGTGCAATGCCATTGCGCAGTTGCGGGCAGCCGCGATGACGGATCCTTCCTTCGTGTAGGCGACGCGGTACGCGACCTCACCAGCGGCCACGCTGTGAGCTCGAGGTTGCGGTGACGCAATGCTCTAAGCTCAAGAAACCACCGGAGAACTCGGCGGAAAGCTTTGGGGAGAAGACGAACCTTTGCGTAGCCTTTACCTGTGTTTCCGGGCACTGTGCGTGTCAATGTCAGCGCGCACCGCGTGGAATACAGCACACGACGAGTCCAGCAGCAGGAAAAAAAA